>JADFXX010000009.1 GCA_015233335.1 Candidatus Omnitrophota bacterium | reverse complement strand
GGACCGCTGGGAGTATGCGAACCCTCGACCACAACTTTCAGGCCTGCTAGGGGTTTGTTGCTCCCAAGTCTATCAATAACAGCCCCAACCTCGGCATTTGCGTCTTTTAGTTTGATATCCCGGCCTAACTGATAGAGAGATTCATTGTTGGCAGCCACTAATCCAACAGCAGTATTAAAACGAATAGCCTCATCCTCAATTGATTTACGGCTTAGCTTGCCCGGTTCTGCGGCTTTCATTTTGGTTAAACCTGTTTTATCCGCTAATATTTCTTTGATCAGGGCTAAAGATTCATTTTTGATCTCTTTGGTGGTCAAGCTCAAAACATTCCCTCCAAGAGCTCCTAACTGAGTCACTTTAAATCCACGAACAATCATGTTTTCAGGCTGTGATACGTGACTGGCTGTATTAAAAATTGTCATCAACCACTCCCGGCTCTGAACGGCCCAAGAATAGGATGTGACACAATTGGGCTCATCCCCGACAAAAACAACATTAAGCCCTGCGAAGCGCAATGCCGCGATCTCAGCATCGGCGATTTCCGGTTCAATCTTTCGCGCATCCCTCGCCACAAGCACATCGCGCGTCTTAATACCCGCAGCCTCAGCTTTTTTCAAAGCCATCTTGGCCCAGACAAGTGTCTGAATAAATACGATCTCAGGTTTCAAGGGAACCCCGTCTTTAACATAACGATAATCGTAATCACGGAACATGTCCGGATTGATATCACCTAAAACGACCTGTCCTGCTAAAGGAAGCCATCTCTCAATATCCCCCTGAACATCTGTCCACTTCATAGTTGACGGTATCGCCGGATTGACAGTCTTAAATTGAAGCACATACGCGTCATTTGTTTGCATCGGAATCAAATGGAAAATGGGGGGGAACTTATTCACCAAAGATTGATAATTGGCGCTTACCGTCATGGGCAATAAGGGAGGAGAAACACGATTTGTTTGCGTGACTGTTACAACCACGTCTCTACCGCTGGGCTCTGCATCTACGGAAAATTTATATTCAACGGTCAAATCTTCTTGTAAAAAACTCTCTACAATTTTTCTAACAGTTTCTGCAGTCATCGCCACATCTCTAATAGTGATATCAACAGGGCCAACATTCTTAATCTCAAAACCATTATCTGTTCTGTATATCTTGATACGAACCCCATTATGCAGCCCAATTCTTGGAATACTTTTATCCTGTTCATCTGTATCCGGTTTAGCATCTGCTGTATGAATGTCTTTTTTACCTTGCAGATTAAACATGACGATATCTTTCCCTTCAACCTGAAGATGCTGAAATATTAAATAATCATCCCCTACATTCAATGTAATGCCTTCTCCATTGGTCAAGTCAAAAGTCTTTGATTCATTTTGCTTGAGAGTCGCTGTCATCGACCCATCTTTCTTCTTTGCTGGATCTCTTTTTGCTCCCTGGGTTAGACCTTTAATAGCATAATTCCTGTTTTCTGCAGGCATTTCCTGCACAGATCTACGAAATTCACCACTGGTCGCCTGGGTCAGATTTTCCGGTCTTTCCGGCGTTAACCCGCCGGAAAAATACTTGCGCGGAATGGTTTCCCGGCTGTTTTGGTCCACCTCTTCCTTTATAAAATTAAATACGCCTTTCTTGTAAGCCTGAATATACTGTTGGTAAATCTTTTCTTTAACGGCCGGATCATCCACATTGACGCCATTGACCTTGGATTTATCCGTATAGACCTGATTAAGAAAAGCCTCCTTTAAATTCTTTTTAAACCATACAGCCAAGATCATGGAATTATAAATCTGGCGCAAGGTGGCAAAATTCTTGCCCGTGTTGACTTCCTGCTCGATGGCCGGGAGTACGATTTCACGGACTATCTGGCTGCCTAAATTGTTCACGTTTCCACTACTCGAAGGATTGTTTAACTGGGATGCTTTAACATTCAGAGCTTCATTGCTTAGCAGCCTGCTTGGGGACAAGTCCCCTTCGGGGATATGTCCCCCAGTTGGCGTTTGGTGTTTGAACAGCGCTAAATAGTCCTCATCCAGCATCACCTTTAAATGGCTCTTGACTACAAACACGGTATCTTTATGCTCATAAACTTTAGCGGTGTCCGGCAGAATCCATACCTTATTAAATGTATTAACGGGAATCTGGGTGGAACCGTACAATTGACTGGCTTTTGCGTAAACTTTATCCCAAAAATTCCTGCCTAAGTTCTTCTCAGGATAAATTAAAGATGCAGTCAGTTGTTTCAGAAGATAATCCTGTGCCAGCATATCCTGGCCCAAGACAGTCTACCCGAGATCTTCGGGAACAATGCGCTGTTTTTCATAAGGCGAAAGGTTGACCCACTGGTTATTCTCCGGGATCGTAAGACATGCTAAAAAATATTTGATCAAACGGTCAGATTCCTTCTTGACCTCATCAGCCTGAAGGCCGCTATTACCGGTGCTAACAATAAAATCCATCAATAAAGGATTGTCAGGATGTACACTCAGGCCAGTTATCATCAACGGCACATAAGAAGAACTTAAATCCACCATAATTCCCGGCTGGGGTAGGCCCATGACTCCTTCTTGGGCATAGGATGCTTTGGGCGTCATGACCATGGTCGTCACAAAAGCTACCATAAGACACAAGCTGATTAGACGGGAGTACAGGGACTGACGGATGGATGAAAAAAACATTTGGTCTCCTAGTGTTAATAGTTTTAGCAGAAAACGCTTTTTGAGGTAAATTATGGAAAGAATACCATGTAATTACAATTTGTCAAGTTTGTATCTATATGGTATTTAGTGAGTTACAATCTAGATAAAAAATAAATCCCTTTGAACACTAAATTTTCATCAATAATGCGGATTTTGGGTGAGATAAACTTCTTCATCAGGCGGGTGTGCCCTCCAGTCATCACTACTTTGACAGAATTTGCTTCATCGGCCCCGCTTTCCTGCAATGACACTTGAGATGATAACATGTCAATCATACCTTTGCATAAAGAACCATACCCATAAAATAAACCGCTTAACATGCTTTCTTCAGTGGTTTTTCCAATAATATATTTCGGAGCTTGAATTTCAATTTTGGGCAGAAGCGCTGTTTTCAAGAATAGGGATTCTGCAGACAAACGAATGCCCGGGACAATGGCCCCTCCCAAATATTCACCACTAGAAGAGATCACATCAAAAGTGATCGCCGTGCCCAGATCCACCACGATCAAAGGGCAGCCATAAATTTTCATGGCGCCAAAAGCGCCCACTAGGCGGTCCTGCCCTACCTGTTTGGGGTTTTTATAAAGATTTTTGATCGGGACTACAATATCGCGGCCGATAATATCAACAGGAACCATTTTTTTTATAACATCCTCAAGGGTTCTTGAGACTTTAGGGACTACGGAACAAATCACCGCTCTGGAAATTCTCGTACCTTTAAAGATTTTCTTTATCACAGCCTTGATCGTGCAGGCCTTAGCTGTCGTTTCAACTTTAATAACCGATACCACATGACCTTGATCAATTGTGGCCATGCCGATGGTCGTATTGCCTATATCAATGGCCAGCAACATTTTGGAACTCCTTGATTTTATCCCTGATTTTTGCAGCCTTTTCAAATTCTAAATTTCGTGCGGCTAGTTCCATCTGTTTCTCAAGTTCACTTAAAAATGTGGTCAACTCAAACTCTTCCTCTGATTGACCGGCCGCCTCCATCACGACATTCCTAGCCTCTGCAAACTCTTCAATCCCGAGTTTTATTGCTTTATCAATAGTCCGAGGTGTTATTCCGTTCTTGGTATTGAAAGCTGTCTGAATTTCCCTCCTACGGTCACATTCAGCAATAGCCTCTTTCATGGCGGCTGAAACACCCTCTGCATACATGATAACAACTCCGTTGATATTACGCGCTGCGCGTCCGGCTGTCTGAATCAATGATGTCTGTGAGCGTAAAAACCCCTGTTTATCCGCGTCAAATATAGCAACCAAAGAGACTTCCGGCAAGTCTAAACCTTCCCGCAAAAGATTAACGCCGATCAAGCAATCAAACTTTTTTAAACGCAGGTCCTGTAAAATCTTTGTTCGATCAATAGTTTCAATGTCCGAATGCAAATATTTGACTTGAAGCCCCGCTTCCTCAAGATAAGCACATAAATCTTCAGACATGCGTTTTGTCAGGGTAGTTACCAGCACACGCTCATTCTTGGAGGCGCGCTGTCGGCATTCATTGATCAAATCCTCCACCTGCCCTTGAGTCGGGCGTACGATAATCGGCGGATCGATGATACCCGTCGGCCGGATAATTTGTTCGACCATATGATGACCGGAGTCCCGACGCTCATAAGGTCCGGGCGTAGCGGAGACATAAATACGTTGTTTTAAAATTTTTTCTAATTCCTGAAATTTTAAAGGGCGGTTATCCAGACAGGAAGGCAGTCTAAACCCGTGAGCCACCAGCATTTCCTTGCGGGCACGGTCGCCTTCATACATGCCGCCTAACTGCGGGACCGTGACATGGCTTTCATCGATAATGGTAATAAAATCGGCCGGAAAATAATCCAACAAGCAAAGTGGCCGGCTGCCGGCCAGACGTCCGGATAAAACCCTTGAGTAATTCTCGATCCCCTTGCAGATGCCCATTTCCTTCATCATTTCCATATCATAACGTGTGCGGGATAAAAGCCGCTGGGCTTCCACCAGTTTCCCCTGGGATTCCAATTCTGTCAAGCGCAGCTGTAACTCCTGCTCAATCTCACCCAAAGCCTGTGAAAGCCGCGGAGGCGAGACCAAAAAATGTTTGGCCGGATAGATAAATGTCCTGTCTAACTGGGCTATCGTATCCTGGGACACCGGGTCTATTTGTTTGATCTTCTCTATGATATCGTCCATAAACTCAATCCTTAAAGCATCCTGACGATAGGCGGGAAAAACCTCTACAATGTCACCGCGCACGCGTATTTTCCCGCGTGCAAAATCATAGTCATTGCGCTCATATTGAATCCCTACAAGCTGGGATAAAACTTGATCGCGATCGATCTGTTGTCCCACCTTTAGTTGCACCATATAGTTCTGATAATCATCCGGAGAGCCTAAATTATAAATACAAGAAACACTGGCCACAATGATCGTATCCCGACGGGCCATCAAAGATGTTGTGGCTGCAAGACGAAGACAGTCTAACCGGTCATTGATGGAAGAATCTTTTTCAATATAAATATCCGTTTGGGGGATATAGGCCTCAGGCTGATAATAATCATAATAGCTGACAAAATATTCCACCGCATTGCCCGGAAAAAATTCTCTTAATTCGCTATAAAGCTGGGCGGCCAGAGTTTTATTGTGAGAAATAACCAGTGCCGGACGGTTAACATTTTTAATAACATTGGCGATCGTGAAAGTCTTGCCGCTACCGGTCACCCCCAACAGGGTCTGGGCCATGACATTATCATGAAGACCACGGGTCAGAAAATCAATCGCTTTGCGCTGTTCTTCGACAGGTTTAAATGAGCTTTTAAGAAGGAATTGATCCATAAGATCTAGCTTGACGCAGTTGTTCAACCGTTGAATAAGGCACAGTTTTCTTACCGATATACGTATAGACCTTGTCCTTACCGTGGTCATCAGAGCCGCCGGTTAGGATAAGACCGTGCTTTTGGGCAATCCCCTCATAAAACCGGATCACCGTATCCGTGCAATTCGGATAATAAACCTCAAGGCCCTTTAAACCGGCCGCAACCAAACTAGGAATCAATTCGTCTTTCTGGGTCAACATAGGATGAGCCATGACTGCCACCCCCCCACAGGATTTAATCAAGGCAATAGCCTCAAAAGGTGTCTGCTTGTATTTTGGTGCATACCCGGGACATCCGGGACCCAAATATTTTTCAAAAGCACCTTTGAAGTTTGAAACCCATCCCTTTTGCTGCAACAATATCGCCAGATGCGACCGACCTACCGCGCGGGATCGTGTCAGCGCACAGACCTCTTCAAATTCGATATTGCTAATTCCCTCGGCCTTCAAATTAACCAACATCTGTTTCATGCGGTTTATACGGGCATCTAAAAAGACCTCGATTTTATCCAACAAAGGGCCTTGTTGATAATCAATAAAATAGCCCAGAATGTGAATATCGCAACCCTCAAACTCGGAAGATAATTCAATGCCGGGCACAACTTCAATAGCAAGGCCGCGGGCAGCTTCAATCGCGGGGAGAACCCCCTCAACAATATCATGATCGGTAATGGCGATAGAACAAAGTCCCGCCTTCAGCGCACCGTCAACAACTTCCTGCGGAGATGATGAGCTATCGGAAAAATAAGTATGGACGTGTAAATCGGCGCTATCGATCATGACGAAGCCTTACGAAATCCAAGGAATAGGGCCTTTTGATTAATTTTGCGGCTCGACGATTTCTTTTTTGTGGATTTTATCGAGAATACCGTTAACGAATTTGCTGGATTCCAAATCGCCGTATTTTTTTGCCAATTCCACCGCCTCATTAATGGCCACTTTCGGTGGAATGTCCTGGGTGTGTTTTAATTCATACAGCCCTATACGCATCACATTGCGGTCAATGATGGCCATACGCCTGATCTGCCAGTTGGTGGCATAATCAGAAATCTTGTGATCTATGTTTTCCATTTGCCCACTCACACCTAGACAAAGAAGATTGGCGTAGCTGATGATCTCATGATCCCGCGTTTCCTCCGCCTCCCAGTATGAGTCGATCACGGCTTGCATCGGACGCTTGGTGATATCAAACTGGTAAAGAATCTTTAAGGCATGTTCACGCGCGAGTGTGCGGCGTCTCATAGGATTAACCCAAATTCTTCAAAAGAGCGATCATGGCCAAGGCTGTGCAAGCGCAATCACGCCCCTTATTGGGGCCGCCTTTGCTGCTTGCGCGTGTTTGGGCCTGGGCCACGGTATCCGTCGTCAAAACCCCCATAATTACGGGCTTACCCGTTAGAAGGGAAACTTCCATAACGCCGCGGGCACACTCATTGGCCACAACCTCAAAGTGATACGTATCTCCCCGAATGACCGCACCTAAACAAATGACAGCACTAATCTCTTTTCTACGGGCCAGATGATAGGCTGTCACCGGAATCTCAAAAGATCCGGGCACCCAGACGGTAGTGATCTGGCGATCCTCCACACCGTTACGATGCAATTCCGTCAAACAGCCATTGAGCAGTCTTTTGGTAATAAAATCATTAAAATCGGACGCTACAATACCCAGATGGATTTTACTTTTATTGATTTTTTTCCTGATAGCAGCCATTGGCTTACAGAATGTGCCCTAGTTTATCTTTTTTGGTTTTTAAATAATTTTCATTTTTAGAGTTATGCGGAATTTTAATAGGCACCCGTTCAACAACAGACAAGCCATAGCCTTCGAGGCCGATAATCTTGCGGGGATTATTAGTCAATAGACAAATTTTCTTGACCCCCAAATCCACCAAGATTTGAGCACCGGTACCGTAATCGCGCAAATCCGCCGCAAACCCCAGGGCATGATTGGCCTCAACAGTATCCATACCGTCATCCTGCAGATTATAGGCCTTCATTTTATTGATCAAACCAATTCCCCTGCCCTCATGCTGACGTATATATAAGATGACCCCTTGGCCTTTCTCACTAATAATTTTCATGGCGGCTTTAAGCTGAGCGTTGCAATCGCAACGCAAAGATCCAAAGACGTCTCCCGTCAAACATTCCGACTGGGCGCGCACCAATACTGGTTCCGCGTCGCTCAAAGCACCTTTAACTAAGGCGATGTGGATAATATTATCCACGAGCGATTCGTAGGCCACCATCTTGAATTCTCCGTATTCGGTCGGAATGACGGCTTCTTCAACGCGCTGGATCAGTTTTTCTGTCTTGCGGCGGTATTCGATGAGACTGTCGATGGTACAAATTTTCAACTTATGTTTCTGAGCAAACTTGATCAAATCCTGGGTCCGGGCCATGGTGCCGTCATCATTCATGATCTCGCATATGACCCCGGCAGGAAAAAGCCCTGCCAAACGCATCAAATCAACAGAAGCCTCTGTGTGTCCGGCGCGTACCAGCACTCCTCCACGACGGGCTCGTAAAGGGAAAAGATGCCCCGGGGTGACCAAGTCGCTTGGCTTAGAATTAGGATCAATCAACACACTCACGGTTTTCGCGCGGTCCGCGGCTGAAATACCTGTCGTGACCCCATAGGCCGCATCCACGGACACCGTCCATGCGGTGTTGCAGCGCTGATGCTTGGAATTTAAATCCTCTTTCATGGGATGTAAATCTAAATTATTCAAAAGGCGGTCTTCCATGGGAACACAAATGAGTCCGCGGGCCTCCTTAGCCATAAAATTAATGACATCCGCACTGATCGACTGGGCGGCAACAAGAAGGTCCCCCTCATTTTCGCGGCCTTCATCATCCATCACAATGACCATGCGGCCGGCTTTTAAATCTTGCAGAACTTCAGGAATAGGATTAAACATGATTGGTCTCCAAGTGTGTAAAGTATCGGCAAAGTATATGTCAGAAAATAGGCCTTGTCAATTAATTTCCCCGTGCCTATAATGGTTTTAAATTTCATAACCCTAATATTATTAATAGCATGCAACTTGAACAAAAAATCTTAAAAAAATTTATTCTAAACCGGGAAACATTGGCCATTGCTGAATCCTGTACCGGGGGGCTTATCAGTGACCGGTTAACCAATATAGCGGGCTCATCACATTTCCTTCAGTTAGGAGTTATCGCTTATGCCAATGCAGCCAAGGTAAAAATCCTGAAAGTCCCTCCATCTTTAATAAAAAAACACGGCGCTGTCAGTTCACATGTGGCTGCGGCTATGAGCCGTGGAGTACGTCAAATCCTAAAAACTGATTATGGCCTTGGAGTTACGGGCATTGCTGGCCCCAGCGGAGGCTCCAAAAGAAAACCTGTGGGATTAGTATTTATTGCCCTTAGCACAACTGCAAAAACTTTCGTTAAAAAATGCTATTTTAAAGGTAGCCGTCTGGACATCAAAAAGCAAGCCTGTCAAACTGCTCTAAAAATGCTGGCTCTTTGAAGCCATTAATGTATAATGACCGCTTATGCATATACCCGAACGCCTTAAAAGAAGCTTTAAACCGCGCTTTGCCGTCATTTATCCCTTCGGGATTTTCGTCATGTTATGCTGCGGTCTCAACGAAAACTCCCTGAGAGCAGGTATCGGCTATATCATCGCAGGCATTCTGATCCGTTTATGGTCAAATGGTTATGCTATTAAGAATGATAAATTAACCACCTCTGGGCCGTATGCTTTTGTACGTAACCCCCTGTACTTAGGCACCTTCCTTATTGCCATTGGCTTTGTGATTGTCTTAAAAAGTGATTACCCCCAACTAGAATGGGCAGCAGGCAGTTTATTTATATTGGCTTTAGCTTTTATGTATTACCGCACTATAAAAGCCGAACAAGGCATGCTATTGGCAAGATTCGGCGATGCTTACCGGGATTACTGCCACAAAGTACCTGCCATGATCCCCTGCCTTATACCCTACAGCAAAGGTGAAAAATGGCCGTTTAATTTACAAAGGCTTATGAACAGTAAAGAACATAAGCCCGTATTCTGGATCTTTATCCTGCTGGTAGCCTTTCATATAAAAACCCGAGTGCTCCTGGAGCACAAGCCCCTAACCCACAAATCCTTAGGCCTGGTAGTTTTGGCCCTTATCCTCATCGTTCTTGATTTCATCTACGAAATCAATAAGAAACGATTTCAAATAAAAAAGTAGGGACAGACACTGGTTTCTTAATAAATCTTTAAATAAATTAGTGTCTGTCCCTACTTTTTCTTTATTTCGGAAAATCAAATTTTATATCAACGTCTTTTTTGTCTTCTTCAGCGACCTTAAAAAGTTCTCTGGGCTGCATATTGAGCTGACGGGCGACAAATAGATCCGGGATTTCATTGATCCTGATATTATAAATGTTAACTGAGTCGTTATAAAACTCGCGCCTATCGGCAATTTGACTTTCTAAGTAGCTGACACGGCCCTGAAGCTGGGTAAAATTCTGGTTCGCTTTTAAATCCGGATAATTTTCCGCCACCGCAAAAAGCGTTTTTAATGACTGGGCTAAATTCCCCTCGGCTTGAGATGACTCCCCTACACTCTTGGCCTGAATACACGAAGTGCGGGCTGCCGTGATTTTCTCGAGGGTTTCACGCTCATACTTCATATATCCTTCACAAACACTGATCAATTTAGGGATCTCATCGTGACGTTGTTTTAAGAGCACGTCTATGTTGGCCCAGGCCTTATCGATGTTGCGTGACACTATAATTAGGCCGTTATAAACAGAAACAAAATAAAAAACCGTTCCGATCACTAAAAAAATTAAAGCCGCTACGATAATGATTGACATGGATGCCCCCTCCTATTGATCAAAACCTTGCCCATACGCCAAAACGGAACAACAAATAAGCGAGCAGCGCTAGACTTAAAGCTGCCCCTCCCCAAATCCCGCAAAAAGCCTGCCACGAAAAACTTTTAACGACATCAGTCTGGCTTTCATCTGAAACAATGAAAATTTGACCATCTCCTTTAGCAATAATGACGTCCGATGCATCATCTTGAAAATTTGATTTGATCTCCTCTTGCAGGAGTCCATGTTCTGCACTGGCTACAGCTTGACTCCACCCTTGGGGACCAATATTACCTTCCTTGCTTAAGTCAAGCTCTGATGCGGGTTGAATATTTTGTTTCAACTCCTCCAGACGGCTAGATAAAGCCTGCCTGTGATCATCCAATTGTGTCGTGTTCTTCTGGGCTGTTCCCAGTACAAATACCGTATCATCAGGTTTAACATACCACTCCATAAAACGCAAAGAATAGTTCCCAAAAAGCCCCCTATATTGTAAACCATTGCTTTCCATGAAATTGACAAGACTATCCGGCAATGTTCGGCCTAATCCTGTTGTAAATTCATAATTAACAGGCATAACAAACTCTGCCCCTTTAGGCAATACCATAATTTGACCGGTATTGTCCTCCAGACAAAAAGGGCAAAAAGAACTGTCTCCATGGGCAATCATGACCCAGCGTCCTGAACGGCCGCTGCTTTCGTAGCGTTCTACCGTATAACGATAAAATGTGCATTCAGTTACTGTCAGCGGAGATTGGAGTATTTTTGTCTTTTTTGCTTTTCCGGTAAGTTCGACCAACCCAATTGCAAGACCGCGAACTGTTGAGGTAGGAATACTTTCAATAAGTCTTTTCTCGCGCAGGACCTTAAAGCCGTGGAAAAAAGACCAGACGCCAAAACCAACGCCAAAAATGGCATAACCCACATCCCTGCCTTCACTCATAGATTAAAGGTTACCATAGAAAAAAAGAAGGCGCAAATCAAAACCCATAAAAAAGCCCCGTTATTTCTAACGGGGCTCTTCCCTGACACTATCAAACGATTTCTAATTACGACGGTTAATCTTAGACAGCAGGCGCAGGATTTCCATATAAAGCCATACTAGGGTCACCATCAAGGCAAAGGCGCCATACCATTCCATATATTTCTCTAAACCTTCGCGGGAAGCTGATTCGATCAAATCAAAATCCAGCACCAAAGACATGGAGGCGATACCTACCACAAACAAACTAAACGCAATGCCAAGAGGTCCGCCGCCGTTAATAAATCCGGGGGGATGAATGCCGAACATAGAAGCGATCCAGACAACTACATAAAAGAGCATCAAACCGCCCATAGCGATCATAAGACCGCGGCGAAGACCCGGGGTCGCCTGCAACCAGCCGGATTTATAACCCATAAGCATGGCCAAGGTCACAGCAAAAGTCAAACCCACGGCCTGCATAACAATGCCGGGATAGCGCATTTCGAAATACGCGGAAAGAATACCCAAAAGAAGGCCTTCACAGGCCGCATATAAAGGGGCTGTAATTGGAGACCATTTCGGCTTAAAAGATGTGGCTAATGCCAAGATCAAACCGCCGAACATGGACACCATAAAGGTGATCCCTAAAACACCGGTACTGCTGGGGTCAGAGGCCTTAGACCACGTCCACACGGCTCCTGCTACCAAGATGGCCAGTAAAATAAATGTTTTATTGACCGTGCCTTGGATGGTCATCGCGGGCTCGCCCACACCCACCCGGGCGGCTCCAAATGTTCTCTCATTTAATGTCGGATTGCTGCTTTCCATTTGTACTTCCCTCCCTTGCTGTCATTCTGAGGCGAAGGTCCTCAAACCGGACACTCACAGTTGTTCGCCAAAAAATCTTAAAGGTCTTAAGATCCTTCGCTACGCTCAGGATGACATGGTATTATCAAGTTAAAAAAAACCTGCGCATCGCAGAGCAATGCGCAAGATGATATTAGTATACACCCCGGCCATACAATCATCAAGCATTATCCCCCAACCGCCAGGCTGGGCTTCCAATTTATTGATAGGATATATTTTAAACATATCAAAAGCCCGAAACAAGAAAAATCCTATAATCATGACCGGCCACATGATCGGCAGGCCCCATAATGCGATCATCACTCCTACCACCTCATCAATGACCACAATCCCCGGGTCTTTTTGATTTAATTGTTTTTCAACCAAGCCGGAGCTTATAATCCCTAAAAAAAGAAGGGCAGTTAAAAGAGAGGCAAAAATAACCCCGTTATTCCCTAAGAAATAAAAAATAACAACACCGACAGCCGTACCCGCTGTGCCGGATGCAAAAGGACATAACCCTACCCCCAAAACGGTCGCGATCAACTTCATTAGAAAATTCTTCATCAATGGGCACCCCGGGTTTCATGTCCCATCTTCCATTTATTACGAAAATATTCCCCCCCTGAATAGACCGTCAAAATGACCGCAGCCCACATCAACATGTTGATCAAAGACTCCCAATTTTTCTGCACATGAGAAAACCATCCCGCACAAAAATCGCTTCCACGGGCTACCAGATACAACAAGATCACGAGTACCGCCATCATCTGGATCACAGTCTTGATCTTCCCTGCGCCCTCCGCCCCCAGCACACGACCATGGCAAAGCATGGCACAAAGCCTTGATGCGGTCACCAGAATTTCACGCGCCGCGATGACAGCAAACATCCGCCAGTCGATCATGCCTAAATGGGCCAATACCCCCAAGGTTAACAACAGCAATACCTTGTCCGCAATAGGATCCATAATTTTGCCAAAGTCGCTGACCAAGCCTTGACTTTTAGCCAAATGTCCGTCGAAATAATCAGTTAAGGAAGCGATGATAAAGACAACTACCGCCATTATATTCCCCGCCTCAGAACCTTGTTTTAGAAGAAAAACCAGGACCAAAGCCAAAACAATACGGGACATCGTTAGAATATTCGGTATGTTCATAGGACTTGCCCCGCTAGATCATATTCATAAGCATCCGTGATCAACACCTGAACAAAATCACCGGGCTTAAGCGACAGCTTTGAGCGGACATACACCACACCATCCACATCAGGAGCATCATATTCACTACGGCCGATATACGTTCTATACTTGTCATCCTGAGGCTTCAGGCCGAAGGATCTTAAAGGCCCTTTAGATTCTTCGCTTCGCTCAGAATGACAGGACTTGACTTCTTCTTTTTCCTCGATCAAAACTTTAAGCGTCCGTCCCACCAAAGACTGCAGGATTTCACTTGAAATAACCTGTTGATCCCGCATCAGAAGATCCATACGGTTTTTCTTGATTTTAGAGGGGACCTGAAGCTCCATCTTTGCAGAGCGTGTCCCCTCTTCTTTAGAATAAACGAAAACTCCTACACGCTCAAAACGGAAATTCTTGACAAACGAGCGCAATTGCTCAAAATCATCCTGTGTTTCGCCCGGAAGTCCTGTAATAAAGGTCGTACGTAAAAATGCCTGCGGCATGGCCCTGCGGATCTTTTGGATCAATGCAATGGTCTGTACCCCTGTCATATGACGGTTTTGTTCCTTCAAAATATGATCGCTGATATGCTGTAAGGGCATGTCGATATATTTACAGATCCTAGCCTCCCCGGCCATAAGCTCGAGAAGTTCATCAGTAAAATGGGCAGGAAACGCATAGAGCAAACGTATCCATTCGATATTATGACATACCTTAAGGACCTCTTTAAGGAGCCGTGCGAGTGATTTCTGACGGTAAATATCCATACCATACGCCGTGATGTCCTGGCCGATGATATTAATTTCCTTAACCCCTTGAGCATCTAGGCGGCTTACTTCTCTGACAACAGACTCGATACTGCGCGAGATAAACTTACCCTTGATTTGAGGTATGGCACAAAAAGAACAAGTATTAAAACAGCTTTCACAGATTTTGACATACGCCAAATGTTTCGCGGTCAACCGCACTTGCGGACGTTCATTGTCACGGTCAAGAACGGGGGTCCCGACAAAAGCATCCACCCCCGGAAACTCCTGGGCCAGCTTTGGGCCGTAGCGCTGGGCCAAACACCCGGCGACAATGACCCTTTTGATTTGGCCTGATTTTTTTTGTTCCAAAAGATCAAGGATGGTGTCGATCGATTCCTTGCGCGCTTCTTCTATAAAAGAACAGGTGTTAACGATCACCGTCTGAGCTTGTTGGTGACCAACGATTCGATGCTTGTCTTTCTTCAGACGCCCGAGCATCATTTGCGCATCCACCAGGTTACGTGCACAGCCTAAATTAATAACGCCGACCTTCTGGCCGGCGCTCATACGCTCCTTATGATAATCGAGAGTGGTCTTCACTTCTTAACCGTTAGGCCTTCCTTGGTGATAAGGACCTTTTTGATCCTTCGCTCACTTAAGCCCAAAGAACCGATATGCTTGCCGTTGATCTCCATGTCGAGTTGGTCAATATTACGGCCTGACAATTCAATATGATTATCCGCACTCCAGCTTTCAACAGAACCTTTTTTAAAAGCCCCTTCAAAAACCATCTTATCATCCGTCTTGACCTGAATCCAGGTATCACGAACCGCCCGTACGGCCACCTCTACTTTATGGTTCTCACTTTGAGCTTTGAGGGATTCATGTTTAACTTCAGGTATAACAACCGCAGGCACACTGTTTTGCTCTTCAACATACTTATGGACTTTCACTTTTTTTTCTTTCAAAGGGAGATAAGTTGATGTCCCTCTGGAAGGCATGAGCGTCTTTTTATGGATATGAGACGCAATGCACCCCCCCACCTTAAAAAGCAAAAAAAGGCCAACCAAAAGGCCGATCACTTGAGCCATCTTCTTGATATTCTTAGAACTAAAAATATCAGAAACCCTAGCCTGGGCCTGTCCTAGGCTCAGTTGGGGCAAAGCACTCCGGCGGTTCGCATTAGTTGATAGCGTCACCACACCGGGAGACTTTGTGGCGGGCTCAAGGCCATACTTTTTAAAGGTCTCTGAAACATCCAGCCCTAAGAATTCCGCATAAATCTTGATAAATCCACGATAATAAAATGGAGACAAAATGCGTACCGAATATCCTTCTTCTATGGCCTTTAAAACATCCATGGGGATTTTAGTGGCCTCATGAACAAATTCAAGGGTCAGCCCACGAGTTTCACGGGTGCTTTTTAAAATAGAAGACTTGTCGTTATTGTTGTCCGTTATCGGCATTGGTATTTACCTCTCCTGTATTCTCTAAAAGCCATTTCTCGCGATCCACTAAAATATCCCTTCCCTTACTGCCAGCGTAGGGCCCAACCAAACCGTTTTGTTCCATCATGTCGATCAGGCGCGCGGCCCTTGAATATCCCAGACGAAGACGACGCTGTAAGATCGTGACCGACGCCTGATTGGTTTCAATCACGACCTTTACAGCCTCATCATACATTTCATCTTTTTCATCCGTATTGCCCACACCCGCAGACGGCTGGGGTTTAAGAACGCTATCATTATACTCCGGCTCACCTTGTTTTTTGATAAAATCAATGACCTGACTGATCTCTTCATCAGACACATAACAGCATTGCCCACGGATAGGCTTAGGGTCCCCGGTTCTCATAAAGAGAAAATCCCCCTTACCTAAAAGAGTCTCTGCCCCATTGGTATCAAGCACCGTACGCGAATCTACTTTGGAAGCGACTTTAAAAGAAATCCTGGAAGAAAAATTAGCTTTAATAACCCCTGTAATAACATCGACCGAAGGACGCTGGGTGGCCAAAATCAAATGAATGCCTGTCGCGCGCGCCAGTTGCGCCAAGCGGGTAATGGCCCCCTCTACTGATTTTGCGGAAACCTGCATCAAGTCAGCTAGCTCATCAACCACTACCACAATATAAGGCATATCTAAACCTTTGGCGTGGTATCCTTTGATATTGCGGACCACTTCTTTATTAAATAATTTATAACGGGATTCCATTTCCATCACAAGCCAGTTCAGTGCGGGTGTGGCTTTACGGGCATCAGTGACGACCGGACAAAGCAAATGCGGTAAATTATTGTAGGGAACTAACTCCACCATTTTGGGATCGATCATGATGAACTTGACTTCAGAAGGCGAAGCATTATACAAAATGGACATGATCAAACTGTTTAAACAAACGGTTTTCCCCGAACCTGTTGTCCCGGCCACAAGCAAGTGAGGCATATCGCCTAAATCCACGATCAAAGGTTTGCCTGAAGTATCTTTACCGACGGATAAATCAAGTTTTGATATAACGGGCCGCAAGTGTGACTGGGCGATCACATCTTTCAAAAAAACCGCGGCTGAAGAACCATTGGGGACTTCGATACCAACCCGGTTTTTACCCGGAATAGGGGCTAAAATACGCACGGCTGATGCGCTTAACGCCATAGCCAGATCATTACTCAAACTGGCTATGCTCCCGACTTTGACACCCGGTGCCGGCTGTAATTCATAACGGGTGATCACAGGGCCCCGTTCAATATCCGCCACCTTGACATTGACCCCGAAATCGCTTAAAGTTTCTTCCAGAATTTTTGCCCCGCTCATGAGCTTTTCCTGGATCTTATCGTCTGATATTTTCGGAGGATCTTTAAGTAAATCCATGCTGGGCAGATGATACTCCCCCACTTTCTTGACCGACACCGGCGTATCAGGAGCAGATGGGGCCTGCATTTTGGGAGCGGCAACAATATGAATATTAGGCTTAACCGCCGCAGGGGTGTTTTTCGGTTCTGCGGTATTAGGTAACTGTGGGCGAGGGACACCCGCTTGGGGCAAAAGAACCTCCGGCTTCTTCACCTCTTTGTTTCTGACGGGTGTGATCTTATCCTGTTTTTCTTGAGACTTTGAGTGGATCAGAGGAATAGCGGCTATGGGCACTCCCTTAAAAATTCTTTGAAAAACCCGAAGAATTCCCAGGCCCAGCCATATGAAAAAAGGCGATACTAAGAATTCTCCGATAACAACCAGGTTTAATAATCCAAGAGCAGCCAAAATAATGAAAGCTCCCGTACGTTGAAAATAATCAACCAAAAAACCGCTAAACACGACGCCTACGACCCCGCCGTTGGTCAAGCGTGCCCCATCGCTGTTTTCTGCAAAAAAACTAAAAAGGGCGGCGGTGACAAGAAACAAAATAAGAGTGCTTAAAAACTTAAAGAAGTTAAAAGGCAGGTCTCGGGAGGTGAATTTATTCCAACTGAAGAATATGCCGATACCAACAAAGAAATAGGCACTTAAACCGACCAGGAAAAAAAGAATGCCGGCGCTATACGCACCGGCAATCCCGATCCAATTTTGAGGATGAAGATTAGGCTTCGAAACAAACCAGGCAAGATCTGTGGGCGTAAAAGAAACAAGACTGGCCAAAAGAATGAGACTTAAGGCAAGAATCACAATGCCCTTGATCTCATTGAGATGTTCAAGCTTCATGCCCGATCCTTTGGGAAACTTAAGAAGATGTTTCGGCTTGTTTTTTACTTAAGTTAAAGCGGCCCATCTCGTCTTTTTCAGTGAGCTTGACTTTAAACTTATCGCCGATCTTGATCACATCATTAACATCTTTGACAAATTTATTAGAAAGCTCGGAGACATGCACCAAGCCTTCGCGTCCGGGAATAAACTCGACAAAAGCACCGAAATTCATGATCCTTTTGACGGTGGCTTCATAAATTTTACCAACCTCCGGCTCCTCAGTCAAAGCTTTTATCATCCCGACCGCCACATCCAACGCATCTTTATCGGGGGACGCAACGATCACTTTGCCGTCTTCTTCGATGTCAATCGAGGTCACGCCGCTTTCTTCGATCATCTTGCGGATGGTCTTGCCGCCGGGACCGATAATCTCCCCGATCTTTTCTTGCGGGATCTGTAAAGTGACGATACGCGGCGCATAGGGCGACATCTCCGCACGGACAGCAGGCATGCACGCTTGCATTTTATCCAAAATGATCATGCGCGCCTCACGGGCTTGAGCTACAGCTTTACGTAAAAGTTCGATAGACAGCTTTTTGATCTTAAGGTCTAACTGAATGGCATTGACACCATCACGGGAACCTGCCACTTTAAAATCCATATCGCCGAAATGGTCTTCTAGGCCCATAATATCGGTGATCAATACCGTGCGATTCTCATCCGATATAAGACCGATCGAAATACCAGCCACCGGCCTTTTGATGGGAACTCCGGCATCCATAAGCGCTAAAGCGCCAGCACACACGGAAGCCATGGACGAAGAACCGTTGGATTCCAGGATTTCAGAAACAACACGGATGGTATAAGGGAATTCATCCTTTGACGGCAACACCGCACGGATAGCCTTGGCGGCCAAAGCCCCATGGCCTATCTCACGGCGTCCGGGACCGCGCATGGGCTTGGTTTCGCCCACACTGAAAGAAGGAAAGTTATAATGCAGCATGAAGGTCTTATAGCTGGTTTCTTCCAAACCTTCGACTAATTGCTCGTCGTCTTTGGTGCCAAGCGTGATTATCCCCAAACTCTGCGTTTGTCCGCGGGTAAATAGCGATGAACCATGCGTACGCGGCAGGACACTGACTTCACAGCTGATCGCCCGTATGTCTTTTAAGCCGCGGCCATCGGCACGGATGCCTTTGTCAAAAACGTTGTTACGGATGACCTCATACTGCAGGGCTTCAAATTGAGCCACCACATCAGAGGTTGTAATTTCATTGCCTTCGGTATTAAATTGAGCATAGGCGCCCAAATCACCGGTCAACTTTTCAAAAAGCGCATTAACCGCATCTTCACGCTCTTCTTTACCGGCAATCTTTGTGTATATTTCATTCAAGGAACCTAATGATAATTGACGGATATGTTGAACAAAATCCGGATGAACATCTTTTAATTTGATCTGTGTTTTAGGCTTAGATGTTTGTTTAGCCAACTGCAGTTGGGCTTCTTTACAAGCCTGCAATTGCTCCAAGGCGAATTGAAGACCTTCTAATACCTTGTCTTCCGGCACTTCGATCGCTTCCCCTTCAATCATGACAATCCCATCACCCCAGCCTGCCACCACCAGATCCATGGTGCTTGTTTTTCGCTCGGCGAAAGTGGGATTAGCCACCAGCTCTCCGTTGATCATACACACCCGTACGGCACCGATCGGGCCGTCATACGGGATATCTGAAACCATCAAAGCGCCGGAAGCACCGATCATTGCCAAAATGTCCGGATCATTTTCCCCATCATGGCTTAAGACCGAGGCTACAATCTGCACCTCATTCAAGCATCCCTGCGGGAATAAAGGTCTCACCGAACGGTCAATCAAACGGGAGACTAAAATTTCGCGCTCTGTTGAACGGCCTTCACGCTTAAAAAACCCTCCGGGAATCCTGCCGGCAGAATAAGTTTTCTCCTGATATTCTACTGTCAAAGGGAAAAAATCAGTCCCCTCTTTGGGCTTTTTTGCCATACACGCCGTCACCAACACAACCGTACCGCCGACGGACAAGGTCACGGCCCCGTTAGCCTGCTTTGCAATTTTACCTGTTTCAATAATAAGATTGGAAGATCCAAAAGGAATTTCCACACGTCCTTGTGCCATAATAGACCCTTTCTTAAAAACCCGATTACTTGCGCAAATCGAGCTTGTTAATAGTTTCTTCGTATTTTTTGGGATCTTGCTTCTGGAGATAATCCAAAAGCCGGCGACGCCGACCGATGAGCATCAACATGCCACGGCGGGAATGAAAATCCTTCTTGTGGATTTGAAAATGCGTATTAAGCTGATTGATCTGCTCCGTCAACACTGCGATCTGGATCGGAGCTGAACCCGTATCCTTCGCGTGCGTTTTAAAACGGTTAATGACCTCTGTTTTCTTTTCTTTAACTATAGCCAACTGACTTCCTCCTTCTTGCCCCGTAACTACGGATGCGTGTTATGTCTCCAGCCCTAAGCCGGAGTGACCGCACTTGCGGTCTTAATTCATCTTCCCTTTAAGAATGTGAAATTATACAATCGGCGAGCTTAATAGTCAACTTCTTTTTGGGTATCGTCCGCGGACAAGGTCAAAATACGCACCTTTCCTGGCTGGGAAATCAAAAACTTAGGGGCCGCGGACAACGTAACCGCTTGTTTAATAGCCTCTTCCATTTGATCCGGGGTGATATAAGTGCTTTCCAAAAGAGTGCTTCCCAGATGATAATCCGGGCTTGCCCCCAAAGTCTTATAAAAATCTTTCAAGGCCCCGACTACCCCTTTTTCGACACTGAGCACATACATCTCATTCCCTGTCGGTTCAGACAAAAAATCTTCAGTCATCTGAAGCGTTTTGACCTTGCTTATTTCAACCTTAACTCCTAATTTCTTTGCCTGGTTGAGGATAAAATCTTCCTGCTGGCTGTTGAGCATGACGGGCTTAGGCAAAAATCCGGGAGATGAGGGCTGATCTTTTGATGCTTTATAGGCTTGCATCGAATCATACTTATCACCGTTAACATAAATCTCCACCGGCGTGTCTGCCTGTATTTTAAAGGCAGGCAAGAACCACAAAATAAAAAACAGTATTTTCAATAATGTCATTTTACTATATACTATACGTATGAAAGCGGGTTATATCCTTATTGCTGCCATTGCCGGGATCTGGGCCACAAGCCTATTTTTTGGATACATTAAAAGTGTCTCAAAAACTTTTCTAAACACCCCCTCAGTTGTGGATTCTTCCTCGACAAAAACCCAAGTCCAGGACACCATCGATGACACGAAATATAAGCAGAAACAAATGATGGACGATATCAAGCAAAAGATCCAGGACGCACACAACCACTAATGATCCCGCGCCTGTAAAATACGCTGCGTCATTTCCTTTTCGTACAAAATCTCAATCGCATGCAATTCTTTGAGTCCCAAAAAATGCCTGATCGCCGCTTCAATGGCCTTAAGGCGGTATTTTAAATACAAATACTGCGGATGTAATGCTGCCTGATCTCTATTTAAGAATTTTAACTTCAACTGATCCGCCCGCTTGGCTTTGATATACGCCTCAAATTCATCGACGATGATATTATACCCGCCCTTGGACTTTTCCGGAATCAGGCTTTTGGTTTTCAAATTGTCTAAAATATACTCGTCAACAATCAATTGTGTGGTTTTGCGCTCGATGCGTTCAAAACTTTCTTTGGTGGTTTTATAGGCCCAAAGCAAATAACGGCGGAACAAAGCCTTGTGGGCTGATGAAGGGGATGCATTCTTTTTCATGATTAATTAAACTGGATTGCGCTATTGAAATTATTGATCTGGGTCACCATACTGCCCAAGCTCGCATTAATGCCGTCGTACATGGGATTGCCCGCCTGTGGTTTTAAAAAAACGATGCATACGACAGCGATCGCGGCCACAAGCATCACGTATTCAACGATATTCTGCCCCTTAGATCCTCTCATAGTTTAAATATACCATATCCCCCACAGAGGAGCAATCATTTATAGACAAGGTCCCCTACAGCTACGATCTTGTCCACCTTAAGGCCAATAAGCTGGCCTTTGCGGGCGACTTTAACATCGACACTCTCAACTTGGATAGACCAGACTTTTTGAATAAATTTTGTCTTAGGGCCTATGATGGTAAGCTTGTCCCCGATCAAAATAGTGCCTTGGGTGACTTTAACGACACAAACCTTGATTCGGTCAAAGTAATGCGTGATTTCGCCCACTTGAACGAGCGAGGGATCTATCCTCTTGAGGGCAGATTTGGCCTTGACAGCTACAGGAGACACCTTAGGTTTCAAAGGGGGCTTGGCGGCTTTTTTTACCACCTTTTTCTTAACAGCAGGTCTTTTGACGGATTTAGGGCGGGCAGGCTTTTTCTTCTTGCGCGAGCGTTTGATCCAAAAAACCTCTTTGAGAACGTCCACAATTTTACGAAACATAGACCATTTTAATTAAAGTGTGATTTTTTGAGCGATACGGGCAATAAGGGGAAATTCGACAAATTGGCCGCGGATAGCCGCCACCATCCCCAAAAATGAAAATCCGAAAAGAATAAATAAAAACGGTCTCAAGCCCCAAGGAAAAATAATGCTCAAGACCAGAGTCCCCACCTCCGCCACAAAAAGCACGAGACCCTGCCGGCCATGGCTCAATACAAAAGCATTATTCTTTCTGAAGATCAAGGGGACAATGCAAAAAATGGAAAGATAAGCCAATACCGCGTACATTTTTCCGTCAAGGATATCTGTTTTGCTGAAATTCCCACTATCGGGCATCAGGCTTTGACCTCAATGACAGAATTAATATCTCCGAATGAATTGCGCTCAGTACTGGCATTGGACGGATCCTGCTGCCATTTACCGTCGACGATAAATTGATACCTATAAACACCCGGCTTTAGATCAAGATTCAAAGACCAGACGCCCTCCTTGGAGGTCATACGACAGTTTTCATCAAGAGACCAGTCATTAAAGGACCCCGTCAAATAAACTGATTGGGCCTGCGGGGCCTTTAGGACGAATGCCGTGGAGCTTAAAAATTCCTTGGTTTCACGTTCAACCAATTCCTGCATGCGTTCGGAAGGCGCGTATCCCTGCGAGGCTTCCTCGGGTGGCGCCACAGGACGGTTGACACTCAAGATCTCGCGGGCCAGGCTCAAATAATCTTTGGAGCCTCGGCAGTATTTATCGTACTTAATGACCGCCTCTCCCATGACGGCCGCTTCCTTGAGCTTGACATTGGTATGCACGATCGTATCAAACAGCATGCCTGAGAACTTTTCTTTCATTTTGCCGAGCATGGTAAAAGAATGCTGCAGGCGCGAATCGAACATGGTGATCAACACCTTGGCCTCAACCGGGTGGTTTAACCTCTCACGGATCAGGTTGGCAATATCCATCAGGTGGTCAACCCCTTGCATAGAAAAACGGCTGGTCTCAACGGGCACAACGATCTCATCGCTGGCACGGATGGCATTAACCGTCAAAAACCCCAAGCTAGGGGGGCAGTCGATCAAAATATAATCATAAAGGTCTTTGATCTCATTGATTGCTTCGGTCAATTTCAGTTCACGTCCGATCTCATCAGCCAATTCCTGCTCAAGGGTGCCGACTAAGACATTGGAGGGCACGATGTCAAAGGATTTGCTTACTTTTTTGATGATGTCTTTGATCTTTAATTTATGGGGAGTCAGTTTGGAGATACAGTTATAGAGGCTGTTTTGATCATCCACATTTAGGCCTAAGGTCGCGTGCGCCTGGGGATCCAAATCGATCAATAAAATCTTTTGATCATTAAACGCCAAGGTCGCCGCCAAATTAATGGCCGTCGTTGTTTTACCGCATCCGCCTTTTTGATTCGCAATTGAAATAATTTTCATAAGTCTGTTTTCCTTCGAGTATTTGTCATCCCTATCGCAGCGAAGAATCTAAAGATGCCTTACGATTCTTCGGCTTCGCCTCAGAATGACAGCAGTCAATTTGAGAAACTTACCCCGTCAATCAACAGTGTCCCTCGGCGAAAATCCACGTTCCATGCCTCCAGGACAAATGACACATCCGTGACCGTCGTCCAATCCGTTAAATTTAATTTTTCAAAAGGGATGTTGGCCGTGCGCCAATTCGTATTCACGTTTTGAATATAATAAATCGCCTTTTCATTCTTCTGATTCCCCACGATCACTTTGACGATCCCCGGATAAGCACTGTCAAGCCCGCGCAAACTGACGTTTAACTCTTTGTATTTAGAAACATCCTTGTTAGGAATCGTAATAGAAAAAGTTTTTGTCGCCGGAAACGGGTCATTAAGATCATAATTCATTCGAATGGGGTTATTGTTAAGCGCATAAAAAACCTGAGACTTCAAATCTGCCCGACGGGTTAAAAAGGCCGTAAATCCATATACCGTCGATATCGTAATCACCGCTGTGATCACTATATTAATGACCAGCAATGAGCGATTAACCGGTTTGGTTTTACGTTTTTTTTCTGTAATGCTTTCACGCTTGCCTAAATAAACCTTGGCAAGATGATCATATATTTCATCACGGGTCATGCCGACACTTCTTTATGGAAATGGATTCTAAATACTTTGGTGTTAACATCTTATAATCTATTTAATATCATAACAAAGAAAATTCAAATGCAAATAATAATGTAAAAAATTTTCGTGGTCATAAAAAAACCCCCGTTCAACGTCGAACGGGGGTTTTTGAAACTTACAGCTGTGAGCTCTAATATTAGAAGTTCACATCAACGTAAGCCAGGGCTTGCTTGGCAACGCTGTTGTTGGCGCTGGTGAAGGTGCCACCAGGAACAAACCAGCCTAGGCTGACACCGAAATTAACATCTTCGGTATAAGCATAGTTGCCGTTCAAGTCAAGCTCATTGCCGATGTCTTTACGGCCGGTTGGCACTAAGGCACCAGCAGAAGAACCATCTGGCTGAAGAAACGCTACTGTATTTCCGAGTCTGATTTTCTTATCAAGGGATAAATTGCTCCATGTTAAGGAGGTTGTCACATCTTGAATAGGATTCACTGAAGCTCCGACACTGAGAATATTCATATCGGTTAAGTTGAACAAGGTATTGTAGATAGTACCACCACCTTGATTTTCAAACATAGGATCCCAAGCTGTGTAAACCTTGGCAGATTTAACAGCATCTGAACCGTAATTTGCAAACCGGTTCTTATCCCCGGTAACCTTGGTATAAGAAGCATTTACGGTTGGTTTATATTTCTCCAACACGGGTAATGCATAGCTGGCCATGAATTGAGCGGCCATGGCATTACGATGCTCAGATTCCTGTGTGGTAGTACCCACAGTTTTCTGACCAAGCTGCCAAGCTAATTCGCCCTGCACGTTCAATCCCTTAACAGGATTGGTGCTGACACGTAAGCCGGGAATATACAGTTTATCTCCCTTATCAGGACAAACACCGCCAGTACAGATAGTAGTGGTTGAACCACCTGTCAAGGTCTGATTGAATCTTGCGAACAAATACGATTCCAAAACCGTGTTCATGGCATCACCTAATTGATAATTGCCATTAACACCGTAGACATCAGAAGACGATTTAACGCCACTATCAAGAGCGCCTTGAAAAATAGTCTGGCTGTTCTTGATATAGAACATGCTGATGGTCAAAGGCTTATAATCCAAAACAGCCTTGATACCATCCTGTGCATCGATCTTGGAGAGGTCATTGGCAACACCGTTAAAATGACCTGAGGTGCTGTTATTCGCGCCACCACCCATGATCAGGCCGTTGCCGAAGATGAATTCTTGACGACCGATTGATACTGTAAGCGGTGAATATAAGAATTCACGCAAAGTAACATAGGCCAGATCAAGATCAACAGCCTTGTTTGACGCATCGCTAGCATCTGTTCCCCAAGCTGATTCGTTAATTAAACGAACAGTGGTAGAGACATTATCGGTTAAATCCGCATCAATACGCACGCGGGTTTGTTCCGCAAATACGTTCTGCTTAAATAAACCCTGCTGTATTCCTTGTGCGTTCCTGGCGCCAAGATCAAAAGTTTGGCGATCTATGAACATGGATTGAATGTCCCCGCTGACTTTCACGTTTTGAACAGCCGCGAAAGCAGGAGAAGCAATCAATACTGCTAAAGCTGCAACTAATAATTTTTTCATTTCATTCTCCTAAGATTTAAGGAAAAGTTATATGTAATATATATCTAGGTGTCTATTGGCCTAGGAATATGACGATATAGACCCCAAATGATGATCCCTAACCGCTGCTATCTCATCCCTCCTTTCTCGGTCAAGCTTGAAATCACCAGGGTTTAAGGCTTTGAAAGAACCTTCGTCCTATCAAAGTTGATGTATTTTGCCATGAGCAAAGGCTTCTGTCAAGGAAATTTAAGAAAATTTTAATAATTGGATTATGGTCAAAGCAAGCGCTTTCCTTGTTAGGCTGTTGTCATTCTGAGGAACGATTGTGATGAAGAATCTTAAGATATCTTATGATCCTTCGCTTCGCTCAGGATGACAAAAAGAGTTCGCTCAGGATGACAAGAATAGTTCGCTCAGGATGACAAAAAGAGTTCGCTTAGGATGACAGGGAGAACTTTCCTTAGGATGATATTTAATATAACATATTGAAAAAACTGCACATATGAGCATTCTTGAGGATCTACCCAATAAGAAATTTGAGCATCGTGTCACGGGTGAGAATGCCGCAGGGCTTCTTATAATCATCTACAATAGGGATACAGCCGAATTTGAAGCTGATAGTGGCCTCAATGGCCTCAAATAAGGAATTGTCCGGTTTCATGGTAAATGGCTTCTCATGCATGAGATTCTTAAGCAAAAACTGGTTCAGAGCTTCCTTATCATAATACCAGCTGCCATCTTCCAGGCGTCTGGGAGAGTGAATTTGGTATAAATCCCGCTGGCTAATGATCCCAACAATGCTGCCTGTCTCGTTAACCACCGGTAAATGGCGGATATCATATAAAGCTATCTTTTCCTGTACCAGGGCAAAGTCATCATCCTCATGAACGGTGATGACCGGGGAGGCCATCACCTGTTTTATCTTGATATCCCTTAATATTCGCCTGATTTCTTCTTTTTTAACGGCCATTTTCTATTTTCAGAATCTTCACATTAAATGTAAGGTCCTTGCCTGCCAAAGGATGGTTAAAATTTAAGGTCACCTTGTCATCTTTAATAGCCGAAATCGTAGCTGGAAACTTTGAACCATCCGGAGCAGTTGCCTGAAGCACCAAACCCACCTTGGGCTCTATAGTACTAGGTAAAGAGGTTTTAGGGAAATCTTTATACGCCTTAGGATCTAGCTCACCATACGCCTCTTTAGCCACAACCTTAATGACCTTTTCTTCCTTAATACGCATGCCGTTTAATTGGGCTTCCAGGCCGGGGATGATCATACGGCTGCCAACCACATAGGTCAACGGGGCCTTACCTACTGAAGTTTCTATCTGATTATTATCAACAAAGAGTGTATAGTCTAAGGTTACTTTCTTTCCGGCCCCAATAACAGGATCATCCGCATATACGCTTAAGCTCATCATGCAAATCGCGGCCAACACCAACCCACCTACTAAAAATTTTTTCATAAAACCCTCACTTTGTAAACCCCACGCGGGGGGCCTGTTAGAAGACCGTTCATTGTTCGCATCAAAGAGAGCATTGTAGCGCAAGAACTCTGTTTTGACTATTGATTTTCACTAAAACCTTTTTTTATACTCCAAATAGATCTGCGTCTCTGATTCTTGCTGGGACTCCTGAGACGTTGGGTTCGCCCCTCTCTCCTGAGGTAGGACCTGTTGGGAAATATTCAAGCTTAAATGATTACTTAAATCCATTTCCCCTTCGATCTTACGGGAATAATAAACCGAGGTCTCGCTGGGTAATGAAGGCGAAATTTGGTCCATCTCAACCCCAAGCTTTAGCTTCTCGGTCAACTTTTTTTTCAAACCAAGCCTTTGCTCATTATTATCCCCCATTGAATAGTTTAAAAAATCACTGGCCAACTCACCGGACAACGAACCTTTAATCCCTGATGACGAGGGGACAGACCAAGCATTGTCTGTAAATAACATTTGTAAGGCCGCCTGGGGAGCTAAAGGAGGGTCTGAGGTTACAATCAACGCCGGCAGCTCCACCGTCCCTTTGAGCGCTAAATGAATATCCGTGTCCTCCACCTTTGATCCGGCATGAATATCTATCCGGGGATTTAAAATATCTCCCTGAAAATAGACCTTACTTTTCGTTAACTTCAGGTTGATTCCCCTCACGATTAGCAATCCTGAGTCCAAAACAGCTTCGCCTTTCATTTGAAAACTTTCTTGAGAAGGCATTAGGGTCAAATTCATCTGGACTAAACCGTCCGCCCAGTATATTGATCTATACCGTATGCCATCCGCCATAAAATGGCCGACAGCCTTAGGCGTTAACAGGGGCCCCTGTAAAGTAACATCGACATTGGAAACAAAGCCCTGCAAGTTTTGTTTAAAATCCTCATTCATCCAGAAACGGGCCGCCGCATGAAGGTCCACAGATTTGGCATAAAGATTTCCGTTGATCTCTCCCGCGTAGACCCGACCGGTAAAAACAATGGTGTCACAGCCGGGAATAAAAATACGGGCGTTGAGGAAATCCACATCAGAATGCTGCCAGTCCCATAACGGAAGCTGCACGCGGATCTGTTGAATACGCACAAGCGTACCCGGCAAATATGGCAAGCCACGAGCTGTTACGTCTTTAAGCACAATCCCCTCGTGGAGAGTCCCCTGATAATGCCCCACATGCATCAGGGCCAAGGATGCATACTCCTGCAAAAAATAGCGCACCAGTATCTTGCCCCCTAGCGGTGTCACGATAAAATAAACAACGGTCGCACTAAAAAGCAGTACAATAGAGATCACCGTCATAAAAATGGATGTTATAAGCCTTTTAGACCAGTGCATAATAAGAGATCAGAAGGATTAATAAAGATTGCGGCCGCTCATAATTTCAATAATGCCGCGCCGGACCATCATGACCCCGATGGCTGCCAAGAGAAGCATCATCACTTTAGACAAAGCGCGGGAGCCGGATTTTCCTAAAAAACGCATGAGGGCGTCAGAATAGATAAAGACTATGCCTACGATCGCTATGTTAAGAAACACGGCCACAAGTGTAGGAAAAAGGCCGCGCACGCTGACTAGCATTAATGAAATCGTCAGCACTGCAGGACCGACAATGAGCGGAGTCCCAATAGGCACGGCTCCCAGCTCTTTGCTGTCACCCCGGCGTGTCTTGCCCTGGGCGGTCAAATCCACCATGGCAAGGCAAAAGAGAATGACCCCTCCGGCCACCATAAAATCCCCCATGGTGATGCCCAACAAATGAAAAATGACCTTGCCTAAAAAAATAAATCCCACCGCAACCAGACTCGCTGTGATAAGCGACTGGATAATGATTTCGCGTTTCTGAGCGCTTGTGAGGCCTTGGGTCAAAGACACAAACACCGGTAATATCCCTATAGGGTCGACTGTAAAAAACATGGGGATAAAAACTAGCAAAATATCGTTCAGCATATTCTCTACTCACTAATAAAACGATTTAACTCAAGTCTATTAGGAAGGATGAATAGCTATTCATCCTTCCTCGCAAAGCTACTTAGACGGCTTAAACCTGAGGGCCTGCGCTAACTAAGCCTTTTCCGATAGGTGTATCGGTAAAAAGCTTGAAATTATCGATGAACAACCCTCCAAGCTTACGTGCGGTGGCGTCATAAGCGTTTTTATCTTTCCATAAATTCCGCGGGTTTAACGTTTTATCGTCCACCCCATTAATATGTTTAGGAATCTGCAAATTAAAAACCGGCAAGGTTTCAAATTCGCTTTTATCAAGTCTGCCGTCTAAAATAGCGTCCACAGCAAGACGGTTGTCCTTTAAAGGGATACGATACCCTACCCCATAAGAACCGGAAATCCACCCGGTATTGATAAGATAGGCCGAAGAGCGGTGTTCCTGCATTTTTTGGGCCAAGATCTGGGCATACAGGGTGGGATGCACCATTAAAAAGGCTTTGCCAAAACAAGCGGAAAAAGTCGCCTGCGGCTCTTTGATTCCAAGCTCAGTCCCGGCTACTTTTGCGGTATAACCGCTTAAATAGTGATACATGGCCTGTTCTTTAGTCAATTTGGCCACCGGCGGAAGCACTCCGTATGCATCACAGGCTAAAAATATAATCTTGGAAGGATGCTTGCCTTTATATACCGGATTAACAATATTTTCAATATGGTCCATCGGATAGGAAACCCGGGTATTTTCCGTTTTTTTCTGGGAGGCAAAATTGATTATCCCTTTTTCATCAATATCGACATTTTCAAGAAGCGCATTACGCCTGATGGCGGCATAGACCTCGGGTTCCCGTTGAGGGGTCAGTCCAATGCATTTGGCATAACAGCCGCCTTCAAAATTAAAAACTCCGTTGTTATCCCAGCCATGCTCATCATCACCGATCAGGGCCCGCTTGGGATCGGTCGAAAGGGTCGTTTTACCTGTGCCTGATAGTCCAAAAAATAAAGCTGTATCCTGATTTTCTCCCCTGTTTGCCGAACAATGAAAGGACCCAATGCCTTTTAAAGGCAAAAAGTAATTCATGATCGAAAAAATGCCCTTTTTGATCTCACCGCCATACCAGCTGCCGCCTATCACTGTCATGCGTTCGGTGATATTAAAAGCGACGAAAACCTCAGAGCGCATGCCGTACTTGGAAAAATCAGCACAAGTCGTCTTGCAGGCATTAAGAATAGTCCAGTCCGGCTTAAAAGTTTTTAATTCCTCCTGAGTCGGACGGATAAACATATTTTTAAAAAAATGGGCCATCCAGGCAACTTCGGTCACTAAACGCACATTGATGCGGGTATCCTTGTTGGCCCCGCAAAAACCATCCATGACGTACAATTTTTTGCCGTTTAACTGCTTGACGGACAAGCCTTTAAGATGTTCCCACGCTTCTTTATGGATGGGCTTATTATCGGACCCGGAAGATTTGCCATCTGCCCACCAAACTGTTTCCTTGGTTGTCTCATCCATGACAATATACTTATCCTTAGGCGAGCGGCCGGTGAATTTTCCTGTGTCCACAGCCACCGCACCAAGGGATGAAACCTGCCCTCTCTCATAACCCACCAGCGAAGGGTCCGTTTCATGAGAAAAAAGTTCGTCAAAAGAAAGATTGTAGTAAATTGTTTCAACCCGGGTTATCCCCAAAGTGTTTAGCACCGACTTTACGTTCATGTTCTCTTCCATATTGGTCGTTGACATTTTATTTATCCCCTATTTATTAAAAACCACATTTCAAATATGCCTAAGGATACTATTAAGAAAAGTGGCCGGCACAAAAGGTTTAGTCAGATACTCTTTGACCCCTTCCACCATAACCGTATCTTCCATCCCTTCCTTGGCAGTTAATATGACAATAGGCACACGGGAAGATCCCGCCCTTTTTTGCATCTCCAAAATAAATTCGTACCCATTCATGTTGGGCATCTGCAAGTCGAGGATAATTAAATGAGGCTTTTCTTTTAATTTACTCATCCCTTCTTTTCCGTCTCGGGCCGCCAACACCTCAAAACCCTGAGACCGCAATAAAGGCTCGACGGTTTTGATAAGGATCCGGTCATCGTCAATGACCAATACCCTTTTAGGCATCCTTTTCCTTCTTGCATGCTGTTTTTGGAGCCATGCAGGGGCAATCACCTCCACAACTATACGTTTGACATCCTCTATATCAAAGCTGATCTCATATTTGTCCGTTGATCCGCTTGGAAATTCAAGCCCCTCCCCCGCCGAGTTAATATAACTCCTGAAATGTGACATCGCCAGATCTTCATGCCCCACGGCCGCCATTTCTCTTTTATACTGTCCGCCGATAAGGTTGACCAGTGTCCCGCAACCGTCCTTGAGTTCCTTTTCATCATCAGAATCAATATAAGGATATTGCAGAAGGCGTAAGAGTTCCGCAAGATATTCCCTGTCCAGATAAACAATCAGCGTCAGCACATATTCCTGTCGATTTAAAGCCTCCTCATTGGCGGCAAACTCAAGCACGGAAAAGACAGTGGGGGCATTAAACTTCTCCATTGCGTCGATACGCATTTTATCATCGTACTGGACAATGAGCTTTTTCCTTAATTTCGGTACGCTGGAGAATTTCGTTCCTGACTTCTCATAAAAGACTTTTTTGACTGCAGTCGAAAGGGTCGAGGCCAACGTGTACGCGCTATTGCTATTTGCCCCCTGCACAGATTTTCTCCTTACTGGCCCCTGACGCTTCGACGTTACCGTCAGTCAGGGGCCTTAATCTTACTTAAATCCGTTTACACATCCAAAATGGTTATCATTGCTTATTATTAGAGCTTAACGGAAGGAACCACTTCGACGACTAATCGCTTGACCCCATCAACTTCAAAGCTGATCTCATATTTCCCTGCGGAGTCTTTAGGAATATTAAGCCCATCCGCTACCGAATTAATATAGCTTCCGAAATTAGACATGGCCAGATCTTCATGCCTTAAAACCACCATTTCTCTTTTATACTGTCCGGCAATAAGGTTGACCAGCGTCCCGCAGCCGTCTTTGATCTCTTTCTCATCATCAGAATCGATATAAGGGTATTGCAACAAACGCAGAAAATCGGGAAGAAACTGTTTGTCGAGATATACAACCAAGGTCAGCAAATATTCCTTACGCTTTAAGGCTTCCTCATTGGCGGCAAACTCAACGGAAGAGAAAACGGTCGTGGCATTGAACTTCTCCATGGCATCAACGCGCATTTTATCGACAAACTGAGTGACGAGTTTTTTTTCCAATTGCGGCTCATCTGAAAATTTCCCAGCTGATTTCTCGTAAAAAATCTTTTTAACAGCAGCAGACAGAGCCAAAGCCAGGGTGAAGGCGGCCTCACTATTATCAGCAACAGGATTCTTGGTCAGACGTGCGCTTTCCTGTCGAACGATCTCTTTAAATTTATTTAAGTCCAAAGGAGCGTTGTTATTTTCCTGCACTAAGCATCCTCCTCACTGCAGGCCTCATGCTACTTTAAATAAGGTTTTATAGCGGCGATGAGCTCATCAGGCTTATACGGCTTGACCACATATCCTGCCAACTGAGGGTTGACCTGATGAGCCAACCGTTTGTTCTCATCGGAGCCTGAAGCGGTGACCATGACGATAGGTAAAGCTGCTAATTCCGGGATTTTAACCATTCCGGCCATTAACTCTATCCCAGAAACTTTAGGCATCTGCCAATCTAATAATACCACACAAATGTCCCTGTAATTGCCCGCCAGCACCTCCATCGCCTGCTCTCCATCTTCAGCCTGAAGGATTTCCTGAGAGATCTCGGCTTTCATTAAAATACGTATCAAAAGCTTACGGTCAAGAAGAGAGTCATCAATGACAAGAATTTTCATATTTCAATCTTTAGTCTTAAGAATAAACCCGCTATTGTAGTTGCGACGGATATCTGCGAGCATTTTCTTGGCCGAAGCCTCATCCGGAATACCGCCGATACGCACCCTGTACCAAACACCTTTTTCCCCTAAGTCACTGACGACCATAAAGGCACGGTAACCGCTGTTTTTCAATGATAATAAGGCCGCTTGGGCCCTGTTTCTGTCTTGGAAAGAATACACTTGAATGGCAAAACCTGCCTCCTGGCCGCCTTCAGGGCTGGTGACAATCCCCATAGGCGGGACCGGATCAGCTTTTTTAGGAAGAGGCACCGACGGTCCAGACTTAATTTTGAGGGTTTGTTGATGAAAAATATCTCGCAGAACAACGCCCCTTTCCTCAGGAGGCCTGCTCTGTTTTGAACTTAAGAAAAAAATGACCACCCCTGCCGAAATTAAAAGGATGATCAACCAGGAATTTTTAAATTGATTGGGTGCCATTAAAATAGAATCTATCTTTTTAAATATTCTTATTTTTTTTATTTTATCATGAAAAGCAAAATTATCTCAAACATTTTTCTGTTTATTATCAAAAAAGATTACTCAGACCTGTTTAGGATGCTCTCCATTGAGAACCCCCTGGATCATCGACTTAACTTCATCACTGAAATCCCGATCCAAAACCCATTCTAAATAATGCGGATCTTTCTTAGCTATGACTTTTAAAGATTCTTTCTTGGCATATTTACCGAAGGTCATATACAACTCTCCGTTCCACCAGCGGAATTTGCGTTCATGATCAAAAAATTCACTCGATTGTTTATAATCAAACTCCTTAAGAGCTTCAATGTCCTCACGAGAATTTCCGTAACGTTTTAATTGTTCCTGTAAAATATCAAGCGTCGCTTTTGAATCCGCGAGGGCCGAATGGGCAGATTTTAGTTCCTGATGGCAGTAAAAAGCGAACGCGGCAAAAAGATCGCGGCGTTCATGCACATGATAAATTTTCTGGGCATCATAGATGGTTGAGCTGGAATAATCAAAAGCAACTCCCGCATCAAGGAATTCCCGGGCCAATAAAGGCAGGTCGAAACGTTCTACATTAAAACCGCCTATATCAGCGCCCTCGATAAAACTCTTCACACGAGAAGCAATGGCGCCAAAGCTGGGAGCATCTTTAACATCCAGGTCGGATATACCGGTCAATTCAGTGACCACCGGCGGTATAGGCATGCCGGGGTTGACCTTAGTGTTGAATGTCTCCTGTTGGCCGTCCACGTTTAACTTAATCATACCGATCTCGATAATCCTGTCTTTTTCAATCCATATGCCAGTCGTCTCCAAATCCAAAACCACCAGCGGCTTAATCAATTTCATAATCACACTCATTTCTTATTAATCATCCACCACGGCACTAGCCCACAACTACTCCCCAGACCTTCTCAAGCCTAAATCCAATACTTTCTGGATCAAATCCTCATAACTGATCCCTGCTTTCAGGGCAGCCTGAGCCATTTCATCGATCTTCGCGATACAGGGGTTGGCATTAGGCTCAATAATATAAACATCCCCTCCTTGTGTGACACGGATGTCAAAACGGACATAGCTGTCAAGGTCCAATGCCCGGTATGCCCGGCGGCAGACATCATCAATGTTTTTTTGCCAGCCTTCAGGCAGAGTCAAGGCCGAGGTGCTTTTAATTCCCCATTTTTTACGGTATGCGTCATCCCATTTGGCTTTGTAGGTAGCGATCCGGGGCTCTCCCTCGGGCATATTACCAAAGATCATTTCCCGGGGCGGCAATACGGTGATCTGCTTGTGCCCCAAGACCCCCACATACAATTCCCTGCCCTCGATGTATTCCTCAGCAATAGCATCCATTTGCATGCTTTCATGGATGAATTTAATACGTTCGGCAAATCCCTGCGGGTTATCAACGATCGATGCCTGTGAAATGCCCCTGGAGGCTTCCTCACACAAAGGTTTGATCACCGCCGGCAATTTAAGACGGGCGGTCACCCCCACGCGCTTTCCGCGATCATAGGTATGAAACCTGGACACTTTAATATGATGAAAGGTGAATATCTTTTTACTCAAGGCTTTATTATTGCAGACGAACATGTTGCCTGAGGAAGCCCCGGTATAAGGGATATCAAGAATTTCCAGCACTGCCGCCATATTTTTTTCCAGCTGGGTCTGGTCGTTAAAAACTTCCATCATATTGAAAATAATGTCCGGACGTCTTTCACGAACCTCCTCAAATAAAGGAGTGATGTCATTAAAAATACCCAACAAAGACACCTCATGACCAAGGCTGGTTAAAGCCTCCTGCACATCGCGCTCGGTATACATATTGTCAGGGTCAGCAAATTCTTCCTTGTAATCGTAACCCCGCGGCTTCTGATAAGGACTGTAAAAAAGCATCAGCACTTTAAGTTTCTTTCTCATTTTTTAGCTCTCGCCCCCCTATACCAACCCGTATGAATATAATTCATCGTAAGACTGGTCACATACACCGATAATTGCATGAGCGCAACACTCTCAGGCAAAGAAACAATCATACGCAATTGCTTGGCCCTTAAGCCTATGGTATTGAGCAAATCACTGATAATATATTTACGCTCTCCGGTGCATCGGTCAATACTATTTAAAATATTTTTCGCATGCTTACGGATCAGCTCCTGGGCACTGGTCATCTCTTTGTTTTTAAGACGGTCCTTCTTAAAGGCCCACCACTCTTCGTCGGTCAAAGCGGTAAATATCTTTTTAAGCTGCACATCATGAAAATCAGGAAACTCTTCCTGTTCATGCAGGTATTTCTTTTTATAATATTTTTCCAGAGTGATGGTCAGATTCTTATGGTGCCATAATTTCTTACCCCGGGACTTGAAGGGAGGCTGGCCTTTAATGGAGCTCATAAGCCCATCGACAAATTGCAATTTATCCAGAGCCCTCCAGCCCTGATACTTTTGGTGCCAGTCAGAATCAGGAGTCAGCCATACCGCAAAGGTCTCGACAAAATCCTCATCCGGATGATACTGGGCATAAAACCCATCTAAATGACGCACATAGCTTTTGCTGTATGGTTTAAATTTATATGTCCGGCCGTAACTCTCCTTGGAGGAACCGAAAATTTTCTGCCACCGACGCTTTTTGTGCAGATTATACGCGTAAGAAAACGCATGTCCTGCCTCATGACGTAAAAGCTGCATGCACCAGGGCTTCCCCTCGCCTTCAGCCTCGAGCATCATGGAGCGTTCCAGCTTGATCAGTACCGGATGAGCTAAATAAAATGGTATGCCGATGGCCACCTCTCCCTCAGGGGTAAGCCATTCATCCGCCAGATAACATTCAGGGAAAAACACCAGGCCGCGGGATTGAAGTTCAGCATAAAGCTGTTTGACGCATTCTTCGAGCCATGTGCCTTCAATGCTAAGAGGAAGATCACATAAACGCGTTGAGAGCAGCTGTTCTTGAGAAATATTATTTAAATCAACGGGTTTGGGGGTCATGGGCGTTTTCTTCCTCAAGCCGTTTGAGTAAACTTTCCGCTTCTTCGATAATACCCGGTTGAACTAATTTTAACGTTTCCATATCTTTTTTAAAACTTTTTAAAGCTGCCACCAGACGGCGCACACTTTGATCGCGACGCTCCTGGCGGGCTTCATCAGGATCAATCTTCTTTCTCTCCTTGATCATCACCGTCAAATCCTTCCTGACCAAAGAGGCATCCCTGCCTTTTTCAAAAATATCTTTTCGCAATTTGGTATAATCCTCACGGGTCAGTTCTTTGTGCCCGCGAGCCCGTCTGAGCACATCGAGACCTTCATAACCCGGAATCACCGAAACCTCCCGGCTCTCGGAGAACTCTTTCTTTAAATACACCGGTTCATCCTGCTCTACAAAAAAATATGTTTTCACCAGTTTTAATGCCAGAGGTTTTTTTATCCCCAACTCCCGAACACAAAAATCTTCGAATTTCTCGAAACCCCAGGCAGAATAAAGTTTATCCCGCCAAACAGCATAAAGCCCCTGCCCTAACTGCACCCAAGAGAGCTTAAAATTCTTAGCGTGTGAGGCGATATGAATCCGGAGATTTTCAGATTGCTGTGAAATATTCATAATAAATTCTCCTTACTGGACACTGATGCTTTGACGTTACCGTAAGTCTGGGGCCTCATAAACGAAAAGACAGGACTCTGACTTTTAAAGCCGCGTATTGTACCATAAAAAAAGGTGACGGACACTTTAAAAAAAATGACGGACACTTTTTAGTATCCGTCACCTTTTAAAAGTGTCCGTCACCTTTTTTTTAGTTTAAAAACGTTTTAAGCTCTTCCCAGGTCTTTTTGCCTAAAACTCCATCTGCTTTAAGACCGTGGCTTTTCTGGAATTCTATGATCGCCGCTTTGGTTCCAGGGCCTATCTTACCGTCCAAGGGGCCGGTATAGACACCTGCAGCTTTAAGCGCTGTCTGAACTTTTTCGGGATTGACATGGACACGGATAATGGCCGAGCTATCAAAAGCATGCGAGGATTTGCCTGCAGAGCCTTGCTCAACAGACTCCTCAGAGGCCTGATCAGATACGACTGATTTAGAAGACCCTACTTTACTCGTTAAATCCTTGACCTCATACTGCAAATCCACAATTTCTGCGTCTTTTGATTCAAGTTTTTTCTCGAGTTCAGTAACACGTGATGTTAATTGTTCATTTTGAGTCTTGTTTTGAGTGGTGGCACAGCCGCTGAGGCCCAAACACAAAATAAAAACAGCTAATAAACGTAATAACACGATTCCCTCCTAATGTTAATATTCCATTTTTTTTATTCTAACATAAAGACAAGCATATCCCAATGAGAAATTTTTATTTTTCTTTCCTTGTCTATCATGTTTTACCTTCCTATAATAGGACAATTATGTCACTCCAAGATTCCAATGAAATAAAACTTGCCGCACTCCCCCCCCATTTTACCGGCCTAACAGGACGGGGAGAAGCCCACGCGCCAGTCCCTTCTCAAATTACTCCAGCCAGTACTCTGGATGAAATCTTGATCTTTGCGCGTCATAATAAGGCCAGTGATGTACATATCGGCGCCCAAAAACCTGTCATCGTCAGGCAATTCGGCCAGCTTAAAAATATCACCCCTCAAGCCCTTAACGCGGACCAGATTAAACTGCTGATCACAACGTCTTTGCCCAACGATATTATTGAACTCTTTGAAACAACAGGGGACGCGCAATATGTCCACACAATCAGCGGATACGGCCGTTTCCGTATGACGATCATCAAACAACGTAACGGCTGGGATTTGACCGCAAGACTTATCCCTATGGCAATCCCAAAATTTGAAGACACCGGCATGCCCCCCTCTTGTTCTAATCTAACCAATTGGGCCCAAGGCATGGTGTTGATCACGGGCCCCTCGGGTTGCGGCAAAACCACTACCTTGGCCGCCTTGGTTGAAATGATCAACCAAAAGAGGCTTGACCATATCATCACGATCGAAGAACCTATTGAAATCGTGTACGAACCCAAGCAATGCCAGATCTCCCAAAGAGAGCTAAATTTACATACGCTTTCCCAAAATAACGCTTTACGCGCAGCTTTGCGTGAGGACCCGGACATCCTTGTCGTTAGTGAATTAAGAGATTTAAGCACCATCCAATTGGCCGTCAGCGCAGCTGAAACCGGTCATCTGGTCTTCGGCACTATGAATACCGTCAATGCCACTCAGACCATCTCAAGGGTGATCGACTCCTTCCCCGCGGAAGAACAGCCGATCATCCGCAATATGATCTCCGAATCACTGCGAGGGGTCATCTGCCAGCAGTTGGTCCCTAAAAAAGATGGCTCAGGAATGGTTGTAGCCTATGAGGTTTTAATCGTCACATCAGCCGTGGCAAACCTGACCCGTGAGAACAAGATTGCCCAAATCAGCAATACCATGACCACCAGTAAATCAGCCGGCATGATGCAGATGGATAGTTCATTAGAAAGCTTGGCTAACCAAGACATTATATCAGCTCAAGAAGCCTGTGAGCGGGCAACTAACCCGACCAGTATGCTGCAGAGAATCAAACATTAACTTTAAGGATAAAACAAAGTGGCAGAAATAGATAATCTCTTCAAAACCTTGATCAGCCAAAACGGCTCGGATTTGCACCTTGAAGAAGGCCAAAAACCAAAAATCCGCCTTAACGGCAGATTGCAAGAAGTCGGCAGTGAACCCCTTACCCGCGAGAAAATGATCGCCCTGTTATCTCCCATAGCTTTAAAAGAAGAATGGCATAATTTTGCAATGCGGGGTGATTTGGATTTTGCTTATGCCTTGGGGACAGAGGCACGTTTTCGAGTCAATTATTACCGCCATTTTTTCGGGCTGGGAGCAGTTTTTCGTTTAATTCCCTCAAAAATCCGCTCCATCGAAGATTTGGATTTGCCGGCACATATTAAAGACTTCTCAAAATGGCGCTCGGGACTGGTCTTAGTCACCGGTCCGACTGGAAGCGGCAAATCAACGACCCTTGCGGCAATTATCGATTATATCAACGCCAATTTCACTCAAAAAATTATCACCATTGAAGAGCCGGTAGAATTTATCCATACCAACAAAAAATCCCTGATCTCCCATAGAGAAGTGGGCAAGGACACCATGTCTTTTGCCAGCGGTTTGCGTACGGCCATAAAAAGCGACGTTAACATTATTCTAGTCGGAGAAATGAGAGACAGAGAAACTATTGAGCTGGCCCTGACTGCCAGCGAAATGGGCATTCTGGTCTTTAGCACCTTGCATACCAATTCTGCGGCCAAGACCATTGACCGCATCATTGACGCATTCCCCTTGAACCATAAAAACCAGATCCGCACCATATTGGCCAATAATCTCAAAGCGATCGTTGCTCAACAGCTTGTTCCAAGCGCGGATAAAACCCGCCGATGGGCGGCTTATGAAATCTTAATCCGTACACAGGCATTGGGGAACATCATCCAAACCGGAGAAAGCATGCGGCTCACCAGCGAGATCCAGACCAACCGCGGACAAGGCATGATCCTGATGGACGACTCTTTAATGGAACTGGTCAAAACAGGGAAAGTTGCCAAAGAAGAAGCCTATTTAAAGGCCATCGAAAAAAATAAATTTATATAGACCCTATCGGCAATTTCTACGACATTATGCAAATCGTACGTTGAGCGATAAGCTATGAGACAAAAAAATCTTTTAACCCTGCTTCATTGGGCTTCATGGCTTTTTTCCCTTTTTGCCAATTGGCCGGACAGACTTCGCCATGTTTCTCCGTAAATTGCAAGGCATCGACCAGACGTAAAACTTCTTCAACACTGCGCCCAAGGGGCAGATTATTGACAAGTTGATGCTGAACAATACCGTTTTTATCGATCAAAAAGAGTCCGCGCAAGGCCACCCCATCCTCTTCGATCAAGACGTCATAATCCCGGGCGATCTTTTTGGTAAAATCTGAAACTAAAGGATAACTGATCCCCTCAATGCCTCCCTGTTTTTTGCTGACATTAAGCCATGCCAAATGTGAAAACCAAGAATCGGTGGATACCCCGATCACCTCCACATCACGCCGGGCAAACTCATCCAATTTTTCCTGGAAGGCGTGAAGTTCTGTGGGACAAACAAAGGTAAAATCCAACGGATAGAAGAATAACACCACATACTTCTTCCCCCTAAATTCAGAAAGACGAAAGTTCTCAACAATTTTCTTTTGAACCACTGCTTTAGCAGTAAATTCAGGAGCTGCTTTGTTAACAAGAACCATAATACGGCCTCACTTTTCTTTGATGTCCTATATTTTAATTTCCTTATTTAAAACACTATAAAAAGGCTGTGATTTAAGCCAAAGAATGGTGGATTTCCCCGGATGGCGGTTAAAGTATTGCTTAGAGCAAGTATTGATCCATTCCCTACAGGCCCTTTCTAAACCAATATCTGCTCCTTCTTTTTCGCTTTTAAGCCATTTGTATCTGTTAATTTCATCCAAAATCTCTTTGTCTTTTAACAGCTGGGCATTATTGATGGATATCATTCTTCTCCTCCCTTTTTTTCTTATTCTACCACCCTACAAAATGGGTGTAAATATAAAAATGTGACTGTTTACCGACGATTGCAGACACAGGGCAACTAAAATCGGGATAAAGAATAAACCGCAAAGAATTTTTCACCTTGAGTCCACTGTCTGACCAAAACGGCTTTTCCTTTCAATTTAATTAAAGAAACCGACTCCTGACACCTTCTCTGTGAAAATATGTCATCAACCAGATAAACCTTATGCGCTTTCCCAAAAGCCGCTCTCCTCCATGAATCCTCCTGCAAGAACCAATCTATGTCCGTTGTGGCCATAGAAGACAACCGCGCGCTTGTCAGTGTATCCGGAAAACAAGCCACGACCATGTCGCTGGGTGAAACGGTCTGTCCGATCTCATCGACTAACTTCATTTGCAATATAAAACCGTCCAAACGCGATGTGTAATAATTATAATATAAGATAGACCATCCAATGAGGCCCAAGCATAGAGCCGCTGATGCAATAGCCTTAAAACCGAACGCATATCTATCTGCGGCCCATACAAAAGCCGAAGCTGCACACAACACCAGCGGCGGATAGAAAAAAACAAACAGCCTTGTCTTTAAAAATATCCCTGTGGTATTACCGTAAGTACCAAACCATGACAAGGAAAAATAGGTTATCGATAAAAGAAAAAACCACCCTGCTAATACTACCGCCACTCTTTTGCTCCTATGGCAGATAACCTCAAGCCCAAGCATTGCCGACAATGTCAATAAAACAGGATGAATATGCCCGTTCAAAAAATCCGCTCCATAAAAGACGGCATTATGTAAAAAATTGTCCGGACTGATATTAAAAGCCGTCTGAACCCAATGCCCTCTCAAAGCAGTCCCGATCTCCAAGATCATCTGTGGCATCAAAATTATCGCGGCTAAAAATAAAGCATCCAAAAAGGGGAATTTTTTACATGTATTTTTGGGAAGAAACAGCCCTATACACAAAATAAAAAACAAAAATAATACAACCGTCTCGCACCGGACTAAACCCGCAAATACCCAAACAGATATCGCCAGCCAAAAAATATTCCTTTCCGAGGTCCGGTATAATAAAAAAGAGAATGCGGCTGCCCAAATAACAAAAAAAATCGACGCAGTGTGGCTTTCCCCTGTCGCCGCCCAGAACATGCGGGCAGGGACAAAAGTAAAAATCGCCGCTGCTATAAACGCCTCCCTCAAAGAGAACCCTGCCCAAACGGCTAGAAAAAATATCCCGACAATAGCTCCGCTTCCCAAAAGTTGGGATATATGAATACTGACATGATCATTAACACCCCCCAACAGGTACCCCAAAAAGACCAAAAAAGCCCATCCCTGGCTTTTGAGAAGATCCCCTAAATGGCCTGATGTCAGTATATTTTTTGCCGCCGCTTGATAATACGATTCATCTTCAATAATATGTGTTGGGGTTAGGACATAGGTGTAAAAAACGGCGGGCACTACGGTCAGAAAGACTAATCCCCAAAGATAGACAGGAGGCACTGACTTAAATTCTGCCCGGAGTCTGTGACGGGCTCTCCAAGCAAAAAATAATATCCCTAAAAAACAAAAGGCTATTAACAGAAGTTGGCAATAAGAAGAGATTTGGCCAAACAATGCCCTATGGTCATTTATCACAAACCCATTATATCAATTGTATTAAGGGAAACAAAAAGAATTGTGATGCTTTTAGAATTTGAAGTCTTTATTATTTGACAAAGCTGTCAATAGGCATTAGTTTATTTCAATGCTTGCCCCTAATCCCCCTAGCCTGGAACTTTCTTCATGCTGGATCGTTACCGAGAAATTGGCGGGTCTCCAAAATCAGGCTATTGGGCTCTGTGAAGCTCTGGGCCTACCCTATTCCCTTAAAGAAATTAAAAAACCGCAAAACCTGTGGCAAAGACTTTTTCCCCCTCACCACGGGCTTGTTCCTCCTTGGCCGGATGTGCTGGTCTCCTGCGGCCGCCAAAGCGTCCCTGTTTCCCTCCACATCCGTTCTGCCAGCGCCGGCCATACTTTCACCATCCACATTCAGGACCCCTTTATTGATCCTAAAAATTTCGATGTTGTCGTCGTGCCAGAGCATGACAAATTACAAGGCCATAATGTTTTAGCCACCCGAGGAGCCATTCACCATGTTAACCAGAAAAAGCTTGCTTTTGGGGCAGGACATTTTGCCGAACGTTTAAGCCATTTGCCGCGGCCTCTTATCGGTGTCCTTGTGGGCGGCAAAAACCGCCACCATGATTTTTCTGAAAAATCTGCCCGTGAACTTGCGAGCATGCTCTCCCAAGCAGCCCAAAAAAACGGAGGAAGCATTGCCCTGACCTTCTCCCGCAGAACAGGCAGTGCTAATGAAACATTAATACGTTCGGGCCTTCAGGAAATTCCTGCTTATATTTGGGACAGTCAGGGAGAAAATCCCTATTTCGGTCTTCTGGCACTGGCAGATGTGATCATCACGACTAGCGATTCCATATCAATGGTTTCTGAAGCCTGTTATACGGGCAAACCCGTCTATGTCTACCCCCTGCCCGGTGGCGGAAAAAGACACAAGGAGTTCTTGAAGGATTTAATCCAACGAGGTATAATACGTTTCTTTGAAGAAAATATAGAAACTTGGAGCTACCCACCACTTGACGAAACAAAAAGAGCAGCTGTTTTTATACGTCAGCGATTTCTAAATAGAAAAACCTCAGACCAAAAATCATAAGCCCCTAACGAAAGACGGGCCCGAAGGCATGAAAACAAAATCATTAGACTGCGTTAAACACCGCCGTTTTTTAGGGGAAAAGGGCGAGGCGGAACATTTCTTTGTCGTTACTGCGCCTGATAGTATCGGATTTAAGGAACAGATCAAACACATTGAGAAAAGCTACGCGGCAAAGATCAAGGATTTGGGACTTTCCCCTAAAACTGCGGTTTTTCGCCGTATATTCTTAAGTGACGCATTGAATCAAATCGAGAACGTAGGGAATAGTCCGCTTGCGTGCGATACTAAAAGACACCCTGTTGCAGTTTCCATCATCCAGCAGCCCCCTTTGCCTTATGCCAAAATTTCTCTATTAGCCTATCATATTGAAAGCAGCAAGCCCCTAGAAAACCAGCGGCTTTCACCGTCTCTTGTTTTGGTCCGAAAGAATGGACTCAAACATCTGTGGAGCACGCATTTATCCCCCCAAGAGATGGGCAGATCCCTGTCCACACGCGTTCAAACTCGCACTGTTTTTACCAACCTGATCCGCGATCTTTCCCTAGCAGGAGGGGATTTGTACAATAACTGCGTTCGTACTTGGATCTATGTCCGCGGCGTCGATGCTTTTTACCGGGAGATGGTCGATGAACGCCGGGACTTGTTTGCCCAAAAAGGCCTGACCGGTGATACGCATTTCATTGCCAGCACCGGCATTGAAGGAGGCGGCACACACCATCATGACCTGGTGGTGATGGATGCATACTCGATCTTGGGCCTTGACCCGAACCAAGTCTCTTATCTTAACGATTTCGATATGCTGTGCGCCGCCAAAGAGTATAACGTCACTTTTGAGAGAGGGACCCGCATCTGTTATGCGGACAGGACCCATTATTTCATCTCGGGAACTGCCAGCGTTGATAATCGAGGGATCACCTTATATCCCCGGCACGTTCTCAAACAATTGGATCGGACGCTTGAGAATATGAGTTCCCTTTTAAAGGCCGGAGGTGCAAGCCTAGCGGACATGATGTACATGATCGTCTACCTGCGCGACCCGGCTGATTTTAACCGTGTCAGTGAACGTTTAAAGAAAAAACTTCCCCGAGTCCCAACAGTCTTTGTTCAGGCCGCCGTGTGCCGCCCCGAATGGCTCATTGAAATTGAAGGGGTGGCGATCAAAGGCCGTCATCAGCCATCTTATCCATTATTTTAATAAGGAGCAAAAAAGATGGAAAACGTGCCCAATCAGGATGCCCCTCTTCAAATGTTTAACGAATCCGCTATTATTTCCGCCGAATTAAGGCGTGACCCTTATGATTTCGTTTTTATTGACAAGGTTATCGATCAGAGGTTAAAAAAAGAGGTGTTGGCCGACGCGCCGGTCATTCCCGACCGCGGCAGTTACGGCCTTCCCAGCTTACATTACGGGGCAAAATTCGATGCCTGTATGAAGGATCTTTTAAGCCAGCGTTTCCGGCATTTGGTCGAACAGAAGTTCAACATGGACTTAAGCCCTTATCCCGCCAGCATTGTGATGATGGGCAACACCAGCGGACGCTATAACGAAGGCTATGCGCATACTGACTCAAAGCACAAAATCATCACCGTTCTCGTCGGATTCAGTGAAGAATGGCCGTATGAGAAAGGACGCCTGCGTATTTTGCGCGGCAACAACCGCGACGATTGCGCTTTTGAATTTGCACCGGTGTTCGGGAATATGCTGATGTTCCGGGTCAGCGACCGTTCCTGGCACGGTTTTTTACCGCAAAAAGGCAAACGGATGAGCGTGCAGCTTTGCTATGTTGATTCCAAATGGTATCCCATCCGTGAAAATGTGCGCCATGCCATAAGTGCATTTGTTAAATCGATCCCGGGTGCCAAACAGCTCATTGACTGGGCCCCGCGTTCCTGGGGAAACAAAGGATGATGATGAATTATCCGTTCGTTCCAGAACCTGATATCATAGCGACTCATTTTATCAATTCTTTGCGCGCCTCAAGACGTGACGAAAACCCTTACCTACGCTGGTATTGCAAAGAAGTATTCCCTGAAGCTCTTTGTACCGCCATCCTAGTATTGCCTATTGCTCCTCCGCTTTTGGGAAGAACGGACGGGACGCGCGGTAACTATAACGATCAGCGCACATTTTTTACTCCCGAGCTGCGCAGCCTATACCCTGTCTGTGAAAAATTGTCACAAGCCCTCCAAATGCCTGATGTCGCGCGGCAATTTGAAGAAACATGCGCCATTAAAGCCGACGGCACCTTTCTTCGCCTTGAATATATGCAGGACTTAGACGGGATGTGGCTCGAGCCGCACCGAGATATCCCCGAAAAAGTATTTTCCATGGTCATCTACCTGTGCACCGGTCCTTATGCCAAAGACTGGGGCACAGATATCTATGATCATGAAAAAAAATTAGTCAAGCGGGGAAATCCTGAATTTGATTCCGGAGTTGTTTTTAAGTCCGGCCCTCACACCTGGCATGGCTTTGAACCGCGACCGATCATTGGTGTACGTAGGCTCATGGAGATCAACTATGTCCGTGACTGGCGCGCCCGTGATCAGCTGGCCTTCCCGGATCGACCGATCTCGACACGCTAAAACTCATATTCCAAAACCCACTTTAATTCGCCTATTGGGGCAGTTTTGGACACTCCGAATAAATAGCCAATATCATATTTCACATGATTGAATAAATGGCCATAAAAGGCAGGTCCGACCTGATGGCTTTGCTGATCGTAGTTTAATTGGTGAGCAAGCGCGCTAAAATCATTGTAGTACTCAGCCCCCGGTTCAAAATATTGAGACAACCGGTATTTAGCGCTCCAAGATATCCCGCCGTCGGTATGCGGGTCTCTGCCCCCGCCGACCTCCTTATTAAAATTAATATTAAGCGTGTTCGTAATTTTATCGATAGATTTCTCCAAGAGAATTTTTCCTTCAAACTGCCCTACTTGTTTATTGATAAGGGGCGCCTCATAAGCAAAATACACACCGGCATCCACCCAATATTCTCCCTGCTGGGTCAGCTGAAAAATATTCTCCCATTCCATATGGGTTGCCTTAAGGGGAGTTATGGCATCAACGGTCGGCTGTGTTTCTGTTTCAATCTCCAATTCCGTATGCCAAATGCTCGTTACCCCATAACCGACCGCGTTATGATACTCTTGTACAGCGTTTTTATTCCGGGCATGATCAAAATCATACACCCCGGTTGTTTCTACCTCTAATTCCCCCTGCTCGGCATAAGGTTCAAACACCCGCTTCTCGGCGAAAGCAGAATGAGATAAGCCAAAGGTGCCGATTAGCCCCATCATCAATAGTGTAAGATATTTTTTGGTGTTCGGGATTGATGCCTGGCCAAATATTTTTAATGCTGTGAATAAAACCCCTACGGTCAAAAGATAAACTAAAAGCTGTATGCCCGACGGCCTATCCGTATAACCGATCAGAATATGCATAATTTCCCCTAAGAAGCTGCCATCAGATATGACCCTCGAGGTATCCCAAACCATGGGGATCAGATCAGGGACACGGCCGGCAGCAGCTAAATACCCAAAAGCCCCGGCCACCATTCCGGCAACTAATAAAATTAAAAGCCAACTTGTCACGACCAATGTCTTTTTGATAGGAATTATCATTAAACCATAATAAATTCCTGCCCCTGCCATGATCCCCATGCAAGCACCTAATAAACTTCCGATCATTAATAGATGTATCTTGCCTCCGCTGACAAACGCGCCATAAATAAACATCACGATCTCCGAGCCCTCGCGTAAAACTGATAATGCCACAATGCCTGTAATCATGTATTTAGGTTTTTGTCCCTTAATGACCGCCGTTCCCAATTCTTTAAAATGTTGTGCGAGTTCTTTTCCATTGCGGTTGATCCAAATCACTGTCCAGCCAATAAGAACGGCCGCGATAAAAAGAATAGTTGCATTCATCATCTCCTGCCCCATGCCTTGGGCGGCTTGTGAAATGGCATCTGCAAAGCATGCGACAACTACGGCACCCCCTATCCCGAGAAATACCCCTAGCCATACCCACCATGCACGGTTTCGCAGTCCTTTGGTCGCCGCGAGCAAAACGCCTAAGATCAGAGCTATCTCTAAGACTTCCCTAAATACAATAATGGCAATTGAAAACATACATTTTATTGGGCCTTGATAATCCCCTCTGCTGTTTTTTTATGAAAATCCCCGAAATACCTATATGTGCCCGGCTTAAGCGGTCCTATAAAAACGATGATTTGCTTGTTTCCTGAGACCACTTTTTCACGATTCAAGTCATAACTTTCAAATTCTTCCGGTGAGGGGTCCTGATTATCAACAGTCAGTTTAATTTTCTGACCGGCAGGGATCATTAATTGCGACGGAGCGAATTGATGGCCTTTGATCACAATGATATACGGATTTTGGTCCGCCGCCCAACCCTCGAGTGGGGCCCAAAACCAAATCCCTAAGAATAAATAAACAGCCAAACGAACAGCATCAAGCACAATCTTAACCCTTTGTCTTTTTAAATAAGTATAATTTCGACTTATATAGCATCAGTACATTATCAAATAGCCAATATTAGTCAAGCATTCTTTTGTGGGTTTATTTACGTCTTATCAAAAACCGTCAGGGTAAATTCCATGGGAACATACCCCATACTGCTTTGAGTAGAGTGCGGCGGGCCGATGGTCAGGCGTTGTGCGTCAAGACCGCAGGAAATAAAAAAATCATGGGCCATCCCAGCGCGAGTTTGAGCTAAAACACTTAAATGCCCCAGATCAGGAGGAGCGTTTTCAATCAATTGACGTTTGATTTCCTGGTCAAGTTTACTATCGTTATAATTTCCTACCCCTTCCTTATATTTCTTGGCAAGGGCCCATAAGGCCCGGATCCCAAAACGGCGTTGATATAAAAGCTGATAAACCTTACCCTCAGAGCGGCTGGAATCCTTCCTTAATTGCTCATAATCCTTGGTAAAAGCATCTGCCTGTATCGCTTTCCAATCTACTTGGGGATCATAACTGCCGTCAATTTCAAGATGCAGTTTAGGGCGGGTTTTAAGACCATTAATGAGTTTTCTCAATTTTTGTTTTTGGGAGTCGGACAGGTCCGTCCTGCCCGGAGAAAAACGGACATAGCCTAATTCATCCGTGCCTTGGCCGGAGGCGCCTAACATCGACCCTAAAAACGAAAACGGCTTAGTAACAAGATTAAGAAAAAAATTACGGATCACTTGAAAGATCAAATGCGTATATTCAAATTTCGGATCGCTCATATCTCCTGCCGCAGGCAAAGCAATGCTGATCTTACCCTGGGGATCTTCAAGCAAAGCAACCGCCAGACCAAAAGGCAAATGCAGGGCGTCCTTACTGTCTACATTATTGCCAAACTCAAAACGCTGGATCAAAAGCTTATGACTGGCCACTAGCTTATTGTCACTTATACGATAATCCAATGTCAGGTCCATTTTGCCGCTTCTTAATTCACGCCCTGTATATTTACCGACGTACGGCGTCAAAACTTCTAAAGCATAGTCATTGAGACTGAACGCTGTTTCCATGGCCAACGGCATACTTAAAGGCTTTATGATCGTCTCCGTTGAGATCCTGCCCTTGTCATCCAAATAGGCCTGAAATTTGACTTTGGCTTCAGTCTGGGGATCTGTCGTTATATGCGTTACGAGCAATTCCATAGCCCCGAGCGTCGTTATAAAATTAGGCTTGATGGCTTTATCGGTAAAACGGATCTGCCCATGATGCAGGGTGATCGAATCTATGATAACAACGGGCAAAGGCGCCGGTTTTTCGACAACTGACGTGGTCTTAACCTCTGCCGGCGCCTTAGGCGCAGGGGCACCTGACGGGACTAGTTCTAAAAGATTGATCTGCCCGCCGGACAATAACTCCACATTAACTTTAAGGCCGTCTAACTCAAAAGCTTCGACGTGATAAATCTTCTTTAAAAAATCAATAAAACTTACATCAATAAATAATTTATCAAAGCCAAGCATTTCCTGTTTCTGAAGATCTAAGATCTGAAAGTCCTTAATAGTCAGCTGCCATAGGAAAGGATTGAGCGCAACCGAACGGACAAGAACCGGGTGTTTAAGAAATTTGGTCCCTTGGGAAGGAATGGCCCAGGTTAGAACAAGAGGGATGATGATAAAACCTGCAATGACGTAAAATAAAAACAGGCTGACAATGACTTTAGCAGAAATTCGAAGGATTTTTATAAGCATAACCGCCCCGAAAGTGTTTGTTCTATTCTAATTAGAAGAGTTCATTAAGGCAACAAAAAAGATTGAGGGGATTAAGGCAGTTTAGTGAAAAAATGAGGTTAGGAACAATTTTGCATCTGCGGCTTTTGATCAGACCATGAGCCAAGGTGAGAAGCGCTGTTTAGAGGAAGCCACTCCATATGGATCCCACCGACAGGACATTCTTGGACGCAACGTTCATCGCTTAAGCAGGCTTCGGGATTCTTAAAACTAACGACGCCATCTTCAATGTTCAGTGAGCCCGAAGCACAATATGGCATGCAAGCTCTGCAGCCGGAACAATTATTAACATCAAACACGGGAAGCCATTTATATTTCATGGCTTTATTATCCCCTTGAAGCCACCGCCAATCAAGCCGTTTTATCTTATTGCTTTAATAAGATTTTCTTATATATTGGCCCATATAATGGTAGCTTTAAAATGAGAAAATGGTCAAAATAACAAACGCGGCCCCTAACATCAGCTCCTGCAAACCTAAATTTATTGCAGTAATAGGACGGCGTTGATACAAAAGCCATAAACGCATAACTAACAGAAAACCGGCAATAAAAATCAATGGTTTGACCAAATGAACCAGCACCATCGCCCATAAAACAGCCATTCCGGCGGTATGCACCTGCTCAACCAAGCCAATATTATTTATTTTGCCTCGACTTTGGTTCAGGCGTTCACGGACATAAATGACTGATGTCAAGGCACGAACGGCCAAAACTGTCCACAAAGCCAATGCCTGGGCATAAGGATGACCTGCAACCAGGAGAATTGAAGCTGCTGGGGCCCCCAAAGATAAAGCGCCGGACAATTCGGCGGTAAGTTCCCTTTTATTTGCATTGACCACGGCCCACAGGTGCAGTATTCCCAAAGGAATGACCCCTGCCAATACAAACAAAAATGAAAAGCCGCTAACAATATATGTTGCAATGATTAAGGACCCGGCTAAAAGACCAAAAACCGCCGAACACCATAATGCTGTCGATGTTCTGGCGGTCATGATGCCATGCGACATGTCTTTAACAGCTATCTTAAACGGATGAATCAATAAAAAAATAAACAGCCAGCCAAGCGCAGGTAAAAAACCTTTTGCGGAAGCTGCAATAAAAAGCCCCGCACATAAAGACTCACCGAGCATGACAGATGCGCCATGCTCGGTGGGCAAGGTCACATTTTTAATGGTGGCATCCGCAAGTTTCATACCGCTCTTTAGGCACTTCCTGCATCTTCAGGAATAATGATTTTTTTTGCTTGTCGCTTGCCATTTCATCGATGGCCGGATACAAAATAGATTCTTCCTTATCGTTATGCTCTGACAATATCTCGATCAAGGCCCGCTCTTGTGCATCTGAATCAGGGTTATGCTCACGTACTTTGTCATGAAGCGCCTCCAAAGCCTCTTTGATCAAAACATGCTCATGACGCATGACAACCGTAGGTCCGTTATCTTTCATTCCGGTCTTCTCTTCAAAAACAGGAAAAAGAATTTCCTCTTCCCAAAGAATATGGCGTGCCAGTCCGAATTTAAAAGCACGGAAAAATGGTTTAGCTTCAACAAAATTTTTGCGCTTTAGCTCCTGAAACTTCTTTAAAAAACCATCCAGCTCATCATGATCATTGCTGTAAAAATGCTCGATACTGGTATTTGCCATAATCCTCTCTCCTTTTTTTTATTTTTCATTACGTTTAAATGCACTCATCAACACTTTCAGAATAAAAGTCACATACGCAAAGGCCCCCAAGGCAAAAACAGTATCGCCGGGTACCCGCATCCACCGCCAGAAACTCATAAGCGGTGTTTGTAAAAATTCACTGCTGCGCGCATACCAATAGCCATGTTCGACCGAGGCCCATGTCTGCAAAAGACCGACGGGTAACAAACTCAAGACACACATCGTCAAAAGACCGATATTCAATGACCAAAAAGCAAAACTGATGAGCTTATTGTTCCACTCTCCTTGGCTATCATAAATACGCAGGCAAAAAAGCATCAGCCCCAAACCCAACATCCCATAAACACCGAAAAGTGCGGCATGACCATGAAGCGGCGTTGTATTTAACCCCTGCATATAATAGAGAGCAATAGGCGGATTGATCATAAAACCAAACAATCCGGCGCCCAGCATGTTCCAGAAAGCAACCGCAACGAAAAAGTAAATAGGCCATTTGTAGCGGCTGACCCAGCCCGCTGTACGGGCGCGGCGGATATTCTCCCACCCTTCAAAACCGACCAGGATCAGGGGCACAACTTCTAAGGCGCTAAAAACCGATCCAAAAGCCATGGCTGAAAGCGGTGTTCCGGAAAAGTATAAATGATGCAGGGTGCCTATAATGCCTCCTGAGAGATAAATCGTGGAAGCAAAAAGCACGGCACGCGCCGCGTGTAGGGGTTTGATTAAATTCATTTTTGCAAATAAGAACGCAATGGCCACCGTGGCAAAGACTTCAAAGAAGCCTTCGACCCATAAATGGATCACCCACCAGCGCCAGTATTCGACAATAGATAAAGAAGTTTTTTGCCCCCACATTAGTCCTGCCCCATAAAATCCGGCAATGGCGATTAAGGAGACCGTAAATACTGTTAAAAGCGGTCTTTGGGTATCAGGATTTTTTAATGCGGGCCATATCGCCCTTGCCACCAATCCCAGCCATAAAAGCAGGCCTATAAAAAGCCCTATTTGCCAGATGCGGCCCAGATCAATATAGGCATATCCCTGATGCCCCCAATAAAACCAATCGTTACCGGTAAATTTATGAAAGATGCTCATCCACTCCCCGGCCATAGAGCCTAAAACTACGATTACAAGAGCTATTAATAGAATAATAACTCCTGCCTTTTGTCCCTTAGGTTCACATCCTCCGATCACAGGGCCAATAAAAAGACCGGCGGCGAGCCATGCAGTCGCGATCCAAAATAAGCCCAATTGCACATGCCATGTGCGTGTCACGCTGTACGGAAGCCATTGGGCTAAAGGAATACCATAAAAACCATTCCCCTCAACACCATAATGCGCTGTTAAAATACCGCAGGTGATCTGTAAAATAACCAGTAGACTTACAACAAGAAAATATAGCAGTACGACTTTTTGACTGGCGGTCAACACTACTTTTGCTAACGGATCATGAGTAGGAATTGTAGAGGCTGCTTCTTTTTCCTGACTGCCGTAAAACCACACCATAAACCCGATTCCGGCTAATAAAAAGATAATACTTGCCCCTGTCCAGACGATCAATCCACCGGTGGGACGATTGTCGATCAAATCCTCATGCGGCCAGTTCATGGTATAGGTATAGATCTTTCCAGGCCGGTTGGTAGATGCCGCCCATGAGGTCCAAAAAAAGAAAGCCGACAGCTGGCGCAACTTGGCAGGATCACTCATTGTTCCTTCAGGCATGGCGTAGAACGCGCGCCCTTTAGAGAAAACATCACTATAATAAGTCTGATTATCTTCAAAGGCTTTCGCACGGACAGGATCAATAACAATACGGTCCTCTGAAGGGTCATAAGTATTTGTACGAATCATGCCTTTAAGATGATCAAGAAGAACCGCTTGCCTGTCAGAAGAAATATCATTGAACAATACGCCATACTGAGCTTGAGACCAATCATTTAAAATAAAGGTCAGCTCACGGTGAAGCCAATCGGCAGACCAATCAGGGGCCACATAACTGCCATGCCCCCAAACCGTACCTACCTCCATACCTCCTATGGATTGCCATACATTCTGACCATTCTGAATATCCTCCCTTGTCAGCAAAACCTTGCCGTCCGTTGTGACAACTTCTTTAGGGATCGGCGGTTTATGCTGATAAATTTCAAATCCTTGCCAGCCTAAAACCCCAAAAGAAAGAACTACTACAGCAATAAATGCCAACCAGTACTTTTTCATACAAAGCCTCTTTCTCTAATTAATGTTAAACACTTAAGGATAATAAAATCGCCAAATCTTCGTCAGACTTTAAAGAGTGCGGGGCATCGGCGGGCATAAAAATACATACCCCTTCCTGCATGACAATGTCTCGATCAAAAAGCCTGAATGTCCCCTTGCCCTTAAGAACATAGACACAGCCGTTTTTGGTCGATGTATGCGTGTCCATGTCGGTCCCCTTGGCCAAACACATCAGCGTAAAGTTATAGGAAGGCGCTTTGGCAATGACCTTGCTAAAAATACCATCCTTGGGAAAAACCATTTCTTCAAATAAATTAAGTGAAAACCCCTGCTTGTTCATAGTCATCTCCTTTATAATCGCATCTGATTGTCCTATTTTAGGTTAAAAAATAATGACCTAGTTATTTTTTAAGTCAGCAATAGTGGTGTTCTTAAGAAAATCAATATACGCGCTGCGTACCCCCTCCCAGCGCTTATGCATGCTGCATGCCGTCGATCCTGAGCAAATTGATTTACCCATAAAACAACCTTCCCAGCGCTTGATATCCTCCAGAGAGCTCACGACATCGTAGAGACTGATCTGTGCCGGCATTTGAGCCAAACGAAAACCGCCGTTTAAACCTTTTTGAGAAACAACAACACCTTCTTTAACCAAACGCTGCAGGACCTTGCCTAAATAATTTTGCGGGGCACGAATCCTGCGGGCGATACTGCCGACCCCCTCTGTTTTACCTGACGGCAGATGGGCTAGTTCTAATAAAGCTTTGATCGTTTGTAAACTCGTTTTTGAGATCATAATAGGATATTGGTATGCTATTATCCTTATTGAAAGAATTTTGTCAAGAAATTTTCTGAAAAAAGTAGGGACAGACACTAATTTTTTTAATAGAAATTAATGTCTGTCCCTACTTTTTGTACAATGTAAATTATTTACCGAACAGACCGCCCAAAGTACTGGTGACCTTACTGACGCTTTGGACCACTGTTTGACCTGTCTGCTTACCCAGACTTGTTACGCCGGAAGCCAGGCCCGTGACGGCGCTGGTGACGACTTTAATAGTATCGCTGTCAATGGCGTTCAAAACGGCACGAGTGAGCTCGGCCGGGGTGAGCCCATTGCTGTCACGCCCCAAATCAGTCAGATGAATGTCCGGTAACGGCAAGGTCATACCTTGACTCGAAAGCCCTGTGAGGCTGACATGAACCTTAGCCCCCGTTATCAGAAAGTCGTCCACCTCAATTTTGGGGGCAGGTTTATTGGAGGGAGCTACTCCCATTTTTTGGGCCTGCGCATTAACATTGTCCATGATCTTGCTTAGATTATTACGGCTTAAGCCTCCTTCGAAAGTAATTTCAGGAGATTTGACCTGGACCCTGCGAACAACAATTTTATTCGATAAGACTGAAAACGGGGCCACACTCACAGTCATGGCCCCGACACTGATAGCCTGAGAATTTTTGTACCCCTTAGGGTTGCCTACAACAAGACCCTTGACTTGCGCCCCGCCGGTCAAAAGCGATATATCAACGGCATCCACCTTGATCGAAACCTGGGTTATTTGAGGCCCGATCTTCTCCATCCCGATCTTGACGATCGGACCGATATACAATCCCACTGCAATGAGAACGGTGATAACGAGAACTAGTACCCCAGCGCCAAAATACAAAAAGATACTTTTCATTGCTATATCATCCTTGGATTTCCCTCATTATTTGGGATGGACGGTGATTTTATCCCCGGTAATCTTGGCGTTAGGGACAATGACGCGTTTATTATCCTTGGTTGTGATAATGGTATTGAATATCTGGATCTCACTCACCGTGCCCTCTGCCCCGCCGGCTTCAATATAATCTTCCAGAGCGAAGGGGTGAAAAATGATCATCATCACGCCCGATGCAAAATTGGACAAAGACCCCTGAAGGGCGAGTCCCACGGCCAGACCGGCCGCGCCGATAATAGCCAAAAAAGAACTGGTCTCCACCCCTATCTTATTCAAGGCCGCAATAGCGACAAAGGTCAGGATGGTAAAATAAACCGCGTTCTTACCAAAAATGGCAAGGGTCTTCTCCACCTTCGCTTTCAGCAGGAATCTCTCAAACAGCCTTGAAACTATATGAGCTGCCCATTTGCCGATAATAAAAATGGCCAAAGCCGCAATAAAATTAAGCCCAAACTGCGTCAAATATTCATAAATCTTATCTATCTGCGCCTGCATATACCCTCCGCTATCACTTTGTCGTTTTGCTTTTATCCTTCAGAAAACAAATGGAACATGGCTTATAGCCGGCCTTCTTGGCATCTGCCTCTGTGGCAAATTTGACAATATTATCAGATTTAATAGACGCGACCAAACGGCAATCTGCCTTATGATAGATCATGGAGCTTTTGTTGCCCACAAACACCATCACCGCGGCCGGATCTGTTGGCGTACACTTCTTGCAGGGAGCATAACCTGCTTTGATCGCATCAGCGGCAGTTTTAAAGACAACCTTATTTGCATCTTTCATCAGTTTAACCATAGGACACGTATCCGTATGGAACGTTTTGGAATCCTTATTCCCGATGAAATCTGCATGGGCTAAACTCGCAAACCCTAAAACAAAGATCCCCACGACTGCTGTTAATAATTTTTTCTTCATACGTTTCCTTTCGTTTTTTATTAATGACTGCTCGGCACTGAAATCTGCTTTTGCAATGAATCCGTTTCATTCTGTACTATATCCTTCAGCAGACCTATGAATTGTTGGATCTGATTATTTGCTTGCGGAATTTGGGCAGGAGCCAAAGGATTATGACTCCAATGTTGGGCGATCATCGATTTAACCTGATCCAACAAGCCATTGATCTTAGTTGATTGATTGGCATCAACGGGTTTGCCCGCTTGAAGATTCCCTAAAGAGCTGGCACTCATTGAATAAACCTGATTCAATATAGGCAAGGCCGCTTTGACAAATTCCAACTTGCCGCTATCAAAAGGCAACTGCGCAAAAATAGAACCGATGTTTTGGATCTTACCGATAATGCCCTGGTTCAGGCCCTGCTGGGCCAGAAGGGGATTGCTTTTGATATTATTCATTAAATTTCCCAATTGGGCATAAGCAGGACAAAATAAAAAAAAGAAACAACCGCCCAACAGCAGTATTTTCTTCATAAAAATCCCTTTCTCGTTAAAACTCAACAAAAAACTCCTGTTATAAAAATAGCAAAAAACCATTAGCAAGAAAAAATATTGAAATAGCCCCCATTACGAGGCCGACCATCCACATTTCTTTTCTCTTTAACAGAGCGCCTACAGAAGAAAGCATAATGCCAATCTGCGAAAACACAACAGCTAAAGAAAACTGGCCGCCCCGTCTGCCGACAATTTCATTTTCCTTATTGGTACCCTCCGCCTGTTTTCTAATCTCGGCCTTCTCTTTGTCATAACGGGCAATGTCCTTGACATAATTCTGTAAATTCTGCGCCAGAAGCTCCTTCTGCTTGGGATTGATATCGCCTAGCATATCAACTTCAAAAGATTTCAACTGGGTTTCATATAAATTTTGTTTGATGCTTTTTGCCTGGTAATAGCCCCATTGACTGCCCTCAAGGGCCGTTAACAACTGTGCCTTGGCGATAAAGAATGCCGATCTTGATGATGCAATAGATGCTACAACCGCTAATACGGTTGTTGTGACAGCAATAGCCTTCATCCACTTTTCTGGTAATAGGTCTGCCATCTAAACCCTCCTTTTCATTCTGATTTAGGATAAACGGTGATCTTGTCACCGGTGATCTTGGCATTAGGGACTATGACACGTTTATTGTCTTTGGTCATGAGGATGGTGTTGAATATCTGGATCTCGATCACTGTCCCCTCTGCCCCACCGGCTTCAATATAATCTTCCAAAGCAAAGGGACGGAAAATGATCATCATGACACCGGCCGCAAAATTGGACAAAGAGCCCTGAAGAGCAAGCCCTACAGCCAAGCCTGCCGCACCGATAATCGCCAGAAAAGAATTTGTCTCAACCCCCACCTTATTCAAGGCCGCAATAGCGACAAAGGTCAAAATCGTAAAATAAACGATGTTCTTCCCAAAAACAGCAAGAGTTTTCTCTACCTTTGTATTAAGTAATAACCTTTCAAATAACCTGGAAACGATGTTTGCCGCCCATTTGCCGATAATAAAAATAAGGACAGCCGCAAAAAAATTAAGGCCGTATTGGATCAAATATCCGTAAATTTTGTCTATTTGTGCTTGCATATGCCCTCCTCTATTCTATTGCAAATTGGATTGGTCAATTATATCAAACAAGATGTAAAATCACTACAAAAAAAAGGGAGGGCGGACTGGTCAACCCTCCCCCGCAAACTACTTCTTCCCCTTGGGCTTTACTGGTCTTTTGCTTTTTAACAGCGGATCATTTTGTTCCCTGAAAGGAATTTCATATTTTCCTTTTAAAACACAGCCGATGCCCCCAGGAAAACATTTTGTTTTTCTTTTCCTACAGGTGTCATCCGATGACCGTCTATGTTTACAATCCCACATTACTTTCCTTGTCAATCATTTAAAGGGTATGTTATAATAAAATTAATAAAAATAACCCAACCTAAGGATGCCTATGCAAGTCATTGAATATCGCCATTTCATCCGTCACCCGCTGTGCATACCTCTTTCGTATAAAATCATTGAAAAAAGTCAAAAGAAAGATCGGGAAGATATCCGATCAAAAACGATCAATGTCAGCTTAGGGGGCTTGCTGTTCCCATCCAAACATCCGGTTGACCCTAAATCCAAGATCGTGATCAAAATGCCTTTTGAAAACAAAATCTTTAATGTCAGAGCACAAGTCGTCCGATGTATTCAGAATTCAGAAACAAAACTTTATGATATCGCCGTAAATTTCTCAAAGACCCAGGAAGCTTTCAAAGCTAAAATGGTCGAACAGATCTACCTGATCGCCGGCTACAGGGACATGCTCAGAGTGCAATCAGGCAAAGAAATTTCCATGGAAGAAGCTTCCCGCAAATGGATTAACTTGTATTCAGCAAGATTCAAAAGACTTTACTGGTAATTTCTCATCTCGTTTAACCACTCTTCCCATGAGACGTGTGTAGTTTTCCCTGTGGTTTTACACGCACGATCAACGCAAAGCACCTGTGGCTGAAAACCGGGATCAATAGAGGCCAGACAAGAGTTCAAATCTTTGAAAAATTTAGGCAGATACTTCTTGTTTAACGGCTCCCACGATACACAATCGACTACGACAGCCGTACAATCATTATCTTTGGCACATGCCTGCCACCGGGCAGGAACCCCTTGCGACACCGGTTGAGAATCTGTTGGGGTAGATTGAATATTCTTATCGACGGGCTTTTCCACAGACGCAGCAACAAAATCCCATGACGGTGATTCTGCGATCGCGGCAGCGCAATTACCAGTCTCGGCACAAGTTTGCCATGAGGCTGGCATTCCTTGCGAATCTACTTGAGGAGCTTCATTAGTTGTTTTGGCCTCGTTTACGGCCTGAACAGGATTACTGTTTTTACCGGTTAAATTCTCCCCAGCCCCCTGCGGCGAATTGATATATTCATTAAAACTGCCCGTCTCAGCGCTTCCTATCCCAAAACTAATTTCTGAAAATATCCAAAACATAAAGACAAGTATTATGCACTCAATATAAGGACCTGCTATCCACACACTGTTTTTCATTTAATCAGATGGATTTTGGATGCTCATCCATACTTTCATTTGATCTGAATTGAGAATGCGGCTCAAAGCTTGATTCTTGCCATTATTCAACTGCTCCCTTCGGGTATACATGGTCTTAGCGTCAATGGTCCCTTTTTCTAAAAGCAGCTGAAGCTCCCTGGTTCTTACTATATTATCCTCTATGATCGGCCGAATGGTATTAATTTGCTCCTGCGTTAATTTCATATTCGCTGTCATTTGCGACATGATAACACTTGTTGCTTTAATAACTATCTCATCCATCGGTTGATTAAAGCTCCCCTTGTTACTGTTGCTGTTGGGCAGAGTGTTTTGGGAAGAACTGTCCTCACCGCCCACAAGGATCAATTGGCTTCGACGCCTGTTATTGCTACTGTTCTGCTGATCTGAAGCCTGGGCACCAACAGCCCCAGAAACTAGAACCCCGTCAGATGAGGATTGATCAGCTCCTTGGGCAAGACCCCAAAATGCCAAGAAAAAACCCACACTCAATGTTAAACACCCTGCCCGTTTCAATAGACACCGTAACCTTTCATCATTATTCCTCTCTTCTTTTTATACCTCTTAACGTTTGGGTAAATTCATCTCTACTGTCCGAAAACTCAACAGCCTGTTCTTCTGCAACCTTGCCCTCCTTGACCAATCTTACCAAAGACTGGTTAAACGATTGCATGCCAAAAATTGTGCCTTCATCGATAAACTTAGGGATCTCCCAGACCTTGCCTTCCCTTATCAATCGACTCACCGTCGGAGTAAGAAGCATGACTTCACAGGCAGGAATGCGCCCCGCACCGCTTTTCATGGGAACCAACCTTAAAGATATTACGCCTTTGAGCAAAAAAGAAAGCTGGTTCCTCACCTCCTGAGTCTGATGCGGCGGGAAGAAATTAATAATCCGTTCTATACTCTGTGCGGCATTGATCGTATGTAAAGTGCTTAAAACCAATACTCCGGTTTCAGCGGCCGTTATGGCACTCGACATCGTTTCAAGATCGCAGATATTACTTATAAATATAACATCAGGGCTCTGCAAGGTAAATGCACGCAAAGCCACCGGATAAGAAGCAACATCTATTCCTAATTCTCTTTGATTGATCAGCGACGCCTTGTCTTCAAATGTGTGTTCGATCGGCTCTTCAACAGTCAAAATATGTTTTTTACTGTTACAATTGATGTAATCAATCATGCTGGCAATGGTCGTGGATTTACCGCTGCCCATACTCCCGGTTAAAAGCACCAGCCCCCTTTTTTCCATCGCGAGCTTTTTTAAGATATTCGCCGGTAAATTCAGCTCTTCAAATGAATGCACACTGTTATTGATCCTTCGGATGACGATTGAAGGCCAGTTCTTTTGCATAAAAATACTGACGCGAAAACGCATTTTTAATTCTTGGATATATATAGCAAAAGAAATATCCATTTTTTCCTTAAAAATTTCCCGCTGTTTGACCGTCGTCAACTCGTCGACTGCACGGACAACATCCTCCACGGTCAACTCTTTATAGTCCAAAGGAACAAGGCTGCCGTCAATTTTGAAACGAACGGATCCGCCGGCGCGATAAAACAGGTCCGAGGCGTTACGGTCAAGCATCTCTTTGAGCAGATCCTTTATACTCATCCCAACCTCCTGAAATTAAATATTAGACTAAGTCCTTTTTGTCGATCATTTTAGCATCTAATAGCTTGCGCTGGATATAAGAAACAGAGGAATAAATGGAAGCCTCATCCTCTGTCCCTTTGCAATGCAGGACGATTGCATTTAAATCCTTATTCCATGCTCTGATCGCATGACGGAATTTATCCGCATTAGCAGGACGGGCAATTCTGGAAGAAATAACAGCCATGACCGTCCTGACAACTTCCTTAGCTCCGAGCATAGGAATAGCTACGAATTTCAATATATTCCATCGTTCCTGAGAATTTAAATCTGATATTTGATACCCCAGCGCATGCAAGCGCGTTTCCTGCAAATAATTCTTATCAGAAATCGATTCTTTATACATCACGTAATTCGGAAACGACGCTTGAGATTCGATCCATTCTAAATCATCCGCACCTGCCACCTTAAGCTGTTCGCTTCCCTGCACGCGAATAGTATACTGCCACTTAACTGATAAGTCACCGGTAAAGACTTCCTTCATCGTGGTTGTCGCATGGATCCAGCCGGTATATCCTTCTTTTTTGTGTCTGACCGGTGTATGGAGAGGCCAAATATCATCAGATGCCATTATAAAATCCCCTATCTATATCGGATAAAAAAATACCCCAAAATTTTGGGTTAGGCAAATCTTACTTCGGATAGCCATATTTTGTATAGTCGATACCAAATTCGTTCATATCATTCTTCATAGGGCCATGAAATCCAAACGGCGTTTCGGCAAAAAAAGCATCTACTAGATCTTTTTGGGAAACAAGTGTCCGCCCGTCTTTGCGGGCAAAATCTTCCGCTTTTTGAAACACCTTCTTTTGGGCAATATCCCGCAAGAAGATTGGTATTTTCGAGCTCATCTGCTCGAACTTCTTTTGGACATCAGAATCCCAAGTCACATTATTCAATTGTTCATGATCATTCATAACCCTCTTTCCGTAGGCCTTTCTGCTCCCTTATAATGGGAGACTGTTGATTACTTCTTCGTGTGTTCTAAGTCATTTAACGCCAATTTACGTACAACGTGGGTTATTTCCTGTTCTATGTGCCGAATTTTAATATAAAGACGAAAAAGAAAGTAGCTGAGAGAAACTATGCCTATATAGAATACCGCATCAGCTCCTCTACCGACACCCAGAATTTTAGCAAACCACTGGGTTATATTCGGGAGGGAGACGCACAATCCAACCATGAACCAGAAAAAACTCCATAAAAAGAATTCCAAAAAGTTGATTGTCTTCCGACGAAAGCGTATAAAAATCCCTGTAAGCGCAAAAATTGCAAATAGGATAATAATGAATTGAATAAATTGCATAAACTACCCCCCCAACTTTTGAATTAAGAAGTCCCTCAAAATACGAAACGCATTGAGAGAATTTTGGCCTTTTTGTTTAGAATAATCCGTGTAAACAATTCGCGTCGGAAACTCGCAGTAGCGTAATTTTAATCTGCCGATTTCATCTAAAATCTCTGAAGCATGGGCCATCCTGTCTTGTTGAATGAGCATTTGTTCTGCCGCGCTGCGTAATAAAACGCGCAGGCCGTTATGGGTGTCCGTCACCTTTATTCCGGAAACTAGACAAGTAAAAACTGTCCCTAATTTTAATACGCCCCTTCGCAGCCATGGAATTTGATTATCTTTATAAAGAAATCTTGAGCCTAAAATGACATCGTAGCGTCCTGTTAAAATTTGACTGATCATGTTTTTCGCATCATCCAATTGATGCTGACCATCACTGTCGAAAGTCACTAAAATATCTGCTCCCTCACAAAGCGCATAATCAATCCCTGTTTTTAAAGCAGCTCCTTGGCCCCGGTTCATTAAATGTTTCAATACCACGGCGCCGGCTTCTTGCGCTTTTTGAGATGTTTGGTCTATAGAGCCGTCATCAATGACAACGACATCCTCAAACTCCGATTTAACAGAGCGTACCACATCACCAATCACCTTTGATTCATTGTAAGCCGGTATAAGGAAAAAGATTTTAGGGTTTCTCGGATACAAATGAGCCTACTCTTTCTGTGCGATAATGAACATAACATCATACAAGTTAATATAAATTCCGGCGGATAGGCGACCAAGGGGCCCAAGAAAAGACTTTAAAAAAGGGCTGATTTGATAAAGGATTAATTTCCAAGGCACAAGTTTCCATGGGCAGCTCAACTTTAAGACTTTGAATCCTGTTTTTTCTAAGATTTTTTCCATTGTCCGTCTTGAAAAATAAAAAAGATGCTGGGGAGGCGTCATCAATCGCCATTTCTGACCGGCAATCCGGGCATAAAAACTGTTAATATCGCCTGTCGTCAGGACAACCAAGCCTTTGGGCTCAAGAAGCGCATGGATATGCCTTAAATAACCATACGGATCTGTTAAATGCTCAATACAGTCAAACAAACAGACCGTCGAATAATTGAGCTTAGGAAGATTTAAATCAGGCAAATCCCCTACAAGAACATCCAATCCGCGGTTTTTTGCCTGCCCTGCCGCAAAAGAGCTCTTCTCAACCCCTTGGACCTTAAAAAATTTCCGGGCTTCCAGAAGAAAAAAACCATACGCACAACCAATTTCTAACAATGTCCCGGAGTTTTGATAGGGAAATATTTGACGGATGATCCTCTTTGCTTGATGACATAAAACTTCTTCATTAGAACTGTACTCCACATAGCCGTCCGAGACTCCGCCTTCAAAATAGTCCTGAGAATATATATCCGCCACTTTAACGATCGGACTTGCGCCAAAAGCGACATACACTAAGCCGCAATCAGCGCACTGTACAATATCATAACCCTTCAAGCGGTATAATTTGACACAAGGGGTCTCATGCTGACAAAGATTACAAAAATGCTTTAATATTTCTTTAGACTTCATCATTTTCTTACAGAAATCCTGCTCAAAGACCACCAAAGGACAAATGGGGCCAAATAGATCATTAAAACTTTGATAAGCAGGCCAAATATCATCGGAAAATACTGTTGATACCCAATTTTACAAAGGCTATACCAAAGATCTATGCTTGAATAAAGCTTATAAAAATATTCCCCGCCCCCCTGGAAAATATCCTGCCAATGCTGTTGGATCTGTAAAACAGTTTGCCAGGCACCTATCTGATAATTTGCGTTACTATAATCAATTAAACCAAAATATTGCGGAATAGGGACTATGAACGTTAGATCATTGCTTTCAAAACAAATCATGGATACTATTGGCATCAGCGCGAAGAGAAACATCAAAATTTTATTCCAAACGCCCAGGCGCTGTTCTGCCCAATCCATCAAGATTGCCAAAGGAAGAACTAGTAATGGAAACGCAGAAACAAACATGTAACGATAACCATACCAGCCGCCCTGCGAACCATAAATGGCAATAATATAAAAATTAACGATCAAAGGAAGCATGACTAGAATATAGGTCTTCTTTAAAGGCGCCTTCCATAAGGCTAAGCCCAACAAACCCAATAATAAAAAAGGTGCTGTAAAAATAAGCCCCCAGTCAATCCCTATAAAAACATGCACTAAATGTTCAATGATTTGCAGTATTGTCCCGTGGGGCATAACAAGACTAATGGAGTAACCCTGGCCATTGGGATTATATAAATGCGGCCACCATTTAAAGAAAACAAGAAAAAATATCAGAGGCAGTGTGACACACAAAGCCTGTGTCAAAAGCTCCCCCCTTGTTTTATGCTGGGGATTTCTTCCGATAAAAAACAAAGGCCACACAAGCGCAAAGAAAAGATTGTTGTACCTTGTAAGGAAAACCAAGGCGGCCACGACCCCCAGCAGAACAAACTGCCACCAGCGTTTTATAAACGCTCCGTCTACTTTTTCATTTCTTAAGAAACAATACAACAATAAACTTTGAAGAAAAAATTCGGATGCATGGCTAAACACGGGACGACGAAAGGCAAAAAGCGGCATCCCCTGGCAAACAGCCATAAAAATGACTGCCCAGCTTGCTATATCAGGTTTAACGTAAAGTTTAACAGCTTGATAAAGCAATAAACACGCCAGGGAAAAATAAAAAACACTGGAAAATACAAACCCAAATACTGACCAGCTTTGAGGCACATTATCAGACGTTCTTTGTGTCGAGATGTCTGAACCTTTGATTCGATCGATCAATGAAAAGGTAAAAACAAACGGGGCGGCTAGAATTGCTGATCCTATGCTCCCTAAAGGAACTAAATGAGGATAATCGAAATATTCTTTTTGATAGGAAGGGAATTGGCCGAAAACCAATGAAGAAGCGTGGGCAAAATAATCAAAATCATCATGAGGATACATTAACCCGGTCTCTTGCATAGAGAACGGACGGAGTAAAAAAAACGCGGATAAAAAAATAGCGATTGCTATTTTGCCCATAAAACCAAAAATACACTAAATTTAATATATATAAAAAATTAAACGGCGGATCTGTTTATAAAATATTGGGTTAAGTATAGCAGAATTCCTTAATTTGTGGGGCATTAAAAGTTTAAGAATATTCCTCATTTTTGAAAAATATACCCCAAATTTTGACTGTTTTTTATGTATTCAACGGGCTTGACCTTCTTTATGCTCTCAACAGTGTTGTCTTTAGTTAAATAGAGAATCCTGACCCTGTTCCCGACAATAAACCCTGCCCCGTTAGCAACATCAACGAATGTTCTTAAAATTTTATCTGTTTCATCAAATACGACGATCGTGTTACGGTTTATTTCTTTAATTGTTCCGATCACCCTCTTTACCCGGATGTTCGGGTGTTGATCATAATTAAACCCGCATTGATTCGCAAAGACAGGCGTTGTAAGGATGAATAACGAAGTTAAAAGAACCGCTCCTTGGGTCACTGCACGTTTTGACATTAAATTTTTATCTCCAACAACTCATCCCAACGCGTCGTAAATCGTTTGGACTTGTGCGATTGCTTCATAAACCACGGTTTACCTAACCCTTGGGCCGCAAAAAATAACTGCCCGCTGTCAGCACGCCGGTTGTATTCATCCAACACTTTCATCAACCGCTGATTCAAACTCCCCGTATAGACAGGTTTAAACAAATCCTGCGCAAGCAAATTCTCATCCGAAAAATTGGTCAGCATAACCCCACAGCTTTTATAACGGCAGCCTTCTTTGTATATTTTTGATAAAAGCCCCTTGGCCGTCTCAACTAATTGCGGCGTATACGCCGTCGGCGGTGTGATATCAATACTTGCTGAATTACGATAATATGAACCTTTGAACGGATTTGTTTCAATAAAAACCTGAACATACCCGGCTACTGAATTCTGACTACGTAATTTCTGGGCGGCCTTTGATACATAAGCCGAGACAGCTTCTTGCATCTCACCTAAACCGCTGACCTCATAACCAAACGTACGAGAGGTCACAATGGCCTTCTTATTGGGCTGCGGCTCATCAAACGATAGGGAAGGGATGCCGCGAAGCTCTCTAAGCGTTCGCAAGGTTACAACAGTTAAATGTTTTTTGATCCACTCATCCGGCGCTTTCTTCAATTGTAGAGCATTAAAGATGCCATTTCGGTTCAAAAACAAGGCCTTTTCGGCCCCTATCCCCCAAATTTCCTTAACGGGGGTCTTTTCAAGCCAGCGATCGATATCCTTTTCATCAATCAAACAAAACACCCCGCCCATTCCGGGGTTATCTTTAGCAATATGATTAGCGACTTTAGAAAGCGTCTTGGTCGGGGCAATACCCACAGAAACAGGTATGCCTGTCCGTTCTTTGACGGCACTTCTTATCTTCCGGCCATAAGACAAATAGCCGTAATTCTCAAAGCCTTCTAAAGACAGAAATGCCTCATCAATCGAATAAATCTCTAAATTAGGAGTAAAAGACGCCAAAGCAGACATAACCCTGTCCGACATATCCCCGTAAAGGACAAAATTAGCCGAAAATACTCTAACATCGTGACGATTGACCAATTCTTCACATTGAAAAATAGGCGCCCCCATAGCGATGCCAACGTCCTTAGCTTCCTGAGAACGTGAAATAGCGCAACCATCATTATTGGACAAGACAACTACAGGTTTATTCTTAAGGGCGGGATTAAACACTCTTTCGCAGGACACATAAAAACTATTGCAATCAACTAAGGCAAAAACTTTATTCATATCACACCGAATGGATTACATGAACAACAACACCCCAAACTTCAAAATCCATACCATCCTTTATTTCTATCGGAGAATACTTGGGGTTCTCTGCGATCAAAAATACCTTATCTTGCCTCTTTGTGATTCTCTTGACTGTAAAATCCCCGTTGACAACAGCCACAATGATACGTTTATCTTTAGGCTCAAGGGAGCGGTCAACGATCAGAATATCGCCAGAGTTAATGCCCGCCCCTATCATAGAATCACCCTTGACCTTGACAAAGAACGTCGATGCCGGATGTTTAATAAGGTATTCATTTAAATCCAGCTTTTTGTCTAAATAATCCTCTGCCGGAGAAGGAAAGCCCGCTTTGATACGGGACAGATACAATGGCAGTGGCTGTTTGATCGCTGTATCCGCTTTGAAAATTTCTACGACTTTAGTCATGAGCTCATCCTATCCTTCTTTAAGATTGGCCAACTGTTTTTGCAGATCCCAATTTTCGGGCTTCAAACCAGGCGAAAACCAGGGCGCGCCTTTCCTGATCCAGTCTTCCCTGAACAAAGCCATGTTCCCTTTTCCTTCGAACCCGAACTCAAAACCACAACAAAGGCAGATCTCATAAGACGCAGAGCCGTGCTTGTCATACGGAATTTCCTTCAGGCCGTTAAACCCACAAACCGGACAAATATAAAAAGGGCTCTTCATTGTTTCATCCAGTAACGCATATCGGTCTTAAAGTAGGTCCGGATCCGACCGCGGGGGGTCATGACTGCAAATTCTCCAGTCGAGATACGGTAATGCAAGATGTCGCCGTTGGGCCTGATCTTCTTTGCAACATCATTCCCCGCCGGAGCATCCAAAAGCCTCCGGGCCTGGTCTAGATATTGGTCGATCGTGATCGCCCCGAACTGCCCTCCATGCTTCTGGTAATGCGCTTCAAGCTGACCCGGCGCAAAATCATGCGCTTGAACCCCTGCAACGCCACCTTCCCCTGTTTCTTGGGGTATAGATAAGACAGAATCTTTGGAAGTGCACGAAAAAGCGCAAAAACAGAATAAAAGAAGGATGCTCAACCGACTAAGATTCTTTAACATACCTCTCTCCCTCCGCCTTAATCACTTCCTCCGTATTATTCTCCGGTGAATTCACCAAATTACTTATCGGATACGCATCCATTTTCTCAGCCGGATAGCTTCTAAGCATAGCCAAAACTCGATCCAACGGCGTGTTGCCCTGAAGCCATACTGATTCATCTTCCGGATCTAAAATAACCGGCATCCTGTCATGGATCCCAGCCACCAACTTATTAGCGACAGTCGTTATGATGCTGAAAGAATAAAACTCATTCTCCCCTTCCCCCCAATGATCCCAGATACCAGCAAAAGCAAAGGGCTCTTCATTCTTCAAGAAAATTCGATAAGGAGTTTTCTTATCCACCTTTTTCTGCCATTCATAAAACCCGTCGGATAAAACCAAACACCTCTTTGATTTAATCAAACGTTTATATGTCTGCTTTTCCATTATTGTTTCAGCACGGGCATTGATCATGCTGTATGAAGTCTTTTCTTCCTTTGACCAGGATGGGACAAGACCAAATCGAGCCATCGCCACTTCGTTGGGGAAAGTATTTAAAATGGCAGGGGCATTTTGTTGCGGGGCTATGTTATAAAGCAAGGGCAGATCTTCGGGGACCCGTTCTATATTAAACCGCTTCATGACCTGCTCTTTAGGCTTGGCAAAGCCGTATCGTCCGCACATAAAACAGGCTCACTTCTTCCCCAAAATTTTAACTATAAAATACACAGCTATCAGTGCATAAACTAGCCCGTACCAATACCAGTCAAGACAAAGAATCCCCGGCAAAAGTTTGGCAAGCATAAGTGTAAATGCAAAAACACCTATTTTGATAAGAGCATAATCGAAACATGTTAGTCTCTTTATAATATCATTAGCCCATCGGAAGCACATACACACGCTCCTCTAAAGATTTTATCTTCAGTAGATCGTTCTACCTCCCCTATACAGACAATCCCTTAAACAAAAACCCCCTGCAATTTTTAGATCACAAGGGGCTTTGTTATCACACAGGTCATTTGCCTTTTTTAGGTTTCCTTTTTTCTTTATTCCGAGGACTTTTATCTCCCATAACCATGCCCTTTCTTTAATGACAGGTTTGACTATTAAGTAATTCTACCCTAATCAGCCCGATATTTGAAATAGATTATTTAACGCTTGTCTCTTCCCTGAACTTTGAGCCTTGTTTCCTTCAGGAAATCCTTTGAAAGGATCGATCATCCCCCCCCTGTCCTCTGGTTTCAGATAGCAATAAAGATTCTCGACTTTTTCTCGTGCCCACGGTGTACGGCGCAGGAAGGTCAAACTAGATTTAATACTCGGGTTCTTCAAAAAACAATTAATCTTGATCCGGCTATATAAGCCTTCCCATCCATGCTTCTCAAGCAGACGAGTCAACACAGCTTCAAGAGTCACGCCGTGAAGTAGATCATTTTGTCTTTGTCCGTTTATCACAATCCCCGCTTGCTCCGGTCTTTCTGTTCCTTTATAAGCTGCAGTAATTTCTTATGAAACCTCGGATAGCATTTAAATAAAACCGCATCCGGAGACTGTTTTGCTTCCCTCATTAATTCGAGGCACAAGACAATTAAGTCCCCTGTCTCGATAAGATAATGCTTGTCCTTTTTATTATAAAGCTCTTTGATTTCATCTGTGTGCGCTCTCATCATGTCCAGCAGTACACGGGCATGATCTTTCTTTAACATCCGATTAAGTCGTTTGGAGTAGCCATGGATAGATTGCAGTTCCTTTTTAGTATACTTGGTTAAAGTTTTCTTCATTCTTTTAATCATCTCATCTTGGGGTATTGATCCTGAAGTTAGCGGCCAACATTTTTCTTATAGACAACAGTCTGCGGATATTGAGGCGTATAGGCTTTTTGCACCTCCAGCTGACTACGCAAAACTGTCAACTTGACCAGGCCTCTTTCATTACCTTTTTCTAAATCAAAAAGCACAACATGATCTTCGATTCGTACGCCAACCACAGTATACAATTGACCGTCATCTTTAAGAATAACCTTGTCCCCGATATTGTATTCAGCCATATCACTGCCTTCCTTGTTCCCCCCTTAACCTACCAGGGAACTTCCTGACGGTCGCGGAAAATCTTACCTGTTGGGCCCCCATCCGGTAAGGTCGAAAGCCATACAGCCGTGTCCGCCCCTTCTTTGACTGAGCGTGTAGCACCAGCTCCACCCATTCGGGTTTTAACCCATCCGGGACACATGCTGTTAACCAAAATATTAGTCCCTGCAAGTTCCGCTGCTAATACCTTCGTTATAACATTGATCGCTGTCTTGGACATTCGATACGCAGCATAACCGCCCCCCATATCGTTCAATTGCCCCAGACCGCTTGACATATTAACAATACGGCCATAATTATTCTTTTTCATAAGCTCAACCAAGGCCTGACAAAGCATATACGGCCCGTAAGTATTTGTTTCCATGGTTTGGCGCACAGTGGCTATATCCGTATTAAAGAAATTCCCCTCTTTATTATCAAGAAAAATTCCTGCATTATTGACTATACAATCACAACGCCCAAATTCTTTGGAAAGAAAATCCTTTAACTTTAGAATTTGGGAAGGACTCGTCACATCCAATGGGTGGAAACGCACAGACAATCCCTGTTTGTTAAAATTAGCAACAGCTTCCAATCCCTCTTTTTCATTACGGGATGTTAGGACTACGATTAAACCCAACTGAGCTAACTGACGGCAAATCTCATGTCCTATACCACGATTTCCACCGGTCACAACAATCACGCGTTCTTTCATAGATCACCTCTTGGCATCTTTGACTTGTCACTTAACAAAGAACACCTTTACTAAAATACCGCCCAAGATAATAAGCCCGCCGATAATGACCACCTTTACACCGTCAAAATAATTCCTTTTTAAAACACCATCTTTACAAGTTGTATACGGCTGGGAATCAAACTTTAGATATTCTGCATGGCTTTCCACAAGATCCTGCGTAAATCTTTCACAACCATTGTGCTCCTTAATGGAAACAGTGCCAATTTTAGCATCTAACATTTTAAAGCCGCCGATCCCGATGATCAGAAGTCCGACTAAAACAGCGACAAAAGCTGAAAGATTGACCTTGCTCTTTATCATAATTTCCATTACATCTCTTTAAAAAACTCTATCACTCGCTTTTTATGGTCCCCTTGAAGTTGAATGGTACCGCCATCTTCCGTCAGATAATATGTGCCGCCGCTGCCGGTTTTTACCTTCAATACTTTTGCCAAATCTTTTAAATAGGCCTCACTGTGCGGTAACGCACCGATTTGCGTCACCACCTTACCCTTTCGCCCCAATCTATCAAGACGGACGGTTGGCTTTATCGGCCGGGGTTTTAGTTGAGCGGCCTTAAAAGACGGGCAATCACATTGAGTAATCAACTTTCTGCATCTGGGACAAAGCGCATTGCCATTGGAGTCTTTAGGATAGACGAAATCAGGAATGTCGATCATGTTGATCAAAACCCTTGAGATGACCTTCGTTTAATGCCCAAACGCTTTTTGAAGTTGCCTTGGCATTCTTTAAGACACCCTTAGCCCGCAATTGGGTTGCGGCCCAATAGATATCTTCATTCCATGTAAAATGCAAATTCCCGCTATTGATCAGATCATTTTGATGGTGTTGCCATATATGGTCGCGTATTTTGACAATTTGTGAAGGGCCGTTTAAATCCTTTAGCGCCTCAACAATCCAATCACACAAATCTTTTCGTGTTTTCATATTATTCTTTTATCCTCTTGCCTTACCGCTACAATCCCCTAGTCAACAGCTCATTATATCTGTTTTTTCAACGGAATACCAATATCCACTACCACATGCTGACCTGTATAAAACGGCCCCTGTTTCTTTAAAAGCCCTCTCTTATGGAAAAGGTGCATCGATGTTTAAATCTGGTCGTAAAAATTTTCGCAAAAGCGCATGATTTGTGTTCGATCTTCAGGGGAAATCTTATAAATCTTAAAAACTAACTCATCAATTCTTTTTTGCTCTTGGATGAAATCATAATCAAGATCATTTTCCATTTTAGCTAATATCCCTTTTACAAGAAAGATTATTTTTGATTCAATAATCTTGTCCGCTTGAGGCAAAGGGAATTGGCGTAAATAATTGGCCGATATATTATTGGTGCGCACGAGAAGTCTTCTTGCAAAAAACCATCCTAATTTTGAATTTAAAAGTCCGAGAAGATAAAACAGCATGTTTTTATCCGCAGGGTCTTTGATCATAAAATTTGCATTTACACCAAAAAGCCCTCCTGGGGGCATATAAGCCGCAGAAAATCTGACACCTACGGAGGAACAGGTAATCCCTTCTTTAAAAAAGAATTTTTCATTCCTGATCATATAATTTGAAACCCTGGAAGAATATTTTTTGTAATTTTTCTCGATATACCAGCCGGGCAGATACCTATATGCCTTTCTTGCACCGTTTTTCCAGTAAGGAACCCACTGGGGATCATTTTCGACATCCTCTCTTTTTCTTAAAAACTTTTTATCATCCCCTGTGGATATTCCTGTTCCTCCTTCCACCACGTCTCCAAGTCTTAAAGCACTGTTTAGATAAATGTCCCGAATTGCCTTTGAAAGTCCAATCAGCATAACGGCATTAGGGTAAAGATTAAAATCTTTTTGCTCTACATATTCAACCTTAGGCGGATTTTTGTATTCGCTTTCAGAGGCAACTCTATCAATAAGCCGCACATTGTGCCTATCGGCTTGAAAAAATGAAGGCAAGTCGTTATGCGCTGATCCTATAGAAGCTTTTTTCATTAATGTTAAGATACAGGTTCTAACATCTGCAGACCCTGCATGAAATAATTTGCGAGGGGCCAGCAAAATTTCTTCCAAGATAGAGTTGTTTATCAAAAATTCCCTGAACTCTTTGTAATAAAAAGTGGTTAAGAAGGAATCTTCGATGATCATGCTAAATCTTCCGTTTGGCCGCAACGATTTGATGGCCTGGTAAGAAATCATGCTATATGTGTTTCGGACTCCTATTTCTACAAAGAGCCCCTTGAGTCGGTTTCTATGCTCACGCACGAAGTGAGACTCATCACCATTATAAGGGGGATTCCCGATAATAAAGTCATACCTCTCCGGGAAAGGGTTGGTACTATCAAATACTTTTAAATTTGGAAAATTTACACGCAAAGTCTTAATCTTTGCGGCATCTATATCAAAACCATAGATATCTTTAACCGGAATTTTACGATTCCGGAGAGCATAAAGGAAAACCCCGTTCCCGACCGCCGGATCCAGTATTTTCATGCCCGGTTTCCAAAATTCTACTATTTTGGAAACCATGTAATTGACGGTCTCTGGAGGAGTTTCGTAAAAACCATTGATTCGATTTTTACCTAATTCTTCCTTTGAAAATATGGTTGGCACCGCTTAGCCTCTATCACGCAGTATGGATATACAGAATATTCTTCAATGAGAAGCAAGTAGAATGCAAAGGAATAAAAATAAAAAAAAGGCGGCAACTGAAATGACCCCCTTGCCGGTTGCTGATAATTGGTCATTTCTATACTTTTGAAAACGCATACAGCCCCAATACAAAAGAAAACACCCGCCTGTCAAGACCAGAAATCCATGGATCTGCGCCGCAATCCCGTTAAGAACAATCACCCTTCCATGAGGAGCCACCCCGGATAATTTCGACACAATGGCCTTTCCCCCCATTAGTAGCGCACTTATGCCGAGCAGAATTAAGACTATGCTCGAACTTTTTTGTTCTGTCTTTAAATTATTATTTGCCATCAATATTCCTTGTCAAAATCTGGCGCGTAGCTATTCCATAAAAGATAAGACAAAAAAAGAACACCGGCAATCCTATAAACAAATCAAAAACTAACCATTGTCAAAATAATAAATTCCCACAAAAACATTGTTTCTTATAATACAACACCGTACCTTTGAAAGCCAAGAAATACTACTCTATGACGATATGTAAATCTTGCGAATTTGCAATGCCTGCCCAAGCGTCGAGTTTCTTTTGGGATTGCCAATCATAATTACTGCTGATGTAATCAATACGTATCCTATACGAACCAGCAGACGGGGGGCCATCCGATAAATATCTGTCAAGTCCAGGTATTGAATAGGAAACTGTTTCCCCCGGCGAAAGTTCTAAAAAAGATGCCTGTGAAAGGGGAAGAGGCATCGGCGGCAGCCGCCAGGACAACTCTTTTTTTTCATCCAAGGAAAAAAAGAAGGGATGAAGGCTGCCTTCCACAACGAAAACCTTGTTTATTCTTAATGCTTGCTTGCTGTTATTCGTAAGCTCCCCGAAAATATTAATGGGTTCGCCCAATCCGTAAGCTTCCTTATCTGTTCTTATTAAATTTGAGATATCCGGCTGTTGCATAACCTCCCCCTCAGTGGGGATCATCGCTGGTTATTTCAGTAGATTTCCCGCAATGTTTGCATGAATAAACAAAAATCAATGTTCCCGGACTCCAGGCTCGCCTAGAAGGACCACTTTTCATTTTGACCTTGCTCTGCAGATTGTCCCAACCTTTAGTCCCGCATAACGGACATTTCACATTTCTATAATTGTAGGCACAGTCAGCATTTGGACAATACAAATTCCTTCCTGGCTTAGATAAACTGCCCCCCAATTTTATCCCACATACTGGACAAGCATCTTTAGATTTGTTTTTAACTCTCTTCATGTCTTATTAACTTCCTGGACCATTTATATAAGTCTTACCCGGAATAATTGATAAAAATCCCTCCTAATCTCTCGATCATAAGGGGTTATGTTCACACATCTTGACCAGAAACAGGCACTGTTTAGGCACTAAAAATACCGGTTATTGGTTAAGTCCATTTTTTCGCTTAAGGTTCATTGATTTTGAGGAATTATTATACACCCGTTTTCGTCTTAAACAGTCGCAATCTTCGAGTATCCCGAAATAACTGTAATTGTCTTTGAAACTTTGGGAACTTTAAAACAACATTAAACTTTGGTCGTGATCTCTTGGAGTTAAGAACTGACTCATACATGGCCATATATTCTTTTCCAATTTTCTCCCAGGTAAAATTCTCAGAAACTCTTCCTGCCTCTAGAGACAGATCTTGAAACAATCCAGGATGATCCATAACCTTCGCAATAGCCGACGCTAAATCTTCCGGGCTTCCCTTTTTAACTAAAATTCCACCACCTTGGGAAAGCGCTTCGATGGCAACACCAACTTGGGTTGATACAACCGGTACCCCGCTAGCCAGCGCTTCCAGAACCGGCAGGGGACCTCCTTCTATATCGGACGAGCACACATAAAGATCAAGATAACGATAGCTTTTAAAAGCCATTTTTCTAGGCAAAAATCCCAGATTCCTTATTTGAATACCTTGGCCAGATAATGAACTCTCCAAAGTATTCCAAAATGACCCCTGCACAATGAGTTCAAATTGATACTGCTTCTTTACAAGAATATGTAATGCCGCTAAAAGAACATCCAATCTTTTTCTATCCTTTATTCCCGTTGAAAATCCAAACGCTCCTATTCTAAACGGCTTTCTTGGTTTTTTTACTTTCCTATGGGGAATAAATAAACGCGGATTAATTACATGATGCGCCAAGAAAACAGGTTTATCCGTTTTAGATTCAACAAAGCATTTCCACTCACCCGACACCACTTGGATTGCATCGCATTGACTGGCGAATAAGATTTTCGATAATTCTTCTTTTTCTCCATAACCCCTCAAACCTTCGTCAACGTGATGGACAGTCGCAATATTTGGAGCATGAAACCCGTTGAGATCAATATCAGCCGGCAATTTCACCCATGAAAGATTCACAAACCAGTGAACAACGTCTACAGCGGCCACCATCCTTAGGAATTCTTTCTTATGATTTTCAATATCATCACTGTTAAAAAAATAAAAATTAATTCCTGTTGAAGAATCTGCAATATGCCTCGCCGCGGACCCTATCCCCGAGAAGAAATCATGAGAAACCAACAACACATTTATTTTCTTAGTCTTAAACATTTTATATTTAATAAGAGATATGATGATACATCTTTCATCGGAATGATTATATCCCTCGCTTTTTTTATTTCCCACAATTTTTAAAATAAACAAAAAATCGCAAGCCATTACAGTAGCTTGCGATTTATGAATTTAAATGGTAGAAGTGCCGGAAATCTATCGGGCTCTTTGGGACTATTTCTTCTTTTTTACCGTCAACAAATGTCTTTTATGGCCCCATCTAACATGATAAACGCCGTTAGGGTGCCAACAACATGAATTTTTCACATTATGGGCTTAAAATTCCACCTGTGGTAATAGTTTCAGTTGTGGTGCCTGTGGTACCCCGTGTCGCGGGTATTGCCACGAATGCATAACCGGAAGCAGACATGCTCCCGCCGTTTGAATTGCAGTAAAATATGTATCCGGCGTGGGTCATGCCCTCACAATAATTTTTGTTCAAATAAGGCGGGGTTGCAGTTGTTAATGAGTTAATGTCCCCGGGATAGTTACCGTTATTGGATGTCCCGTACATTTCAGCCGCGGTGGACATTGCACGCAAGGTGGCCTTGGACTCAGCATCGTTGGCGGATATTCTTGCGCGCAGCAGGTTGGGGATAGCAATCGCTGCCAACAAGGCAATGATCGCCACCACGATCATGATTTCGACTAGCGTAAAACCACTTTTTGAATTATTTTTTTTCAATAAGAACATATCTTAAATTAATGGGTGATTTTTTGTCATTATATGCCCCACACTTTATTTACTCAACCAATTTTAAAAAAATTTCATGCAGTCTTTCGATCAAAAAGGTTAAATCCGCGCATCTTGACTAGAGACAGGCACTGTCGGGACACCAAATTAGGGGCACTGACCGGAGGATGCTAGAAATTGTTTAATCGCCAGATAGCATGGTTGAGAACTAGCGCAAAGCTAACCCATAAAAGATACGGTAAAAAGAGTACGCCGGCAACCCAATAAACAATCCAAAAACTAACCGTTGTCAATATGATAAATACCCATAAAAATATTATTTCTAATAATGCTATATCGGGCCTGCGAAAGCCAAAGAAGACCATAGACCATCCAGCATTCAAAATTAATTGAACAAAGAAAAAGACCATTGGCAGGCTGAGCCCTTTGAAGTTTATTCTCCCCCAAACCATCCATCCAGCCAGCGCCATCATCATATAAAGCACTGACCAGACAGGTGCGAAAACTTTATTTGGCGGATTCCAGGAAGGCTTCTTAATTGTTAGATACCAGGTTTTAAGGGAATGATTTGTAAAAACGACCCCCAAGGCTGCAGCTGAAAAGGACAAAATTATAAAAACTATTAATGAGAACATGGACTTCCCCTTCCCTATTCAATAGAGGCCCTGAATTAAATAATTATTTAAAAACCTCTTTCAACAAGCTTGTTACTCTTGCAGCCGGTTGGGTCCTTATCTTTGTCTCTTCTTGTCCCAAAATTAAAAAAAGTCCGCTTAAAGCTTTATCCAGTACATATTGCTCCACATCCGGTACTGGCATTTTATTGGAAAACGGCAAAGAACGATACTTCCCAACAACATCATGGTATTGAGCTGTTACATCATATTGCGCTAAAGATTTCTTAACAAAGGGCAAAAATGCATCCTGCAGCTGTTTCGAGGTCTTTTCTTTAAGGAATTCTGTAGCCGATGTATTGCCCCCATTGTAGATCTTCATGACATCATCAAAAGACATCCCCACGATAGAATTGATGAAAATATCTTTTGCCTGAGGGGCTGCGGCTTCAGCTGCACGATTCATGCTTAAAACAAAATCATCCACCGGCTTGCCAAAGCCGACTGCCCGAAGAGCTTTATCTAACATCTGGAGCTTTTCAGGTATAGGTATTTTGATTGCTTCATTCTTAAAGAAACCATCCGTCTTGCCTGTAAATTTAACCGTGTTATCAATCCCAACCTTTAGGGCCTCCTTGAGACCGTCACCAATCTTAGTTTGACTTAGCGGAGTTTGCTTTAAACTCTCAACATTCGTATTTTTTAAATTATTAAATTGATCCTGCATCCAGCCAGCATAGACTTTGTTACTATAAAAAATTAGATTTACTAAAACTAACACTTTGATGAAATTAGTCATATAAAATCCCCCTTTAGCTTTTCCAGGGGCCTTTGCAGGCCTCAGAAGAATTCATTTGGTTTTATCATACGCCTTTATCAAAAGAAGCACAATTATAGTATTTGTCCCTATTACAAAAACAAAGAAGAAATACTGATGAAGCATTAAGATACAAAAATTCCTACCACCATTTTACCACCATTTCTATCCGGAAATGGTGTTTGGGTGTATTGTGTAACCTTGATTACTATTGATGTTGTTTGATTTGTATCTGCCTTGTTTTTCAGGGGGATAGAACAAAAACAAGCAGGCACAGACGATGGGAATGATGATGCGTAAAAATTTTGGTGGAGGTGCCGGGAATTGAACCCGGGTCCTTGAGTCTCGTAATATAAGCTTCTACATGTGTAGTTTGTCTATTTTTGTCTCGTCCCTCACCCTCCGGCAAACAGGATTGTTTTGGGACTAGCCCTCTACGATCTCGCTTCAACGCCGAAGACAAACATTGAAGCCAGCCTGCTCTTGACCGCTTATCTTACTAGCAGGTGTTGCAAGTAAACGGGCTTAGTTACGGTGTAACTAAGGCTTAGACAGCGAGCCCGAAGGCCATTGGCATAGGAACCGGTGCAACTGGGCTCTTAGCAACAGCGGCTTCGAAATCGCTGAACATTAACGGTTTTTCGTTAGCGTTTAATTTTTGCTTAGATTATTTTACGAGGCCTACCAAGCTTCCTCGACACGCGACCTATACCCGACGAACACAAGTCGAGACCGATCACCCCCATAAGAAAGAGCAGATTCATTCATATTATAACGCAAATCTTACTTTTTGGCAATTAAAGCGGCCCTGCATTATTCCTACGCAACACCGAAGAATCTTTAAAGATCTTAAGATCCTTCGCTTCGCCCAGGATGACATATGAACTATTTATGACGTTTAACTGAACGGTCTATTTCTCTTTTGATGTCTCGTTTTTTGATGTCTTCGCGTTTGTCGTAAAGCTTTTTGCCTTGTCCCACGGCGATTTCTACCTTGGCCCAGCCACGGTTGTTAAAATAAATTTTAGTCGGAATAAGCGTCAGACCTTTGCGGGTCAACTG
>JADFXX010000008.1 GCA_015233335.1 Candidatus Omnitrophota bacterium | reverse complement strand
AGGGCAGGAAAATGTCATTACTTTCAATAGTTGTAAGTTTAGTTGTAGTTGGAGTGATCCTATGGTTAGTTAATACTTACATACCTATGGATGGGAAAATCAAGCAAGTTTTGAATGTTCTCGTGTTAATTGTTGTATGCGTTTGGTTGTTGCAGTCATTTGGCATAGTAGGCGACATCAGCAATATACGCATTAGGTGAAGCGGTTTTTAATTTGAGCTTTTCTAAATTAGGGAATCTCTATGTTATATTGGGCAGCGGCTATCCTTGTCATCGTCATTGCGGCAGCAGTGCTATGATATGAAGTGGGAGATGAAAAGGTGTTTAGCAGGGTAAAAATTTATGATATTATACCTTGGTACAATTGCTTCCAGCATTATTCTCATCATAATAACAACAGCTCGATTTTGATCGAGTTTTTGATTCCTACTTGCTTTTAATTTGAATAATGATCTTTAAGGAGAAAAATGCCAACGAATATTTATGTTGTCGATGATGACGAGTCAGTGTGCCGAGCGCTCAAAACTCTTTTAATGACCTTTGATTTTGATGTAAGAACATTTAATTCAGCACAAAGCTTTTTTGAGAACGTAGCTGGCGATGCGCCAGGATGTTTGCTTCTTGATATTCATATGCCAGGGATGGATGGGTGGGAAACCCAGAAAAGAATTCTTGATTCTGGCTCGAAACGCCCTGTTATTTTTATTTCTGCTGAGAAAAAAGATGATGCTGCCCAACGGGCCCTTAACGTAGGAGCTGTGGGGTTCTTACAAAAACCCGTTAATGGTCAGACCTTAGTTGATCTTATTAATTCAGCATCAAAAGAATAAAACGGGGTTTCAAATGAAAAAGAAAACTATTTTTAGTAAGCAAAGTAAGATTAAAAAACCACGAATAAAAGATTTTACTCGTAGCGGTTTAGAAAAGAAGATTCGCCGGCAATCAGCTGAACTAAAAAACAAAAAAGGGCAGTTGAGGGAAGGGGCTGATAGAGAAAAATTTGCGCAGAAGGAAATAAATATCCGGACCAAGATCATGGAATTCGCCTCGGATGGTATTTTTATTATCGATGCTATAAAATCCAATTTCCCTATTATCTATGCCAATCCGTCTTTTTTTGCTCTTACCGGTTATTTAAAAACTGAGGTCATTGGAAAAAGTTATTTCTCACTTAATGGGTTTGATGTCAATTTGAGTATCGCCCAAGAAATAAAACAAGCGTTGCGCCAAGGGCAATCTTTTCATGGGGAGATGCTAAATTCCAAAAAGAATGGTGATAAGTATTGGAGTTTATTGCGTATTACTCCGGTATGTGATAGTAAAGGTGTAATCACTCATTATGTGGGGATTAAAACAGACACTACATTGATGAAGCAGCGGGATTTGGAAATTTACGAACAGCGCGAAGAACTTTTGCATGTAACAAGGGTAGGGAAACTTGCCGAATTTGTTTCTTCTTTAGCTCATGAAATGTCTTCAAGTAACTCAAGAGTGCCTCTTTTAGACATACACAAGCGTCCTTTTAATTTCTTGAGCCACCCTTTTTATACGAATTAAGCTTAAGCCCGCTTGTGTCAAAACATCTGTTTTGCGGCCAAGTTTCTTATCAAGATAGTCCATCAGGTCGAAAAACTTCATGCCTGGAGATTTAATAAATTCTATAAAAATATCAACATCACTCCTCTGGGTTGCCCGTCCCCTAGCAAATGAACCAAAGATAGCAATCTTTTTGACCCCATATTCTTTTTGCAAATAGGGCTGTTCTTTCTTAAGGATTTCAACAACTTTATTTTTTGTCAGCATAGGCACCTCGATCTTGTTACGTTAAGTCTATCATATTTTTACAACTTCTCAACTGTGAAACATGTAAAATACCATCGTCTTTCCCGGTGGCAGTACGGTGGCAGTAGACTGTCCCGCCCTGTCCTGATGGGTGTCTACATCTGAAATTAGAAAACCTGAAACATCGTCGAGGAATTTAGAAAATGAATGGTTTGAAGGGTTTATGATTGATTACCCGAACGGGTTACAAATCAGCTGCTCTACCAACTGAGCTAAGCCAGCGAATTATCAAAAATGCTTCAAAGTGGGTTGTAATATATCAAAATTGCTCGTAACTGTAAAGGTTAAACCCGGCAAACTTAAACTTTATGATTTAAAAAATTTCATATTGATTATCTCTGCGAAATATTTGTTCAGTTAATTCTAAAACACTCTCCACACTAATGGAAAGAAGCTCTCCAGACACAGCTTGAGACTTGGGTAAAACATAACTGTTCGGACCCAGCGGCTTCCAACGCTCGATATTGATCCCCGGCTGATTACGCAAAAATAACGAAATAACATGGGTCCCGACCCCTGCTGCCACATGCACGGGGCCTGAATCATTTGAGATCAGTAGCCGGGCATGACGTAAAAGGCTTACAGTCTCTCCCAGAGAGGTCTTTCCGGTCAGATCTAAGAATCTTGACCCCAAACGGGCTTGCTGTAGGATTTGAGCGGCGACCGGCTTAGTTTCTTGAGAACCGATGAGGACAATTTTTAATGTGTAACATTCGGCTAAACGGTCCATCAAGGAAGCGAATTGGGCGGCTGGCCAACACTTGGCGGCATCCGAAGAGCCCGGATGAATGACAATTATTTCATTAGACCGAAGATTATTTTCCTTCATCCATTTTGCCACCCATTCCTCCGCGTTCTTATGCGAAGGCACAAAAATATCTAAATCATTAGATTCGATGCCAATGGCTTTTAGGACCTGCAGACAATACTGGGCCTCATGCTTTGTCCCCAGATGTCTTTCGTCTTTTAAAGGATGGGTCAATAAAGATCCAAACTTATTGTTCTTGTACCCCAAACGATAAGGAATACCGGCCGTATAACAGGCCAAATTATACCTGCGTTTAGTATGAAAAATAATGACCAGATCAAATTTCTTCAAACGAATGTCCCGCGTCAATTGCACGAAACCAAACAAATCTTTATGACGGCCTTGACGGTCATCGACTAAAATCTCATCCACATAAGGGTTGCCATCAACTAAATCATATGTCTGCGGCGTCACTAAAACAGATATCCGCGCTGTCTGATAGGCGCGACGCAAGGCTTTGATAGCAGGAGTTGTTAAGACCACATCTCCGATACGATCTGTACGAACAATCAGGATATTTTGAAATGTCATATACTTTAAGCCTCAATCTTTTTAACAGCATTTAACACATCATCCACTTCAATAAACGACATGCAATTGTGGGCAACCGTGGCTTTGGGATCTTTGCATCGAACACACTGCTCATTGCGCCTGACGATCTGAAATTTCTTGCCCCAAGGAGCGTATTTAGCAAGATCCGTAGGCCCCCAAAGCGCTACCACCGGCACGTCAAAATAGCAGGCCAGATGCATAACCCCGCTATCATGACACAGCACCCAGGAGCTCTTCTTTATAATACATGCCAATTGCCGCAAATTAATTTTACCCGCCAATGACAAAACAGACGTTTTCATGCGTCCTTGGATATCGTTGATCAACAAAGCATCCTTATCATCTCCAACAAAAATGATCTTGTAGTGGCCGGACAAATATTGAGCAACAACGGCAAAACCGTGAGGCCCCCATCGTTTGGCTGTATCCGCAGCGCCGCAAGCAATCACTATAAAATTCTTCGATTGCAAAGCCGGGGCAATATTTTCTTCAAAAAAACGTTCGTCTTCCTTGGTTGTCACGATGGCAGTGAGGTCAGACGAAAGGGTTGGATACTCATAAACTTGACGCAAACGATTTAAATGGATATCTTTTTTATGAGTTAAAAGATTGCTTCGCCCCTTTGGGGCTCGCAATGACATGGGTATTAAGGATCGTAATGGCACGGAAAATAAAACAGGTGTAGCAAATCTCGGCCTTAACAGCCAACCTAACAAAGTACGACGCAAGTCGACAACAACATCATACCTGGCTTGGTACAAGTCCATAAACCATGCGTATTTCTGTTTCAAAGAAGCTTGTTTATCAAATATCTTGATATTGATGTGGGGGTTGTTCTCAAAAAGTGATACCGCTTTCTTCCCCACTACGACGTCTATCCGGGCCTGTGGAAAGTCCCGACGAAGAATATCGATCACCGGACATGACAGGACCACATCACCGATATTTGTCATGCTGATGACTAAAATACGCTTAATGAATGATTTTTTTGAAAGCCTCGCACACATCATCCACCGTCACTGAGTGCATGCACACATTATGAGTGCATGATAAATGATAACAGGGAGCTTTATTGCAACCGACATCTTTTAAAATAATCTGTGATCGGCCGCTCCCCCTTGGCCCCGTGATTTCAGGACGAGTGGGCCCAAAAATCCCGATTACATTGCCACCAACACTATGCGCCAAATGCAAAGGGCCTGTATCTGCCGAAATGACAGCTACGGCCTTTCTATATAACGCTAATGATTCCCCCAACGTTGTTTCTCCCGCTAAAACTATTGATTGAACCACAGCAGCCCGTGCTATATGTGAGGAGCAGTCTTTATCTTTGGCAGCTCCCGCAAAAACAACCCTCAAGCCAAATTGTCGATCTATGCGCTGGGCGAGGCCGACAAAAGAATCCGAACTCCAGCGTTTAAGGTCCCAATTACCGCCGGTATTGAATACGACAAATTGTTCTTTGGGACCTAAGCCTGCCTTGGTTAATTTAGCATCAACAGTTTCTATATCTTCTAAGTTTAAACGTAATTCGCATACACGATCGTCAATCTTAATGCCATAATCTTCCAGAACCTTTAAATAATAATCACAACGGTGACAATCATCCGGTTTCATTTCAAACGGATGGGTCAACAGTCCTTTAAATTTGCCATAACCAATGCGTAAAGGAATACCTGCCAGATAGACCATTAAGCTGCGAGTCAAGGAACGATGTAATAAAAAAGCCGCGTCAAATTTTTCTTTCCTTAAATATCGGATCAATTTCCATTTTCGCCAAGGGAAGCGGTGTTTGCCCCGTTCATCATAAATAATAAGTTTGTCCACATAAGGACAATATTTCAAGACTTCGTGGACCCGCGGCACACACAAACAAGTCAGCTTGGACTGCGGATAAGCCTTTTTAAGACCTTTAAAAAAAGGAATTGAAAATACCGCATCCCCCAGCCAATTGACATTAACAACCAGAATACTGTTCATAAATTTTAACCGTTTCCTCCACCATCATCCCCTCTGAAAAATGATTCTCAATATTTGACCTTGCCTGTAGGGCCATCGCACGGGCATGGTCAGGATGTCTAAAAATATCTAAAATACGGCCAGCCAAGACCGTTTCATCCTGACTATGAACCAAATATCCGCTTTTTCCATCTTCAATTAAATCGACTAATCCGCCTACCCTGGAAGCAACTACCGGAATTCCACAGGCTTGGGCTTCCATCACCGATAGTCCTAAGCCTTCCATTAAGGAGGGCATGACAAAAACGTCAAAAATAGGCAGTATATCTTGAGGCTGATTGATGATATTCTCAAAACGCACATGCTTGATCAATGACAGTTCTTGTGTCAATTTTCTTAAATTAGCTTCTTCTGGCCCTTGTCCTGCAATCATTAAAATAGCCGAAGGTCGTTCCTTAAGCACTAAAGGCATGGATTTAATTAAAATATCGATCCCCTTAACATCTGACAAACGCGCGATCGTGCCGATCACCGGCTCATGTGCGATGTTCCACTTGTGACGTATAGCCCGACGCTTTGACTCATCGGCCATCACGAATCGATTTAAATCAATACCATTAGCGATCAAATGTATTTTTTCGTAAGGGACCCCAAAATCCTGATTCAAGTGATGGGAGACAGGCCGGCTGATCGCGATAACAGCCTCCCCCCAGCAGGGAAATGTTTTTCTAAACCAACGGGCCCTGAAGAAACCATGGCAAGTAGTGACCATCTTGACACCACAAGAAAGACTAAGCCCATAACCTAACACTTGGGTGACTCGTGTCTGAGCATGTATGATATTTATATTTTCCTGACGGATCAAACGATTCAAAACGGGCCATGCAAATAATAATTTTGGATGCACTTCGGATTTTGTACGGATGTTCATTTGTACATGCCGTATTCCGGCCTCCTCAAATCTAGCAACGCAATTGCCCCCACTTGAGGCCACCAGCAGTCTGTGGCCCTTCTTAACTAAAGCTTGCCCTAAGGTCAAAAGATAGCTGGTGATCCCCCCCGTATTCAGATGCGTTGTTAAAAAAAGAATATTCATTTGATTAATTGGATGACCTGACGGGCCACTTCTTCCGGTACAATATCATTCATGCATGCATGGGTCTTGATCTTACAGATGCTAGAGTAACAAGGTGAACATTTCATCGGTTTATGCAACACCACAAATCGATCTGAAGGCGGCATATGACGACGGAAATCCGTTGGCCCAAAAAAAGCTATGACCGGCACCTGCATGGCCGCGGCCACATGCAAAGGCGCCGAATCCATAGAAATATAGACCCGGCAGCGCTTAACAAGCGCCGCCAACTGCAAAATGGTCGTTTTCCCCGCAAAATTGGCGGGCTTGGCATGGGCCTTATGCAAGATCTTCCTGACTAAAGCTTTATCTTTATTTTCACCGGTTAAAATCAGTCGTATATTTTTTTGTCCTAAGATATCGCATAATTTAGCTATGTATTCCAAAGGCCAATTCTTAGTAGGCCATTGCTTGGATGCGGACACATTTAATCCTACAAAAATCTGTGAACCGCTCAACCATTCGCTGTCCAGAAGGGACTGCACATAAGCCTCGTCTTTAGCCGAAGGCCATAGCTTAAGCCTGACATTAGCATCATAATTAATGTTGAGCATTTTCAATATACGAAATTGATGTTCTACGGGTGGAATATTGCGGATATCATTATCCAATTTTCTAGACAATAAAAACGCGAACTTGCCATTATTATACCCATAGGACTCATGAGCCATGGCCAAAAAAGCCAATAAGTGGCTTGTGCGGTTATTTTGTAAATCTACGACTTTGTCAAAATGATAGCGACGGAGTTCTTGACTCATACGCCAAAGCTCCGGTAGTCTTTTGGCTTTAGGATTAACAACAATGGTCCCATTTAAATGAGGGCAATTCTGCACAATGGCGCTGGCCTCATAAGAGGTTAAACAGAAAATTTGCGCATTGGGAAATTTATTGCGAATGGCGGCAAAGGCCGCGGTCGTTAATACCACGTCTCCGACGGCCGTCAGTTTAATGATCAAAATTTTCATCGTTTGCATAAGCTCTTGATAAACAGCGACAGTCGCATCCGCCATCTTAACTAAGGTGTACCGGTCCTCAATTTTCTTTTTTGCCTCAAGCACAAAACCTGCGGCTAAGGCGGGATCTTTTAAAATACGCAATACGGCTCGAGAAATCCCGTCAGCATCCTTGGGCAGCACCAACAGACCGGTTTTTTCATGGTCAATGATCTCCGCCACCCCACCGACCCGTGTCGCTACGACAGGCACCCCTGCAGCCTGGGCTTCAATGATCACCCGGCCAAAAGCCTCATGAGTGACCGTCGACAGCACTAAACAATCGGCTTTAGATAAAAGTTCGGGAATGTCCCTGCGATTCCCTAAGAATTCAACCTGTTCTTCTATCCCAAGCCGTTTGACCAAAAGGACCAATTCATCCTTATAGGCTTGTTTTTTCGCCGGGGCATCCCCGATCAACTGGACTTTAACAGAAGGCATTTGATTGATCACATGCCCCATGGCTTTTATAAAGTAGGCATGCCCTTTGAGGGGGGTAATACGACTGATCATGACAACAGTCATTGGATCAGAAGGTGTTTTAGGAGTTCTGGGCAGGTTAAATTTCTCAACATCAACGGAACGCGCAATGACACGGATATTTTCCGCAGGAGTTGCCAGATCTTCCACCATGTGCCGTCCGATGACATCGCTGATGGCAATGACCAGTTTCCCCCAGCCCATCACACGGCTGAACAAATGCCGGGAATAGTAACCATGACATGTGGTCACAAAATGGGCTTGTGTCCGCCTGCAGGCAAAAAAAGCAATCCATGCAGGGACTCTCGAACGGGCGTGAACAATATCAATCTTTTCATAGTTGATGATTGCGACAAGCTTAGAGATACAACGAAACATCGTAAATAGATTCTTCTTGTGCACCGGCAACGTATAGTGTTTACATCCTTGCGTCTCAAGCACCTCGACTAGACCGCCGCCATTAGAGACAACGATGGACTTATGTCCATGGGCGGCCAAATATCTGGCCATATCCACGGTCCCGGTCTCAACCCCTCCTACATTAAGTTCTGGAAGAATTTGTAAAATATTCATAATTCTTTAAACAATCTCCCCTAAGGCCTTTTGAATGACACTTTGATCATCCAAATTCTTTAATGTTATTTTACGGCTTAGCAATTGGGCTATTTTCATCGATAACCCCTTGACGCTTGTTATCATTAAATAGCCCTGTTCATTTAATTTAAACACAAAATCGTCATATTTGTCCCTGGGCACATCACCATACTGTAATCCCGCTGAAAATACAATAGTGCTTTTACCTGAACTCAAAGCTTCCGAAACCATAGAAACACTCTCCCCGGAAACTATGACCAAATCAGACAAGCCTAAAATGCCGCCTACGGCTTCAGGGATATTGCGCTGATTGGCAATAATACATAAAGAACAGCGTTCGAAGTTCTTAAGCTCCTTGGAAATCAACTGTTCAATCGCTGGAGGCGTACGCCTTGAGGTAGTCAATAAAATATCTGCGTTATAATACAGAGCAGTCTCTTTAAGCTGATTGATCAATTGACGGATTTTAGACTCGTCAAAAACAACCCCCTTGGCATTCCCGCCGATCAGCACACCGAATTTGGTGCGCACGCTATTTTTTAAATGAGAATAATGTCTGACTAACCCCTCACTCTGGTCCTTCAAATAAGCCCCATCAATCAAATTAGGCGCGACTTTAAGTTTAATCAGCCGGGCCTTACGGGGGGCCTTGAGACGGTCGTGCTCCGGTAAAATCACCACATCAAAACAATCCAAAGACAGAAGAGAAGGCATTAATATCGCAATGGAGCGGGCCAGATGATTTCGGCTTAATAGATAATTGATCCCCGCGGCCTGTGCCCCACAAGAGATTACAAAATCCGCTTTAAGTTTCATCAAGTCATCAAAACAGGCTTTGGTTAGAAAATATTTTAAGAAACTTTCTCTTCTTAAAAAACCAAAAAACTGGCCTAAAAATATGTAAAGAGAAAAGACCAAAATAGCCCAGGGAGCGCGCCATTGCAGTGAAATAATATCCTCTGTAACCAGCTTGCCTTTTTTCTTTAAAACCACCCCCAAACTACGGGCCACTGATTGAGACTGACGTAAATGCCCGGTGCGTCCGTCATCCACAATGACAACCCGGGCTTGGTTCGAATGTTTGAACACTTTATAAAACCAAAAATACTCCTGAGGATGCTCTCTTAACAAGCCTTCAAATATACTGACCGCTTGGTTAATGTTCGCGGTAACATCTTTTTCAAAATTACCGGTTGATACTAATGACATGGCGGGAAAGATCTTTAAAGTATGTTTCCCCAAAGACCTGCGTTCCATCCAGACCGGACATACGCTAGCACCATATTTCATGGCTATTCGAATAGCCCCTGTTGACATAGATGCCGTCTTCCCCAAAAAAGGCACCGGCTGGCCTTCCCGTCCCCCTTGATCTACCACTAATGAAATAATTTCATTGTTATGCAAAGCAGTTATAATTTCTTTAGCAGCCGCTCCCTCGTGTATCACATGCGCGCCGGCGATGGTGCGGTATTCATTGAGCATAACATCTAATTGAGGCAACTTGGGTTGATCGTTGGCGACCACATGATAGGCTCGTTTTGTCACGCTGCCTACCACACTGGCTAATTCCCAGCTTCCAGAATGGATCGCCAAAAGAATGACCCCACGGCCAAGCTTTAGGGCATGATCGATGTTTTCCTTATTTTGCAAATCGACAAATCGTTCAAAACCTGCACGTTTGATTTTAGGCAGACATAACAGCTCAACAAAGCTCTGGGCAAAATTAATAAAGACGCTCTTGGTTAAATCACATATTTCCGAAGGTGAACGCTCTGAGGAGAACGCTGTTTTTAAATTAGCATAAACGACCGCTCTCTTTCGGGGAATAAGACACCAGCCGACCCAACCGATACAACGCCCCATCCAAAGAGCGATGCCAAAAGGTAAAAGCATAAAAAACACAGCCGCTGATTTAACCGCGGCAAGCAGACACAATTTTTTGAATGAATTCATCAGACCCTTTAGTAATTTCTAGCTGTATCGGGATATAAACTAAGCGAAGCCCGTTAAATAATCCTTTAAATTTATGCAACTTGACGGCATCTTTATGGGTTGTCACGAGTATCGGGACCGTTTGGGCACGGCAAAAGTCAACCATCCCTTGAATGTCCTTTTGATGATAAATGTGATGGTCCCTGTAAGTAAATACCCCCATAATACGGGCCCCGGAATTTTTTAATTCCGAGACAAAAGAAACAGGATCTCCGATAGCGCAAAATCCTGCGACAGGAATGTTTTTTAAGAAATCTACGGGCAAAGCATCTTTTCCAAAAACATCCACCGCGTCACCGCCTTTATGAAGGCTTTCAACAATCAACGCACGGGCATTAATCTTCTTAAGCTTGGCAGACAGGGCCTGAACGTTATTGGTCCCGTCTGTTTTTGTCAACACAATGACATCCGCTCGCTTTAAGGCAGATAAACCTTCGCGCAAAATCCCTGCGGGTAAAAGATAACCGCGTCCAAACGGATTAACGGCATCGATTGTGACAATGTTTAAATCGCGTCTCAGCGGCCAATGCTGAAAAGCATCGTCACATATAAACACATCGACCGGCAAAACGCCCAGAGATTTCTTGATATTGGCGACACGGTCGGCCCCTTTCAAAACAGGAATATAGGGGATTTGTTCATTGAACATATCCGCCTCATCGCTGTCTTTGGCCCCCGACGCCATATACCCTCGAGTTAAAATAACGGATTTATACCCCTTATCCTGCAAATGACGTGCCAGCCAAATCACCAATGGGGTCTTGCCTGTCCCTCCGACAGTAATATTGCCAATGCTGATGACCGGTTTGGGGGCCTTGTAAGCCCCCCTTAAACGATAAAAATTGCGATGACAAAAAACACCCAGAGCGTAGATTAAAGTCCAAGGCAGCAACAAATAGGTGATCAATAACGCAAAAAAACTATTTCTCTCCCCCTTTAACACAGAAAGTAAATATGGATTCATTTCAAATAATCCTCCAAGCGAGCTATACTGCGCAGTGTGGCTCCCTGATTGGCACAAACAACTTCCCGGGCCCTAGCTCCTTGAGCCTCACGTTTTGCCGGATCGGCGCATAAGTCTCTGACGGCAGTCTCAAAAGCTTGATCATCCTTGACCTGCACAAGGGCATTTCTCTCTTTAAAACAGGAAACAATATCCCTGAAATTCTCAGACCGCGGCCCAATGATAATAGCCTTACCGTAAAATGACGGTTCAATGATATTTTGCCCTCCTCCGACCCGTAAAGTTTTCCCGACAAAAACCAAAGAAGCCTTTGCATATAAAGAGCGCAGATGTCCGATGGTATCGACCACTATAACAGCTTTGTCTAAATCTCTCTTTTCACCGTGATTGAGAATATGCGAAAATTTGAGCGCTTTAAATCCGCGATGTGTGGCCAGCTCTATGATTTTATCTGCCCTTTCAATATGACGAGGAGCAATCACTAAGCGCCAATTGGAGTTTTCTTTTATAATTTTCGCATAGACGTCAAGCACAATGTCTTCTTCACCCGGATGCGTAGAGCCCGCGACCCACCAAAGTTCTCCATGTGCGCTTGTTAATTGACCGGATGATCCTTGCGAAAACCGGGTCAAACCATCAAACTTTAAATTACCCGTCACAAAGACCCGTGAAGCTTCAGCTCCGAGGGCCAAGATCCTCCCCGCATCTTGAGGAGTCTGCATACACCAAACGGAAACCCGGCTTAGAACGCCTTTTAATATAAATCCGATAATCTTGTAACAATCAAAAGATTTATCCGAAATGCGACCGTTAATGACCGCTATGGGAATACGCTTGCGGTATAATTGAACGTAAAGATTAGGCCAAATTTCTGTTTCGGCCGCGATGTATATCTTTGGATTGATAAGATCGGAAAACCTTCCTGCGACAAAACTGAAATCCAAAGGCGACGGGATAACGACCGCACTATGCTGCAGTCGTTTGAGAGCCAGCGCATAACCGGTTTTGGTCGTCACCGTCAAGACCAGCTGGTAAGAAGGGAATTTCTTTCTTAACTGCTCGATAAACCCCTCCGCCACCATCACCTCGCCCACACTGACCGCATGCACCCATATATTGGCCATACCCTTGACCCGCTTTTGTATCGACGGGGGGAAAAAACCAAAACGAATGGCATAACCTGCGTATCCTCGGTTGGTTATCAGCAAATAGGGCAGGTAAAGAATCGCGTAAATTAAAAAAAGGAGATCATACAAAAGAAACATTTCAATATTATAACGTTTAGTTATTTAAATAACAATATGAGTTTGAACGAACTACTATATGCGCTTCATTCTATGCTAATTAAATCTTTTATATATATTACGCTCGGGGATGGGCTTGATCGTAGACTTTTTTCAGTTTTTCGGTTGTTAGGTGAGTATAAATTTGAGTAGTGGATAAATTAACATGCCCTAACAGTTCCTGTACAGAACGTAAATCTGCGCCATGGTTAAGAAGATGTGTGGCAAAGGAATGACGGAACATGTGAGGACTTACGTGCTGGCTTACGGCCTGCTGCAGAATATACTTGTTAATGATGTTACGAACACTGCGGTCGGTTAAACGTGTGCCGTTTTTGTTAACAAAAACAAACTTGTTGTCCCTCTGACATTGATCCAAATACTCTTTTAGGGCATTTAACGCTTTGTCCCCTATAGGGACCATACGCTCTTTTTTTCCCTTACCCATGACTTTTATGATATTGCTTATAAAATCAACATCCTCAACATTAAGACCCACCAGTTCGCTCACCCGAATTCCTGTCGAATAAAGAGTTTCTAAAATAGCCCTGTCACGCAAAGAAGCTGATTTTTTATTGTTAGGGGCTTCGATGATTATGACAGCCTCCTCTTCACTCATAAAATGAGGCAAGGGCTTATCCAACTTGGGAGTAACAAGAAGTTTGGCAGGGTTGGCTTGAATGATTTTCTCGCGCTGTAGAAATTTGAAAAAGGAACGCAAGCTCGAAAGTTTTCGTGCCAGAGTGCGAGGTTTTAAGTTGCGGCCCTTAAGCTGTGCCAAAAACCGGCGTAAATCAGAGTAGCGCACATCTTCAAAGGAAGTTTTTTCAAGAAATACCATAAATTCTTCCAGATCAATACGGTAATTTAAAGCGGTGTGTTTGGAATAATTTTTCTCTACTTCAAGATAGGTAAAAAACTTATCCAAATAGCGCAGATTGCTGTTCATTGGCTGACAGACGGCAGTTTATTAGCTATAAACTTGCAATCCGGATAACGGCTGCAACCGTAAAAAACAGCGGAACGATGGGAACGGCGCTCAACAAGCTCTCCGGTGCAGTTTTCCTGAGGACATTTGATACCAGTCGTAAATGGTTCGGCATGCTTACATTCAGGGAAACCCGTACAGCTGATAAAACGTCCCCGGCGTCCCCATTTAACCGTCATGGGCCTGGCACATTCGGGGCACGGTTTTTCTATAGTCACCTCGGTCTTTTGAATATTGGCCGAAGCAAAATCTAATTCTTCCTTGAAAGGGCCCCAAAAATCACCCAGCACCTTGGCGTAATCATTCGTGCCGTCTTCGATCGAGTCTAACTCCTCTTCCATGGTTGCCGTAAAACCTATATCCATGATCTTCTTAAAATATTCTACCAGCAAATGGCAAATCTTGATCCCCAAATCTGTGGCTGTAAAATAACCACGGTCACGCATCACATAATTTCGGTAGACTAATGTGTGAATGATCGAGGCATAAGTCGATGGCCGTCCTATACCTTGCTCTTCTAAGGCCTTGACTAAACTGGCTTCCGAGTATCTTGCCGGAGGTTTAGTAAAATGCTGACTGGGGTTGATTGCAATTAAATGAAGGCTATCCCCCTGCGCATATAAAGAAGGATCAAGCTTAATGTCCTGATCTTCCTGATCCTTATAAATCGCCAAATATCCGGGAAAAGCCAAAATAGAACCTGAAACACCCCATTGAAAACGCCCGCTTAGAATTTCGATCTTAGTCTGCTCAAAAACAGCATTCATCATCTGACAGCTGATAAATCTCTTCCAAATAAGGTCATACAATTGAAATTGATCATCACTTAAGTATCTTTTGACGTCGGCAGGTTTGCGATGAACATCACTGGGCCGTATGGCCTCATGCGCTTCTTGAGCGCTTTTCTTAGATTTAAAACGATTAGGCTCCGCGGGTAAATAATCAGCGCCGTACTCTTTTTTGATCAATCCCCGAACTTTTTCTATAGCCTCCAAGGCAATGTTAACGGAATCCGTACGCATATACGTGATCAAACCTTCAGGCTCCTCATCACCGATTTCAACGCCTTCATAAAGCTGTTGGGCAATCATCATAGTTTTAGATGTGTTAAACCCTAACTTACTGAACGCCTCTTGCTGCAAGGTACTTGTGATAAATGGCGGCGGAGCGTTTCGTTTGACTTGTTTGGTGGTAATGGCATTGATTTTAAAAGATTCTTTTTTAATTTCATGAACGATATCATTGGTCAATATCTCATTTTTAAGTTCTATTTTTTCACCGTCAATACGCTCCAGATTGGCATTCAAAATTTCCTGAAGTCCCTTTTTTTGCAAATCAACCGAAATTTGCCAATATTCCTGAGGAACAAAACTTCTGATCGCCTCCTCTCGTTCAACAACCAAGCGCAGGGCAACAGACTGTACACGGCCGGCACTCAAACGTGAACCGACTTTTTTCCACAGTAAAGGGCTAATCTGATAACCCACAATACGGTCCAATACCCGCCGGGCATTCTGGGCATCTACCAGTTTGCGGTTAAATTCCCGAGGATGCGCAAAAGCCTTCTTGACCGCATCCTTGGTAATTTCATGGAATACAACCCGGCACACCTTTTTACCCTGACCAATATGCTGTATTAAATTCCAGCCGATAGCCTCTCCTTCGCGGTCAGGGTCGGTCGCTATAAAAATTTCGTCCACCCCCTTGGCTTCTTTTTTTAATTTGATAAGGGTCTTCTGTTTATCACGCACCACAATAAATTTAGCGGCGAAGCCATGGTCCACATCGACCCCTATGGTCGATTTAGGCAGATCGATCAAATGCCCCATAGAAGCCGTGACTTTATATTTTGGCCCTAAAATCTTATTAATAGTTTTTACCTTGGCCGGCGACTCAACAATGACTAAAATCTTAGGCATGCTCATTCCTTACATAATATTGACCGGGCAATTGCCTGATCACGCGTTTTAATACAAGGCTTAAGGTAATATTCATAAGACTGCTGATATTCAAACCTGATTGTCTGACCAGTTGATCCAAATGCACCGGCTGATTCTTAATATGGGGGTACACTTTCAACTGTTCATCGGTTAAAGAAAGCAATGGTTGGCGATCATCGCAAGATAACGGGACAAAACCCGGTTTGATTGCGGATAAAACATCATCAGGATGCAAAGCCATACGGGCCCCTTCCTGGATCAACTGATTACTGCCCATGGCTGTTTCATTATCGATATTAGAAGGTATGACAAACACGTCCTTATTTTGGGCTATGGCATAATCAACGGTGATCAAGGCCCCGCTTTTCCTGCCGGCTTCAATGACAACAGTCGCCCGGCTCAAGGCGCTGATGATCCTATTACGCCAGGGAAAATTCTGTTTTAACGGTGGTGTTGCAAAAGCAAATTCCGAAACCACGGCCCCTTGTTGAGCGATCGTCTCCATTAACAATAAATTTTCCTTAGGGTACATATAGTTAAAACCACAACCGATCACGGCAATAGTTTTGCCGCCAGCCTCTAAACTGCCCTGATGAGCGGCAGTATCAATCCCGCGGGCCAAACCTGAAACAACAATCAATCCCGAGCGAACAAATGCCCCGGCAAATATCTTGGCGGACCTGCAGCCATAAAAACTTGCCGCTCTGGAGCCCACGATCGCCACTGACATCTGACTTAAGGCTTCCGTATCACCCTTGACATACAAAACAGCCGGCGCATCTTCCAATTCTTTAAAAGAGACCGGGTATTTTTGATCAGCACAGGTCAGAACAACGACCCCTTTGCGTTGCATCAAATTATATTCGTCTTGCAGGAATTTGTCTTTAGAAAAGTAGAATATATTTTCGGCAGTCTGGAAGGCAAGTATGCCGCATCCTTGCAACTCTTCAAGAGAAGCCCGCAAAACTCCCAAAGCACTATTAAAAAATCCTAAAAGCCGTCGGATCCGGATAGCCCCTAAATCAGGTACGGCATTTAAAACAAGCAACGCCTCTTGTTCAGTCATGATTCCCCCCCCTTAACACATATGGTGTGTTATATTCTTTTGAGGATTTCGGCAATCGGGCCTTCAATTGATGCATCATTGGCATCAATGGTATAGTCGGCCTGATTGTACAGGGGGAGTCTTTGTTGATAGAGCTGCTCTAAAGCCCTAAGGGGGTCGGGCACCAAAAGCAATGGTCGATGGCTTTCATTCCTGATACGCGCATAGATCACATCCAAGGACGCTTGCAGATAAAACACAATACCATTGGTCTTTAAAAGTTTCAAGTTTTCTGGATTTAAGACAACTCCTCCGCCGCAGTCGATAACGATTTCCGATCTTTGACTGATTTCTTCTATGACCTGATGTTCCAAATCACGAAAATAGGATTGTCCCTTTTTTTCAAAGATCCGGGCGATAGACTGCCCTTCTCTCGTTTCGATAAGATGGTCTGTCGCGACACATTCGCGCTTTAGCCGCTGACTTAAAGCCTGAGCCACCATGGATTTGCCCGAACCCATAAAACCAATCAGAACAATATTCTTATTCATTATGATGTCAGGGAAACCATAAAAACCAACCGATGTTTTTTTACAGAATAAGTAATAGACACCAGTTGCTGGTAGCCCTCCTGATCATAGATATCCTGGACCTTTTGAAGGATCGCATCCATTTCAACTTTAGAGAGATTTTTATTGCGGTAAGGTTTAAATAATTTGAAAAACCTGTTTTTATCCTGCAAAAGAAACCCCTCTATGCTAATGCTCTGGATCAATGTGTTTTGAGCCAGTGAGGCACTCTGAGGTGAAACCAGATTCTGGGCTGATGCAGGGCCGGAAAATATTAAAAATAAAGCAAAAATACAGTAAAACATGTGTTATCCCCTATGGTTATTTTTTATCCGGCGCAGGGACCGTCAGTTCATCCGATAAACTGCCACCCTGTGTACAAAACAGGTCGACCTTGATCACATCACCCACTTTGGCCTTAAGCGAGACATCCTCCGAAAACCCCGCATGATCCTTCTGACGATAATAATAAAATGTTTGAACGGGCTTGTTATTTAGGGACACTGTCATCATGCGCACATAACTCTTGTCTAAAAGGTCTGACGGATGGACAGCATCAACATGTAAAGAAGCTTTATCTAGATCATAAGTCTGAGTGATGCTGGTGGGAGGTGTCGCCCAGGACACCGGACAATTAAATAACAGAAACAAGACAAATAGGATATTTTTCATAGATGGTATATGCCTCCTGTAAGAATAAAATTAATGATCTGATTCCCCCAGAATAAGCTGACCAATGCCCCCATGATTAAAAAGGGCCCATAAGCGATCGTGCTGTCTTTGGTACGAATTTTTTCAATTATACCATAAACTGCCCCAAAAAACGGTGCTAAAAAGAAAGTCAACAGCGCCAGTTTCCAACCCATAAAGGCCCCTACCATTCCTACGAGTTTGACATCTCCGCCTCCCATGGTTTCTTTTTTGAAAACAAAATCTCCTAAAGCACCCATCAGATAAATGGAGCCTCCCCCCACTAAGATACCTACAAGAGAATACCCGGCACCCAAAAACGCAGAATGACAGCCATGCAGTTGTGGAATAAAAAAGCTGAAAATAAGGCCCGCAATCATGCCTCCTATCGAGACCTCGTCGGGAATGATGCGAAAAGCGAAATCAACAAAAATCGCGACAATAAAACCGCTGACCATGACCAGATAGGGAAACAAGACAAGCTGCCAGCCATAATATTTAAAGAAAAATAAGAATGTCAAAGCCGTCAATAGCTCAACCAACAGGTACCGGAATGATATCCTAGCCTGACAGGACCGGCAGCGGCCTTTTAAAACAATCCAGCTGATCAGAGGAATATTGTCGTACCACTTGATCGGCGCCGCGCAGGATACACAATGTGACCCCGGAAATACGATGGATTTCTCTACAGGAAGACGAACAATACATACATTAAGGAAACTTCCTGTGATGGAACCGACCACAAAGAAAAAAAGACCTGACAAAACGTTAAAATCCATGGCTGGCATCCTCCAATGTTTTTCTCATTATTTTCTTAACATCCTCATCTAACTCTTCACCTGACCAATGGCTTAAGGCCAAAACCCCCTGATAAAATAACATTCCTAAACCGTTGGCCGTTCTTGCCCCCTGCCTGCGTGCGGCTTTTAAGAATTCCGTTTCAGAAGGACTATAAATAACATCATACACAAACATGTCGGCATGTATTAAATCCGGATCAATTAAAAGCGGGTCACCTGTCTTCATCCCTACATTCGTCGTATTGATGAGGAGATCTGCTGATGCTATATTCAAGCCCTGAAGGTCAGGGGCGATCGCAACAATATTTGTTTTCATCTTGTTAGTAATTTCTTCTAATAAAGCCTCGGCATGGGCACGGGTTCTGTTATGGATTATAATTCGTCCGGGCCCCTTCGGTAAAAGGCATAACACGCTTATGATCGCACGGGCCGTGCCTCCTGCTCCTAAAACTACGACAGTTTTACCATCAAGATCGAATTTCAATTCTTCCAAATGACTCAAGAATCCGGGACCGTCGGTATTAAACCCGTGCATTCTTCGATTGTGGTCAATCACTATGGTATTAACCGCCCCTATTTTTTGGGCCAACGGGTCTACGCTGTTAAGAAAAGGGATCACTTTTTCTTTATACGGAACTGTGACATTAAGCCCGAAAATAGGATTATTCTCTTCTTTCAAATCTTCCATAAAAAGTTTGAGCTCATCGGTGTCAGAGAGCGGAAACAACTTATAAACCGCATTGACGTCCAAGACTTGAAAAGCGGCATTTTGCATCACAGGCGAAAGGCTGTGATGAACAGGGCACCCAATAATCCCATATATTGCCGGAGGTTCGTAGTACGTCATCTTTTTAGATTTTGCTGAGCCATAAATTTATTAATCGCGTTGATATAGGCTTTAGCAGAAGCCTCTATGATATCGGTCGTGGCGGCCCGGCCGATAAACGCCTGTCCGTCAATAGAAGTTTTTACCGTCACCTCACCCAACGCATCTTTCCCTTGGGTGACCGATTTAATGCTGTAGTCGAGCAAGTTGACCTTTAATTGGGTCAAAGACTCAATGGCCTTATAACAGGCATCCACCGGACCGTCGCCGGTTGATTCTTTGGTTTGTTTTTTCCCTTTATACTGCAAGGTGACAACGACCCTGGGCGCTATATTTGAGCCGCTGGTTGAAATCAAATCAACAAGGGTGTAGGCCACATGCGTACGATGACCTTCATCTTCGATCAACGCCCACAAATCCTCGTCATAAACTTCTTTCTTTTTATCCGCCAAATCCTTAAAACGGACAAAGGCTAAAGCCACATCTGTTTCAGACAGCACAATGCCTAATCTTTTCAAACGGTCTATAAAAGCATGCCGACCGGAATGTTTGCCTAACACCAACCCCTCATGAGAAGGAACACCCACATCCTCAGGGTTCATAATTTCATAGGTGCGCCGTTCCTTTAAAACTCCATCCTGATGTATACCTGACTCGTGACGAAAGGCATTGGCGCCAACAACGGCCTTGTTGGGCGGAACTATAAATCCCGAAGCTTTTGAAACCAGGCGTGATGCGCGGTAAAATTCTTTTGTATTGATATTAGTCGACAAGCCGTAAAAATCCCAACGGGTTTTTAAGCCCATGACAACCTCTTCCATCGAGGCGTTGCCCGCACGCTCACCGATACCGTTAATGGTGCATTCCACCTGACGCGCCCCATTCTCGACGCCGCTCAGCGAATTTGCGACACCTAAACCCAAATCATCATGGCAATGGGTTGAGATGACACAACGGCCTATATTGGGAACATTATTACGGATCCCTGCAATCACAGCCCCATATTCCCGCGGAGTGCTGTAACCGACCGTGTCGGGGATGTTGACTGTGGTAGCACCCGCCTTGATGACCTCTTCTAAGATGCGGTACAAAAATGTCTTTTCGGTACGAGAAGCATCTTCAGGTGAAAATTCAATATTGTCTATACGCTTGCGGGCATATTTGACTGATTCGACAGCCATTTTCACAATCTCATCCTGGCTCTTTTTTAATTTATGCTGCAGGTGGATCTTGGACGTGGCTAAAAAAATATGGATGCGCCTATGCCGGGCCGGCTTGATCGCATCAATCACCGCATCAATGTCCTTGGTGATTGAACGCGCCAAACCGCAGACACATGAATTCTTCAGATGGCGGGCCACATTTTGCACCGAGTCAAAATCCCCTTTGGAAGATACAGGAAAACCCGCCTCAATGATGTCAACCCCTAAACGCTCCAAAGAGAAAGCAATTTCCAACTTTTCTTCAGCGCTCATCGTCGCACCCGGCGCTTGTTCTCCGTCCCGTAAAGTTGTATCGAAAATCAAAACTTTGTCGTTTTTCATATAATTATCCTTTATAAAATTGTCCCTTTAGTAGCAGCTATTTGGGTTTAATTTGTTTTTTAAAGATCACGGTCATTTTATTCACGGCAAAAATCTTATGTTGTCGCGGTGGCTGAACAACTCGCTCTTTATTTCTCTGGAAATAAAGAGCTCAGACAAGTTCAGCCATCCCTCGCCCCTCGGCTCGGGATTCCCTTACAACTTAAACCCAAATAGACGCGTACAAATGTTGCAATAGTAATCGGAGAAGGGATAGGGTTGTTGTTTTCAACTCACTGTCATTTTTAGTTAAAAATTGACTGTTTTTTAGGGAATCCCGAGCCGAAGGGCGAGGGATGTCTGAACTTGTTCGAGCCTGAAGCTTCCAGAGAAGCTGAAGGCGAGTTGTTCAGACACCTAAAAAATAGGCAATTTTTGACGTTAAGAAAATGACCGTGAGTTGAAAACAACAACCCTATCCCTTCGTCCATGCTATAAATAATCAACACAAACAATGCTAAATTTATCTTCGTATTAAACATTAAGGGCGGCTGTTGAGCCGCCCTTAGATTATATACTACTTATGCGTATTGGTATCAACAGTTTTACTTTTTCATCCAGCTCATCATAGCCCGAAGTCGAGCGCCTACCTTTTCAACGAGGTGCTTTTCGCCGGCTTTTCGCATCTTAAGGAAATTCTTGCGGCCGTTCTTGTTTTCTGCCATCCATTCCTTGGCAAATTGACCTTTTTGGATCTCTTTGAGTATTTTCTGCATTTCACGGCGGGTTCTCTCATTGACAATGCGTGGACCACGCGTCATATCGCCGTATTCGGCCGTATCAGAGACGCGTTTGCGCATGCCCTGGATACCGTCTTCATAGATCAAATCCACGATCAACTTCAATTCATGGCAACATTCAAAATACGCGATTTCCGGCTGGTATCCGGCTTTGACTAAGGTTTCAAAACCGGCCTTGATCAATTCGCTGGCCCCACCGCACAAAACCGCTTGCTCGCCGAACAAATCAGTTTCAGTTTCTTCTTTGAAGGTCGTCTGAATGATCCCCGCACGTGAACCGCCGATACCTTTGGCATAGGCCAAGGCGATTTTTAAAGCCTTGCCTGTGGCATTCTGATCGACCGCCACCAAACACGGCACTCCACGCCCCTCTTCAAACTGACGGCGAACCAATGCTCCCGGCCCTTTGGGCGCGATCATAAAGACATCTACGTCTTTGGGAGGAACTATGAATTTAAAATGGATATTAAACCCGTGTGAAAAGGCCAAAGCCTTGCCCGGGGCCAAATACGGCTTAATCGAATCTTTGTAAATATCCGCCTGTAAATGATCCTGCGTTAAAATGATGATCACATCCGCGATTTTCGCGGCTTCTTGAACAGACATGGGTTTAAAACCATCCTTGATGGCACGGTCATAATTGACCCCGCCCGGCCTTTGCGCCACAATCACCTTTAACCCGCTATCACGCAAATTCAGGGCTTGGCCGCGGCCCTGAATGCCGTAGCCGACCACCGCGATCGTTTTATCCTTAATGTCATCGATGTTACAATCTTTATCGTAGAATATTTTAGCCATATGTCCCTTTATATTTGTCGTCCTGAGCAGAGCAACGAAGCTTAATGCTCATTAAGATTCTTCGGCGAACAACTGTGAGTGTCCGGTTTGAGGACCTTCGCCTCAGAATGACGACAATTGTTTAATCGTCCCCTTCTCCGTCTAAATGGGCCTGTGCATGGCGCAAACCGATCGTTGCATGCACGGGTTTAATAATAGAAGTTACAAAATCTTTGGTGTCCTGGACATTGAGCTGCTTAAATAAAAATTCAAAATTCTTTTCAATTTCCGCGGCTATACCATCTTTGATATTTTCAGGCAGGCCGTAAATATCCTTTTTAAATTGCCCTAATGCGCGTTTACGGGCTTTGTATATAAATTGCTCTTCGCTGTCCTTAGGTTTGCGTTCACCGGCACAGTTGATCTTGCTCCACTCAACCATTTTGGCATACAGATCTTTAGGGAATAATTTACTGTCTAAGATCTTGTTTTGAAAATTGGTCGCCAAGTGGATCTCTATGGTATTAATTTCCGGGAATTTGTTAAAGGCTTCATCCGGCAAGGTGGAAGCTCCATGCTGTACCGCGCCGCCTAATCCATATTTCTGCTGACCTGCTTTGGAAAGAGCCTTTAAAGTATCAAAATCCACCTTCACGCTGGCAATAGTGCCGTCGGGTAATACCACCCCGCCGTGTGAGGTGCCGGTCTGTACGGAAAGCTTGCTTAAACCCGTCAAGCCTTTGGGTAACGAACTATTGTAACCATCCATGAATGCCGTTAATTCTTCGACCGTACTGTTTTTGTGGCCGACTTCACCGATCTCCCCACCAACAGATATCTCAAGACCTTTGGGCTGTATCTCCCGGATAAATTTAGTCATTTCAGCGCAAATTTCAAAATTATCCCTCTGCTGCTCATTTAAGGTCGGGCGTTCTAATACTACGGTGGTTGAGGAATCCACATCAATATTATAGAAACCGGCGGCAACACAATCCGCAACTAAATCCTTCAGACCAGCAACTTCTTTGGCCTTATTTTCAAAATAAGCAGTGGCTTTGATCTGACAATGGTCTGCCTGCACAAACACCGGGCCGCTGTAGCCTTCTTTAATAGCTGCTGCCAGAATAACAGCAGAATATTCCACCGGCGGCTGATTGGTGTAACCCATTTCAGACTTGGCAATTTCAAAAATAAAAGCTCCCGCATTAAGACGTTTGGCTGTACGAAATATGGCACGGGCTAAATAATAAGTTAATGAACGTAAATTCATGGCAGGTACGGTGAAATTCTTACCTTTACCTTTCCCTCGCGCCATATAAACATCCTGAATGGAGGCTAAAAATATTCCTTTGTCCTTAGCTTTGGCCTGAATTTCCTTGGCTAAGATCTCTTTTTCCTTGACATTATCGGTCATGACCAATTTCTTTACTGCCGCATCCACATCAAAACCAAAATTGACAGCCATTTGCCCCTCCTCTTATGTTAAAATCTTTAATAAATCATAACGCCGGCCCATGTCCTCATGAACACGACGTGTTGCGTCTTTAAGTTCGACCACATTGATTTTATCCTGCAAAACACCGACTGCTCGACCGTATATACCGTTAAGCAATAGATCAACCGCAGCCGCTCCTAATCGTGTCGATAATATTCTATCCTGACCGCTGGGTGTGCCGCCCCGCTGCACATGACCTAAAACCACATAACGGGTCTCTAAACCAATCGACTTGGTAATATTTTCTGCGACCACTTGAGCCCGGGCCGCTCCTTCAGCGACAACGATGATCCAGCTGATCTTGCCCTTGGCATTGCCTTCTTTAATTCCCTTATACATGGTCTCATAATCAAAAGAACGTTCGGGTATTATAACATCTTCCGCACCGGCTGCAAGGGCTACTTCCATGGCGATATATCCCGACCTGTTGCCCATGACCTCCACCACAAAAATCCGCTCCATACTCTGGGCTGTATCACGGATCTTGTCAATGGATTCAAGGGCCGTATTGATCGCCGTCGAACAGCCGATGGTCTGGTCTGTGCCGTTTAAATCATTGTCGATCGTCCCCGGCAGGCCAACAACCGCAATCCCATGATTTTCGTATAAACAACTCGCACCCTTGTAAGTGCCATCCCCTCCGATTGCCACTAAAGCGTCAATATTATTACGGCGTAATATATCCGCGGCACGGGCCACCCCATCGGTTGTCGCAAATTCTTTGGAACGGGCGGTTTTTAATATGGTCCCGCCGCGGTTGATAATATTAGATACCGAGCGGTGGTTCAAAGGCATGATGTCATTCTCCATAAGCCCCTGATACCCGCGCATAATACCGGCAACTTCAAGGCCAAAATGCAAAGAATAGCGCACCGCCGAACGTATGGCCGCATTCATGCCGGGCCCGTCCCCGCCAGATGTTAAAATTCCGATCTTTTTAATCTTATTAGCCATTCTAATTAATATCTGTAATGGTCCGGCTTAAACGGCCCCTGGGGCTTCACACCTAGATATTTGGCCTGTTCGGCAGTCAAAACGTCAAGCTTGGCGCCGACCTTGGCTAAATGGAGGCTCGCCACTTTTTCATCCAGATATTTAGGCAGTGTGTAAACTTTATTTTCATATTTACGACCGTTCTGCCAGAGCTCGATCTGTGCTAAAACCTGATTGGTAAATGAATTGCTCATCACAAATGAAGGATGGCCCATGGCACAACCCAAATTGACCAGCCTGCCTTCGGCCAGAACAATGATCTTCTTTTTATCTGGATAGACATATTCATCGACCTGAGGCTTGATCTGTATTTTTTTAATATCTTTGCGTTTGTTCAAATAAGCGATCTCTATTTCTGAATCAAAATGACCGATATTACAGACAATAGCCCCGCTTTTCATCATGTCTAAATGTTTGCCTGTAATAACATTAACACAGCCTGTCGCGGTGACGAAAATGTCGCCGATTTTAGCGGCATCATTCATAGGCATGACTTGATAGCCCTCCATCGCCGCCTGTAAAGCACAGATGGGGTCTATTTCTGTGACAACAACCCGCCCCCCAAGCCCTTTAAAAGACTGGACACAACCCTTCCCAACATCCCCGTAACCGGCAACAACGCACACTTTTCCGGCGATCATGCGGTCAGTCGCGCGCTTGATACCATCGATCAATGACTCACGGCAGCCGTATAAATTGTCAAACTTCGACTTTGTCACCGAATCATTGACATTGATCGCCGGTACCTTTAATGTCCCCTTCTTTGTCATCTCATATAAACGATGGACCCCGGTCGTAGTCTCTTCCGAAAGACCATGGATGTCTTTTAAGTATTGGGGATATTTATCATGCACCATAATGGTCAAATCCCCTCCGTCATCTAAAAGCATATTGGGCCCCTGACCGTCAGGCCAATGGATCGTTTGCTCCACACACCAGTCATATTCTTCAAGACTTTCACCTTTCCAGGCAAAAACCGGAATACCGGCAGCGGCAATCGCGGCTGCTGCATGGTCCTGTGTTGAAAAAATATTGCAGGATGACCAGCGGACCTGTGCCCCTAATTTAATCAGGGTTTCGATCAATACCGCAGTTTCAATGGTCATATGAATGCAACCGGCAATCCGAGCACCCTTTAAAGGCTGTTTGCCTTCATATTCCTTGCGGATGGCCATAAGCCCCGGCATTTCGGTTTGAGCAATTTCAATTTCTTTGCGGCCCCATGGAGCTAACCCTAAGTCCTTGACCTTAAAATCAGAGACTGGCGGTTTATTGATAGGTTTAATCATAGTTTTACGCATCTTTCTTTAAGGCCTCAGCCTTATCTGTTTTTTCCCATGAAAATCCGGGGCGTCCGAAATGGCCGTAGGAGGCTGTCTTTAGATAAATCGGACGGCGCAAATCCAAGGTACTAATGATCCCGCGCGGGGATAAATCAAAATGCTTACGCACTAAGGACACTAAATGCTGTTCGGAAACTTTACCCGTCCCATAGGTCTCCACCATTACCGACACCGGTTGGGGAAATCCTATGGCATAGCCGACTTGCAGCATACACTTGCGGGCAAGCCCTGCCGCGACGATATTCTTACAAATATAACGGGCCATGTAAGCCGCGGAACGATCCACCTTAGTGGGGTCTTTGCCGGAGAACGCGCCACCTCCATGAGGAACAACACCGCCGTAGGTGTCTACAATGATCTTGCGGCCGGTGACCCCGGTATCAGACTGCGGGCCTCCGACAACGAACTTGCCGGTTTCATTGACGTAAAATTTCGTTTTCTTGTCGATCATTTTTCCGACGATCGGATGAGCTATGACTTTAATAATCTCCTGCTTGGCGCGTTCGGTGATACGCTTGCCGGTCCGATCAAGAATTTCTTCGGTATGCTGACAGGCCAGAACCACCGCATCAACCCTGAGCGGCTTGTCATCTTCATATTCGATAGTCACCTGAGACTTGCAATCAGGTCCCAAATATTTCAGAATGCCTTTTTTACGCACCTCTTCAACCCGCTGGACCAAACGATGGGCCAACATGATCGCCAACGGCATAAGTTCGGGGGTTTCATTACAGGCATATCCAAACATAATGCCCTGATCACCCGCGCCGCCGGTATCCACCCCTTGGGAGATGTCCGGTGACTGTTTATTAATAGCGTTTAAGATCGAACAGGTATTGGCATCAAAACCATATTTGGGATGGTTGTAACCAATATCCAGAAGTACCTGACGGACCAACTTATGGACATCCACATAGGTTGTCGTCGTTATTTCCCCGCCGACAATAACTAAACCTGTGGAACAAAATGTCTCACAGGCGACACGGCCCTTGGGATCAACTTTAAAAACAGCATCCAAAACCGAGTCAGAAATTTGATCACAAACCTTATCCGGATGGCCGTTGCCAACGGATTCAGAGGTAAATAGATAACGTCCTTTCACAAAAACCACCTTTCTATATTGTCTATTTGTTGGAAAATGCTCGTCTAGCTTCATTCAGGGATTCAATACTTCCGATATCATACCATTTTCCGGAAAATTGAAAACCATAAACAGTTTTATTTTCTGATAACCATTGGATATAACTGCCTGCCGCATCCACCGCTTTGGATTGGCTTAAATATTCCCCTAAAAAGCCGAGCGTCTGTTTTGGAAAATAATACACGCACATGGCGATATGACTTGAAACGGGATCCTTTGGTTTCTCCTGAAAACTGGTGATCTTTTGATGGTTGTCTAAACCTACTACCCCAAACTTGGTTGCGGCACTGATATCCTTGATGTCAAAAACACCAATACTCACAGCCGGAGTTTTTTGAATGGCAAAATCCATAAAAACAGACATATCCTGGTCAAATAGATTGTCCCCTCCGATAATCAGCCAGTCCTGCGGGGAAGACTCTTGAGCCCAGACAAAACGAATGTCACCCACCGACCCTAAACGCTCTTCAGGAGTGTTTGTTCCGTCATTGACCACCCGTATGGGTAACTTTTTAGCTTGAGAGGCTGACCATTTTTGAAAATGGCCGGTAAATTTATTGTTGGTCACAACAACGATTTCGGTTAAAAGTTTAATGTCCCCAAGCTTATCAACCACATAATCGATCAAAGGTCTCTGACCGACCGGGATCAACGGCTTAGGCGTATCCTGAATGACCGAAGCTAAGCGTGTTCCGTAACCGGCAGCTAATATTAACGCTTTCATAGATCTCTTATCCCCCTGCTTTATACCCTTCCATCAGGGCATGTAATTGAAGATCAATAAATTCTTCGACTTCCTGGCCTGTCGTCAATTGAAGAGCTTCATAGGCAATCCGCTGCGCGTCCTGAAACTTGATGCAGCGGATCATTTTCTTGACAGAGAGCATCAATGCCGCAGGCATGCTAAACTCATCAATCCCCATCCCCAGTAACAAAAAAGCCAGCAGAGGGTCAGAGGCCACTTCCCCGCAAATGGCAACAGGAATGCCCTCATTGTGCGCGGCATCAATGGTCTTTTGGATCATTTTCAAAACCCCCGGATGAGCGGGTTCATATAAATGCGCCGTTTTTTCATTGACGCGATCGACAGCCAGGGTATATTGGATCAAATCATTTGTTCCGATCGAGAAAAAATCCGTTTCACGGGCCAGATCTTCGGCAGTCATGACAGCGGCCGGGACTTCAATCATGATCCCGACTTTTATCTTTTCATCAAAAGGAATATTTTCAGAGCGTAAAGAGTGTTTGACCTGCTCTAAAATAGCATTGGCCCGGCGCAATTCTGCTAACCCCGAAATCATGGGATACATCATCGACACTCGTCCGTGTACAGAGGCGCGTAGAATAGCACGCAGCTGTATTTGAAAAATATCAGGCCGTTCCAGACAAAAACGGACGGCACGGCATCCTAAAAACGGGGACATGTCCTTAGGGATCTGCACACTGGAGATAAATTTATCCCCCCCTAGATCAAGGGTCCTGATCGTTACCGCAAACGGGGCGACAGCCTCAGCAACATTGCGATAAGCCTTATATTGCTCTTCTTCAGAAGGCAAATCAAGACGATTCATGTATAAGAATTCCGTACGGTATAAGCCTACCCCTTCACCGCCATATTTGCGCACCGTTGATATTTCTTCAGACAGTTCCAAATTCGCCATCAGAGAAATTTTCTTACCGTCTAGGGTTTCGGCCGGAAGGTCTTTGAGATCATCAAGTTTTTTTAAGGAAATCGTGATCTTGTGCTGCTCTTTAATGTAAAGCTCTTTGGTCTCCACTCCGGGATTGATAATTACAAGCCCTTTTTTTCCGTCGATAACAACATCATCTTGATTGTTGATCTGCAGGGTGGCATCTTTTAAACCAACAACCGCCGGGACCCCCAGCGACTTGGCAATAATGGCCGTGTGCGAGGTCCGGCCTCCGATATCCGTCAAGAAACCTTTGATCTTTTTGTTATACAAACTCACCGCATCCGAAGGGGATAGATCATGGGCCACGATAATCAGGTCATCCTGAAGACTGTCTAGATCATGCAGTTTGCTTTCATCCATCAAATATTTTAAAACACGCTTGCTGATATCGTTGACATCGGTGGCACGCTCGCGCAAATATTCATCAGGAATCTTAGTAAAAGCTTCAACAAATTTCTTAATGACGCTTGAAAACACATATTCCGCGGATAGCTCGGTCTCCCGTATGGCGCCTGTGACCTGGTCCAGCAATAGCGCGTCTTCAAGAACCAGAAGGTGCGCATCAAAGATCTGCGCATGTCCGGGCCTCATGTTTTGGTTGATCTTAGCCTTCAGGGCTAAAATTTCCTTCTTGGCATTGTTAACAGCTTCTTCGAAACGGGCAATTTCTGAATCAACTTCCAAAGAGGAAATGATGCGTTTGGGCACAATAAACTCACCCTTATCTAATATAAAGGCTGGACCATAAGCAATGCCCGAGGCCGCAGGGATCCCTTTTAAAACAATTTCTTTCATGGGCCTAACTCTTCTTCCTGTTTATTAAAAAATTTTTCAAATTCATCCATGGCCTCTTGGGCCGCAGGGCCCTCAACGGTTAACTTCAATATTGAGCCGCCTGCCGCACCCAGCATCAAAATCCCCATGATAGACTTGCCGTTGACTGTTTCATGGCCGTTACTTATGGTCACACTCACGCCAAATTTTTCAACCAGACCAACAAACAATGCCGCCGGACGGGCATGCATGCCTTTTTTATTGGTAACGGTCACATCGCGTTCAATCTTGTTCATATCAATGCTATCTTTTGATGACCCGCTGGGTTTCAATCAGCCTGATCAATTCCTTAGTTAACTTCTTTGAATCGTGACGGACATAATCAGCCACACTTAAAAGGTCAGCGGCTACAACTTTTACCCCTAAGGCCTTGATGCGTTCGCTATCGGCCGCCACAGGATAGGCATTCTCTTTATGATAACGGCTTAAGGCTTCTTCATTACTGACCACGGCATTATTGATGAGGCAAGCATCCAGCAAATGAGGAAAGGTGTGCTCAAGCAAAACCCTCACATGGTCAGATGCCGAAAATCCATCCGTCTCTCCGGGCTGGGTCATCACGTTACAGACATAAATTTTATAGGCTAATGATCGCTTGATTGCTTCCGTCATCCCTCTAATGATCAAGTTAGGTAAAACGCTTGTGTACAAACTTCCGGGGCCCATGACTATAATGTCTGCCTGACTGATGGCTGTCAAAGCATCATCCGTCGGGACAGCATCTTCAGGAGTCAAATATAAGCGTTTAATCAGAGCATTGACTTTGGGAATGAGCGCCTCTCCCTGTGTCCTTGTACCATCTGCATACTCCGCCACCAAATGCACATTGTGGACGGTCGAAGGGATCACCTTGCCCCTGATCGCCAAAACCTTGCTAGATTCCTCTACAGCTTTTTTAAAATCACCCTTGGTGATCTGAACCATGGCGGTCAAAAATAAATTCCCAAAATTATGACCTTTAAGTCCGTCCCCTTCGGAAAAACGGTATTGAAAAAGTTCCCCCATCAGTGCCGGGGTGTCGGCTAAAGCCACCAGACAATTGCGGATATCACCGGGAGCCACAATATTAAATTCCTCACGCAAGCGCCCGGAAGAACCCCCGCTGTCAGCCACCGTGACAATGGCTGTCAAATTGGCCGTATATTCCTTTAAGCCTAACAATAAATGTGATAATCCGTGTCCGCCTCCAATGGCCACAATCTTAGGCCCTCGTTCAAGATACCGGCGCTGATAAAGAATATCAACAATGTCCCTTTCGCGCTGGGGCAAAAAAAGCGTAATCAGCGAAACAATCATCTTGCCCATCCCAAGGACAATAAATACGATCCCGCAGAGGATAATGACAATGCCAAAACCGCTGACAAAAGGATAGGGGTAGACAGCAAAAACAGCGCCGATACCTACGATCAAGACGCCAAAAAGGGAAGCAAACACCCAGCGCTTGACTTTAATACCCGGATAAAGCCATTTAGAGAAATTTTGAGACATGTAAGTCGCCGTCAACCGATGCGTGAATCTTCCTGAACGACCAGATCCATAATATCTTTAGCGGTTTTGGTATTCTTGAGGCTATCGCGGAAAAATTTATCCTTTAGAAGTCGTGAAACACGAGCTAAGGCCTTTAAATGCGGACCGGCAGAATCAGAAGGAGCTATTAAAAGAAAGAAAATAAATGCTGGCTCTCCGTCGAGAGAATCAAAATCAACGCCTTTTTTACTAACCGCCAGCGCCGAAATCAATTGCGTCACAGTATCTGATTTGGTATGCGGAATGGCAATTCCCTGACCTATGGCGGTTGAACCTAAGGCCTCACGGGCCATTAAGCTTTCGACTATCTTATTTTTATTCTTTTTTTCAATATCACCGCAGTCAACCAGCAAGGTCACCATTTCTGAAACGACATCCAACTTTGTTGATGATTTTAAATCTGTGGTAATTGCTTTATTACTTAAAAATTCATTAATTTTCATTTAATTCTCCAACAAAGTATTAAATCCGGTTTGGCTAAAAAGCCTATATAATTTTATATTGGAGCGGCGAATGGGGCTCGAACCCATGACATCCACCTTGGCAAGGTGGCATTCTACCAACTGAATTACCGCCGCATCCCATGAAACATTTAAAGAACACTAGTGGGCGGGAGAGGACTTGAACCTCCACGGGTTTCCCCACATGCTCCTAAGGCATGCGCGTCTGCCATTCCGCCACCCGCCCATCTTTTAAAAAGATCCAAGGCGGTTTTAAAAAAATGACCGACCCGCGACTCGAACGCGGTACCCCTACATTAAAAGTGTAGTGCTCTACCAGGGTGAGCTAGTCGGTCTCAAACTTCGCGCAACTCTTTGCTTTTTCGCTCTAGCAGAGCATCAATTTCTTTAATAAAACGGTCCGTCATCTTCTGGACTTCTTCTTCTCCCTTGAACTTCTCATCTTCACTGACGTGACCTTCACCTTGCATTTTTTTGATCTTTTCATTGGCATCGCGGCGGATTGAACGCAGAGTGACGCGGCCGCGTTCGGACATGTCCTTGCATACCTTAATAAACTCTTCCCGGCGTTCGGTTGATAAAGCCGGAAAAACCAAACGAATGATTTTGCCGTCATTAGTCGGCGTAATGCCCAATTTAGAACTAGAAATGGCCGCTTCAATATCTTTAATCGCGTTGGCATCCCAGGGCTGGATCACAATCTGTCGGGGGTCCGGAGAAGAAACTGCGGCCAGCTGCTTGATAGGAGTTGAAGTTTCATAATAATTGATGTGCATGTCCTCGATCAAAGCAGGTTGAGCGCGGCCGGTACGCACTTCCGAAAACTCGCGGTAGACCGTTTCCATGGTCTTCTTCATTTTGCCTTCAGTCTCTTTTAAAATCTCTTTGGCGGTCATAGTAACCTCCTAAAATACAAAAAACTTGAATTAACGGACAATCGTACCGATATTTTCACCGTAAATAGCTTTTTTAATATTACCCGGCTGCAGAAGATTGAAAACAATAATCGGCAGACTATTATCCATACACATGCTAATGGCAGTCGCGTCCATAACCTTCAGATCTTTCTTTAATACATCAATGAATTTCAGACTCTTAAATTTTTTAGCATCTTTAAATTTCACAGGATCCGCGGAATAAACACCATCCACCTTGGTGGCTTTCATGATCACATCGCATCCGATCTCAGTGGCGCGTAAAGCCGCTGCCGTATCGGTCGTAAAATAGGGGTTGCCGGTACCGGCAACAAAAATGATCACACGGCGCTTCTCTAAATGGCGTATGGCCCGGCGCAGGATATAAGGCTCGGCAATCGCGTGCATTTGAATGGCCGTCATGACCCTTGTCTGCACATTGATCTTCTCCAGAGCGTTTTGTAAAGCTAAACCGTTAAGGACAGTGGCCAGCATCCCCATATAATCAGCCACGGAACGATCCAGCCCAAAACGTTTGGATTCGACCTGCCCGCGAAAAATATTCCCACCGCCCACGACCAAGGACATCTCAACCCCGGCCTCATGCACTTCTTTGATCTCACGGGCCAGGGATGCACACATTTCAACGTCGATGCCGTGCTGCAGGCGCCCGAGCAGGGCCTCTCCGCTTAATTTCAGTAATACTCTTTTAAAAACCGGCGCTTTATTCAACAGTTTATTCCCCTACTTTATAACGCACAAAACGCCCTACCATAATATTTTCGCCTATCTTCGCGATCAGCTCATTTAACAAGTCCTGTACATTTTTACCGGGGTCCTTGACATACGCCTGAGCTAACAAACAATGGGCTTTATAAAAAGCCTCTTTGTCCGATTCCTTAGCCAATATATCAGCCGGGACATCCTCTTTTCTTATATACTTGGGACTTAATGCGGCGATATGCAATGCCACATCTTTCGTAAATTTGCAAAAATCTTCACTTCGGGCCACAAAATCGGTTTCACAGTTAACTTCAACTACTACTCCGATTTTATTGCCGTTATGGATATAGGACTCAACCCTGCCTTCGCGAGCCAGGCGGTCGCTTTTTTTAGCGGCCATCTCTAATCCCCGTTTACGCAAAAATTCTTTGGCTTTATTAAAGTCGCCCTGAGCTTCTTCGAGCGCTTTTTTGCAATCAATAACACCGCAGGACGTTTCTTCCCGAAGGCGTTTAATATCATCCGCTGTCGTTGCCATCATTTCTTATTTCTCCAATTCTATAATTCTAAATTAAGTTCCCTCGGCCGTTGCCTCAGGATGACATTGAACGTTTCGTTCAATGTCAATTAAGCCGCTACTTCCTGCACTTGAGCTTCTTTTTGTACTTTCTTTCCCGCCAAAAATTCCTGACGGCCCTCAATGATGCTGTCAACAATAAGGCCGGTAATAAATTTAATAGCCTTGACGGCGTCATCATTGCCCGGAATAGGATATTGGATCAACTCCGGATCTGAATTCGTATCGATCAAGCCTATGACCGGAATTCCCAGACGATTGGCTTCTGCTACGGCAATCTCTTCTTTCTTGGTATCCACAATAAAAATTGCCTGAGGAGGAACGGCCATATCGCGAATACCACCCAGATCACGGATCAAACGGTCTTTTTCTTTCATCAACAGTGAAGCTTCTTTCTTAGTCAGACGCCCTACCGTGCCGTTAGTTTCCATCTTTTCAATATCGATTAATTTTCGGACTGATTTTTTGACGGTTTCAAGATTAGTCAATAGCCCGCCCATCCAGCGGTTTTTGACATAAAACATGCCGCAGCGGATGGCTTCTTCTTCGATGACCTGCTGGGCCTGTTTTTTAGTGCCCACAAAAAGGATCTTGCCTCCGCGGGCCGCGATATCACGGATGGCATCGCGCGCGGCACTAAGCCTCTCCACAGTTTTTTCAAGGTCAATAATATAAATGCCGCCGCGTTCCCCAAAAATAAATCTTTTCATTTTGGGATTCCAGCGGCGGCTTTGATGACCGAAGTGAACACCTGCTTCCAGTAACTGCTTGATCAATTCTGTTGCCATAAATTTTACTTCCTCTCTTCTGTATCTCGCTGGCAGATGGTCCAAACCCCAGGTCAAAGCGAGACTTTTAGTTTTAACCTGCCTTTGATTTAAGCCTCATGCCCTCAAAGGCGGCCATTTGGGTTAAATTGAACATTTACTATAACAAAGACTCTGATATTTGCAATAAAATTTTAAATTTTGGGATGATTTTATACAGGACTGCTAGGCCTGAACTGATTTTCATAAAGTCTGCGATAAAGGGGTGTGGTAAAAAGCAGATCATCGTGTTTGCCTATTCCGACAATTTTACCGGCTTCCAAAACTACAATTTTATCCGCCTTCATGATGGTTGACAAACGATGGGCAATGGCAATAACGGTACGCCCCTGCATCAGTTTGTCCAAAGCTTCCTGCACGAATTTTTCTGACTCGGAATCAAGCTGTGAGGTGGCCTCATCCAATATCAAAATCGGCGGGTTCTTTAAAATGGCCCGTGCGATCGTCAAACGCTGCTTTTCTCCGCCTGAAAGCCTGAATCCACGGTCCCCGACGAACGTTTCATAGCCTTTCGGCATTTTCTCAATGAAATTATGGGCAAAGGCCATTCTGGCCACATCCTCGATCTGCTCCATGGTCACATCAAAAGTCCCGTAGGCAATATTATTTTTGACAGAATCGTTAAATAGAATTGCCTCTTGGGTCACGATACCAACCTGACCGCGCAAAGATTTAAAAAGAACATCCCTGACATCCACCCCGTCAAATAAAATATGCCCTTGGGCTACATCATAAAAACGGGGAATCAAATTAACCAAGGTCGATTTACCCGATCCCGTAGGCCCCACAATGGCAACCAATTCCCCTTTGTTGATCGACAAATTAATGCCCTGCAAAACATCCCCTGAGGCGGCATCATAATGGAATGAAACATCCTTGATCTCTATTTTTTCTTTAAAGGTTTCCAGCTCAACAGCGTCCGTTTTCTCGACAACCGTAGGCTTGGTCTCTAAAACCTCATAAATACGTTTATTGGCAACCAAGGCCTGCTGAATAATGGTTACAACATTAGCCATCCGTTTGATCGGACGCAGGACCGATGTGATAGAGATCATGGAAAGCAGAAAAACACCAAAAGACAAATGGCCCTTTAAAACATCTTTGCCCAGAATCAAAAGGATCGCCATCCCGCAAAAGGCCCCCACCATCTCGGTAATAGGCCCCATTAAGACCATGTTACGGATGGATTTCATGCGCAATTTGTAGTAATCATAGTTTTGCTGCCAGAATCGCTTGATTTCATATTTTTCCGTCCCAAAAGCCTTAAGTATGCGCACACCTGATATTGTCTCCATCAACAGCGAATTGATGTCCGCCATCTTTTCCTGCGTATTTTTCGCGATTTTACGCAGTTTCTTGTTGATCAGCATCATGGGCCAGCCGATCAAAGGAAACATCAAAAATACGATGAGGGTACCCTTGGTATTCATCAGGAAGGAAATCACTAAAAAAACTAAAATTAAAAAAGGCTGTTTGAACAAATCCGTGATCGCGTAGGAAATCGCGTTTTCGATGGTGCCCACATCATTGGTAATACGGGACACCAACTCGCCGGTGCGCTTGCGTGAAAAATAATCCAAAGACAAGGTCTGTATGCGCTCAAAAAGCTTGGAGCGCACATCGCGCATGACACCCTGCGCGATATCATTCATTAAATATTCCGAAAAAAACGAGACCACTTGTTTGATGGTAAAAAGCAGTATAAAGCACAGCGGAGTCATCCAAAACAGGGTTTGAACATCCATGCTGTTAAGACGGTCTATAAAATGGGCAAGAAATAAAGGGATTTTATTAGGGATGACGATCGGTTTATTTTCAAAAATACGGTCAACCACCGGCAATATGAAAGACAGCTGGACGCCTTCAAACATCGAGGAGAGTATGATAAAAATAATGGCAAGCCCAAAACGCCCCTCATGGCCTTTGAGAAAGCGCAGCATTTTAAAATAGTTTTTCATCTCTCTGTTACCCCTAATTTAAAGAAAACGTAATTTAGCATGGTGTTTGACTTTTGTCGAGGGCTTTGTTATTGTTGATGTTATGAAAAAGATCAACATCGCGCTTATCGGTTGCGGTTTCTTAGGCCAGCGCCATTTAAAGTGCCTGCATGCCCTAAAAAACAAAGCCAATATCACAGCCATTTGTGACCAAAACCTTGAGCATGCCAAATCCTTAGGCCGTCAATACCATTTGCCTGTTGTCGGTGATTATCAGGAACTTTCCGGAAATATCGAAGCTGTAAGCGTCTGCACCCCGACCGTGACCCATGCCGAGATCGCCTCCTTCTTCCTTAAGAAAGGCGTGCACACCTTCGTGGAAAAACCTATCACCTATAGTTTAAAGGAAGCAGATCAGCTGATCGCTTTGGCCGCACAAAATAATCTCAAACTACAAGTCGGACATGTGGAACGCTTTAACAGCGCCTTTACGACGATCGAACCCATTGCCCAAAACCCCTTATTTATCGAATGCCACCGCTTGAATATGTTCCCCAACCGTTCGCTCGATATCGGGGTTGTCATGGACTTGATGATCCATGATATCGATATTATTCTGGGATTAGTGAAATCCCCTTTAAAAGACATTCAGGCGGTGGGGATCAATGTTTTGACAGACAAGGAAGATATTGCCAATGCGCGCTTGACCTTTGCCAACGGCTGTGTGTGTAATGTGACCGCCAGCAGGATCTCACCGGAAGTCACCCGAAAAATACGGATGTTCACCAAAAACGCCTACATCTCGCTCGACTATGCCAAGCAGGAAGCCAATATGTTCACCAAGGATGAACGCGGCATCCACAAACGCGGCATCCCCATTGAAAAAGAAGAACCCCTCAAAAAAGAACTTGAACACTTTCTCGACTGTGTTCGTGACAACCTTAAGCCCAAAGTCTCCGGAGTCGAAGGCCGGGAAGCCCTCAAGGTGGCTTTGGATATCAACCAAAAAATATGGGAACACCGACAAAGCATATCATGATTGATATCCCCTATTGCTTCGAATCCGTAAGGGTGTCTCATTTATGAAAAATTATCATTTAATGGTCATAGCTGGTGAAGCGTCCGGTGATATGCGCGCGGCCGGTCTGGCTCGCGCTTTAAAACAGCTTCAGCCATCCCTGCGTTTAAGCGGGATCGGCGGTGCGCATATGCGCCAAGCCGGAGTTGAATGTTTTACGGATATCACCGAACTTGCAGTTATCGGCTTTGTCGAAGTGCTTAAAAATTTAGGCCGCATCAAAAAAGTTTTTGATCAGGCGTTAGTCCAAATCGATACCACCCACCCTGACGCCGTCATCCTCGTCGATTATCCGGGTTTTAATTTGCGCTTGGCCCGTGAAATAAAAAAACGCGGCATCAAGATCATCTACTATATATCCCCGCAGGTATGGGCTTGGAAAGAGGCACGGGTCAAAAAGATCAAAGAATTGGTTAACCGCATGATCGTGTTATTCCCTTTTGAACAGGAAACTTACACCAAATACGGCATGAAGGTCGATTATGTCGGACATCCATTAGTTGATGAAATCGTAGTCAGCAAAACACCGTCAGAGGTTTTAAGAAACATTGGCTTATCCGAGGGTAAAACGACCATAGGACTTATGCCCGGTTCGCGCGCTAAAGAAGTCGAACGCCATCTGCCCTGTATGCTGGAAGCGGCCCAAAAGCTTTTCGAACAAGACCATGACCGCCAGTTCGTTTTGCTTAAAGCATCGACCATCCCGTTAAAATTTATTGAATCTGTGCTAATGGGACGGTCACTTAAAAGATTGCTTCGCCCCTTCGGGACTCGCAATGACACTGCATTAAAAGACCTTCCTATAAAAATCTACGACGGAACAACTTATGACGGTATCAATGCCATGGATGCCGCCATGGTGGCCTCAGGCACCGCCACTTTAGAAACCGCATTGCTCCTTAAACCCATGGTCATCATTTATAAGACCTCTTGGCTGACCTATGCAATAGCAAAAGCTGTGATCAAAATTCCTTATATTGGTTTGGTCAATATTGTAGCCGGAAAAAAAGTGGCGGAAGAACTGATCCAAAATGATGCCAAGCCCGAGACAATCGCCCGTGCTGTAGAAAATGCTTTAAATAATAAACAAATCGTTAATGAATTAGCCGCAGTTAAAACATCCTTAGGCGAGCCCGGAGCCAGCCTACGCGCGGCACATATAGTCCTCAACGAATTGGCATATTAATCCGTAATCCTGTACCCGTCGTCCTGAGCAAAGCGAAGGACCTTAAGACGTCTTAATAATAAATACGCCCGTCACCTTTATTTTCGTCGTCCTGAGCAAAGCGAAGGACCTTAAGACATCTTAAAATTCATCGCGAATGACGATATGACAACCTAAAACGTCACCTGTGTTAGATTTTGGACTTGAGTTAGATTGGAGGCTTTTCCGCCGACGGCGGAGACATATAAACCAATACCATTTGATGCCGCTATCAAATGGCTAGCGTCGCTGGAACCGGCAACAGCATTAAGAGAATAACCATTATAGCTAACATCTGCCGGGAAATTGAGGGGTCTCCATGTGATACCTGCGTCTGTCGACTCATACAAACTTGAATCATCTCCTACAACAATATAATTTCCGTCACTGGACATAAAACCTATCTGCCAATATTGATCACTATTTACTATCCACAGATCAGTGGGGCTTGACCAAGTCGTGCCCCCATCATACGAGAGATATAAGCCCCCCGGATCACCATTACTGTCGGGTATTGTTGCGGCCATCATATGACTCCCGTCAGCGGACATGGCTGTCACAACCCAGTCCACATCCAAATTTCCTGCCGGTTGTTTCTCGTTCCAACTATAAACCCCGCCGCTTAAAACGCCAACATATAGCCGTCCTGCGTAATAGTTACTATCAAGATAATTCCCTGCCATCACATAGGTTCCGTCACTGGAAATGGCAGTTGTCTGCCAGTCTCTGTGAAGACCAATTGCCGCTGTACCAGCCTCAGACCATGTGATCGTCCCTGCGTTTACAACCCCAACCCATAAACGTCCGGTGTTGCTATAGCTTCCCACAATCACATGACTGCCATCGCGGGATATAGCGCCTGTATACCAAGATCTATTCACACCCCCTGAAGTGACGGGATTAGTTGTCGCCCAAGTGGGAGTTGAAACAGTGCCATTGGTCGAAAGATATAATCGTGCCCCTGCCACTCCTGCTAACAAAATTGTCCCATCCCCGGAACTGGCGGTCAAATACCAATATCTATTCAAATTTCCCGCTGGCTGATTTTCGCTCCAAGTTGATCCTCCGTCGACTGAATGATACAAATGCCTGTCATGCCCGGCCATCAAATATTTTCCGTCACGAGAGCTGGCAACAGTATCCCAATTTTGATCTATTTGAGGCTTAGTTTCACTCCAACTCGTTGCCCCATTTGTCGAAATAAACACCTCGCCCCCCTGAATCCCTGCCATCATATGAGTCCCGTCACTACTTATAGATCCTGCATTCCATACATAATTATTAGCCCCTGCGGGTCGAGTTTCAGTCCAAGTCGGAGTCCCGGCAGTCCCATTGGTTGAATAATACAGACGTCCAACATATACTCCCGCCAGCAAATAACTCTCGTCACTGGAACTGGCGCCAACATACCAACCCCTACTGACACCTCCGGTCCATGAGATGATCCCACCGGACAAAACACCGGTATATATTTGCCCACCATTAATTCCAGCCATAAAATGACTGCCATCACTGGAAGTGGTTACAAACTTCCAATATTGTTCCGTAGCACCTGCCGGCTGAGTTTCAGACCAAGTAGCACCTCCATCTTTCGAAAAAAACAAACGTCCCCGATTAGTCGTGCCATTGTTATATTCACCTACGATCAAATGACTTCCATCACTGGAGATGGCGGCCGTATTCCAATTTTCATCGTTATTCCCATCAGGCTGGATCTCAACCCAGTGAGCTCCCCCATCGCTCGATAGATATAAACGTCCTGACAAACTACCTACTCCAGCCAGCAAATGACTTGCGTCACCCGACATGGCAGTCACACTCCAATTTAGATCATTATCACCTGCTGGCCGGGTTTCACTCCAAATCACACCACCATTGACCGAAAGATATAATCTTCCATGATATTGATAACTCCCCGCCATCACATGACTACCGTCGCTAGACATAGCAGGAACAGCACGCCAATATGTATAATGATATGTACTGGGATTATACTGACTCCAACTGGCTCCTCCATTAGTTGAGATATACAAACCATTATACACATCCAACAGTATCAAACGACTCCCGTCAGCGGACATCGCGGCACCGAACCAGACCCCCTCACCGGAAAACGCTGAACTCTGCTGTTTGACCCAAGGCAGATCTGCCCAAGCGGTGGCAGTTAAAAGAAGACTGATGGAGAAAAATAGAGATAAAAGATTGCTTCGCCCCTTCGGGGCTCGCAATGAGATATGCAAATGATTGATCAGGTTTTGGGTCAAAGAAAGGTCGGATTGCATCTGGCTGGCATCGCGGTTTGCGCCCGCAAAACAGACCAGATCACTTGTGGTTAGGATATTTTTTGCCCCTTCGATGTGAGTTTCATCAATCCCTGCGGATTTAAGCTGTTTTAGTATTTCCTCAATACTTAAACTTGCCGGCGATTGATGCCATTTATTGGCCAGATATTCGCGGATGGCCCTTGATAAAAGCGTGTAGAAATCCTTAGACTTACCGGTCGAAATATAACCCTGCGCCATACGTAAGGTTTGTTTAGCTTCCGTATAGGCCTTAAGCCTGCGGGCAAACGCGGGATCATTTTCAAGGCGTTCCTGAAAACGCCGCCACAAAAAATAAGACCCTCCTCCTACAATAATCAATCCTAGTGTCAGCCAAAAACCTATTGATTTGCATAGCTTGCTTAAACCCTTGCGGATCGTATGGAACATTTTCCCAAAAGAAAACTGGTCTATATGCAAGGTTGCCGGCTCCCGGCTGACATCAGAAAAACCAACTGCTTTAAACCCTTCATCAGGAGCGTTAGGCATGACTTGAATGGCAAAAGGACCCTGAGTGATCGTTTTGTAATCTTTAAGGGATGTATCAAAATAAGAAAAATGCAAGGCAGGCACTTGGGTGACTTGGGCTGAGGTGGGAATGATCACTTCCTCTGCTGTTTTTTCATCTGCTTGGTCCTTTATCTTAGGCTCATACGTTTTAAAGCCAGCGCCTTGAAAGACAGGCATTGTCACACTCTTAAAATTGCCGTTGCCTTTGAGAGACATCTTTAAGGTTATCGGATCTCCGGCCTTGACCTGTAACGGAGAAACACTCGCCTGAAAATCAAACTGGCCGACAGCCCCGGAAAAATCCCGCGGACGGCCTTCCTGCGGCAAGGCCCTAACATGCATAGGTAACGGCCGGGAAGTCACGGTCACAGGACGGGTGGCATAGGAATCAAAAAAATCTTTAAAAAGACCGCCTCCGAAAGGATTCATGTCCTGATTAAAAGGATTGTTATTGCCGTTTTTATAAACAACATTACCGGCAATTTGAAAAGGCCCGATGGGAACATCCCCTAAATGGGTAGGATAAATATATGACTTAAATTCCACTGCATCATATTTGACCCCGTTGAGCACCTGCGAATATTGCTGAGGCTTTTGAAAATCATCAACCGCAAAGCCTTGCTTGTCAAATTGAGGGAATTGAATGTCCCGTATGGGCACATCGTTAACAAGAAGTTTGACGCTCAACGGCACACGCTCATTCAAATAAACTTCTTCTTTCTCTAAAGAAACTAGGATCAAAATCTTGTCTTTTAGGCTCTGGATGCTGGGGGCTTGATCTTGGGCTTGTTGGGGTGCAGGTGCCTGAGCCCCAGCGGAGTCCGCGACGACCTCAATATCAATAGGTTTGGTCACATAGGTCTGCCCTGCAATGGTGGCGCTGATAGGCGGAATTTGGAAATGGCCTACTTTGTTGGGAAACAGGTCATAAACAAAAGACCGTTCGCTGTGATAATCACCATTCACGATCGACACCCGGGTCGAAGGTCCAAGATATTTGGCTGAAAAACCGTCAAGAACAGGAAGGCTGATGGGGTCAATATTGTCCTTAAGTCCGGTCACGGTCAAGTTCAACTGCAGGACTTCGCTTAAAGAAATTCTGGAAGAATTGACACTCGCCTCAAAGCTGACAGTGTCAGCTTTTAAGGTGCCGGTTGAAGACAGAAGCATCAAAAGACAAAGGAAAAGATTGCTTCGCTTCGCTCGCAATGACACTGGTACGAGAGCTCGCAATGACACTTGCATATTACCAATCCTTAAGCACAGGGCGGTCGTCTATTTTTTTTGGCGCAAAATTTAAAAGCTTTTTAGGCTCTTCATTGTCCTGGTATTCTTTTAAAAGATCTTGGGCTTCTTTACGATCAAGGTCTTTTTGACTCTCCTGCTGATTCTGCTGGTCCTGCTGTTTTTGCTGGTCCTGTTGCTTCTGCTGATCTTGTTGTTTTTGCTGATCTTGTTGGTTTTGTTGATCTTGTTGTTTCTGTTGATCTTGTTGTTTCTGTTGATCTTGTTGTTTCTGTTGATCTTGTTGGCTTTGTTGGTTCTGCTGATCGTTTTGTTTTTGCTGGTCCTTCTCTTGTTGCTTCTGGTCTTGCTTTTGTTGGTCCTTCTCTTGGTTCTTTTGATCTTGCTTTTGCTGGGGCTGCTTCTGCTGATCTTGCTGTTGCTGTTTTTGATCTTGTTGCTGTTGTTTGTTCTGTTTTTGCTGTTGTTGGTTCTGTTTCTGCTGTTCTTGCTTTTTCTTCTTTAAACGCTCGATCTCTTTTTTAACGAAATCTTCATTAGATTTAGCGTCCTGATCTTGAGGCTCTTGCGCTAAAGCCTGTCCATAATGCCCCAAAGCGTCCTCTAAATTCGAAATCGCTTCATCTACATTAGTATTCTCTTTTTGTATTCCTGTTTTGTAAAGAACATTACCTAAATTATATTCCGCTTGAGTTTTCACTTTCAAGCTTTTATCATCTGCGGCTTTTTGTAAATATTCACGGGCTTTCACATAGTCACCTTTTTTGTATAAGGCCGTGCCCAAATCATACGGAATAACAGGCGACTTTGCATCATGGTCCAGGGCCTCTTGATAAAATTTTAAAGAGTCATCAAACTTGCCTTGCTTGTAAAGATCATTGGCTTTGTTGACATCACCTTCAACTGAAGCCCAAGCCAAAAAAGGAAGCATCATGAATGTAGCTAAAAGGGAATGGAAGAATATAGTTTTTCTAAGGCCAGCTACCCCACAGGCGCACAGGGGGTGCTTATAACTATACCCCCGAAGCGCCGAGCTTGTGGGGATGGGGGTCATGCGCCGGCCGTGAAAAACTATATTCTTCCATTCCCTTTTACCGCAAGACATTTCTTCTCCTAGTTGAAATCAAAGTTTCTGCTAATAAAAATACAAATGCCAAAGTTAAAGGCCACTGAAAACGCTCATCATAAAGCTTGGCCATTTTTTCCTGCATATCGTGCTTCTTTAGTTTTGATAATTGGCGTTCATATAAATAATCCAGCCCAAATTCTGCCCCCGCACTTCGGACATACGCACCACCTGTGATATAGGCGATCTGCTGTAATAAATTTTCATTTAAATGGGACTTGACCACATTGCCGTCAGAATCTTTGAGGAATTCTGTCTGTCCGTCAGCATTGGTCACCTGGATCAAATCCCCTTCCTGCGTGCCGACCCCCACTGTATATATGCGCACACCCTTGTCATGGGCCTTGCGGGCGGCATTCAAGGCATTGCCCTCTTCTTCTTCTCCATCTGTCACTAAAATCACCGCCTTATCAGAATCAACCCTTCCTTCATACGCCTTAACACTTTCATCAATGGCCCCAGAAAGATTTGTGCCGGCACGGGGAATAGAATCAACGCTTAGGTCATCAAGGCTTAATAAAAAACCGTTATAATCATACGTTAAAGGACACATCACCATCGCGTCACCCGCAAAAGCGATCAAACCTATATGGTCCGAACCATCCAATTTCATGATCAAGTCCTTGACAGCAAGCTTGGTTCTCTCAAGCCGGGACGGCTTAACATCCTGTGTCAGCATGCTTTTAGACACATCGACCGTTATCATAATATCTAAACCATTACGTTTGACTTCACGCATATGATATCCCCATTGGGGCCGGCTTAATGCCGCGACCATCAATACAAAAGCTGCCATCAGGAATACGGCTTTGAGTCGTAAGCGCTTTAAACTAAAACCTTCAGCTAATTCATCAAGCAAATGAGTTTGAATAAAACGCGACATCATCTGATGACGGTATTGATAAAACAAATGCAGGGCTAGAGCGATCAAAGGCAATAGCCACAATAATACCCAAGCTTGGGGGTTGGCAAAGTTCATGGTATCTTCAAAAACAAACTATTGGTTAAAATGATTTCCAAGGCCAATAAAAGCAGGGCCGCAATCACAAAAAAACCGAACGTGGGCTCATAGAGCTTATAGCCTTTTTCCTCGCTCTTAGTCTTTTCGAGCATATCGATCTGATGATAGATCTGACGCAGCGAATCAGTATCAGCCGCCCTAAAATACTGACCGCCGGTCATATCCGCTATTTTCTTGAGGCTGTCTTCATCCAGATCGAACTGCGCGTTCTCATAATAGTGATTGCCAAAAGCATCCGTCACCGGAACCGGAACGATGCCCTTGGTGCCGGCAGCGATCGTATAGATCTTGATCCCCAAAGCCTGGGCCATTTTAGCGGCATCCAACGGCAGGATCTTTCCGGAATTGTTGACCCCATCGGTCAATAAAACAATGACCCTTGATTTAGCTTTGCTATTTTTCAATCGCAGCAATGACGTGGCGATCCCTGAGCCTATGGCGGTACTGTCCTGAATGACCCCCAAACGCACCTGACGAAGATTTTCCAATAGCCAATCGTGATCATGAGTCAAAGGGCACACCGTATAGGCCTGTGAACCAAAAACGATCAATCCCAAACGGTCGGTTTTGCGCTGCTCTATAAAATCCTCAACTGTTTTTTTAATAATACCCAGCCGGCTGATCCGCTGTCCGTTGACCACATAATCTTCAGCGGACATGCTGCCGGACACATCCAGCGCGAGAACTATATCAATGCCTTCGGTATTTAACTTAGAGACTGCCAAAAGCTTTCGGGGGCCTGCTAATGCCACTAATAATAACACTAAAACCAAAACCCTTAAGAGAAACGGTACAAAGCTCCAACGCAGGCGCCATGTTGATTCCAGTTGGCCTATCAAAGACAGCGAAGAAAATCGAAACGAGGAGCTCTGTCTTCGTTTGTGGTCAAAATACACGATAGCCAGCAATACAGGAATTAACAGCAGAACTAACGGAGTTTTAAACTCGGGCATCAACATTCTCTGTTCCTTGGACGGCGTTAGGTTTAGTTTCGTCGATTAGCTTCCGGGCGCAGTCAAAATTCTTCCAAGCCTCGGCAATGGTCGGGGCGTATTTGGCAAATTTAACCATATCGCAGGAATTTAAAAAATCTTTCAATAAGGCCTTTTGATCTTCATTCAAATGGCCGCTCTTGCCCAGATACAACAAAAACTCTTCGCTGGACATATGCGGGGCACGGATATTGAACCGGTTTTCCATATAATAACGGGCAATATCCGCTACCCTTGTAAAAAACTCTTTAAAAAGACCGCGGTCCAGTAAGTTGTCTTGACGCAAAGCTTCCAGTTGACTATAGGCTTTTTCCCAAGCTGATAATTCAGGAGCTTGCGGCTTGAGGGATGCCTTTGGCAATTTTTTACGGCGAAGGAAGAAATAAATACCGGTTCCGGCCGCAATGAGCAAGGCCAACAGCCACAGCCACCATAGGTCAGGCAGGTCAAGAGGAGGTTTTACATCTCTAATATCGTTCATATTCATCCACTTTATATGTTAATCCAAAACTTATCATCGTGTCATTGCGAGCGAAGCGAAGCAATCTTTTAGAAAGATTGCCACGTCGCCTTCGGCTCCTCGCAATGACACATTCAACAGGTCTCGCAATGATGCCTTACATTCACCTTGCCAAGCGATGTCGCCTTTGGGCAAAAAAACTTACTAAAGCTTTCTTATAAGGCACATCGGTTGAAATATCAATATGGTCCATGCCGATCGTATCAAATAAACGGCTGCGGGCCTTGATCTGCTCCAAGGCCTTGTTATGATATTGGCGGCGTACCGGTTCATACGACGTATCGACAAGCATTTTGGCGCCTGTTTCCGCATCTGTCAGTTCTATTAATGAACAATCCGGCAGGTCCATTTCTCTGGGGTCAGTCAAGGTCACCGCGATCAGGTCATGATGCTGATGGGCGATGCGCAAAGCTTTGCGCATTGTTGAATAATCAGAATTGGGATCCAAAAAATCAGAAATGACAAAAACCGTTGATCTTCGACGAAGAACTTTTAAGAGATATTCAAGCACCTTGGGCAGATGGGTGGCCTTGGCCTTTGGCTTAAAATACAAAATCTCCCGAATGACCCTAAGCACATGACTTTTTCCCTTTTTAGGGGGGATAAAAAGCTCCGGGCCATCCGTGAACATCAAAAGCCCGACTTTATCATTATTGCGAATGGCGGCAAAAGCCAGCACTGCGGCGATCTCTGCGGCCAGCTTATTCTTCATCTGTCCGGTTGAGGCAAAATGCACCGACGCCGATGCGTCTACCAAAATCATCACGGTCAATTCCCGCTCTTCCACATATTTCTTGATATGGGCCTGACCCGTGCGGGCCGTCACATTCCAGTCGATCGAGCGGATATCATCACCGGGCTGGTACTCGCGCACCTCATCAAACTCCATCCCCCGCCCCTTAAAAACACTGTGATACGCCCCGGCAAACACATCCGTCACCAGACGGTTGGTCGTAATATCAATACGAAGGATTTTTTCAAGAATGTCTTTTGGTATCATTTTACGGCACTTCGACTTCGTCTAGAATACGCTTAACTAAGTCTTCCGAGGTTTTTCCTTCGGCCTCGGCTTCATAGCTTGGAATGACGCGATGACGCAGGACATCCATTCCGATACTCTTGACGTCCTGCGGGGTCACGAATCCGCGGCCTTGAATAAAAGCATGCGCGCGGGCGGCCAAGGCCAGATTAATCGTGGCCCGGGGACTTGCCCCATACAAAATTAATCCTTTAAGGTCGCTTAGTTTATAACGATGGGGGTCACGCGTCGCCTCAACGATCCCAACGATATAATCTTCGATCTTTTCATCCATATAAATTTCATCTACCACCGAACGCAGGCGGATAATATCCGCCGGTGTTGCGACAGCCTGCACCTGAATCGACTGGCGCGTCGTGGCCATGCGCTTAAGGATCTTTAACTCTTCGTCTTTGGAAGGATAGGTGATCTTGACCTTAAGCATAAAACGGTCCACCTGCGCTTCAGGTAAAGGATAAGTCCCCTCTTGCTCGATTGGGTTTTGGGTCGCCAGTACCAGAAACGGATCATCCAATTTTAAAGTATTTTCACCGATCGTCACCTGCCGCTCCTGCATGGCCTCAAGAAGCGCGCTTTGCACCTTGGCAGGCGCACGGTTGATCTCATCCGCCAGGATAATATTAGCGAATAAGGGACCTTTTTTGACATTAAAACTTCCTGTGCGCTGATCATAAATGAGAGTACCGGTAAGATCTGCCGGAAGCATATCAGGAGTAAATTGCAGACGCTGGAACTTGGCCTGTATCGTCTGGGCCAAGGTCTTGACCGCGGTTGTTTTGGCCAGCCCCGGAACCCCCTCCACCAAAACATGACCGTTGGCCAATATGCCGATCAGCAGGCGGTCGATCAAAACGTTCTGGCCAACAACAACTTTAGAGGTCTCAAAACGGATCGCATCGATCACACCAGATTCCCTCTTAACCTTATCATTAATGACACTGACTCCGGTGGTTGTCATCAAGAACCTCCTTTAAGAATTAGTTAACAAATGAATAGAGAAAAACGAAGTAAAATATATTATAAAAAAATGAAAAAGGAATGCAAGAGGGTTTTAATTAAAAGGGCCTTTATAAACCAAGCAGGGAACGATGGCCGTGACGGGCTATTTTCCGGGCTGTGACTTGGACTTTTTTCTTTAAACGGTCCTTATGAGTTTTAATTTTAACAGCGACACTTCGATCGAAAGTCGAAATGATCTGCGCCGCCAAAATAGCGGCATTCCTTGCGCCATTGACTGCCACTGTCGCAACCGGCACACCTTCGGGCATCTGTACAATAGACAACAATGAATCAAGCCCTTCAATCGAATTAGATGATTTGACCGGTACTCCGATGACAGGAAGGGTCGTCACAGCAGCTATAACACCCGGCAGATGGGCGGCCCCTCCGGCCGCGGCAATAATAACCTTTAAACCGCGCGAAGCTGCCTTTGAGGCATAATTAAAGGTAAGCTTAGGAGCGCGATGCGCGGAAATGATCGTTACCTCATAGGCAATGCCAAATTCCTCCAGTGTTTGTGCGGCATCATTCATAAGCTTTAAATCTGACTGGCTACCCATAATAATACCGACCAAAGGTTTATTCATATTAGATCCTTTCATGAAAAATAAACATCGATACGATCTACCTTGCCTTCACGCACATCAAGCGCGCTTGCCTCTTCCAAAACACCACCGCTTACTTCAACACTCTTGCGGCCCGGATAGGTCAATACGGTCTTTTGGGCCCGGGCAGCTTTTGAGCCAAATGTGTCCTTTAAGAAGGGATTATGATAAACAACCAGTATTTTAGCGAACAGTTTAAACGCATAAGTATGGGCAGGATACCCTTCTTGTGCCTTTGTGGTAAATAACCATGACGGCAATAAAGGATTGAAGCTTAGGGTCAAACGCCCTTGTGCATCCAAAGTAAAGGGACGTACCCCCATGTTCATGATAAGCCAAATATGCAGGAACTCCGCTGTACTTCCGGAAAGACGGGCCACAAAACCTTGGCCATGTAAATTCTTATCTTCGTGGGCTGAGGAAGCAATGAATGAGGAGTTCTGCAAAATACTTCGCCCATACATCGCCGGATCCAAAAATGGGACCAAAGAGCCTTTGATTTCCGCGAAAAATTCCTTAGGCAATCCATGGCGCAAAAGTTCTAAAAAATATTTGTATTCCATATGAAGCCAGACAGACTCATTCTCAAGCCACCCCGAGGGAAAAATACGGGTGCGTCCGATCTCATCGGACTCTTTGGATAAATCCGTATTGACCTTATACATCTTAAGGGCACGGTCATAAACAGGACTGGATTTGACCGCTTTATAAAGAATTGAAGCGTTTTCAGAATTGGTCTGTGTCCTAAGGGCATGGACAAAGCCTTCCAGAAACAAAGGCAGGTCATGGCGTTTAAAAGCTTTGGCCCTCACATGATGATGGCCGTGATGGGAACGGTCTAAAAGATCATACTCAATCACTTCATGGTAGAAATAGGTCGCGAAAAGCCCGTTATCGTAGCGGGCTTGGGTTATACCTGTATCACATTTTTCGATAATACCGTCCAGAAATTTCTTAATTTCAGGAATAGTTAAGAATTTTTCCTGTCCCCTGATGCCATAACGGACGGCATGACGGTAGTGCTCTTTAAGATCATTGGATTTCTGCCAATATTTTAATGGTTCGCTTTCTGAAGATAATACATGTGTCAAAGCCTGAATAAAATCTACTAATTCTTCAAAAACCAAAACTGTGACATGATCATCCAGTCTTAACTGCTCAAGGGACTTTTTAACAAAAACAGCAAGACGTTTGACTTCAAAAGTCTCTGAGATCGAAGAGCCTAAAAGACCCGGCAGGCCATTAAGCGCGTCATACCAGTTAGGCTTGTTCGCTTCCATTTCGATCCCGATGCCGCTGGGATCAAGGCTTGCCGCTTTATTGGCCAATATACAGATCAATTTGACCAACAAACTCGTCGTATAAACCTCCCCCTGTCCGTCATCCCCGCGTAATTTATAGCCTTTGGCCTTGGCCTTGACCTCTTTATCATGCTCTGAGAGCGAATGGTATTGCCTGACCCCGGCCGGAGTCAAAACTAAACGCGCTTCTCTGGGAAGCACATAAAAATCATTCAAGAAGAAATTAAAAATCCTTTTTTCCAAAACAAGTTCTTTGAGTTTTTCCGGATAAAGCCCCAGATAACTTTCGATCAAATCCAGGTTATACGTCCAATGATCGCTCCAAAAACCTTCTCCCGGATCAGCGGATTCATGCTTGGCCGATACCCCTAAGACCTTTGTTAAAAAATCATCAGGCTTGCCCTTAATGGCAATTTCACGTGTGACAAATTTTAACAGTTCACCGGGCATATAGCCTTTTTTAAGAGTTTCTTTTAGCTTATCCGCATCTTCAAGCACATCAAATTCATGACATATCTCTTCAATCGCCGCATCATCTTTAACAACAAAGATGGCCCCCTTAACAACCAAAGGGTTATACCCGTCCGCCTGAATTAAATTTAAAAAATTGACCAAACTGCTGTCCTTGACATCGGGATTAAACCAGATATCATTGCGGCGATTTTGGTTAACATCGCGGTAATTACCGTTTCCTTGGGAAAGATAGGTCGCTGCCAGCATGAAAAAGTTGTAATCACGCTCCAGGTCCCCATGTTTGCGGCTATACACATTAAATGATACCGGCCCTTCCGCCGTTTGCAGTGATATCGGCAGGCCGCCACGGAGGATATTATCTAAAAAGTTCTGTCCGCAATACTGGTCAAATTCATTAGAAGAGCTATGGGTCGAACAATAACCCTTGATCTCATCGATGATCTGACGGTTACGCCGGGCCTTGTCCTCAATATAGCTTTTATTCTTGGATTTGACGACCACCTTCTTTAACTCCGCCAAATCATGAGCAAAGCCAGCGATAGCCGTTATATCGTGCTTCTTCTGGCCACAGAGGACAAATCTGGAAAAACTCATCGCTGACGGTGTGCGATTGGTGGTTTCCTGATGTTTCGGCAGAGAAAAATCTTTTTCCCGCAAAAAATTCTCAGGGGCCGAGAAATCACTGGCATACCCAAAGACACAGGATGCCTCAACAATCATGTCCAATAAAGAGCGTGAATCAGAGTCAAAAGCAAAATAAAAATTCCCCTCACAAATCGGGGTCACCTGAGGAGTGTCCGCCACTTCAACTTTAAATTGGTAATAGGGAGCTTTGTTTTGAATATTACGTACAGCCACCCAAGCCTCAACGGTTCGGCCCAAATGTTTTCCCAGCCAGTCTTTTAATCCATAAGGGTTAATGGCCGGCAAACCATCCACACATTGAATATCTAATTTCTTTCGGCCCGTATTTTCAATGCTGACCCGGCGCACCAGCGCGGCAAAAGGTTCTTCGGGCATGGTAAAATAATTGATCACAACCTTAAGCCCCAGCGTCGTATTGATCTCTTCAATGGTCAGATCATGGCTGGTTATCAGCATGCGTTGACGGACCTTGAACGGACTCAAGACGCTGTTGCTGAAAGGTTCATAAAATTTCTGTTTGGTGCCGTCATTGATCTTTAAAAAGGTCCTAAAACCCTGTATGGACGTCAAACGATACGCCTTATTGGCCGGTTGAAATTCTAAAATGGCCTTATCTTTGGATTCAATGCCGAATGAGCCGACCGCCTGACCGCGGTTGACATAAAACGCCCATGTCGGGATGCCGTATAAACCGGCAACCCCGGGAAAGAAATCAGCGAATAGTTTTGCATGCTGATAATCTTCAATGACAAATGCCCCGGTATTATCTAAATAATATTGGTTCATTTTTTCACTGCCTTTACGATGAGATGCCGGCCAAAAAGGATTTCATCCGTTAACAGGACCCTGTTGATGCGTGAATAATCTAGACCGCCTTTTTTTCGGGAACTTGCTTCTTTAGACCTCAACTGAAACTCAATCAACGGCTTTAAAAAGCCCAAGGCGCGGCACTCATAAATACTCGTCGCCACGGCTTGAACCTCAAAATGAGAATCGAGGAGTAAATATTCCAGCTCATGATACCGCCAGGGAATCAAATGAAGATTAAATATGACCGCCTTAGGGTTTTTTGAATTCTCAAGAGGCGGCTCCCTAAAATATTCCCAGCATCCTTCAAAAAGGAACCTCATCCTTGATTTTAAACTTAAAATATTCGGGGTCGACAGGACCATCTTTCCGCCGGGCTTAAGAATCCGGCCTAACTCCTGTAGGACCTGATAAGGGTTTCTTAAATGTTCTATCACTTCGGCTAAAATAACATAATCAAAAGAAGCTGTTTCAAAGGGCAATGGACGGGTCATATCACAGACCTTGAAATTAATTTTATCTTTATGCTTAAAACGAGCTGCATCCAGATCACACGCCGTGACCTTAAAGCCCATGTTTGTCAAAGCGATGGAATAATCACCATCCCCACAGCCAAGGTCAGCGATCATTCCCCTGCTTTCATTTTCAAAAAGTTTGATGATCCCGTCTAACAAATAATTGCGCTTATCCTTTGGCATAGTCGTAATCTTCTAATAGACAGTCTTTAGTTTTTTCTTTAATCCGGGGTCCTTGGCTTCACGGAATAAATTGTAATAACCGGATAATTTAAACCACATAATCAAACCTGACCACCTGTTATCTGTATTACTCATCCGGATACGTTTAAGCTCATAGAGATCCTCATTAAAATAATACTTGCCGCGGTTGGTCGTGACTGCCGCCTTATAGCCGGCTTCTTGGACAATTTGCTTGATATCCACGCTGAACCCTCCTGAGGGATAAGCAAAATAATTGATCTGATGCCCCAGATGATCTTCGATCATTGTTTTACTGCCGGCTATTTCATCCCGCGCTTGGGCCAAAGAAACTTCAGGTAAATAAACATGATGCCGGGTATGGGCCCCTGCCATAAAATTATCCTTTTCCATTTCTCTCATCTCATCCCATGTCAAAAACCCCGGAGCGCCTATTTTGTCGGATACTAAAAACACCATGGCGGGCAAATTATATTTTTTTAGAATGGGAAACGCGAAGGTATAATTATCTTCATAACCGTCATCAAATTGAATAACAACGGTATTGCGAGCGAATGTATGACCTTTTTTCAGCCCTTCAACAAGATCATCAAAACTGATCACTTCGAAACCATGCCTCTTCAAAAAAGACATCTGGTATTTAAATGAGTCAACCGAAACAGTATTAAGACGGTATTTTCCGACAGATGGGATGCCCACATGATGATATGTTATGATCGGAACCACATAACGGTCACGCAGCCAAAGCGTAAAGCCAATACAAAAAATTACTGTACAGATTAACAAACCCAATAAAATTCTTTTAAAAATCCCCATAAACCCCTTACATTTGACTTAAACGTTCCTTGACTCTTGCGCTGACGGTTTGATTATCCGCTTGACCTGCTAAACGGGCCAAAACATCCTTCATCACGCGCCCCATATCTTTGATGGATGTGGCATTGCTTGAGCTGATGATTTCATCTATGATCATTTTTAACTGCTCAGGGGACATTTCAGGCGGAAGATAGCTTTTTAAAATAACCAGCTCTTTTTCTTCCTTTTCGGCTAAATCCGTGCGGCCGCCGGATTTGAATTGACTGATCGAATCCTGCCGCTGTTTAGCCTGTTTTTTGATCACAGCAATGACTTCCTCATCAGGAAGGGCTTCCAGACGACGATCCACTTTGACATTCTTGATCTGCGCGCGTAAAAAACTCAATACTGATGAGAGAAAAGAATCCCGGGCCTTCATCGCCGATACATAATCCTGTCCGATTTTATCTTCCAAAGACATAACCCGCTCCTTCTTAAAATTAAATTCCTAATATATTAACTACTTTATAATGAGATTTCAACCCTTTTACGATCTGGATAGCCGATTTTTTGACCCCCCAATGCTCTGCTAAAAAATCAATCAAAGCCTCATTGGCCTGACCATCGATCGGGCGCGCGGTCAGATAAACCTTGATGTTCCCATCCTCATCTTTCCACATTGTCCTTTTCGCATTGGTAATAACCTTGATCTGGATTTTCATAAAAAAAAAGGACGTATGATACTCCATACGTCCCTTAAATTTCTTGATTATATCTAATTACTGGACGATTTTAACATCAATGGCAAATGATTTCTTGGTACTGCTGGGATTCTGTAACTGACCGCTACGGACAATGAAACCATTATTACCGTTTAAAATAGCCAAACGGTCTTTTTCTTTTTGGGCCGCGATCTTGGTAAAATAAGCTTCCTGATTCAAATAGCGCATACGGCTTTTTACTAGTTTGATCTTGTTCTGAAAAAGCACGACCAAAGACTGGCCTTCGTCCAAATTGGAAAATTCTCCCTCAAAAGCGCGCAGCTGGTTCTTTAATTCTGCTAGCTGGGTGCTGATCTGAGAATCTTTTTCTTTTAAATTGGTGATTCTGGCTTGCAGTTCACCTATATTTTTCACGCCTTCTGTATTACGCAAGTCTTCCAAACCTTTTAATTGCTCTTTTAACTTGCTATTTTCATCCTGCGCCTGGGTCAGCATGCCCTGTGTCTGAATAAGCATGCCTTTGGTTGATGTTAATTCAGAAGTGACCTGATCCAGCTGACGGTTGACCTCTTCGAGTTTTCGGGTGGTTTCATCCAATTGGATCTTGGTTTCTTTGTAATGACGGACATAGCTCCTATAATTAGAAGCGGCATGCACATTGGCATTCAATGATAAATCGGTTGTCTGGGAAAGGATATCAGAATTTTGATTCTGTAGATAAAACACAAACGCGGCCAATCCAATCAAGATTAAAGAAAGAATAATGCCTATAATTCTTTTTAAACGGATATTTTGCGCGTGTGTATCCAGGATAGGATCAACCTTGGACTCCTGCTGATTCAATACGGTTTCAGCCACTTCATACCTCCCTAAATTAATCTGTCAAATTCAAATGATCATGCCGACGATTTCCAGGCATATTGGCTATTCTACCCATATAACCCAAAAAGAGCAATAAAAAAAGAGTGCCCCCCTATTTTTTAAAGTGGACAAATATTCTGCCAAAATTCTTGTCATCTTTCTCAATACGGTGATACAACGCTTTAATGTCTTTCTGTTCTAAAAAACGTAAAACGTGTTTCTTTAGCTGACCGCTGCCCTTGCCCGGAATGATTTCAACTAAAGGGATGCCGTGCTCTACCGCTTCGCGGATTACACGGCCTAGTTCAGCGTCAATCGAACGGCCTCGATTATAAATATCATGTAAATCTAATTTGATCCGGCCCATAGCTATAAGACCCCCAAGAACTTCTTTCGGCCCGGTTCGAAACCATCTGCTTTAATGCGGTATAGGCCGATAAATTCACCGTCTTCAAATTTTGGACCGACCTCTAAAGTGCCGAATATGATGATAGGCTCTTCAAACTCATCTTCTTTAATCTGAAAACCCTTAGGATCCACGACTGTTCCAACCATCCATTGATCGTATCCTAACATGGCGCAAAATAAACAGCTGACTAACTGGTCCGCAAATAAAAACTCTTTAATGCTCTGACCTTCAGAGTTGGCTAACGGTATGACAAAACCTTTAATAGCGACCTTCTTCCCATTCAATGCTTGAATATTACCAGGAATAGGCATCGGCACCTTTGTCCCTTTGGTAATATTCCCATCTGGATGTTCGACATCCACCGGAGGTTTATAATCAAAATATAAACTTTCAAAAGAAACAACCTCATAGTCAATTTTATTCCTCGAAAATTTCAAAGGAGCCGCCCCAAGCTTAGGCTGATTTTGGGTCCAAGCCGGTGCCGGTCGTGCGGCCAGAAGTATACACACGCATATCAAAATCCAACGCATTAAGACCCCTTCCTCAAACACGCGCTCTTAACAAATTTAAAAACCCACGCAAGCGCGAAAATCAAAGAACAAAACATCACGATCGAGGCCCCTGAAGCTGTCCCCAAATAATAGGAAGCATAGACTCCCCCCACAGCAGATAATACCGCAAAAATACAGGATAATGTGATCATGCGCCCCAAGCGGTCCGTCAAAAGACGGGCAGACGCCACTGGAACAACCAAAAGAGCATTGGTTAAAACAGTCCCTACAGCCTGAATACCCACAACTACGGTTAAAGATAAAAATAGTAATAACCCGTAACGTATGGCATTAACCGGCATGCCGATCGTTTTGGCATAATTAGGATCAACGGAAAATAATTTAAGCTCCTTATAAAATAAAAACAGGGCAACAAGCACAACCGCTGCAATAAGCAAGATCAAATGTAAGTCCCCATCAGTGATCCCGAGAATGTTGCCGAATAACATGGAAAACAGGTCCCTGAATGATTTGGTCGTACTGATCAATAAAATGCCGAAAGCAAACATGACATTCGGGATCATGCCGACTAAGGTGTCTTCATAGACAGATTCATCACGGGCTAGAAAACCAATGCCAAAGGCCGTCAATACGGTGGCGGTCAATGCCCCGGCAAAAAGACTCCCCCCCATTAAAAAAGCGACCACGAGACCCGGCAAAGCACTATGCGTCAGCGCATGCCCTACGACAGCCATCCGCCTTAAAACTATAAAAGTGCCCAATGCCGCGCAAAGAATACCGATGACAACGGCACCGATCATGGCACGTTCGATAAACAAATATTGAAATGGGTCAGTAAGATAATGAATCATGGGCAATCACATCCTAAGTCTTCAGGACCTTGTTGATCTTTTGTACCACTGATCTGTTTGCCGTCTTTTAAATAAATAGCCCCATCGTAACGCCCCTCTTCATGATCGTAATAATGGGTCGCTACAATAACTGTCTTTCCTTGGGCCTTAATTTTTTGTAAAACCTCCCCCACCGTCTGGCGGGTGGTCACGTCAACCGCATTAAGAGGCTCATCGAGTAAAAGCAAATCCGCGTTTTGGGTCAGGGCGCGAGCGATCAACACCCTTTGCTGCTGGCCTCCGGACAATTGACTGATCTGTCGATGTGCTAAATCCAGCACGTTCATTTCTTTTAAAGCATCACGGGCAATATTGATATCTTTCTTTGTACAAGGGAAAAACCAACCCAAATAAACATACCGCCCCATAGTCACAAAGTCCAAGACACTCAGAGGAAATTGCCAGTCGATCTCACTGCGCTGGGGCAAAAAAACCACCCTATTGTGACACGCCCCCAATGGAAAACCAAAAACACGGATAGTCCCGCAACGAACAGGCAAAAGACCGCAGATAGCTTTAAATAATGTGGATTTCCCCGCACCGTTGGGCCCAACCAAGGCCATGGCCGAACCTGCCTTGATGCTGATATCAAAATCTTTAAGGGCAAATTTTCCCTCTGATAAATAGGAAACTCCGAGGCCCTTGATTTCCAGTGCCGGCGCGTGAGGATCAGGATGACTATGGCTGTGTGAACAATAAGGGAATTTCATTTTAAATACTCAACAAAAATCTTAACATTATGTTTGATCATTTGAATATACGTCTGGGCATCACTACCAATCACCCCTAAAGCATCTGTGTATAATTCAGGGCCAACGGCAACACCTGCTTCTTTTGAAAGGGTCTGGGCTAATTTAAGATTAGCCATGTTTTCCGAGAATATAGCACGCACGTTGTTCTTTTTAATAATATCTAATAATTGGGCGGTTTGCAAGGCAGAGGGATCTGCCGCTTCAGTTGTTGCAGAGGGTATAACAGCCCCAATGATTTGAAAACCATAACGTCGGGCAAAATACCCTAGAGCATCATGATTAGTGACTAATTTACGCTTTTCTACGGAGATAAGAGCAACCTGAGCTTTAACCCAGCCATCCAATGCTTGCAGTTGTTTGACGTAATCCTTAGTTTGGGCCTCATATTTCACCCTGTTCACAGGGTCGAGAACCACAAGCGCATCACAAATATTTTGGGCGTAAAGGATAACATTAGTGACATCCTGCCAAGCATGCGGATCGGATTCCTGAGGATTATCCCCCATGGTCCGGACAGAAACTCCCCGGGAGACAATAATGCGTTTTGCTTTTGTGCCGCTTGCCGTATAAAGCTTGTCAAGCCAATGCTCTAAGTGTAAGCCATTCTCAAAAATAATATCCGCTTTGGAAATGTGAACGGAGTCCGCGGGAACCGGCTCATATTCATGGGCATCGGCATTGGGGCCGACCAGAACGAGCAAATCAATAGAGTCCCCGGCAACATGGCGAACCATATCAGCGATAACACTGAAGGTTGCAACAGCTTTGATCTTATCTGCATGTGCCGGCGTTACAGTGAAAAACACAAAAAACAAGCCTAATAGTCCGATATTTCTAAAAGATTGCTTTGCCCAATAAAAGGGCTCGCAATGACACAACCCTGTGATTGCGAAGCAATAAGACATTTTGACACTGAAAATGACGATCGCAATGACACTTTTTAGATTAAAATAATATTTTTTTATGCTCATTTTTATAAAAATCATATTCCTTTTGGACCTCAGCGGCCTTTAATGTGTCTCCTGTCTGTTGATAACACTTGATCAGCATGCCCAGTAAAATTCGCATGCTGTGCACACTTTGAAATCCCGATACACCATGTCGGTATCTAAGAATGTCCGCATCTAACAGAACTCCGGCGCGAGGCCCCCGGCCTCTGACACGTTTAAAATAATCAATGGCGCGGACGTAATCCTTTTTCAAAAAATAAGCTTGGCCCAACTCGAAGGAGGCCGCTCCTTGATCATGGGGATTAAGTTCGAGGACCTTCCCAAATGCCCTGATAGCCCCATCCACATGAGCCTCGTCCATATAGGAAAACCCCAGAGCCGTCCAAGCTTGTTTATTACCCGGGTCGATCGCAATAATTTTCTTACATATACGAATGGCGTCATTATAATAGGAATACGCAGAATAAGACGTCAGCCTGACAAACATCTGCCCTATCAGAAAAGACCGCAAAGAAATCAAGATCACTCCCACCATCAATACGCTCAATAACCATCGAGTAGCGAAACTGGGGTGTCTATGGCTGCAATCTTGGCCATGGCCATGATGACGCTGATCGGAATGATGTTCCATATCCTTCAAGAGAGCATGATTAAAAATACGCCCGACACAATGATAATATTACCTACTAGAAAACTGATCATCCCTTCCAAGTGCTGGGTTTTAGGTAAGACATGCTTTAATACGCTTGTGGAAAAACCCATCACTAGGATCGGAAAACTCTGACCTAAAGCAAAACTAAAAAATACTGTTCCCGAATAGAACAAAGACCCTTTGATCGCGATCAAACTGGCAATGAGAAGCAATACGGCGCCGCAACAAGGACAGGCCGGCATCTCCAAAAAAGCAAATAACATCCCGAAGATCAATGCCGACGGAAGCGTTTTGACCTTCCTCACTGCTTTCTCACACTGCCGATTCAGTTCTCCGGTCAAAAAAGGGATTAGACCGGCAAAAAATAACCCTCCGAGGAGCATGACAAACCCTAAAAAAAGATACAAATACATGCTGATACTAATAAGCCTTGAAGCAATATGTGCGATTGCCCCGAAAATCATGCCGATCAAGGTGTAACTGATGATAAGACCGCAAGAAAAAGCAATAGAAAGTAAAAAACCTCTGTGCTTGGATTGACCGGTTGTACTGACAAGCCCTAACAGCACCGGAAGACGCACAATAGTGCAGGAACTTAAGGAAGCAACTGCCCCCGCAAAACAGACAGCTATCAGGACTTCCAATAATGATCCTTTTAAAAGGATATTTTGAATATGATTGGCCATAAACACTATTGTCCTTGTGATCCGGTCAGCCGGATCACAAGGACGCCCAGCCATTCTTTATTTTGCTGCGGCTTGGGGAACAGCTGCAGGAGCAGCTTCTGGAGCTGCTACAGGGGCAGCCGCAGGAACTGCTGCAGGAGGCGTACTTAGATCAGTCAATTTCTTGCTTAAAAGTTCAAGGTTGTTTCTTGTCTCTAGCAATGTTTTCTGCAAACTATCATATTCACCCTGTTTTTGGGCTAATTGCCTCGACAAAATTTGTATCTTTTCATTCTTTATTTTTATGAGAGCTCCTAAATTGGCCCTATATTCTTTCTCGTCATTGAACATCTTGGAGTTCAGATCACCGACCAAAAAAATAATAGCCACAAGCAAAGCGATGACAACTACTCCGAATAAAGGGTCAATTTTTTTCTTATTCTCCATGCTTAATCTCCTTTTTAAAATAAGATTACTGTTTGTTTAAAAATTATAAGACACAACTCATTTATTTACAAGCTTTGGGCGATAAATTTTGCATCCAACGACCATCTTTTATTAAACCAACCACCCCACTGGTAAGGATATTGAATGACAAAATGCTCAATTATACGACTTAAACCTGTAATATTATTGACAATACTTTCCTGCGCGTTCTTTCCCTTGTCTGTCTCAAAAGGTTGTTCAATAAAAATCTTAAAATGTTTTTTCTCATCTTTTACGATGAACATCGGTAAAACGGGGGACCTTGTTCGTTCAAAGAATAAAATCGGGCCTGTCGCTCTCATGGCCTCACGGTTAAGAAAATTGACCTTAACAGCATTTTCCTGCTCAACGGCCTCATCAAGCAAAATAAATAAAAGCTCGTTACGCTTTAAGGCCTCTAAACTTTTCTTGAGGAATTGTTTTGGAGGAGTAGTCGTAATCATATTGATGCCACAGCGATCACAAAGCTGATGAATGAACCGGCCAAAATTCTCATCCCTCATGTTGCGGATGATCACATTGACCTTATACCCTTTTTGGACCAGCGAAACGAACATCAGAGGAAAATTGCCTAAATGGGCGGAAACAGCAATCACTCCGCGGCCAGACTCAAGCGCCTTTTTGAGATTATTTTCACATTCAAAATGCACGATCTTAAGCAATTGGTGGGGCCGTTGGACATAGTATAGAAGGTCCATCATGCCAACGCCAATGGACTTAATGTATTGTCTGGCAATTTGTTCATATTCTTTTTTATCTTTGGAGTCCCGATAAACCAACTGTAAGTTTCTTACACAAATCTGTTTGATATTCTTGGTCCACATATAAACAAAAAAAAGCAGACCCTCCATAAAAAAATCAATCAGCCTTCGGGGTATTACCCTCATGACGCATTCTAAAAATCTAAGAGCCCCACTCATCAATCGGCTTTGAAGATTTTTAAAAAATCGTGTATATATGGTTCTGCGAGGCAAGAGATTACGTCCCGTACATGAGTTTTAACTGCTGGGTGCTCGGCACTTGGGTATAAAACTCCCCTTGAGGGCCCACAAATCCGTTGCCTGTCCTTTTGAGCACAACCGCCGTGTATGACCCGTTACTATTGGGAACATTAACGGTCACTGAGTCTTGCGTATCAATTTCTGACGGAGGTTGGGCCACGACAACGCCTGCAGGCTGGGCAACAATAACGGGAGAAGGCTGTTCATAGACAGGTTTTTGAATTTGAGATCCGACCGCCGCCCCGGTGATGGCTCCGACAGCCCCGCCAATTAACATGCCGGCTCCTGTATCATGACTTTGATGGCCTATAATGCCTCCGGCTAGCGCACCAAGAGCTCCTCCCGCAGCCGCTCCTTCACCCGTATTATTATAAGGGTTACAACCCCAAGTAACTGACAGGAACATGATCACAGGAAACATTCTAAATGATCTTTTCATTGAAACACCCCTTCTTGAATTATAAGCACTTAAATTTTTCTTATTATAGCAGAAAATTGGTCTAACGTTGCATTAGATTTTGAAAATTACGCCTATCTTTACCGACTACTGATAAAAATACGTAATTATACGTATTTTCTTTCACATAAATCAACAGTATGATTCTTGGATTACCGGGCGCATTGACGTGCCTGGCACTTCCTTAGGAACGCATTGAAGCGTCCCCGCAATGTCTCCATAGAAATTGGTGGAGACTTCTCTTTTACCTAGATTAAATGACGAAGGAGATGATATGAACGGTCTTCCTGTTAACACGGTCGATACATTATTTGTACTGATATCTGCGGCTCTGGTCATGCTGATGACACCGGGTTTGGCGCTATTCTACGGAGGCATGGTCCGCCGTAAAAACATTTTAGGCGTGCTTATGCAGTGTTTTGCTGCCATGTGTATTTTAAACGTGTGGTGGATCATGATAGGCTACAGCCTCTCCTTTGCCCCAAGCAACGGGTTCTGGGGCGGACTAGGCTGGTTAGGATTAAAAAACGTAGGATATGCCCCTATGCCTGATTATTCCTCAACCATTCCCAATAGGGTTTTTATGATCTTCCAAGCCATGTTTGCGGTTATTACACCTGCTCTTATTATCGGAGCTTTTGCGGAAAGAATGAAATTTTCCGCTTATCTCATCTTTACCCTGCTTTGGGCCACCTTTGTTTATGCTCCTATATGCCATTGGGTATGGGGAAGCGGCGGATGGCTTAAACAAATGGGCGTCTTGGACTTTGCCGGAGGCATCGTCGTTCACACCACCGCCGGAGTGGCCGCATTGGTCACTACAATCATCATCGGCAAACGTAAAAACCTCAACCACTCTCCGGCGCCCCATAATCTGCCGCTGGTTGTATTAGGTACGGGATTATTGTGGTTTGGATGGTTCGGATTTAATGCCGGCAGCGCTTTAGGGGTCAATGAAATCGCTGTCAATGCTTTTATCACGACCAACACCGCCGCCGCTACAGCAGGCATTACTTGGTCTTTGCTCGAATGGATCCGTAACGGCAGACCGACCGTATTCGGCATTATCACAGGCTGTGTGGCAGGCCTTGCGACCGTCACACCGGGTGCCGGTTATGTCGGGATAGGTTCGGCCATGCTGATCGGTATCCTTGCCAGCATTCTCTGCTTTATCGCCGTTGCCGTTGTTAAACCTAAATATGGGTATGACGACTCACTGGACGTTTTTGGTGTACATGGCGTAGGCGGGATCTTGGGGACTATCTGTGTTGGGCTTTTTGCTTCAAAAGCCGTTAACCCTCAGGGCGCTGATGGGTTATTCTTCGGCAACCCGCATTTTTTGCTTACACAGGCGACCGCTGTCCTGATAGCTGCCCTATACACTGTCATAGTCACATTCTTGATCTACAAATTCATCGACATCTTTTTAGGTGTGAGGATCAATGAACAGGAAGAAAGCATCGGGGTCGATCTAAGTCAGCATCGTGAACATGCCTATACCATTCTAGAATAAAAGGAGCGATCATGAAACTCATTGTTGCCATTATTCAACCTTACCGTTTGGAAGAAGTTAAACAGGCCTTGTACGCGGCCCAAGTCCACTTGATTACGGTCAGCGAAGTGCTGGGTCATGGCCGGCAAAAAGGCGTCACCGAGTATTATCGCGGGGTCAAAGAGACAGGTAATCTCTTAAGAAAAGTACGTTTGGAGATCGCGGTCAATGAAAATTTCGTTGAACCTACCATCAATGCCATTATTAAAGGCGCAAAAACCGGTAAAACCGGGGATGGCAAGATCTTTGTACTGGACCTTAAGGAATGTATCCGGATCCGTACCGGAGATCGCGGAACAGAGGCCATAGGATAAAAAGTCAAGATCCTCTGGCTGCCAATTCTTTGGCTGCCAATTTGCAATTTTCCTTTAGGCATGTTATAGTTTAGTATGCAGAATAAAAGAAAGAGTGACCGCCGGAATGTGAGCTTGAATGTCTCTTTCCGCAAGATGAAAAGCAATTTGATCAGCGGATCGCGGATTAAGGACATTTCTGAAACGGGCATCTGTATCCCGTTAAACCTTTATTTTCCCATTAATTCACTGCTCGAGGTGGGCATTCGCCTGCATGAATTTAAGAATTTTATCAAGACAACGGCCCGTGTGGTCAGGATCTCTGATCGAGACAATAACAGCCGATACCGGTATGACGTGGGTTTAGAATTCTTAGATCTGCCTTCTGAAAAACGCAACTTGCTTCGTGATTATCTGCATCAATCCATGACTCAGGAAGAATATAAAGCCACCTACTCTCAAACCTAAATTAATCCTTTGATTACTTCGAGGCCGGACACTCATAAACTGGGATAATCGATATACCCTTTTGGTCCGGATCCATAAAAAGTTTGGGGATCGCCAACGTTTAAAGCTGCTTGGGAAAGAAACCGGGCTGGAAGATCAGGATTAGCAAGAAAAAGCTGACCAAAGGCAACAGCATCGGCTTGCCCCAAGACAATTTCCGCTTCTGCTGTTTTTTGATTAAAGCCCTCATTGGCAATAAAACACCCGCCAAAAGCCTTTTTCAAGGAAGGAGAGAGCCGTTTTTCACCCAGAGACTCCCTTGTACAGATAAAAGCAAGGTGCCGTTGGCCTAGCTCACGGGCCACATACCCAAAGGTTGCTGAGGGATTAGAATCCTTGATATCATTAGAATCCCCGCGGGGAGCTAAATGCATACCAACACGTCCGGCAGGCCAGACTGAAAGGACAGCATCGAGAACCTCTAGCATAAGCCGTGCGCGATTTTCAATATTGCCGCCATAACGATCTGTTCTTTTGTTTGTTCCATCCTGTAAAAATTGATCCAGAAGATATCCGTTGGCCCCATGGACCTCAACGCCGTCAAACCCCGCGTCTTTTGCATTTTGGGCACCCTTGCGATAGGCCTCGATAATTGCCGGAATTTCACTTAATTCGAGGGCCCGCGGCGTCACATATGGTTTCTTAGGGCGCAGTAAACTGACATGACCGGCAGGAGCTATTGCGCTTGGAGCTACCGGAAGTTCGCCATTAAGATAAACAGGATCAGAAATCCGACCCACATGCCAAAGCTGAAGGAATATTCGACCGCCTGCACAATGAACAGCATGGGTTACTAATTTCCAGCCCTCAACCTGCTCACGGGACCAAACCCCCGGTGTGTCGGGATAACCCACTCCCATAGGTGTCACTGATGTCGCTTCACTGATAATCAAACCCGCTGAGGCACGCTGAGCATAATACTCTGCCATCATCGCATTAGGGATACGCCCTTCGGACGCCCGGCAGCGAGTGAGAGGCGCCATGATGATGCGGTTGGGAACATTGATATCCCCTATCTTAATTGGATCAAATAAATGAGATATCATTTAAGAAACATTCCCGTGGTCACCGGATCCATACCCACCCACCGAAGACTCGCTTTGCGCTGAAGGCCAGACACCGGTCGATGAAGACTCACTTCCCATGGAAGGTTCTCTGGACTGGGCAAAACAAGCACCTGCGACACCGACTCCTAAGATCAAGAATATAAAAATTCTGATTCTCATAACCTCTCCTGTCTTTTAATTCTTCTATAATTGTAACAGAAGATAGTCAAACAATCTCCTCCATTTATAAAAAAGGATCATGGCGCAAAACTTTGGTTGATCAATGAAGAATTTTGCCTAAAAATCCGTTAATTAATTTCTTAGAGGGATCTTCCTGGTTTTGGTTATTTGTTGATTGGTCAGATTGGGCAGTGCCATTATCTGAATTCGTATTTTCGGAATTTCCGGGTAAGATCGAATTCAATAAATTTTTCACACCGGGATTCTTGTCAAAAACTTTTTGTAATTGCTGCGTGATTTGCTGGGTCCCTTCAGAAACCGCCACTTTCTTGGTTATATAATCGATCTGCGGCAGATAGCTGACTGAAGGAGCCTTTCCTGAGACTTTCCCGGGAATGTAGATGCAATTTTGATCATTAAAAAGCCCTTTCAAGGGACTGGCCGATTTAGCCAATGATGCTGAAATATCAGACGACAGAGAAACATTCACTGTGATATTGGTATTTAAATCAAAATCAATTGTCCCCTCTGCTGCCATGGAAAACAGTTTTGAATTGACCTGCGCATCAGAAAGAGAAATGACCTTGTTTTCAACTTTAATCTTACTTTGTAGTTTATCTAATATTGTCGTATCTGTATCCAGTTGTGTCTTTATATTTGACGGCAATGCCCCTTCAAGGGCACTTTGAATGATATTTCCCGGAATAAAATTTAATTTATCCAAGATGACTTTTAAAATATTAAGCTTTTCCACTTTTGCGTTATTTAAAGCAATATCGCCCTCTCCTTTAATATTATTAAGCATGGATTGGGGTTCAAAACTTTTTCCTGAACCGGAAAATTGGCCGACCACTTCCCCTTTTAAAACATAAGGGGCATTGCTTTGATCTAAGAGATCTTCTACTTTAACGGATTTACTCTGAAACTCGAATGTGTAGCCGGGCACATTTAAAAGATCTTTCAAATCAGCTTGAGCATTGATTTGGCCGCTTCCTATATGCGCTTCCAATCGCTTAAGAGAAACGCTGTTTAGGTCTGATTCAGCTTGAAGACTGATCTGTTCAATAGGATTTAATAATTCTTTGATTTTCACATACCCATCGGTCAATCCTATTTGAAGCGATAGCCCTTCCAAACCTTTTTGAGAAGCGCTTGCGCTGGGGATCCCTATTAAAATATTGCCTTTGATCGTTTGAGGCCAAACCGGCAAGGCTTGAAGCATGGGAGTAATGTTTCTGACGAGAGCCCAGTCCCATTGGCTTAAATCACTTTTAACTTGAAGATTGCTGATGCGGACTGCAGTTTTTGTTAGATCAAGAAAACAGTGCCCGGCAACAAGAATATTCTTTTGACCTTCTTGGGCCAAAACATTTGCACTTACGGTAAAGTCAAATGGATCATTTAAAGAGAAGTTATTGATCTGAATATCAACATCCTTGATCAAGACATGCAAAGGCATCTGTTTATTTTGATCTTCAAACGACAGTTGGGCATGCTTGATGGAAATAGACCTAACCGATAAAACAGGCAGCATCATCGTTTGGTTTGATGCGGAATTTGAGGCCGGAAGAACAGCAGGGCTCGCCGTTGACGCCTCCCCTGCCCTTGATGGAGCAGGAGCCATGGTCTGGGCATTAATGGCCCCATTGGGCAGCCGGACAATGGATATTTGAAGGGTAGTTAGAATGATGTCAGTCACACTAATCTGCCGCTTTTGGATGAGCGCTCCCACGTCCAGACCGACATAAGCGGTGTCCAATGTTAAAAAATTGTTGCGACTGAATTCTTGATCATCTTTAATGGTTATATTTCTTAATTCTAAAGAAATCCCCTTGAACAGAGCAAGCTCTAAATTCGCATGCCCTATGTTAACTTGCCGGTTAATGGCTTTACCTACTTGTTGAGCAACCTGTGGAAGATACTTGTTAACATCAAAAGTCTTGATAAAAATGAATGCGGCCAATGAAATAAGAATAACTAGCCCCAAAACAACGAAAAAAATAACTCTTAAAATTTTCATATTACCGTTCTCCTTTATCGAAATATTTTATTCTTACAAATCTTGCTGTCAATCAGTTTACCTTAATGAGGTTAACTTAAACGATACCAGAAGACGAGCATTTTCCTGCGGATCCTGGTGCCATGAAGTTTATAGTCGGCAAGCGCTTTGATGTAATACCAGAATTCGCTTTCCGAGAGATCCGATTTCATTTCATTGATCAGCGCCGAGGTGATGACAAGCTTTCTGGGATCATGGGGATTACAATGATCGAACACACAATACCAGGGGCTTCTAGGGTCGTCCAATTCCAGGCGCATGCCGGTATAATAACAGACACAGCCGTTTTTACGTATATACGCCCATAGCTTTATTTTCACCTCCGGCAGCACATGCTCTATATGAATGCGGTGGGCCAATATGGCGCACGGACGGCAATACCTTAAATGGTCGCCCAATATCCGCTTGCCGCAAATATGGCATCGGCCGTTGCACACCGGGCCATACGTAGGACCCTCCCACCCATCGGGGTAAAGCGCCTTGGGGCTATAATCCCTGTCCCAATATTTGAGGGTCTTTTCTCTAACCTTGATATGGTTTAACTTATTATTAGCCAAGGCAATCACATAATACCAAAACTCGTCTTCACTAAGGTCGGATTTCATGTCGTTGATCAAGGAGGATGTGATCACCACCTTACGCGGATCATGCGGGATCCAGTGATCGAAAACGCAGTACCAGGGGCTGTGCGTATCAAACATCTCAAGCGGCATCCTGGTGTAGTAACAGATAAAGCCATTTTTATGGACATAGCGCAGAATAGCCCTGGCAGCCTTGCGCGAAAGACGCTGTAAACGGCGAGTAAAAACGGAGCACCTTTGGCAATATTTGGCGCGATGGGTCCATACCAAATCACCGCAAATAGCACATGTTTTATGACGCAGACTTACCGTTTTAAGCATAAAAATAGCGCTGATCAATTTAACGGAGCGTTTAACTTAATCCGGGCGGCCTTCTTGACTTCCTCATCTATGCTTTACTTTATGTATCGGCTTATTCGGCTATGGATTGGCCTTCGGATTAAATTTCTTATACCACCCACAATCCTCTACACAATACATAATCCCTTTGCCCTTTGCCTTTGGACACCATTTTCCGCTAACATGACTTGCAATCATCCAGCATTTCTCATCCGGATAAATAAACCCAGGGCATTTTATCCTAATTTCTTCTGGGCAGTCCCTGAATTCCCAACAGTTTTGAGGTTCTTTATTTCCCATTTGCGCTCTTTTATGACCTTCCCAACTCAGCCCTCAACTTCGCAAGTTCATTTTTTAACTCTAAGATGCGCTCTTCCCTGCCCATGCAGGAATCATAAAAAATCTTTAGTTCACGCGTCTGCTTATACAATATATCTTCTGCTTCTTTGCGCTTGGTAACATCAGTAAAAAAGCCTATAAGGCACGACTTGCCATCCAATGTCAAAACAGCGGTGCTGATATCAGCATAAAACGTTGTCCCGTTCTTAGAAAGACACGGCATATTGACTGCCAAAGTCTTCTCCCCTCGTGCTTGGGCCTCAAACTCTGCTGTCACATGCCCCCAAAACTCTTTGGGATGAATATCTGCCACGCCAAGTTTCAATATCTCTTCTTGATCATACCCGAACATCTTGCAAATAGTAGTATTAGCGTAAGAAAACTTCTTTGTTTGGGCATCTGCAATAAGAATGCCTTCCGGAGATCCGTTGAATAACGTCTTATACCAAATCTCTGATTTCTGTAGTTGCTCTTCCGCCCTCTTGCGCTCGGTCAGATCACGCATAATGGCAGAAAAAAACTTAGGGGTACCCGACGAGTCCCGATGAACCACTAAAGTCTCTTCAGCCGGGAACTCTTTTCCATTTTGATGAAGCAATGCGATCTCCCCCCTCCACACTCCCTGGCTGATAGCGGTGGGGATACCCTCTTCTCCAACCAATTTCGCAGCCCAGGCTGGAACCATATCCGTGTACTTCATTTGAGAAAGGTCAGCGTCTTGTGGTAATCCCACCATCTTCTTGGCGCCCTTGTTGTGATATTGAAGATTTCCCTGCAAATCACAGGTCCCGATAAAATCCGGTGATTGTTCAATAATTTCCAACAAGCGGGACTTTTCATCATCCATCTGTTTACGCTCGGTAATGTCCCAAATGACCCCGCTTATCAATTGAGCAACACCGTTATTATCGCGAATCAATTCGCCCCTGGCAGTAATATAATGGACACTCCCATCGGTCCATACGACACGGTAATCGGTCTCGTATATTTCGCCAGTATCTAGCGTATGAGCTAAACCTGCCGTAATCCTCTCTCGATCTTCCGGATGCACCCTCGCCAGAAATTCATCTTTCGATCCTCTGAAAGTAACCGGATCAATCCCCAGAAGAAAACAAACCTGATCATCAAAAATCCGTTTGCCTTCAACTATATTAAATTGCCAAACACCCATTCTAGATGACTTGAGCGCAAGGTCGAGTTTTGTCATGTTAAAATGTAAAGCCTGCTCCACCTTCCTGCTCTCGGTGAGGTCGCGGCCCGTCCCGGAAAACCCCATGATGTTGCCAGCACTGTCCTTCATCACTGCTCCTGTGAATTCGTATGGAATCCGTGTTCCGTCCTTTATAACAAAATTAGCAGTTTCCTTTGAGACGCCATCTTTCCATATTATTTCTACAGATGCTGCGATACGCCCAATATCCTCTCCTGTAAAGAAGTCTTGCGGCTTCATCGCATGAAGTTCCTCATCGCTATATCCAGAAACCTTTCTAAAGGTATCATTCCAAATTAGGAATTTACCATTTTTATCAAATGCATAGAAAATATCGGTCATAGCATTTAAGGTGCTTTTTAAAAGGTTCTGTTCGCGTTCTAGTTCTTCTTTCGCTCGATTATTTAACCGCTTAAACTCCTCGTTCTTAAGCAACATCTGCTGCTGCTGCTGCTGCTGCTGCTGCTGCTTGCGGTCGTTCTCTATCTCCGCTATCCGCTTGTTTAGCAGACCTATCTCTTGAATGAGCTCTTCTTTGCTTTTGTCTATCAGTGCCATAGTTTGCCTCTCTTAAACTGCTAAACAACTTGTTAAAAAAAGTGCTCATTTTTCATATTCAAAAAAACTCAAGAAGCCGAGAGTAGAATATGCTCGGGTATGATTATAATACATTTCCACGTATTCAAAAATCTTTCTTTTTGCCTCATCGCACGTTCCAAACTTATCCCGGTAAATCAGCTCAACTTTAAGGGTGTGGAAAAACTCTCAGCGACAGAGTAACGTCAACAAAAGCGCCTTGGGGCTATAATCCCTGTCCCAATATTTGAGGGTCTTTTCTCTAACCTTGATATGGTTTAACTTATGGCCTTAGGCGAAAACCCCACAATTAATATTGACTGTATGTAACGATAAATGCATAATACCATCCTGCTTGACAATTTTTGTATAAGGACTATCCAATGTAAAGCTTAATTCGAACTATATTTTATGAACGCCAACAAGTCTCCATTAAACCTTAAAAATATATTTAATTCGCAGCCATCCCCCAAAGCGGTAAAATCAATCTTGTTCGCCATATTGGTATTTGCCGTAATAATCCGAATTTTATATTTAGTCGAAGTCCATAATGATGTTCTATTACACATAACTGTCAGATACGATGTTTTTGATGAATGTCATTTCATAAAACTTGCCGCACAGATTATCCATGGGAACTGGTTTGGCCTGACAACAGGTTATAACATTTGCTACCCTTATCTGATTTCTCTTCTATATCTGTTCCTGCCCAAAGACATAACCACGATATTTATTTTTCAGATTATTTTAGGGGTCATAGCCGTATATGTTTCCTACAAGACGGCAGTGCTCTTATTCGATAATAAAATAGCGGGACTGATAGCGGCTTTTATCGTGGCCCTGTACTCGCCCTTTATTTTTAATGAATGTGATATAGAACGAGGAGCCGTCATAGCCTATAGCAATCTTTTTTGCTTTTATTTGCTGCTAAAGGCCTTTAAAACAGACAAGTTAAAATATTTTTTCTACTCCGGCCTCATGATGGGCTTTTCCCTGGTCATCAGGCCCAACATCCTGCCTGTTTTTGTGGCCCCCTATATATTTTTTGCAGTAAAAAGATCCTCTAAGGCAAAAATTTGCAGTGTCAGCGCGTTCCTCTTAGGCGTTGTGATTTTGGCCGCTCCTTTTGCGTTTAGAAATATGATACTGGGGCAGGGTTTTAACATAGAACCACAGGGGCTAAAATCGTTTTGGGACGGAAATGCCCATGATTCTCCAGGCATAGGTTACGCTGTCCTGAAATCGGAATCTGAACTGACAAAGGAGTCCGGGAATGATATTGGCAAAGCGTTTGTCATTTTATCCCGGGAAATTAAAAAGTACCCTGAAGAATACATGGGCCTTTATTCCCGAAAAATAAAAATGTTCCTGTGTGGTTATGAAGTCCCTTCGAATCTTAATTATTACCTGTTCAAGGAGCGATACGCCGTCTTAAATGCGGGATTTTTTAATTTTGCCATAGTTTGTCCTCTGGCCCTGACAGGAATTTTTCTCGCAAGAAGGAATATCCATTTTATAGGGCTGTTTTATATTTTTTTATTTGTTTTGAGTTTCTCGAATATTCTTTTTCATATTCAGGGAAGATACAGACTACCGGCGGTTCCTTTTTTTATCATAATGGCTTCTTATACTATTTGCTGGCTGTCGGACCGGGCGAGGAAAAGAGAGTGGCTGCTTGCGGGATGCGCGATCTTGGCCATTGTAGGCACGGCTTTTTATACGAGACCGGATTATCACCTGATAAAGAAATACTCCGGAGGAGTGATCAGGGCTATAGACTATCGTAATTTATCCCATGCTTATTTTCAAAAATCGACTGAGTGCGGCATCGACAACGAACGAAAAGATTATTTTTTAAAAGAAAGCGAAATATATCTTAAAAAAGCGAACGACGTCGCCTTATAATAACTGAACTTGATTCTCTTGTGATTCTTCAACGCTTCAAAACAGTCAAAACAAACCGAAATCATTCCAAAATCGTTACCTTTTAGATTTATTGCTGGTTTCTGGCAGTTTAGGTGGAATAAACCCTAACGGCCCACGCTTCTTGGCCATTTCTTCTTTATCTACCAACAACTCCTTAATGGCATTAAATACTAAAACAATCTTTTTATCGTGTTCTTGAAACTTTTCTTGAAATTTACGCTCTAGGTCTTCAATCTTTCTGGCCAAATCCTTATGGGAAGCCATGATCTCCCTTAATTTAGTAAAAACCCTAATTATTTGGATATTTACTTCAATGGCCCTATCGCTGTTCAAAACGCTTGATAACATGGCAACACCTTGCTCTGTAAAAGCATACGGCAAATATTTAATGTGTTCCCCTCTTTTTAAGGTCACAAATTGTGATCTTAAAGACCCTGCTTCTTCCCATGTAAACTCAAACATAAAATCATCTGCTGGAAACCGTTTTAAATTTCGACGGACCTGCTGTTTTAATACTCTCGTAGGCACTCCATAAAGCTCCGCCAAATCCTTATCGAGCATTACCTTCTGTCCACGAATTAAATAAATTTTACTTTGAATAATTTCTACGGGCACCAGACTTGCTAATTTTTGGATGGCTTGTTTTTTCACAGATCCCCCCTCGAATTAAAAATGGTTAAATAATTAAAAACAGCTTGGGTGAATTTTTGACACTTGATCCGATTGGGGGAACCGGAGAACTTAATTGATAAATAATATCATAATCTGAGCACAAAAAATAATCAAGAAAAAGCCCACCAGATTATCTCTGATGGGCTCATCAAATGGCTCCCCGGTCAGTCGTCTGACTGCGGGCTTTTATGTTGGAGTAATGCCTCTATTAAGCGCGCAATTTACCACCATTGGGCATACTCCCATTACTCAATCTTCAAATTGTAGTATTCTTCGTCTGTCACAGGCGCCAGCCACTCAACCGCGCCTTGGGCAGTAATATTTGTTATAACGACATGAGTAAAACTGCCCTCAGGCCGAGCGCCATGCCAGTGCTCGACATGAGACGGGATAACGACTACATCACCTTTAGCAAGTGCCCTTGCTGTCTTGCCTTTCTCCTGGTAATAGCCTTTGCCATCGGTAATGAGCAGAATCTGTCCCGCTGGGTGTTTATGCCAGTTATTTCTGCAGCCAGGTTCAAATACGACATTGCCTACCGCATAAGTTCCCGTCTCATCCTTGGGAACAAGAATTTTCAACCATGCCGTTCCAGTAAAGTAGTCAGCAGATACTTTTTCTCCTTTAGAGAAAATTGCATTTTGATCATTTTGGGTATTCATAATATCTCTTCATTTTATCGACCGGTTAACTGCTCAACTTTTTCAGGATAGCGGGCACCATGCACCGTAATCTTTGAAGCGGCTTTATCAATATCTTGAAGGTCTTTGGTCGAAAGTTCGACTTCAAGCGCCCCGTTGTTCTCATCCAAACGGCTCAACTTCGTGGTGCCCGGAATGGGGACAATCCATGGTTTCTGAGCCAGCAGCCAGGCAAGCGCTATTTGAGCGGGTGTCGCCTTCTTTCGCTTTCCAATAGTATTGAGCAGATCAATCAACGCCTGGTTCGCCTTAAGAGCCTCTGGAGTAAAACGCGGCAAACTGCTGCGAAAGTCTGTGTTGTCAAAAGTTGTCTTCTCATTCATCTTACCCGTTAAAAAACCTTTCCCCAAAGGACTAAACGGAACCAAACCGATCCCAAGCTCCTCAAGGGTCGGGATCACTTCCTTTTCAGGCGTCCTCGTCCACAGCGAGTATTCACTCTGAAGAGCTGTAACCGGCAAAACCGCGTGAGCACGGCGGATCGTCTTCACCCCCGCTTCAGAAAGACCAAAATATTTTACCTTTCCCTGACCAATCAGCTCCTTAACAGTTCCTGCCACATCTTCAATAGGTACGTCCAAATCAACCCTGTGCTGATAAAGCAGATCTATGGTATCGACCTTAAGCCGCTTGAGCGAACCTTCCACAGCCTTCTTAATTTGCTCAGGCTTGCTATTCAGTCCAGGCGCACCCTTCATCCCCCGGGGATCTAAATTAGGGCTCAGGTCGAACCCGAATTTGGTGGCAATAACCACTTTCCCCCGGAAGGGAGCAAGCGCTTCACCTAAAAGTTCTTCATTGGTGTAGGGTCCGTATACTTCAGCAGTGTCAAAGAATGTGACGCCGCGTTCCACAGCGCTGTGCAGTAAAGAGATCATTTCCTGCTTGTCTTTAGGCGGACCGTAGGAAAAACTCATACCCATACATCCAAGACCCAGACTTGAAACTTCAAGACCGCTTTTTCCTAATTTACGTATTTTCATAGGTCCTCCTCCGTATTCTTAATCAAATTGTAAAACAGCGTTGGTTAAGAAAAGACCTCCTTTCTTAGCCAACTTGTGCCGCTAGCATGGAAATTGATCCGCCGTCAAACCCTTGGACTGGAAAACTCACTGACTCATCTTTTCTACGCAGGGCTGCAATATATAACAACGGCAAATAGTGATCCGGCGTTGGGACTGACAACATGGCATCGTCACCTAATTTTTCGTATTCGACTAGATGGCTATCCTTCCCGGCTGACAACAACTTGCGAACCTGCCTCTCAAATCGCACGGCCCAGTCGTAAGGTTCGACATTGCGCGTCCCCCACGCATACGCATGCAGATTATGCACAATATTACCACTGCCAATAATGAGAATCCCTTCGTCACGTAAGGATACTAACTTCTTTCCGATTTCATAATGGTATGCCGGAGGCTGTCTTTCATCAATACTTAACTGGACAACAGGGATATCAGCTTTTGGAAATAAGCGACAAAGCACCGACCATGTCCCATGATCAAGCCCCCATGTCCTGTCAAGGCCAACAGAAATTGGCGCCAACAAAATCTTTATACGGTTAGCCAAATTGACGTCACCGGGGGCAGGATACTCTACTTCATAAAGTTCTTGAGGGAATCCCCCAAAATCATGAATTGTCCTAGGCCAAGGCATTGCCGTAACTAATGTAGCAGGAAGATACCAGTGCGCAGACACACAGAGAATAGCCTTTGGACGAGGAATACTGGCCCCAATAGCAACCCAACTCTTGACATAATCATTGTCAAGCAATGCGTTCATTGGGTTTCCATGTCCCAAAAAAATAGAAGGCATTAAATTGATATTCATTTTTATCAAAATTCCTATTTGTAATTATAAGCATTATATCATTAAACTAGTAAAACCCTTAAATCCTTGGTCCAAAAAGCATAAAAATAGCCCTGATCTGGAAACCATCCCAAATCAGGGCTATTTGATTGCTTAACTGACCTTTACCCCGAAACTACTACCGTTTGCAATTTCAAAACTTGGGGCAAGATCCCGTTAAAAATTACGATAAGCATCTTTGCGTGCCATGGCCGCTGTCATCAGGACAATGTTTCCGTTGGAATCGATTTGGTAGAAAAGGCGTATATCTCCAACGCGATATCGCCATGTTGAGCGGGAACATCCCTTCAATTTCTTGATATTCTTTCCAAAGTACGGCTGGTTCCTTAGTTGCGGATAAACATAACCCTGAAGCTTCTTATTAAACGCATCTTGCTTCTTCCCCAAAAGTTCTTCAAGATGGTCAAGATAATCCTGTGTTTCGAAAATTTGAAAATTAAACAAACCGGCCCTTCCCTTGCGCAAACTGCTTATGACCGCGTTCTATGCTTTTCATGACTTTCTCGTCAGACAAAATTTCTTTCATTTCAGCATCATCAACAGTATTCATATCGGAAATCGCCGCCATAACCCTATGGGTGATAAAATTAGAAATCGGCCTTCTTTCGTGCTTGGCCACTCTCGAAATCGTCCTGTAATCTCCATCGGAAAGTCTGATAGTTACTGTCTTAGACATATGATCCTCCTATCCTCTAAGTTGAATATAATATATTCTTTTGTGTTCGTCAATGGAATAATAAAAAACTCACAATCGTTATGCTTTTTGTCAAGATCATATGTAGTAGAAACAATGAACGAATTACTGGGCGTCTCCTGAAAGAGGCTAAGCCTAAAATTAAAAACCCTTCTCCCCTAGATCAGGCACTAAAATATGCAGAAGTGCTCCGTGAGCCATCCATTGTGTCAAAAGCCCAAGTAGCGATGCGATTTGGTGTATCTCGTGCCAGAGCCTGTCAGATGCTGAAACTTCTTGAGATGGACAATAGAATCATCGAATACCTTCAGTCAATCGAAGATGTGGACGAACACAATTTCTTCACAGAACATAGACTTCGCCCCCTTGCCGTACTGGATAGGGATAAGCAACTGATGGAATTGAACCGGCTTAGACAAGCGACTTATCATAACGCATAATAAAGGCCGCCAGAGATTACCCTAACGGCCTTCATCAAAAACACCTGCTCACATATTGCTAAAACTATGCGAGATCAAAACGATCTAGATTCATAACTTTAGACCAAGCCGCCACAAAGTCATGAACGAACCGCTCCTCTGCATCTGCACTGCCGTAGACTTCAGCCAGAGCCCTAAGCTGGGAATTTGACCCGAAAATCAAATCGACACGGGTGCCGGTCCACTTAACTTTACCCGTATTACGATCACTCCCCTCAAAAAGGACCCTATCTTCCGAGGTCGGCTTCCACACTGTCCCCATGTCAAGAAGGTTCACAAAGAAATCATTGGTCAGCGACTCCGGTTTCTTGGTGAAAAGACCGTGCGGAGTTTGACCGAAATTAGTATTCAAGACGCGCATACCACCAACAAGAACTGTCATCTCAGGCGCTGTCAGCGTCAAGAGTTGAGCGCGATCAACCATCAGATGCTCGGCTAATCCAACATATTTAGTCTTCACGTAGTTACGAAAGCCGTCTGCGATCGGCTCAAGAACAACAAAGGACTCCACATCAGTTTGTTCCTGTGAAGCATCCATGCGGCCCGGTGTAAATGGGACATTCACTTTATAACCGGCATTCTTTGCTGCCTTTTCAACACCCGCACAACCCGCCAACACAATCAGGTCTGAGAGAGAAACCTTCTTGCCTTTCTTGCCGCTATTGAACTTTGTTTGGATTCCCTCAAGAGTTTTGAGCACTTTCTTTAGTTGATCCGGCTGGTTGACTTCCCAATCCTTCTGGGGCGCCAGACGTATTCGCCCGCCATTGGCACCTCCACGCTTATCAGAACCACGGAAGGTTGAGGCCGATGCCCAAGCGGTTGTGGCCATCTGAGATACGGACAACCCAGAAGCAAGAATCTTAGATTTGAGAACAGCAATGTCCTTCTTGTCGATTAACTTGTGATTAACCTTAGGTATGGGGTCTTGCCAAATAAGTTCTTCCGAAGGCGCCTCAGGGCCGAGATAACGTGTGCGAGGCCCCATATCCCGGTGTGTCAGCTTAAACCATGCACGAGCGAACGCATCCGCGAACTGGCCCGGGTGATCCATAAAACGCCGGGAAATTTTCTCATAAACTGGGTCGAACCTCAAAGCAAGGTCTGTTGTCAGCATGGAAGGCGCAATACGCTTATTAGGATCGTGTGCAGCAGGCACAGTGCCAAAGCCTGCGTTAGCCTTAGGCTTCCATTGCTGGGCTCCGGCAGGGCTTTTGGTAAGTTCCCATTCGTAACCGAACAGGATCTTAAAAAAGTCGTTGCTCCACTTTGTCGGTGTCGTGGTCCATGTTACTTCCAAACCGCTGGTAATCACGTCCCCGCCCTTGCCTGTACCAAATTTACTCTTCCATCCCAAACCCTGCTCTTCGATGCCAGCAGCTTCAGGCTCAGGCCCGACATTTTTAGCATCACCAGCGCCATGGGTCTTCCCGAAAGTATGGCCGCCTGCAATAAGCGCCACCGTCTCCTCATCATTCATCGCCATACGCGCAAAGGTCTCACGAATATCCTTGGCTGCCGCGAGAGGATCAGGATTCCCGTTCGGGCCTTCCGGATTGACGTAAATCAGCCCCATCTGAACAGCAGCAAGGGGATTTTCCAGATCCCGATCACCTGAATAACGTTTGTCATCCAACCACTTGTTCTCAGAGCCCCAGTAAATGTCTTCCTCTGGCTCCCAAATGTCCAGACGCCCACCTGCGAAACCAAACGTCTTGAATCCCATTGATTCCAAAGCCACGTTGCCCGTTAGGATCATAAGGTCAGCCCAGGAAATCTTCTTGCCATACTTCTTCTTGATAGGCCAAAGCAGCCTGCGTGCCTTATCAAGATTGACGTTGTCAGGCCAACTATTAAGAGGAGCAAAACGTTGATTACCAGTTCCACCACCCCCACGACCATCAAAAACGCGATATGTGCCGGCACTGTGCCATGCCATACGAATAAACAGAGGTCCATAATGCCCAAAGTCAGCCGGCCACCAGTCTTGTGAGTCTGTCATTAAAGCTGCAATATCTTTCTTCAATGCCTTCAGGTTGAGGCTCTTGAACTCTTTAGCGTAATTGAAATCTTTCCCCATCGGATTCGACTTGCAGGAATGCTGGTGCAGAATATGGAGCCGCAATTGGTTCGGCCACCAATCCTGGTTCGTGGATCTACCAACAGCTGTTTGGCGCATTGGGCATTTGTTTTCAGGCATGGAGCGATCTCCTTTCGTGATCAAAAAATGTTTCTGCAGAAGAAATATTATAACAATGATTGCACTACTCGGGTATCTTTATTTCTTGTGGACAAACCAATAATGTACCACTCGATGCGCTCAGTTATATACTCCAATAAAAAGGCCGCTGCAAATGACTAAAGCACAATCAGTTACAATGGCCTATAAAAGCTCCCCGGTCAGTCGTCTGAATTTTTTCTTGGATTTATTATCGGTTCCAGGCAGTTTAGGCGGAATAAACTCCAGCGGACCCCACCTCTTAGCGGCCTCTTCCTTATCAGTCAACAAATCTTTGATAGCATTAAAAATCAGCATGATTTTATTATCTTGCTCCTTATACTTTTCCTGAAACCTCTTTTCGAGGTCTTCAATTTTCAGGGCCAAACCTTTCGAATTAAGAGTGGTTAAATAATTAAAAACAACTTAGGGGAATTTCTGACACTTGATCCGATTGGGGGAATCGGGAAGACTTAATTGTTAAAAAATGTAACAATCCTGCCACAGGAAATAATCAAATAAATTCTACCGGATATCGTGAGAAACCATTATATGATCAATATACTCAGCTTATTCCTTCCCAGATGTTAGCTTGCCCAAATCCAGCATGCCATCATTGCCGGCATAATTTATCCTCTGAACTTTTTCGACCTGCTGGATTATTTTTAATATTTCATTTATTTTATCGAGCTCGGTCTTCATCTTTGTGAGAGTCTGGCGCTCCTTATCCGATTCTTTAAACCGCTCCAAAAGTATACCCAAATACGTATAAAGCACCATTAACGGCTGATTCATATTATGGTTGTAAGTTGCGACCATATCCTTGACAGTATTTAACTTCTCTACCTCAACACGGATCTTTTCAGCCTCAATGACCTTTAAATGCGCGCTAACCCTTACTCTTACTTCATCAGAATTAAAGGGTTTTATTATATAGTCAGCGGCGCCCAGCTTAAAGGCCTTTACCTTATCCGCTATCTTTTCCAGCGCCGTAATAAAAATGATGGGTATTGCTTTATACTTTTCATCTACCTTCAATTGTTGACAAACCTCAAACCCGTCCATACCCGGCATTTCGATATCCAGAAGGATTATATCCGGCAGATCCTGCTCGATGGCCTTAAACACCGCGAGACCTGAATCTGCTTCTGACAGTTCGTAATCTTGGGATGCCTTCGTGAGTTCTCTTTTTAACAAATGCCTGTTCGCCGCCTTATCATCAACGATCAACACCTTTGCCATCCGCCCTCCCCTTAATGGGATACCCCATCATCATTTATTTAAATTTGCCTGCGCAATTCAGCCATGCCTTCTTTCAAAATTTGTAAATTCCCGACTATTGCCTGCTTATCCCTTCTAACCCTGGCAAGATGTTCTATATTCTTGGCGATTACCTGAACAGGAGTAACATAAAAATTTGCAGCAAGACCCTTTAAGGTATGTCCTATCCGGACTATTTCATCAAAATTATCCGCTTTTAGAGCTTCTTCCAATTTTTTTAGTTCTATTTCTGCATCGGGGCAGAAAATCCTGAGAAGCTCGTTATAAGACTCTTCATCTTCTCCCATTTCATCCATCGCTTTTTTCTTATCGAATTCCATTATTATTCCATCCCGTTTTCCCTGGCCTGAGTATATTGCCTGATCTTTTCTTTGAGTTTCTTTTTATCAACAGGTTTTGTCAAATAATCATTCATGCCGCATTTAAGCGCTCTTTCCTGTTCTTCT
>JADFXX010000007.1 GCA_015233335.1 Candidatus Omnitrophota bacterium | reverse complement strand
ACCACCTCGCGCCATCTTCGTTGATTACGGATTCTTTTTCCCATCTTTGGCCTCTTTCGTTATCCTTAACGATTGAAGCTTACACTACTGCGGCAGGCTTGCCAAGATGGGTTGGCCGGACGGATACCATTAATCCATATAGCCATTGTGATGGCCTTTGTTTTTAACAGCTTGGGGCCTTTACCAACTGTTTCGGCCAATGAATTTCGTTTGCCTGTGCCGGGTATCAGGGTGTATTTAAGCCCCCAATTTAATCCGCCGATCCTTAAGGGGTTAAAAGTTTATACAGACAATCCTTTCAGGTTTGATTTTATTTTGGATCAGGGAGATGATTATGGCTCCTTAGCAAAAGAGGAAGATCTTAAAGAAGAATCTGTCCGTCTTATTAAATATTTTCTTGTCACGTTAACCATTCCTGAAAAAGACCTGTGGGTCAACTTATCTCCCTATGAAAAGGACCGCATCATTCCGAAGTCCTTTGGCCTGACTGAAATGGGTAGGGATTTGTTAGCCCAAGATTATATGCTTAAACAGATAACAGCTTCATTAATGTATCCGGAAGATGAGCTTGGTAAGAAATTCTGGAAAAGCATTTACGAAAAAGCCCTTAAAAGGTTGGGAACAACTGATATTCCTGTCAATACATTTAATAAGGTTTGGATCGTGCCCGAAAAAGCCGTTGTCTATGAAAATGCGAAAGCAAAAACGGCGTATGTGGTTGAAAGCAAGTTAAAGGTCATGCTTGAGCAGGATTATTTATCTTTACAGGAGCATTCGCCGACCGGAGGACATTTGCCCGAAGGGCAAGTGTCCCCAAGCAGCTTGCCAACCAAAGAGGTGTTGCAGCGGAAGGCATCCCAGACAAACAACCCTATAACAAGTGAAAATATCAATGTCTTAGGCTCCCAAGTCATCCGTGAGATTATCATCCCTGAGCTAAACAAAGAAGTTAATGAGAATAAGAATTTTGCCCAATTACGCCAGGTTTACAACTCGCTGGTTTTAGCGACATGGTATAAGAAAAAGATTAAAGATAGCATTTTAGCGCAGGTTTACGCTGACAAAAAGAAAGTGGCTGGAGTCAGATATGATCCATCAGGCGGCGATCAAACTGAAATGATTTACCAGCGTTACCTTCAGGCTTTTAAAAAAGGTGTCTACAATTATATTAAAGAAACCATTGATCCTTTGACCCAGGAGACGGTCCCAAGAAAGTATTTTTCAGGCGGAGCTAATTTTGCACGGACATCAATGATCTTGGATGAAGCATTATTGACAACTAAAAGAATTGATTTTGCTCAGACAGGGCATTTGAAAAAGGTTAAAGTTGATTTTGCAATGGCTGGCGGAAATTTGTCCTTAGGGGATGGATTTTCTTATGTTGCGCAAGCGGCAATCCCCACAAAGGAAGATAGATTAAGAAGAGTAAAAGATTTTTTGAACTCCGCTTTGAAACGAACAGAAGGTGCTGTTAAAAGGCTAGAAGATATCCATCCTTACGGCGGATATATCATTGATTTAGACCAGCCTATAGCTGTTGGGATACAAGGAAAGACAATTTCTATGGATCATTTTGAGATCTATTTCTCAACCATTCTTAAATATTACATTAAATTAGGACAAGCTTCGGACTATATCAGTCTTGGGGATTCGGTTGAGATCAATGACCTTTTAAATATATTAACGGGAAATGAGCTCGAGCGTGTGTCAATGGGGGAAATTAATCAAACAATACCTCTTGATTATTGGGGGCCTGAATGGAAAAAAGCGCGCTCAACAGGAGTCATGACAGATGGCGAGGTTTATGAAAGGTTAGTGCATCCTATTATGTCTGACGTAGTTAAAAGAGTGTTAGAGCAGATGAGCATCCCTGAGGCTCCACGTATTCTTGATTTGTTAGGAGGGGATGGGATGTTTTTGAGGCTGCTTGCAGGTCATTTAGCCGGGATGCCGATTGGTCAACCTTCACTGTCGTTGATTGATGGGAATCAGGCAAGTGTTGAGAGGTCAAAACAAAATCTTCAAGGAATAGTGCCTGATGAAAACATTCATCTGCTAGACGTGAGAGATAATTTAAGAGTAGCCAGCTTATTAAATCAAATTCGTCCGTTTGTTGTAACTAGTAATGGCGGGTTAACAGAGGGGGTTTTGGATAAAAATCAAGGGATTGCGTTAGCTCAACATGTTTTTACCGCTTTACCCGACGGAGGGTTTTTTATTGTGACTGGTTTTACAAAAACCCTATTAAACGCTGCTGAATTTAGAAGTATAGGGTTTGAAGTGCTCAATAAGTCCGTTCACGCAGATTTTCAGGGGTTAAATGTCGCACAATTTTATATTTTACGAAAACCTTCGGCGAAGGTTAACGAATCTATGGCAAGTAAGTCCGCAGAAAAAGATTTGATGAAAGATGTGGTGTCGTCCCTGCAAGGGGCATTTCCCGGATTAAAACATAATTCCTATTATCAGGCCAATGGAGAATACAAATTGGATTATATTGAGGCTCAATGGAATGGTCAATCAAGGGTCATATTACGCCGTCATGGCAATACTCTTTATTATGATAAAAATGCCGTGGATGAAAAGATTATTGACAGTTTGAGAAAACAATATCCTCAACTATCCTTTATTTCATTGCTCAATGCCGGCTTTATAAGTGAATATAACAGACAAGAAACTCCGGAGGCGGCAAGACATGCCTCTATGGCTGCCATTGAGTATATGACAGATAATTATCCGGATATGGTTCGCGAATCCGGCATTGTAGATTTTGGGGCCGGAGATGGTCAATTGGGGATCGCTTTAAAGGGGGCGGCGAATTATTTATTTGTCGAGCCGGATAACATTTCTTGGGGGACACAATATGTTCTTCGCAATATATTTGAGGATCCCGGGTTTGATGGCCACGGACAAAGGATCATTGATCTTTTTATTAAGGCGGGCATCTTCAAGGAGATCCCTGTGGAACAATTAATGTTTAATAAGGACAAGAAAACAGAGGAAGAAATGGAAGCAAAAATTGAGACAACTCTATCGCAGGCTCAGTTAATGAAGTATTTTTCGCAAATATGGAATATAATCCGACAAAATTATTATAAAAAGAAGGTTAGTATTCAAACGAATGCTCAAAATAACGGACTTGCCGATAACAAATTTCGAGTTATTTCTTTTTTAGGCAAATCTATTGATGAAGGTAAAATAGACCCTGAAGATCCGAAATGGAAAAATGCAATTGTTATTATGAATATTGGCTATGATTATGGAGATCCTTTTGTTGATGAAGTCTTAAGATTAAAGCCCGCGGTTATCATTACGACAGGTTGGGCCGATTTTAAAACTGATTCAATTATGAATAAATTAGACCCGTTACGTTGGACGGTTAAAAAATCAATATTTGTTCCGGAAATTAAGACGCCTTCCAGCAAGTACTTGGGGTTGGTTATTGTTAGAAACGATGTTGAAGAAAAGCAAGCTAAGATTCTTAAAATTCAAACTGGAGCCCATCTTCAACCGACCCAAAATGGTGGTATTGATTTAACTTCTGCCCAAATGAATTTACAAACGCAAAGTAATGGGGGAGCAATCAAGTTTAAAATGGACCCAGACACTTTTCGCCAATTCCTAAATGCCCCAGGCCTTGTTCCTGTCATCGTCAATATACAGCCCCTGACAGACTTAAAAATGTTTCTTGGGGCAGCTGTTGACCAGTCATCGGTATCTTAACGCCCAAAAGGATAGATGGACATTTTTAACCGTCGAGGTTAAAATATTATTTTATGAAAATCGATAAGGATGCCTTTCAAAAATATGATATTCCCGGTCCACGGTACACTAGCTATCCGACTGCGCCTCAATGGACGCCGGATGTGACGGGAGATACTTACGCTTCTGTCTTAAATGCCTTTGGTCAAAATGATAAAACGTTATCACTCTATGTCCACATCCCTTTTTGTGAAAAGCTTTGTTACTATTGTGCTTGTAATAAGGTTATACGCCCAAATGAACCAAAGGTGGGGGATGAGTTTTTGTGCCATCTTTTTCGTGAAATAGATATGGTGGCGAGCCATTTTAACCGGCGAAAGCTCATACGCCAGTTACATTGGGGAGGGGGAACACCGACGTATTTATCCGAAGATCAATGCGAGAAGCTTTTTTTTAAGATCCGTTCTATTTTTGACATTGATTTTAATGGAGAGATTGCTATTGAGGTCGATCCTCGCACTGTTACTCAAGATAAATTAAAAACTTTGCGATCATTGGGTTTTAATCGCATTTCGATTGGGGTAGAAGATTTTGATGATAAAGTGCAGGAAGACATTAACCGTATCATGCCCTTCAAACAGATGGCCCAAGTCCATGAATGGTGCCGCAAGTTGAAGTTTGAGTCCATCAATTTCGATCTCGTCTACGGTCTACCGCATCAGACAAAGGAAACGTTTAAAAAAACCATGGACCTTGTGATCAGTTTAAAACCTGATCGCATTGCCTTGTATAGTTTTGCTTATGTGCCGTGGCTTTCAAAGCCTCAGAATAAATTTAATATGGATGCCATTGTCTCGCCTGAAGAAAAATTAGATATTTTTATTCAATCCCGTGAGGTTTTGCTTGCTCACAGCTATCAGGCTATTGCCATGGACCATTTTGCTCTTGAATCAGATGCCATGGCTCATGCGTTTAACGCAGGGACCTTACATCGTAATTTTATGGGTTATACGCTGAAACCTGCCGATGAGTTTATCGGCTTTGGACCTTCGGCAATCGGTTTTATGGAAAATACTTATGTGCAGAATATAAAAGTCCTGCCTGAATATTATGAATGTATCTCGCAGGGTCGTCTGCCTATAGAGAGAGGCCGTCAATTAACCCTTGATGATCAGATCCGCCAGTGGGTGATCGGCCGTTTGATGTGCCAATTCATGGTGGATAAACAGACCTTTTTTGATAAATTTGGATTTGAATTTGAAGACTATTTTTATTATGAGCTGGAACATATCCGTGACTGCAGAGAGAATGGCCTGTTGCTGGAGAATTCTGCTCAAATTCAGGTGACGGATCTGGGGAAGATCTTTATTCGTAATGTTTGTATGGGTTTTGACATCTACTTGAGGCAAAAAAATGGGCACAAACGTTTCTCACGAACAGTCTGATATTCTGTTGGCGTTTCAAGGAAAGAATAAACGGGTGGGGGTCTGGTTTATGCGCCAGGCCGGACGTTATTTACCGCAATACCAGTCCTTAAAAGGCAACCGTCCTTTAGGGGAACTTTTTCGCGACCCGCAGATTGCTGGTGCCATTACGCTCCAGCCTTTGGAGATCCTGGGGGTAGATGCCGCGATTTTATTTGCGGATATTCTGACCATGCCTTCAGGCATGGGGTTTCATATTGATTTTGTCAACGGTCGCGGCCCTGTTGTCAATAATCCCGTTCACCATCCGGGGGATTTAGTGCGTTTGGGGAAATTTAGCGGTTTAGATTATGTTTCCCGCACGATCCAACTGATCAACTCTGTCTTGCCTAGTTCAATTCCTTTGATCGGCTTTGCCGGTTCTCCCTACACTGTGGCGACCTATTTATGCCCTAAGCATACTCGCATGATGTTCGAGAATCCCAAATCTTTTCACCAGTTCATGGATCTCTTGACGGATAACACCATTGCGTATCTTAAACAGCAAAAACAAGCGGGTATTAAGGTGTTCCAGCTGTTTGACACGTGGGCTGGCGCGCTAAGGCATGAAGATTATAAAACATTTGTATTGCCGTATGTGCAGAGAATTTTTAAGGCCATCAAACTTCCTTCGATTTATTATCTCAAGAATTGTGCGCATTTAATAGATTTGATGGAAGACAGTGGGGCAGATATGCTGTCAGTTTGTGAAACTGTTAATATCAAGGACATCAAGACCTCGAAAGGTATACAGGGCAATTTGTTAAACAGCTTATTGTATGCCGATGATAAAATCATTATCGAAGAAACAAGAGCGCTGCTTAAAGCGGCCAAAGCCCGGCATCGTAAATTTATTTTTAACTTAAGTCACGGGGTCATGCCAGATGTCAATCCCCTGAAGCTGAAAATGGTCGTGGATGAAGTCCATAAATTTAAATGGGTATGAAGACAATTGCTATCATTGGTGGCGGAATTTCCGGACTGGCTCTTTTGCATTATTTAAAGCAGCGTTTTGGGACTACTGTTGACATTACACTTTATGAGAGCCAGACCGAAGTGGGTGGTTGTATTCGTTCTTTAAGAAAAAGGGGTTGTATTTTTGAATCCGGCCCCAATTGTTTCTTGGATTTCCAGCCTGTCACTTTACAATTCATCGAGGAATTAAATCTAACTGATCAGCTTATTGAGGCGAATCCCCATGCCAGACGGCGTTATATTCAATTCAAGGGCGAGCTGGTCAACGTGCCGATGGAGCCTGTTAGTTTGATTCGTACTCCTTTATTATCTTTTAAAGATAAGATCTCTTTAGTGGGCGGGTTATTCAAAAAGAATATTTCCACGGACCGTAGTATTTATGATTATGTCTGTCAACGTTTCAGTGTCAATATCGCAGAACGTCTGGTGGATCCTTTTATCAGCGGAATTTATGCCGGAGATATTAAACGTCTGCACATGGCATGCGCTTTTCCGAAATTCAAACGCAAAAGGTTCCAAAAAACACGTATGCGGACTTTTATAGGCGGTATGGGCCAAATTATTGAATCGTTATACAACCGTTATAAACCGTATATTCAAACAAATATCAAGATCTCCTTAGATCAGCTAAAGACCGATCTTGTGTTTATAGCGACCCCCGCTTATACCGCGGCTGGTATCATTGAAAGCGTCAACCCGGTTTTGGCCCAAATTCTTCAACAAATCCCGTATGCTCCCATTGCTGTGGTTGGTTTGGTTTTTGAGCAGAGTGCTTTTAAGAAGGTTCCGGATGGGTTTGGGTTTTTGATACCTTCCGGTGAAAATAAGGACATTTTAGGAGTTCTCATCGAAAGCAATGTTTTTGAGCAAAGGGCATCTCAAGATCAAATGATGCTACGCGTGATGCTTGGGGGGGCACATCATCCTTCCATTGTCAATAACGCACCAGATCAGATTTATGCTAGAGCGCTAGAAGAGATAGATGCGGTTTATGGTCTAAAAGGGAAACCTCTTGAAAAATTTATTAAAATTTGGCCTAAAGCGATCCCGCAATATGAAATCAGTTATCCATTATGGCGTCAATCTATAGCCCAGCAGTGCGCCAAGACCCCGGGCTTATATTTATGCGCCAATTATTTAGACGGGATTTCATTCAACGACTGCATCAACAACGTCAAATCTCTCGCCTCAACCGTAGTCATCTGATTTGAGGCTGTTAATTTTTTTTAGGCGTTTTATTCATGGGTTAGGAAACCGGGTAGGGTATGCGCCGTACTTGCTATCTGCGTAATATATGAGATAATAAGAGCATGATTTCCCCATCAGAAGCGTATAGGCTAATTTTGCATAATGCTAAGATTTTTCCCGTAGAAATTATTCCCTTGGAAAAAGCTATCGGACGCGTGTTGCGCGAAGATATACAAAGTGATCGCGACCAGCCGCCCTTTAATAAAAGTTTGATGGACGGCATTGCGATTGCTTCTGACTCCTGGCAGAAGGGGTTACGCACGTATCTTGTTGAAGCTGTTGTACCGCCGGGAACGGCTCCCAAACCTCTAAAAAATGTTTCCAACTGTGTGCGTATCATGACTGGTGCGGTGATCCCTAAGGGATGTGATTCTGTTATACCAGTCGAACAGCTCCATTTGGAAGGAGATACGGCACTAATCAAAGATTGGACCATGATCAAGAAAAATCAATTCATTCGCTTTCAGGGGGCTGATGGTAAAAAGGGTGAAGTACTGCTTAAGTCTGGGTGTCGTCTCTGGGCGCCGCATATAGGGATTGCCGCAAGTGTGGGCAAAGTCAAGATCAAGGTGAGCGCGATCCCTAAGATTGCGGTGATCGCGACAGGTGATGAACTGGTGGATATTCATAAGCCCATTAAACAGTATCAGACCCGTTTGTCAAACTCGTATGCGTTGCTTGCTTTAATAACCCAGGCCCAATTAGGAGAAGTGCAGATTTTTCATCTTCACGATAATCAAAAATTGATGCTGCAAACCATTAAGAAGATATTAGGGAAGTTTGATGTGTTGATATTAAGCGGGGGAGTTTCTACGGGAGAATATGATTATGTGCCCGGAGTTCTTGCGCAATTAGGGATTAAACAGATTTTTCATAAAGTTTCCCAGAAACCCGGAAAACCTTTTTGGTTTGGCATGTCTAAAAGAGGCATGCCTGTTTTTGCCTTACCGGGTAATCCGGTCTCGACTCAAATTTGTGCATATCGTTATGTGGTTCCGTATTTAAAGAAAGCCAGTGGCCTGGAAGTTAAGCAGGAATATATTGCTATCAAGGACAAGATAAATATCCAATCTGATCTAACCCAATTCTTACCAGTTAGCGGAGCTCGTTTAATTCCTATTGGAGGTTCCGGTGATTTTGCTTCTTTGGCCTTGGCTGATGGGTTTATAGAGTATGAAAGCCACAAAAACCAAAATCTTTGGCCTTATTTTAGCTGGCGGGTATAGCCGGCGTATGGGCCGGGACAAGGGCCTGCTTGATTTTAACGGTCGACCTCAAATTGAATATGTCGATGGTCTCCTGCGAAAGCATTGTTCCCGTGTTTTTTTATCCAAAAGAAAAGAACAGAAGCCCTATAAGCGTATTGCCTGGATTAATGATGCTAAAGAATTTTCCGGCATAGGTCCTTTAGGAGGCATTTTGTCAGCCATGAAAGAGTATCCGGATATGGCATGGTTTATAGCAGCCTGTGATTTACCTTTTATCACCGATGACACAATTCAAACGCTCTTTAGTAACCGGGACCCCCAGAAAACAGCTACAGCTTTTATGAGCACCCAGGATGATTTGCCAGAGCCTTTATGCGCTATCTGGGAAGGGCATGCGTATAATGCTACTATTAAAATGTTTCAAGAGGGGGTTCATTGCCCGCGCAGAATTTTGATCAATAGTGATACTCATTTAATCAAACAAACCAACGCCCATTGGCTGGATAATATCAACACGTCCCAAGAGTATGATCGTATCGTTGACTTGTCCTTATAGATAGTTTATACTTTCTTGATGAATAAAATACTAATTAGCGGCAGTCTTCAGGTCATATCATCCTGTCAGGAACTGCTTAAAAAGATGCCGGAATGGAAGGGCCATTATTCCAGTGAAAGTGAATCGCTTTTTCGAGAGGCCCTCACATGCAACCCTGATGTTATCTTTCTTGATCTTTTGATGCCGCAGATTCCTGCTGATGAAATGATCAAGAAACTTAAAAGCATACCGGAATTAAATCACACAGTAATTCTGACCTATTACGTTCCTAACCCCAAAGCCCAGGACCATTTTGCCATTCGGGCTCAGATGATCGCGGTTCAATACATGAAGATCGCAACCCAGGAAGCCGGTGCTAGGGAATATTTGGGGGCCTTTAGTCCGAATCTGTTTTCAGACCTTATTAATACTTATCGCAAAGAAACCTAAGCCTGATCTATTATGTTAGTTGTCGGTTTAAGCCACAAGACAGCTCCTATCGAGATCCGGGAGAAGTTTTATTTAAATCCGGTTGAACAGGACTTGCTTTTAAGTGAGCTTAAAAATCATCCGCTTGTCTGTGAGGCGTTTGTGCTTTCCACATGCAACCGGATCGAGGTTTATTTAAAGCGGGCAGGGGATTCGGCGGATATTTCTTTTGTTGTTTCTTTAATTGCCAAGATTAAAAAAGTTTCTTTGAATTTCTCGTCCTATATTTACGTTTATAAAGATCAGGAAGCTATTAATCATCTTTTAAGGGTAGTTTGCGGTCTGGAATCTCTGGTATTAGGGGAGAGACAAATTTTGGGTCAGGTTAAGAGTGCTATTGAGCGTGCCCGTCAGTCAGGCACATTGTCTCGGTATTTTAATATTTTGACAAATATCGCGATCCGTACCGGTAAAAAAGCCCAGCACGAAACAGCAATCTCTCATGGAGGCTCATCGATCAGTTGGGCGGCCATTGAGATGTCCCAGAAAATGCTCGGTCGTTTGAATGACAAATCTGTTTTAGTTGTCGGTGCCGGTAAAATGGGAGAAATTGCTCTTCAGCACCTTCATGATTTGGGGGTTAAGAAAATACATTTAATGAATCGTACCGGCCAAAAAGCGGAAAAATTGGCAGCTTTATATCACGGCGTGGCTTCTTCTTTTTGGAATATCAAAGAAATTTTAAGTGAGGTGGATGTGTGTTTTTGTGCCTTGGATGCGCCGCATTATGTTTTAGATCTTGAAACGATAAGCCCTATCATGGCCATGCGTCAAGGTCGTCCGCTTGTTCTTATTGATATCTCCATGCCTCGCAGCATCGATCCGCAGGTCAAAAACTTAGCCGGGGTTCATTTAAGTTCTATCGATAATTTGGTTGAAGTTGTGGACAGCAGTATGAAAAGACGTTCCAGCGCTTTGCCGCAGGTCGAGGAGATTATCCGTCAGAAGATACTGGAATTTAATGAAAAAATCTTAAAATTACAAAGTAATCCGGATTCTGATTTCTTTATCATCAATGCCTGACCCCTCACCTAAAGACCGATCGGACTATTCCACCTTGTCAAGGCTTTGGAGCATAGGCGGCGGTCTTATCGTATTACCGTTGCTTGGCTGGTGGTTGGATAAGAAATTTCATACTTTTCCAGTTTTAACCATTGTTGGGGCAGCTTTAGGTGTTTCGTATTGCTTTTATGAAGCTTGGCGGGCCTTCAGAGAAAAATAATGCATTTTGAAATACTTGCGCTCTTCTAAGTTATCGTTTATCATATCCAGATTATGAATCCCTCATTTAATCTAACTGAATACGTCATGCACCATGTCATGAATTCAAATGAATGGCATTTGCCGTTTCTGGGACCCGTTCCTTTGCCCGGTTTTTTGAGTTTGCATGGACTCATGGTGATCATTTGTGCGTTGATCTTAATAGTACTTTTTTGCGTCTTTTATCGCCATCAAGAGAGGGTGCCTACAGGATTAACCAATCTTTTGGAGGCTTTTGTTCAATTTGTTCGTGATGGTATTGCGATTCCTTCTTTGGGTGAAGAGGAAGGGGAACGTTTAACGCCGTTGTTATGCACATTCTTCTTTTTTATTTTAGGGCTTAATCTTTTAGGTCAGATTCCCTTATTTGCAACAGCAACAGCCAATATAAGTGTTACGGCCCCATTGGCCTTGATCACGTTTTATTTTATGACCGCCGATACCGTGCGCAAAAACGGCATCGGGGGATTTTTTCATGCCTTTATGCCTGCGGGTGTTCCCAAAATCATATTGCCTTTTATTTTTTTAATGGAGTTTATAGGTATTTTCATTAGGACATTTGCCTTAATGATCCGTCTTTTTGCCAACATGTTGGCCGGCCACATGCTTATTTTATCCCTCCTTGGCATGGTTGTTATGTTTGGCTGGTGGGCGCTTCCTGCCGTTGTATTGGCTGTAGGCATATCTTTATTGGAGCTTTTGATTGTATTTTTACAAGCGTACATCTTTGTGCTATTATCGGCAGTTTTTATTGGTCAAATGTATCATCCTCAACATTAACAGAAAGGAAACATTATGCAATCTTGGGAAATAGCTCATTTAGGCAGACTCTTTGTTGGCATAGGCTTTGGTCTGTGTTCTGTCGGAGCCGGTATCGGGGTCGGGCTTATTGTCGCAGCTGCGTTAAACGGTATTGCCCGCCAACCCGAGCAATCCGGTAAGATTCAGACTGTGATGTTTGTGGGTGCCGCTTTGGTTGAAGGAGTGGCATTATTGTGTGCTGTGTTTTGTTTTTTAGCTCTTCAATCTTAATTCTTTAGGGGCATATTATGGAAAATACAGCTATGGGACATGCCGCGTCGGGCGGCAGCCCTAATCTCTTGATGCCTGAAACGCTCATGGTTATTTTAACCTGGGGCACGTTCTTTATTCTTCTTTTTGTGTTACAAAAATTTGCCTGGAAGCCGATTCTCGTGAGTTTAAAGAAGAGAGAAGATCATATCCGCAAATCTCTCGAGGATGCGGATAAGATCAAAGAGCAACTGGCTCAGATCGAAATCGCTAAGATCAAAATTCTTGATGAAGCTAAAGCACAGGCTAATGGCATCATCGAACAATCCCGTAAAACAGGCCATGAGCTGGAGCTTCAAATTGAACAGAAAGCCAAAAAAAGCGCTGAAGAGATCATCAGTAGCGCATATCAAGAAATTCAGGGAGAACGTGAACGTGTACGGCAAGCCCTGAAAAAAGAAAGTGTTCAAACAGCGGTCACTCTGGCTGAAAGAATTTTAAAAGAAAATCTGGATACAGAAAAGAACCGGAATTTGATCAATCAGGCTATTAAGGATTTTTAAATTTTATGAGTCAATCAGCTCATCGTTACGCTCAAGCGCTTTTTGATCTATCCCGGGAAGAAAATAATCTTCAGCCGGTGCAGGACGCCTTAATCCATATGGGAAGCCTTATTCTTGATTTGGAGGATTTTCAGTTATTTTTAAAGAATCCTCTTCTTTCTGTTGAGGAACGCGGGGGTATTTTAAAGGCTTTATTTGAAGGCAAAGTACCGGATTTGGTCTTGAGATTTCTTTTATTTATTACTTACAAAAACCGTTTGAGCATACTTCAAGAGATCATAGAAGCTTTTGATGTTTTATATTTATCCGGCACCCATCAATTGCGTGCTCTCATCCAAACAGCATTTCCCGTTAACGATGAAGACAAGATTTTTATCAGCAGATGCCTACAGGATACTTTTGGTCAGCATATGATCCCCCGATGGGATATGGATCCCTCCTTGGTGGGAGGTTTTCGCATATATGCCCAAGGCCGAGTTTATGATTATGGGTTTAAAAGCCAATTGAATCATTTTTTACAACAGACGACTTCGCCTGTTTGTTAGCCAACAAAAGGAATAATATGTCCCAACAATTAGATCCCGATGAAATATCATCAATTCTCAAAAAGCAGTTAGCCAATTTTACCAGTAAGGTGGAAACCTATGAGGTCGGCACTGTCCTTAATGTTGGTGACGGTATTGCTCGTGTTTATGGCCTGAGCAATGTCATGGCGGGAGAGTTAGTGGAATTTTCCGGAGGCATTAAAGGTATAGCTTTGAATTTGGAAAGCAGCAATGTTGGGGTCGCTATATTCGGTAAGGATTCTGATATCAAAGAGGGTGATGAGGTTAAACGCACCGGCACCATCGCTTCTGTCCCGGCAGGGGAGGGACTGTTAGGCCGCATTGTGGATGCCCTGGGAGCTCCTGTTGACGGGAAGCCGGCCTTTGAGGCTCGTTCCATGCAGCCGATTGAAGTAAAAGCCCCCGGGATCATTGACCGCAAGAATGTACATGAGCCTATACAAACCGGGATTAAGGTTATTGATGCCCTGACACCCATCGGCCGAGGACAGAGGGAATTGATTATAGGTGACAGAAAAACAGGAAAGACGACCTTGGCTATTGATACGATCATTAATCAAAAAGGTAAAGGCGTGTATTGTTTTTATGTAGCCATCGGTCAAAAAAGATCGACCGTGGTTGGTGTCTACGAAACTTTACGTAAGTTTGGCGCTATGGAATACACGACTATTGTTGCGGCCACTGCCTCGGATCCCGCACCTATGCAATTTTTAGCGCCTTACGCCGGTTGCGCTATGGCAGAGTATTACCGTGACAATGGTAAGCACGCGTTGATTATTTACGACGACTTAACGAAACAAGCTCAGGCTTATCGTCAACTGTCGCTATTGCTGCGCCGCCCCCCTGGCCGTGAAGCTTATCCAGGTGATATTTTTTATTTGCATAGCCGTTTACTTGAGCGCGCAGCCAAATTGTCAGATAAAAAAGGTGCCGGAAGTCTGACAGCATTGCCTATTATCGAAACTCAGGCGTCTGATGTCTCCGCATATATTCCGACCAATGTTATCTCCATTACCGACGGACAAATATTCCTGGAAGGCGATCTTTTTAATGCTGGTCAGCGTCCTGCTATTAATCCCGGGATTTCAGTTTCCCGTGTCGGAGGCGATGCTCAGGTCAAAGCCATGAAACAAACAGCCGGCTCTCTGCGTTTGGATCTGGCCCAATACAGGGAGCTTGCGGCTTTTTCACAATTTGCTTCTGATTTGGATCAAGCGACCCGTAAACAGCTGGATCGCGGAAAGCGCTTGATGGAAGTCATTAAACAGGGTATTCACGTACCGATGCCGGTCGTTAAACAGGTGGCTATTATTTTTGCCGGGACCAATGGTTATCTTGATGATATTCCGGTTAACCGTGTGCGCGATTTTGAAGACTATTTGTCTGCCCAGATGGACAGCCAATATGTTGAATTTGTAAGAATTTTTAATAATACCTTGGCCATGACTGATGAAATAAAGGCTCTTTTGAAAAAAATGCTTGAAGAGGTCAAATCTACCTTTAAAGCATGAGGACTCTCATGCTAAAGGCCTAAGAATCTTAAGAAAATATGATCGGCATTAAAGAATATAATAAAAAAATAAATTCGCTTAAGAACATGCGCAAGATGACCAAAACCATGAAAATGGTTTCGGCCAGTAAATTCAAGCGGGCCCATAAAGCGCAGGTTAACGCAGAAGAGTATGCCTTGAAGCTCTCTGAATTGATGTCTCGTCTCTCCGGGGCTGGAGCAGGCCATCACTCCCTGCTTAAAATGAGGGATACATCTGCTAGAGTTTTAATTGTTTTGTTCACATCTGATAAAGGTTTATGCGGCGGCTTTAATAATAATTTGATCAGAAAAACAAAAATTTGGATGGAAGAAAATCGTCAAAAATATACCGCGATTGAAATGGGCTTTTGCGGTCGCAGGGGGTATATGTCTTTTCGACGTAGCGCCCAAATTCAGAAATTTTATGAAAACATTACAATTAAGCCTACCTTCAATGATGCTTTAAGTTTGGCTAACGATATAACGTCTGCATTTATCAAGGAAGAGTATGATGAAATATATTTAGCCTACAATCATTTTAATGGGCCCTTATCCCAAACGCCCGTCATTGAAAAAATATTACCTTTGGATGCCTCTGCTTTTAGCAATAATGAAGTTAAGCCTGAAAGTACGTATTATGCGTTTGAACCTAAAGAAAATGAGATTTTTTCTTTTTTAATCCCTAAATTTTTAAATTTTAAGATTTATTTTACTTTACTGGAAAATGCCGCTGGTGAACATGGAGCACGTATGTCGGCGATGGATAAGGCGTCCCAAAATACAGCGGATTTGATTGACCGCTATACACTTTTACGTAATCGTGCACGCCAAGCGGCTATTACAACAGAATTAATCGAGATCATATCAGGTGCAGAAGCTTTAAAATAAGGAGAATTGCATGAATCAAGCTAATAAAAGAATTCCCGGTAAAATAACCCAGGTACTGGGAGCGGTGGTGGATGTTTATTTTCCTATGGAGGGATTGCCTCCTATTGAAACGGCCTTGAAAACAACCAATAAATTTATCAGTGACCTTCAAAATAATTTAACCCTTGAAGTTGCTCAGCATTTAGGAGATAACATTGTCCGTACGATCGCATTGGATACGACTGAAGGTCTGGTTCGCGGCCAGGAAGTGATTAATACCGGAGATGATTTATTGATGCCTGTCGGAGAGGGGACCTTAGGGCGTGTTATGAATTTGCTCGGTGAACCGGTCGATGAAGCAGGGCCTGTCAAAGCGGTTAAATATATGCCTATCCATCGTCCGGCTCCGGATTTTGACGAACAGGACACGTCTACCTCGATTTTAGTGACAGGGATCAAGGTTGTTGATCTCCTGGCTCCTTACCGTAAAGGCGGAAAGATCGGTCTCTTTGGCGGGGCAGGGGTCGGAAAAACCGTTATTATTCAGGAGTTGATTAACAACATCGCTAAAGAACACGGGGGGTATTCCGTATTTGCCGGCGTTGGAGAACGTACCCGAGAAGGAACGGCCCTTTATAAAGAAATGAAAGAGGCCGGTGTTATTGATAAAACTTCCCTTGTTTATGGACAGATGAATGAACCGCCGGGCGCACGCGCCCGTGTCGCTCTTTCCGCTTTGACTGTGGCGGAATATTTTCGTGATGAAATGCATCAGGACGTGCTGTTATTTATCGATAATATTTTCCGTTTTACTCAAGCAGGGTCTGAAGTTTCAGCTCTTTTAGGCCGCATTCCGTCGGCGGTAGGGTATCAGCCGACCTTGGGGACGGACATGGGTGAATTGCAGGAACGCATTACATCAACTAAAAGCGGATCAATCACCTCCATTCAGGCTATCTATGTGCCTGCGGATGATTATACGGATCCAGCTCCCGCGGCGACATTTGCGCATTTGGATGCCACCACAGAGTTGTCACGTCCCATAGCAGAACTGGGTATTTATCCGGCAGTGGACCCATTGACTTCTACTTCGACTATTTTGGCTCCTGAAATTGTAGGAGAAGAACATTATAAAGTGGCACGCAGGGTTCAGGAAATTTTACAGAAATACAAAGAATTACAGGATATCATTGCTATTTTAGGGATGGATGAACTTTCAGAAGAAGATCGATTAACTGTTGAACGCGCACGAAAGATTCAGAAATTCCTCTCCCAGCCATTTCATGTTGCGGAACAATTTACCGGCATTAAGGGTAAGTATGTGCCTTTGGAGGAAACCATCCGCTCTTTCAAGGAAATTCTCGAAGGCAAACATGACGCTATCCCGGAGCAGGCATTCTATATGGTTGGTAATATTGAAGAGGTTATAGCAAAAGCTAAAACATTATAAAATTATGAGTTTTCAACTATCCATAGTTTCTCCTGATGGCAGGGTCTTTGATGATACCGTTGATTCTGTGTCTATTCCGGGAATTGAAGGCGGCTTTGAAGTCTATAGCCAGCACACACCCCTGATCTCGGTCTTAAAATCAGGCCATGCTCGAATCCGTAGAGGCGAACAGGTTACAGCTTATGTTATCAGCAGTGGTATTTTAGAGGTCACACCGCAACATGATGTTGTTCTTCTCGCAGATGAAGTGACACCTGTATCATGAAAAAAATTGACGAAAAAATTTTATACGAAGGAGAATGGCTATCGGTCCATGAAACGATTTATCAAAATAATAAAGGTCAAAAACTTACCTGGGAGACGGTCCATCGCAGACGTTCAACCGTGGGGGTTGTCATCGTTGCGAGGCTAATGCCTTCCAAAAGGTTTATTCTCATCAAGCAATACCGTCCGGCCATTGATGGGTATATCATTGCTTTTCCGGCAGGTTTAGGATTTAACGACCCTAATCATGCTTTGGTTGAACTTAAAGAAGAGACCGGCTATATTGGTACCATTGTCGATGTAAGCCCTGTCCTCAAAACAGGAGCATCTCTTATCAATGATAATGCCCGGATCGTTTATGTTGAGGTGGATGAACAGTTGCCTGCTAATCAAACTCCCGTCCAAGAACTTGAAGATGCTGAAGATATTCAGGTTTGTCTGGTGAGTCTTGCGGAGGCTAAAGAATTTCTGTTAGACCAAATAAAGCAGGGTCATCATATTGCTGCAAATTTGTGGTATGTTTTCGGTATCAATAATATTTTACTGCGTTAATTCGTTATTTTTTTCCTGCCTGTTAAGAATTGCAGTCTTTTGGATATAAAACCCCAAAAAAAAGTAAATTGGCCTAACAGGGTCCCGAAGATTATCAGCCCCACATAATAGGTGGGGGGGATAAGAGCGATATAGACGGGGACCGTGATCCATAAAGGTGTTTGAGGGGTAATGCCAACCATGTGAAAAATAAATTTGCGTACAGGCATGATGACCATGCCTGCCAAAGAAAAACTAAGCATGATCATCCAAAAATCCCATTCATTTTTACATTTGGGGCGAAGTCGTAAGAAGACTTTAAATATCATCGAACCCAGAAAATACCCGAATAGGACAAATGGCAAATAGAAACAGGTTCTGATCCAGATAGGTGATTGAGCTTTTATTCCGATGGAGTGGCAGAGTAACCTGCACAAAAGAAAGGCTCCACAGACTGCCATTGAATAGGCAAGACAGAATCGTCCTAAATCCCAGACATTCTTAATCTGCTTCACGGCACACCTTTTTAGGATTTATTTAGGCGGTGCCAGAGGAGTTTTCTTTTGTGTCAAGACCGGTAATTCTTTGGCTTTGCTGGCGTTTAACGCAATGAAACTCTTGTATTGTTCTGGAAGATCGGCATCTGCAAAGATAGCTTGTACCGGACATTCAGGAATACAGGCACCGCAATCGATACATACCTCGGGATCAATCACAAGCATTTCTGCATCTTCGTGAAAACAATCCACAGGACAAACGGTGACACAGTCAGTATATTTACATTTGACGCAGGGTTGGGCAACAATGTGTGCCATAGAAATCTCCTTCTGGTAATTAATATAAGTTTATAGAGGATAAATATAGCAAATCAATGCACAGGTGTCAATACAGGGATATTTTTTTGAGAGCGTTGGCGTACCGTGCGGTTTAGAAATCTTACAGTTAATTTTTTATCTGTTTTTTTCCCTTGAAGGCTTCTTAGCATTTTTTGTGCAAAATAATGTACAAAGGCTTTAAATCCGTGCAATTTCCGCAGGAGATCTCCCAAAGAATTGATCGAAATGAGCATGTTCCAAATCTGTTTAGGGCGCAAATAAAATTCTTTAAGACCGATGTCAATATGCTCATCGATATCTTTATGGGAAAATTGCGGGTAAGAAAGAAGGGTGCGCTGTTCTCCGGCCTGGGTCAACCAATCTTTCCAGTTTTGGGCTAATATATAATTATTTTCTTTGGCCCATCTATACAGTGACGTGCCCGGATAACAGGCTATGCCGGTAAACTGAATAGTGTCCAAAGGCATGGATTTAGCAAAATCAATGGTTTTACGGGCACTTTCCCTGGTTTCTCCCGGAGCACCAAACATAAAACAGCCATGAATGGTGAATCCCAAACGGTGTGCTTCCTTGGAATAGGCGCGGGCCATATCAATAGAAACGCCGCCTTTACGGATAACGCGTAAATTTTCATCGGTACCAAACTCGAAACCAGTCATCAGCATACGGCAGCCGGCTTGGCGCATTAAAGGCAGGAGGCTTAAGTCCGTATTGACGCGCATATTGCATGACCAGCTGACGCGTTTATTAAGGCCTTTTTCAATGATTAATTTGCAGACATCCATGACATGCTGACGGTCTGCGGCAAAAGTGTCAGTTTCAAACATGATCTCACGGATTTGCGGATGGAGTTTTAAATCATGTTCCATTTCTGCGACAACCAGATCGGCTCTTCGGCTTCGTAATTTATAACCGTACATTAATTGGGGATCACGACAGAAGGTGCAGGCATTATTACAGCCGCGACCGGTAATAAGAGTCAAAAAAGGGAATTTCTTTCCGCCGTCAGGGTACCATTCAGGTTCGATCAATTGCCAGGCGGGAAAAGGCAGAAGATTGACATCGATATCAGGCCGGGGCATGTTTTTTTTGACCTTCCCGTCAGCGAACCAGCAAAGCCCCAAATTTTTATCATTGGCAACGCCGTTTGCTAAATCACGCAAAGTATAGTCGTATTCACGAGGCAAAATATAATCGATGACCCCTCGTCCGATCTCAAAAGTATTGTCTACTTCAGCGGTGGCATGCTGGCCGACAAAAGCAACCTTGCAGTTGGTTTTATCTTTAATGGTACGGGCCTGTTCAATGTCTGAATAAATCGAAGGAGTGGTCACATGCATGACCAACAATTCAGGCTTGAGATTGACAGTTGTCTGGATCGATTCTTCTTTGGTAAAGTTACGTGCGGCTGCTTCTATAAAATGGGTGTCGTGGCCGGCATCGATAAGAACTTGTGCGGCTGTAAGCAAATATTCAGGGTGGCGTTGAACGCGCCCGCGTGACTTGGCAGCCCAACGGGCCACTCGAACAAAATCATTACCGAATGAGGGGTTAAGGATAGTGACCTTCATGGGCTTATATCCTACATCTGGCCGTTTTACGTCGCAACCTTTTTTTTAAATTTAAATAAATGATTTAGCGTAAAGATCAATTTTACATATAAATTAAAGATTATTTAGTTTCTATATGAACTTGAATTTTAGTTATTTATAGGACATACTTTATATGAAAGGATCTTATTGATTAAGAGCATGTCAAACCCCATAAAATTAACAGATTTTAAGCGTGTGATCACCTTTTTGGTTATATGCTGTTTTTTTATTACAAGCCTTAATATCCCTTTAATTCAAGCCCAGCCTGCTTCTTTGGCAGGAGGAGATATTAATTTGCCTGCCCCGGGAGTTAGGGTTAATCTTAGTCCTGAATTTAATCCGCTTATTCTTAAAGGTATCAAGGTTTATCCCAACAATCCTTTTCGTTTTGATTTTATTTTAGACAAGGGGGATTTGGCTCTAACCCAGGGACAAAACCCTATCGCATTAAAGAACGAAACCACCAAGCTTGTCAAATACTTCCTTGCTTCCTTAACTATTCCCGAAAAAGATTTATGGGTGAATTTGTCTCCGTATGAGAACGACAGGATCATTCCAACGAGTTTTGGTTTAACCCAAATGGGGCGAGACGTGTTAGCTGAAGATTATATGTTAAAGCAAATTACAGCTAGTTTGGTTTTTCCTGAAGATAAGGTAGGAAAAAGATTTTGGAGGCGTGTTTATGATGAGGCAAGCAAGAAATATGGGACCACGAACATCCCTGTTAACACTTTTAATAAGGTCTGGATAGTGCCACAGACAGCTGTGGTTTATGAAAATCCCAAAGCAGGGACGGCATATGTGAAAGAAAGCAAGTTAAAGGTTATGTTGGAGCAGGATTATTTATCCTTGAAGAAAAGCCAGACGCCAATCAATGAAGGACTGCAACTGAAAGCAACCCAGGTTAACAGCCAATCGACAAATGACGTTAATGCCCTTGGTTCACAGATCATCCGTGAAGTCGTCATTCCAGAATTGAATAAAGAAGTCAACGAAGGCAAGAATTTTTCTCAGTTAAGGCAGGTGTATAATTCCCTTATTCTTGCCACCTGGTATAAGAAGAAGATCAAGGATAGCATCTTAGGGCAGGTGTATGCCGATCAAAACAAGGTTGCTGGCGTTAATATTGATGACCCGCTGGAAAAAGAGAAGATTTATCAGCTGTATTTAAAGGCCTTTAAAAAGGGGGTTTATAATTATATCAAGGAAGAACAAGACCCATTGACCCAGGAGGTTATTCCCAGGAAATACTTTTCGGGTGGAGTTAATTTTGATGCTGCGATGTTCGGTGATACTGCTTTGGGGACGAAAGGTTTGATCAAGATGACAGAGGTCCCTCCTCAAGGTTCTTCCTCGTTAATTGTTGCCACGGAAAATACTCTGCCCGTGGGGGTGAAACCTTTAGAAGGCGATACAGGGCCAGCAAATCCCGATAATTATCAACGATTTGAAAAATGGTTCAAAAGCATCTCAATAGAGAGATTGAAAAATAAAATAACAGAAGTCTCGGATCGCAATTCTTTAAAAACTTTTGTAGATGCTCTGGGGAATAAAAATAGTGCTGTAAGATTAGAAAATGCTGAGAACATTAAGAATTTTATTGCCACGGGACGTGTTTCTAAGGAAGAAGTAAAAATAACAGATCAGATCCTTGATATTCTTGTTCATGGTCTTAGTGATGTTAATAGTAATCCGGTAAGGCGTGATAATACACAAGCGCTTAATAGCCTCATTACAGCCGGTGTAGTTTCTGGGGAAGACATAAGAAAATATGAGATGTTAAAGAAATATGTGAGCGGCCTTATGCATGAAAATCGTGCGATAAGTCATGCCAATGCCGACGGCCTCAATAGCCTTATGATCAAAGGGTTTGCTACAAAAGCAGAGATTATAAAAGAGTTGCAGGATAGGCAGGTGTCAGAGGTTCTTGTGCGTGGTATTGGCGGGACATCTTCGGAGGTGAGCTTGGCCAATGTCCAGAGCCTTAATTATCTGATTGCGGCCGGCTTAGTTAATGAAGAAGACGTGAAAGAGCATAATGTTTTAGGAGCCTTTGTCCGTGGTTTGACTAGAAGGGATGAAAATAGTCCTGTGAGCAAAGCATGTGTTGAGGGCTTAAATGGTCTTGTTGACGCAGGCTTTGCAACTCAAGAAGATGTTAGAATAGCTTTAAATGATGCGAAGGTGCCAGTGGTTTTTGATCGTAGTCGTGGCGCAAAGTCGAAGAGAGCTAGATCCTCCCAAGTTATCGTTTCAAATCAAGGCATAGTTCGCAACTTTACTCCCAAAGAGGATAAGCTTTTGGATGAAGAAATTCAAACTGTATTCAGGGAGGTTTATGGAAAACAGCTTCCCGGTGTTGGGTTGGATTATTTTCTAAAATTTTTTGCCCTATTAAAAGATAATCCCGAAAGAGCCTATGAAGTGCCTAATTGGAGTGTGGGGCAATTAGAGGAGCTGTTTCGTATCTTTGATCTTTTTGCACGAGGCCTTGCCTCTGATCATAGCTATCAAACTCAGAAAGAGAGTGAAAATTCATTAGAGAAAGATTTGATCAAAGATTCTTTAAATTTACTGCATACTCCTGATGTGTTTCTATCACGATTAAAACAAAGATTTACAACAATGATCACTTCTCATTCAGTAACATTGGCTATAAAAATACATGAAATCGCTGCTGTTAATGCTGCTTGGGGGTTAATCAGGGCATTAGGTTTAAATAAAGACAGGGTGGTCATATTATACGATAAGGAGATTGATTTGGTTAAGGCTAGAAAATTTTTTCCAAATTTCAGGATACAGGCATTCGAGGAATATAGCGAAAAAGGTGCTATTTCAGTAGAGTTTCATGATCTCGGGGATATTGTAATGGAATCTCCTAAAAATCCCTTGTCCGTATCATTGCCTTATACGCCATTTAAATTTAATCTTCCGGTAAGGGCTTCCCAAGAAGATGTTCAAGGAATAAGAGAGTCTTTAGGGATAACTCCTGATAGAAAAGTAATTGTGCTGGGCTCTCCTGAAGAAAGAGAAGAATTTCCCGCATTTATGAAAGTTTATAACTCTTTATATGGAAAAATCCAAACACAAGAAGTAATGCGCCGGACAAGGCCAGAAGAGCGTCCACTGCTTATTATCGGTTTTAGGCAAAAGAGAGACGCAAAGACTTTAAAAAATGATTTACCAATATTGAGTAATCTTTCCGGTCAATCGATCGTTGTTCGCAGTGATGATAACATGCCTTGGTCAGATTCAAAAGTAGAGGGCAGTAATGTTCTTATCCTTAATACTGATGGAGAGCTTCTTAAAATGTATGGTCTTGGTAATGTCGCTGTAATTGGAAGTGACAGGAATATTTTCGAACCGGCTAGTCAACAAACACCAGTCTTGTATTTTGAGGGTGACTGGAAATTTAATCAAGAAGTAAAAGATGCATTAGTTCAAATCGGTGCCGCGCAGGTTTTTAGTAGGAAAATTTTAGAAAGATTAATGAATGCTCCAGATGAAAGAGCAGAAATGGTGAAAAAAGGGGCCATGGCGGTTGAAAAGTACAGAAGAAATGTTCGGGTCAAAGCAGAAGAATTTGCCATTCAGATTGTCGGATCAAGGCCTGAGCTAAGAGAAAAATTTATTAAAGGGAATGCTGAAGCAGAAAAAAACAAAGTTAATACTGGCGGTATTGATTTGACCTCTGCTTATATGAAATTGCAGACGCAAGATTTTGGTGAAAAATTTAAGTTCAGGACCGATTCCTCTATGCTAAAAGAGCTTCAACACGCCACCGGCTTTATGCCGGTGATTGTTAATATCCAGCCTATGACAGACCTGCACGGATTTTTAGGGATTCAAGATCAGTAACGTGGTAGAATATCTCATATGAAGAATTTAATTGGTTTAATGATTTTATCGTTTATCTTTGCATCCTGCCAGCAAGTATCGATGATGTCAAAATCGATCTGGAAGCCATATAGCGAGAAGGTCTTGGCGGATTCCGTCAATCGAAAAAAACCTGTAGTGATTGATTTTTATGCGGACTGGTGTCCTAATTGTCATGAATTAGACCGGACTGTTTTTTCTGATCCTGCGATTGCGGCCAAACTTGCCTCTGTGACTGCCCTGAGAATGGATGTGACCGATATGGATAATAGCCGGGTACAGAGGATTATTCAGGAGTATGGGATTGATGGCGTGCCGACCATTGTTTTTCTGGATAGCCATGGTCACGAAATACCGGATTCCAGGATTGTAGGAGTTGTAAGTTCAAAGGAATTCTCTCAGGCCCTGGCATTGCTGGCCATATTTAAATAAAGACACCTATAAATTATGAATAGAATCATATGGACCTTATTCTTAGTGATGATTTTTAATGGAGGCTCGGTTATGTCTCAATCAACTCATAACACAATCAAGGTTTATGATGCAACCACTAAAACTTATGTTAAAACTTCAGAAGTAGTTAAAACGCCCGATGAATGGAAAAAAATATTATCTCCTATGCAATATGATGTGACCCGTCAGCATGGGACCGAACATGCTTTTAGCGGGGAGTATGTCAACAATCATCGTAAAGGCGTTTATCAATGCATTGGCTGCGGGTTGGATTTATTTTCGTCAGAAGATAAATTTGAATCAGGGACAGGTTGGCCTAGCTTTACCAAACCTATTGATCCTGTTAATATTGCTTACTTAACGGATAAAAGTCTTTTACAGGCCCGTATTGAAGTGTACTGCCCCCGCTGCAAAGCGCATTTAGGGCATGTCTTTGATGACGGTCCGGCCCCAACAGGAAAAAGGTATTGCATTAATTCAGTAGCCCTAAAATTTGTAGAACAGAAATAAGCGATATCTTTTATGCGTATTTTATTGTTGATTGCCGCTTTTGTATCTTTTTCGAATATCGTGCTAGCAGGGGAGGCTGTTGTGAAAAATACTCAACTGGAAAAAGCAACTTTTGCAGGCGGATGTTTTTGGTGCATGCAGCCTTTTTTTGATCACACTCAAGGTGTCAAGAAAACAACCGTGGGTTACACCGGAGGGAACATGCCTAATCCAACCTATGAAGAAGTCTCTTCTGGCGTCACAGGTCACGCTGAAGCGATTCAGGTTGAATTTGATCCTCAAGAAGTATCCTATGAGAAAATCTTAAACATTTATTGGCATAATATTGATCCAACCCAGGTCAATGGTCAATTTGTAGACGAAGGCTCACAGTACAGGACCGCAGTTTTTTATCACAATGAAGAGCAAAAACGTATAGCAGAAAAATCCAAGCAGGCCGTGTCTGCTTCGGGCCGTTTTCACGAACCTATTGCAACCCAAATTGTAGCGGCATCCGCTTTTTATCCGGCGGAAGACTATCATCAAAAGTATTATCAAAAGAGCTCTCTTCAATATCATCATTACCATGACAATTCCGGACGTAATGAATATCTGGAAAAGACATGGGGACATGACGAGCATTAATGCATAAGTTATATTTAATCCCCAACACTATTAATGATCAAGAGGGAGTTCTTTTTCCCATTGACATAGTCCGAAAAATCAATGATGTGCGTAATTTCTTTGTTGAAGAGCCAAAGTCAGCCCGTCGCTTTTTAAAAAGATTGAATGCGCAATTTCCTTTTGATGCCTGCTGTTTTTATGATCTCAATGAACACACCAATCTCAATCAGATTGCAGGGTACATCACAATTCTTCAAAAAGGGGATGGGGCTATTATATCAGAAGCCGGATGCCCCTGTGTAGCTGATCCCGGGGCTGATTTGGTCCTGCTCTCCCATCAGCATCATATAGATGTTATCCCCCTGACAGGACCTTGTTCGATCGTGATGGCTTTGATGGCGTCTGGACTTTCAGGTCAAAATTTTGCTTTTAACGGTTATTTACCTAGAGATCATCAGGCAAGAATAATGAAAATCAAGATGTTAGAAGAGCGCTCTTTAAAGGAAAAACAAACCCAAATTTTTATGGAAACGCCCTATCGTAATCAATACATATTAGATGATGTCCTGAAAGTTTGTAAGGACAAGACTTATTTTTGTGTTGCCTGTTCTATAGGCTCCAGCGAACAGATCATCAAAACTATGAATGTCAAAGAATGGAAGAAAAATCTTATCCATATCGATAAAAAACCTGCTTTATTCCTTATTGACGCAAGTTCGATATAGCCTATAATGATGCGATGAATCTATTCGATAAAAAATCTGTCATTAAAAAGCTGAGAGTTAATTCTTCCTCTTTTACCATTTTTTCTCTCCCCCAATTTGCCAGAAACAACAATCTCGATATCTCTAAATTACCGTTTTCCATCCGTATCCTTTTAGAAAGCGCCTTACGTAATTTTGACAACTATCAGGTGACACAAAAAGATATCGAAACGATCATTAACTGGAAGCCTAATGAAAAAAAGGAAGAAATCGCCTTTAAGCCCGGCCGTGTGATTCTGCAGGATTTTACCGGTGTCCCTTGTGTGGTTGACATGGCTGCCATGCGCGATGCTATGAAGTGTTTGAAAGGGGATATTAAGAAAATTAATCCACAGGTGCAATGTGATCTTGTGGTTGACCATTCATTACAAGTTGATTTTTTTGGAACAGATCGAGCTCAGGCCCAAAATGTGCGTTTGGAATTTGATCGCAATAAAGAGCGTTATGAATTCCTCAAATGGGGACAGAGTGCTTTACAAAACTTCAGGGTTGTCCCGCCGGCTACAGGAATCGTGCACCAGGTCAACCTTGAATATTTGGCAAAAGGGGTTTTAAGGAAAAAAATAGGCTTTGTCAATGTCGCTTATCCCGATAGCTTAGTGGGCACTGATTCGCATACGACCATGATCAATGGTTTAGGCGTAGTCGGCTGGGGAGTTGGCGGTATTGAGGCTGAATCAGTCATGTTAGGTGAGCCGATTTATATGCTTTTGCCGGAAGTTGTCGGTTTTCGTATTAAAGGTAAATTAAATGATGGAGTGACAGCGACCGATCTGGTCCTGACAGTTACCCAAATTTTACGAAAAAAAGGGGTGGTGGAAAAATTTGTGGAATTTTTTGGAGAAGGATTATCTTATTTGAGCCTGCCGGACAGGGCCACCATTGCCAATATGGCACCGGAATACGGGGCGACCATAGGTTTATTTCCTGTTGATGAACAGACGCTTGACTATTTGAAATTGTCCGGTCGCAGTACGACGGAAGTAGCTTTAATGGAAAAATATTATAAAGCACAGGGCCTGTTTTATTCTGCCGCCAGCCCTGAAAGTGTTTATTCCGATATTTTGGAACTGGATTTATCCACTGTCGAGCCTTGCCTGGCCGGGCCTAAACGACCGCACGACAGGGTCCCTTTAAAAGATCTAAAAAGCAGTTTCTTAAAGTCCTTGACTGCGGATATTCCTTCTTGCGGGTATGGACTTTTGCCACAAGAGCTAACCCGCAAGGAAACAGTGCAAGGAATTTCGGCTCAATCTATCGGTCACGGCGCTGTTGTCATTGCAGCCATTACCAGTTGTACGAATACTTCGAACCCATCTGTCTTGATCGGTGCCGGTCTTTTGGCAAAAAAAGCCGTAGCCAAGGGTTTGTGTACGCCTGAATATGTTAAAACTTCTTTTGCTCCGGGTTCCCAGGTGGTTGAAGAATATTTAAGAAAATCAGGATTGATGATATGTCTTGAAAAGCTTAAATTTAATATTGTTGGATATGGGTGCGCCACTTGTATTGGCAATTCCGGTCCTTTGCCTGAGCCGGTGGTCCAGGCGATCGTCCAAGGCAATCTGGTTGCGGCCGCGGTTCTTTCCGGCAACCGTAATTTTGAAGGCCGTGTAAACCCCCACACAAAGGCTAATTTTTTGGCATCTCCCCCTTTGGTGGTAGCTTATGCTTTGGCAGGGCGTGTGGACATTGATTTAACCCAGGAACCTATCGGTTTGGATCAAAAAGGCAAACCGGTCTATCTTAAAGATATTTGGCCATCCCATCAAGAAATCGCCCAGGTTGTCCGTAAATTTGTTAAAGCTTCTATTTTTCGTCGATGTTATAAAAATGTGGACCATGGAAATAAAAATTGGAATGCTATCAAGAATAGTCGCTCTGATCTATTTAAGTGGGATCACAAAAGTACTTATATACAACATCCGCCTTATTTTGTGGGCATAAAATCACAGACAGATCCGCTGGGGGAGATCAAACGGGCCAGATGTTTGGTGATGGTTGCGGATTCCATTACAACCGACCATATATCACCGGCAGGTTCTATTGCCCAAGATTCTCCGGCAGGAAAATACCTCATGGCCCAGGGTGTTCAAGCGCAAGATTTTAACAGTTACGGATCCCGTCGGGGTAATGACAGGGTCATGACCCGCGGCACTTTTGCTAATATTCGTTTGCGCAATTTAATTGCTCAGGGGAATGAAGGACCATGGACCACATATTGGCCGACCGGAGAAAAAATGTTTATTTACGATGCGGCTATGAAATATAAGGAAAGCCTAACGCCCCTTATCATTTTGGCCGGTCGTGAGTATGGAACTGGTTCCTCCCGTGATTGGGCGGCCAAGGGTACAAACTTGCTTGGGGTTAGGGCAGTTATCGCCCAAAGTTTCGAACGTATTCACCGAAGTAATTTGTGCGGTATGGGTGTTCTACCATGTCAGTTTAAAGAAGGAGAGAGCCATGCCTCTCTAGGCCTTGAGGGCAATGAAATTTTTGATTTTATTAATTTGGATGATTATCTTAAACCGCGTCAGGAGATAATGATTGAGGCTATTTCATTAGATGGTCACAGAAAAGAGTTCAGCGTGATCGCTCGGGTAGATACGCCGGTGGAAGTTGATTATTTGCGCAACGGGGGGATTTTACAAACCGTTTTGAGGAAGTTAATTTAATAATGAAGATTTTGCTGACCAATGATGATGGGATCTATGCACAAGGTCTTTATGCCGCTTATCGGCAATTGATCAAATTTGCCGATGTGATCGTTGTAGCGCCTGAAAGCGAGCAGAGCTCAGTTGGGCATGGGATCACTCTTTTTGCTCCTTTGTTTGTCAAGAAAATTGCTCCTCAACATCATTTTGACGGGCATGCTATCAGCGGTAAGCCGGCTGATTGTGTCAAATGGGCCGTGAGTGTGCTTTTAAAAGGTAAAAAACCGGATATGGTAATTTCCGGTATCAATTTGGGCGGAAATGACGGCTGCAGCGTATTTTATTCAGGGACAGTCGCAGGTGCTCGCGAAGGAGCTCTTCTGGGTATTCATTCGTTTGCAGTCTCATTGGACTGTTTTGATTCTCCGGACTTTTCTTACGCGGCCCAGTGTACAGCTAAGATTGCCAAGTGGGTGCATAAGAACACTTTGCCTTCAGGCACATTTTTAAATGTTAACGTGCCTACCGGTTGTCCAAAGGGGATACGGTTAACCCGTCAGGGCACAGAGCCTATTCACGAGGTTTTTGAAAAACGAAAAAGTCCTCACGATCATCATTACTATTGGATGGGTTCAAAAATGCCGGTCCATAAAAATGATAATTTAATAGACACTTATGCCTTAAAGAACAAGTTTATTACTGTGACCCCTATACATTCTGATTTGACGGATAATATATTTTTAGATAAAGTGAAAACCTATGATTTCTGAAGAAAAGATCCTTGCGGCTCAAATCCTTGTTATTGATGACAATATTCTTAATATTCAAATCCTTAAGAAAATTCTTTCTAACGCAGGGTTCATCAATATTACTACCACGACGGATCCAACCCAGGCTGTTAGTCTTTACAAGCAGGTTAAGCCTGATTTAATTCTATTAGATTTAAATATGCCTCTAGTCGATGGGTTTGCCGTCATGGCCCAGCTTTCAGCTTTCGATCCTGAGGATTATCTTCCGGTTCTGGTCGTGACCGCAGAAGAAGAGTCTATAAGATTTAAGGCCCTTAAAGTCGGAGCCAAAGACTTTTTACATAAACCGTACGATCATTTAGATGTTATCTTAAGAAGCCGAAACATTATTGAAGTACGGCTTTTGTACAGTCAAATTAAGAATCATAATGTCTCTTTGGAGCAGCAGGTTTCTGACCGCATCAGAGAGTTAAAGGACACGCGTCTGGATGTGATCAGGCGCCTGGCTGTGGCCGCGGAATTAAGGGACGCTGGGACAGCCAAACATATTCACCGTATGAGCCATTATTGTCAGCAATTGGCCCTAGCCGTCGGGTTTTCAAAGGCGCAGGCTGAGCTGGTTTTGACGACTTCTCCTTTACATGATATCGGTAAAATTGCAATTCCCGATGCTATTTTGTTAAAATCCTCTTCTCTCAGTGCTCCTGAATTTGAAATCATGAAAACGCATACGACCCTCGGGGCACAAATGCTTTCAGGAAGTGATTCCGTTTTTTTAAACATGGCTCAGACCATTGCTGGCAGCCATCATGAAAAATGGGATGGTCGTGGGTATCCTCATGGGATTAAGGGTGAGGAGATCCCTTTGGTTGGCCGCATTTGTGCTGTTGCGGATGTATTTGATGCTTTGACGTCTGAAAGACCATATAAAAAAGCATGGACTCCTGATGAGGCTGTGGCAGAAATAAATCGCTTGAAAGGAATACATTTTGATCCTAAATTAGTTGAAGCTTTCAGCGATATTATTAAGGACATTATAGCTATTTATGGTCTGAACTAACCGTGGGAGGATTCGTTTATGGCGGACAATGTGCAAGTTAATTATAACGGCAAGATCCTGGAATGTCCGGTTACAGTCGGCACTGAGGGGGAAAAAGCTTTTGACATCGCAAAATTGCGTTCTCAAACAGGCTTGATCACTCTTGACCCGGGATTTAGCAATACTGGTTCCTGCAAAAGCGCCATTACTTATATCGATGGTGAAAAGGGTATTCTGCGTTATCGTGGAATTCCGATCGAACAGCTTGCGGAACATTCTACTTTTGTGGAAACAGCTTTTTTATTGATCTACGGCAAATTGCCCAATCACGGTGAGTTGGAAGCTTTTTCCGCCGCTTTTAACGAGCATTCTATGATCCATGAGGATATGAAGAATTTCTTCGATGCTTATCCGGCCTCCACGCATCCTATGGCCAGTCTTTCAGCCATGGTTTGCGCCTTGTCGGCGTATTATCCCGAATTGATCAAAGAAAATCCGAATCAGAAAGAAATGGATCGCATTGCAGTTCAACTGCTCTCCAAAGTTCGTACGATTTGCGCTTTTTCATATAAAAAGACTATTGGTGAGCCTTTTGTTTATCCCCGTTATGATCTGCACTATGTGCCAAATTTTCTCAACATGATGTTTTCTTCGCCAACTCATCCTTACAAGCTTGTGGATGAAGTGGTGCGGGCCTTACAGGTGCTTTTGATATTACACGCTGATCATGAACAGAATTGTTCCACATCCACCGTGCGCTTAGTGGGTTCTTCGCGTGCGAATTTGTATGCTTCCATTTCCGCAGGGATCTGCGCTTTGTGGGGGCCTTTGCATGGGGGAGCCAATCAGGCGGTCATCGAGATGCTGGAAGGGATCCAAAGGGATGGCGGTGATGTTGCCAAATACATTACCCGTGCAAAAGATAAGAATGATCATTCACGTTTAATGGGTTTTGGCCATCGGGTTTATAAAAATTTTGACCCTAGGGCTAAAATTATTAAAAAATGTGCCGATGATTTACTTAATAAATTAGGTATTCATGATCCTTTGCTGGATTTAGCTAAACATATGGAAGATGCGGCCCTTAAGGACGAATATTTTATTTCGCGTAAATTGTATCCTAATGTTGATTTTTACAGCGGTATTATTTATCGCGCGGTCGGCATACCTTTGAATATGTTTCCCGTGATGTTTGCCATAGGGCGTATGCCCGGCTGGATAGCCCACTGGAAGGAAATGATCCAAGATCCGACCAACAAAATCGGCAGACCGTTTCAAATCTATGTCGGAGCTAAAATGACAGATTACGTTCAGCTAGAACAGCGTTGAAAGGAATTTCAATGATTTCATTTCGTCCTAACCCCAAATATGACAAAGACGCTGCGGTGGTGTTCTTGACTACGGGCCAGACGCATGATCGCCTTAAACAAAAACTAGAAAAAGGAGAAATTTTTCCCATTCTTGATGGTTCGAGGACACTTTTGTTTATTGGTTTAGGCAAAGAGGTTTCGTTGTCCTTAACCGATCTACGCATACAGGTGCGCAAAGCCTTATTATCCGCTTATCTGAAGAAAGCTAAGAGTGTGGAGATCATTCCTCATAATCATGATAAGGCGGTTATTTGTGCGATTATCGAGGGGGTGATGATCGGTGCTTATGTTTGGGATAAATACAAGTCAAAAGACAAGGAGGATCCGACGATTCGTCCCAAGCAAGTGACCATAGCCTCTGAGGGAAGAAAAGAATTTGCACAGACGGTGATTACGGCAGAGGGCGTTAATTTGTGCCGTGATTTGGCTAATGATAATGCGGATGTCGTTACATCGGTCTATCTGGAAAAAAAAGTGCGGGGCCTTATTAAAGGTAAAAAGAATATTTATTTGGAAATTCTTAACCGTAAAGAATTAAAAGCTAAGGGGCTTTTTCTTCATTTGGCGGTGAATCAGGGCAGCAATAAGGAGCCCAAGCTTATCATAGTTCGTTATAATGGCGCAAAAAAGTCGGAGAGCTACACTGCTATAATCGGCAAAGGCTTGACCTTTGATAGTGGTGGCTTGAATTTAAAACCTACTGGAAGTATTGAAACGATGAAGATTGATATGTCAGGGGCCGCTGCTGTATGCGGCATTTTGAGGAATGTTCTGAATTTAGGAATTAAAAAAAATTTATTGTTTGTATTAGCTGTCGCTGAGAATTCTATAGGGCCGGCATCTTATAAGCCGGGTGATGTGCTTGTCGGTTACGCGGGAAAATCTGTTGAAATCGGCAATACCGATGCCGAGGGCCGTTTGGTTTTGGCAGATGCTTTTGCCTATATAGTCCGCAATTATAAACCGGCAAGAATGATTGATTTGGCGACTTTGACCGGGGCTTGTGTTGTCGCCTTGGGGTTTGACTACTCCGGATTATTCTCTAACAATGATGATCTAGCCCGTCAATTGGTGCGCGCTTCTAATGAAACTGATGACCGAGTCTGGCGCCTTCCCGTGTATGCGGAAGCCCGAGATTATATTAAGTCGCTCATCGCAGATCTAAAAAATATCAGCACCATCAAGGGTGGCGGTGCAATTACCGCGGCAGAATTTCTTCATCAGTTCACCGGAAATACTGTCTGGGCCCATTTGGATATTGCCGGAAGTGCCTATGCAGAAGGCCAGGGCCGTATGTATTTTGGTCATGGTTCAACCGGTGCCGGCGTGCGTTTATTGACACATTATTTACTGCATAACTAAAAGGTCAAACATGGATTACCGTATTGAAACAGACAGTATGGGAGAAGTCAAAGTCCCAGTAGATAAATATTGGGGCGCTCAGACCCAGCGTTCATTGGAAAATTTTAAAATCGGCGGAGATAGGTTTCCCAGAGAATTGATCCGGGCTCTGGGGATTCTTAAGAAAGCTGCGGCTATGGCTAATCAAGAACTTGGAACCTTGCCCAGTGATCGTGCGGAATTAATTGTACGTGCGGCTAATGAAGTTATCGAAGGCAAGCTTGATCATCATTTTCCGTTGGTCGTCTGGCAGACTGGTTCAGGGACACAGACTAACATGAACGCCAATGAAGTGATATCTAACCGTGCCATAGAACTTGCCGGTGGTGTCATGGGAAGTAAGAAACCCGTTCATCCTAACGATGATGTCAACAAGGCCCAATCTTCTAATGATACCTTTCCGACAGCTATGCATATTGCTGCTGTTGAAGAGATCCACCGTCGTTTGATTCCAATGATTATGAAATTGAGAGATGCCCTGCAAAAAAAGAGCGAAGAGTTTAGCTCGATCATCAAGATCGGGCGTACTCATTTGATGGATGCGACCCCTTTGACACTGGGGCAGGAGATATCCGGATATGTCGAACAGCTTAATAATAACTTAAAACGAATTGAAGCTGTTTTGCCTAGGATCTACGAATTAGCTTTAGGCGGAACAGCAGTGGGGACAGGGCTTAATACTCATCCGCAATTTGCTGTTAAAGCCGCTTTGAAAATAGCTCAAATCACAGACAAACCTTTTGTGACCGCCCGAAATAAATTTGAAGCTTTAGCTAGTCATGATACGATGGTGGAACTTAGCGGTGTTTTAAATACACTGGCAGCTTCGTTGATGAAAATTGCTAATGATATCCGTTGGTTAGGCTCCGGCCCGCGTTCTGGGATCGGAGAACTGTATTTACCGGAAAATGAACCGGGTTCGTCAATCATGCCGGGTAAAGTCAATCCTACCCAGTGTGAGGCCATGACCATGGTTTGCACGCAGGTATTTGGCAATCATACGGCTGTGACTATCGGAGGTGCAAGCGGTAATTTTGAATTAAATGTCTATAAACCGGTTATTATTTTTAATGTCCTTAACTCTATTCGACTTTTGTCTGATGCCGCTGAAAGTTTTACCGACCATTGCGTTATAGGTATTGAAGCCAACCGTCTTAATATCCAAAAGCATCTGGAACAATCGTTGATGCTGGTGACTGCTCTAAATCCGCGCATTGGCTATGACAATGCCGCGAAGGTTGCGAAGAAAGCATTTGCTGAGAATATAACTTTAAAACAGGCAGCTGTTCTATTAGGACTCCTGAGCCCTGAGGAGTTTGATACTCTAGTTCGTCCGCAGGATATGATAGGTCCACATTAAATATGATCATTGGGGTCCCAAAAGAAATCAAAAATAATGAATGTCGAGTCAGCCTGTTGGCGGCCGGCGTTGAATCTTTAGTGCGCGCCGGACACCAGGTTGTCATTCAGCATGACGCAGGTCTAGCCAGCGGTATCAGTGACCTTGATTACGAGTCAGTGGGGGGAGAAATTGTTGATACAGCCCAACAGGTCTATTCTCAGGCAGAGATGATCGTCAAGATCAAAGAACCTCAACCCTTGGAGTATAGGCTTCTTAAAAAAGACCAGATCGTATTTGCTTATTTTCATTTAGCAGCCAACCGTGCTCTGACGGAGGCTTTACTGGAAAGCAGGATTACGGCGCTGGCTTATGAAACTCTTTCGACAGAGCAGGGTGAATTGCCTTGTCTGACTCCTATGTCTGAGGTAGCCGGCCGTATGGCCGTTCAAGAGGGAGCCAAATATCTTGAAGAGCCGATGAAGGGAAGAGGTATTTTATTAGCGGGTGTGCCGGGTGTTTTGCCGGCCGAAGTCGTCATTATCGGGGCCGGAACGGTCGGTTCCAATGCTTGTCGGGTTGCGGCTGGATTAGGGGCTCATGTCACAGTTTTAGATGTTAATTTAAACCGTTTGCGTCATCTGGAAGAAATCATGCCGCCTAATGTTCATACTCTGATGAGCAATGCTCATAATATCCGTGAATCTGTTTTTAAGGCGGATTTAGTTATATCCTGTGTTTTAATCCGCGGCTCAAAAGCTCCTTGTTTGATTGATCGTAAAATGCTCTCTTCTATGAAAAAAGGGGCTGTGATCGTGGATGTCGCTATCGACCAAGGGGGGACCATTGAAACCTCACGGCCTACCACTCATGATAATCCTGTTTATGTTATTGATGGGGTTGTCCATTACTGTGTGACTAATATGCCGGGGGCTGTAGCGCGGACTAGCACCTATGCGTTGACGAATGCTACTTTCCCTTATATTTTGAAAGTTGCGAGTGACGGATATAAGAAATGTGTCCGTGATTCACATGAAATCCGCACTGCTTTAAATATGACGGAAGGGCATTTGACGATCAAGGAAGTTGCAGAGACCTTCGATATTCCTTATAAAAAATATTAAAGCGGTATCCAGACAGTTATGGCATACGGTCTGCGGTCTTGAGGCGCGTAAACCATAAATTCCCCTTCAAATTTGTAATATTTCTTAATTTGTTCGCCAACCCCCATCGGTAAAAGACTCGGCTGTAGTAAGATTAGGTCAAATTTTTTATTTTGAATCATGTCCTTAATGTTTTCAAAAAATAACAGTAATTGAAGAAACACGCGTGGGTCTTCTTTAAAAAAGATCTTAATCAGGGGGCTGAGCTGGCTTCCTTCTAAGAAATATTCTGTCTCACCATTATCAAAGACCTCTTTATTTTGTTCAATAAGCATGGGTGCGATAATGGGTGAATTAAGGATATGCCGGTGTTGGCTGACAAGCAAGGAGATCTCAGGCCAGCCCTGTGTATTTTTATTAAAATATTTACCGTCTTGATCAGCAGTTATCGTGTATAAATTAAGAATTAAAAAAGGGACACAAATAATAGGCCAAAAAGCATAACGGCTGAATAACCATACCGCACCGATCAATAAAAAGGGGGAGAGCAATTGGAAAAAATACCATAACATGGCCCCGCCATGTCGTCCTAAGGACAGGTATAAAACGGACGCAGACCACAAACCGGCGTATAGCCCTAGAGGAACGGACAATCTTATCAAGGGTTCTTTGATATTAATAATGTTTAAACAAAAAATGATCTTTTTGATCCTGCTTTTGATATCAGCCCCGAAATATTCTGATATCATTTTAAAGCCATAGGCTAATGTAAATATTCCCATCAGGATTAAGGTCCATTTGTGTAAAGCCCTGTACATGACGATCTGTACGTGTAATCTTTCCATGCTGGACCAAGCAGGATTCATGGTGAGTATTGAAAAGAAACAATTGTTAAAATATGCCGGAAGGGTAAGATTAGCAGCTAGGGCGCTTATAAATAAAAGCAGTAGCCATAGAAAACCATAAAAGAAGCCTTTAATTTTGGAAACAAAAAGAAATAAATAGGTTGCCATTACAATAACGCCAAGTACTGTATATTGCTTGCTATAAAGCGCAAATATTCCACAAAGAGCGCTTATAAAAAGTGACTTATAGGAATATTTGCAAAACCAAGGCACAAAAATAGTTGCCAGGAGGAAAAATAAACCTGTGGCCGCGGGATCAATGCAGGGAGTGCTTGTGCCCGGATACAACAAGGAAGAGTAGAGCATAAGGGATGCCCAGATATTTAATAAAAAAGGGATTTTCATTTTTTTGAGTACAAATGAAACTAAAGCACAGGAAGCTAATATAGAAAATCCGGTAACCAGTCTATGGATGATCAAGGTGTGGCCTAAGAGTTTAACCAAAGGCCAAGTCAATAAGGGAAAGATAATGCCATATACATTGGTGCATTGAGGCTGTTGGGCCATGGCATAGGGATTGAGACCTTTTAATAAAGCGTCCGTGTTTGTCATCATAGCTCCCTCTCTTAGCATGTTAGAGTAAGGGAACATGATTAAATGGAAGTGATAAAGGAGAAGGCGATAGGAAAAATAGGTTAAGAAAAGAGCAAAAACAATCTGGGAGATGATTAAGACCGGACGTAAGAATTTGATCATAAAATATATAGTATAAGTTATTGAAAAAAAAGCAACTTAGAATCTTATCAATTAATAAAATGATTGACTGGTAAAATAAAGAAAATAGAATAGGGGATATGCTAATAAGCCTTAAGTCTATTTCAAGAACGTCGATGTATGGCAGGAATAAAATATGAATAAAATTTGCGATCTTGTTTTAGATTCAAGGTTGGCAAAAGCAAAAGTCGGAAAAATCATTATTGATAACGGGCATTTTGATCAGGCGTTTTTAAGACGTGGTCTTAAGACATACGACTTGATTTATGTTTTTAGTCAGATGGATCCTGAAGTCTTGGCTTCTTTTACCAGCTTTGATTGGGTGTTTGCCGGGGTAAGAATCGCTTTTCAATCAAAATTACACTCAGTTATTTTTCCTAGGATCGCTCTGACCTCAAAGGATTTTTTTAAAGCTTCGGATAAGACTGGACTTATTGATCTTGCACAAGACTTATTTAAACAGTCACGATTTCATCCGGACCCGCACACGCATCGTTTAGGAAAGAACATATACACAGAATGGATCAAAAATTCAATGTCAGGCCAAGCTGCTGATACCATTCTTGTGTGTCGTAATTTAAAAGGGGCTGTCATTGGTTTTGTATCAGTTAAGAAAAACAATGGTTTTTTTGAACCAGTTTTGCTCAAGGTGTCCGATCGGTATCAAGGGAAGGGGTATGGCAAGAAATTGATGCATAAATTTTTTAATTACGCGGCCTCTAAAGATCCTCGTAGTCCGCTTTTAGTGAACGCGATGCTGCATAATACAAGAGCTTTGAATTTTTATCACTCTTTAAATTTGAAGGTGCATGACGAACAGCACGTTTACCATGTTTATCCCAAAGGGTTTAGGAATTTCTAGAAATTTTTATCAAGTATAAAGGAAGTTATGTCAACATCTCTTGGATGTCAGCTGTCTGTTGTTTTGCCGGTTTTTAATGAGGAAGGTAATTTGCGTGAACTTTATCAGAGGCTAAGTAAAGTTCTGCGTGATAATCTTAATCTGACTGTTTATGAGATCATTTTTGTGGATGATTTTAGCAGGGATGGCTCCTGGAAGATCATAGAAGAGCTTAATCAGAAGGATCCCTTGGTCAGAGGTATCAAATTTTCCAGGAATTTTGGGCATCATATAGCACTTTCTGCCGGGATCAATTCTTCCCGAGGCGATGCGGTTGTTATGATGGACTCAGACCTCCAGGACCTTCCTGAAGAAATCCCTAAGCTGTATGGGATGTTTTCTCGGGGTTATGATGTGGTTTATGGGATCCGGAAAGTAAAGAAATATAACGTGTTTAAAAAAGAGACATCCCGTATTTTTAATTGGCTTATGAACTCTATTATCGATGCAGATGTTAAGATTAACTCTAATATATTCAGGATCATGAGCCGTCGGGTGATTGAGGTATTTAACCAATACAAGGAGAGGGACCGCAACATTACCGGACTTATCAGTTATGCCGGGTTTAAAGAAATCGGAGTTGAGGTCGAACATGGAGCAAGATTTTCCGGTAAGACTAAGTATAGTTTAACAAAGATGCTGCGTCTGGCCATGAACTCTTTGACGGCTTTTTCCATAAGACCGCTTCAGTTGGCCAGTTGGGTCGGGTTTATTCTCTCTTTTTTTGGTTTTATATCGATCATTTATCTTATCATTGCAAAGATCTTTTTTGGTATGGGGATTTTAGGGTGGACTTCCCTGCTGGTTGTCATTATTTTTATTGGGGGGATTCAGATGCTTTTCCTTGGGCTTTTAGGTGAGTATATTGGGAGGATATTCCTGGAAGTTAAAGGCCGGCCTTTATATGTGGTTGAGAAGTATTTAGAATGATCGAACATCTAACAGTTAAGGGGGAAGAATGAAGGTTTTAATAACAGGGGGAGGCGGATACATAGGTGTAGTCTTGACGGAATGCCTTTTAAATGCAGGAAATCATGTTAGTTGTTTAGACAGATTTTTCTTAGGAAAAGACAAAATAGAGTCGTTCCTGAAAAATCCTCTTTATAAAACTATTCAGGCGGATGTGCGTACGTTTGATAAGTCTTTGCTCCAAGGTTTTGATGTGGTGATTGATCTGGCTGCATTGTCCAACGATCCTTTGGGGCAGTTAGTTGCGGACAAGACATATGCCATTAATTACGAAGGGCGCCTTAGGGTCTGCCGATTAGCCAAGGAAATGGGTGTCAAACGTTATATCTTGGCGTCATCCTGTTCTGTTTATGGACTCAATGAATCTGATTGTGATGAGACTTCCAAACCAAACCCTATCAGTACCTATGCCAAGGCTAATTTGAAGTCCGAAGAGGTCTTGAGCCTTAAGCAGGATGATTTTTGCGTTACAGTCTTACGTTTTGCCACTGTTTTTGGAGTTTCCGCCCGTATGCGTTTTGATCTAGCTGTCAATTTAATGACCCTGAAAGCTTTTAAGGAAGGGGTTATTGACGTCTTAGGTCAGGGGATGCAGTGGAGGCCGTTTGTGCATCTTAGAGATGTTGCAGGAACCATTGAGCATGTTATGAAGAGTGATCAGAATAAGGTCAACGGCCAGATCTTTAATGTCGGTGAGAATCGCAACAATATGAAAATAATCAATCTTGCCTATTTAATCAGGGAGATCCTGCCATTTGAAATTCAGGTTAGAATTATCCCTGATGATCCGGATAAAAGAAGTTATAAGGTCAATTTTGACCGGATCCATTCAGTTTTGGGACTCAAGATGCGCTATGAGATCGAAGATGGCGTGAAGGAAATTTATGAAGCCCTTAAAAAAGGTTCTATTTGGGATTATCCGGACACCTTTACAGTCAAATGGTATAAGTATTTACTTGATTCAGAAGTTATTCTTAAGGATGTTATTTTGGATAATACGTTGCTTTAGACCAACTGAATATAATGAAAGTTGAATTTTATAAACATAATCTAGGTGTTGAGGAACAGCAAAAAGTCCTTGAGTGTTTGTCAGGGATATTTTTAACGACAGGTCAGTATGTCAAAGATTTTGAAAACCGATTTGCTCAATATTTAGGCCTCAAAAATGTCGTTGGACTTACTTCCTGCACGGCAGCGCTGCACTTATCTTTATTGGCCTTAGATATCGGCCCAGGGGATGAAGTAATCACAACCCCTATGACTTTTATAGCCACAGCCAATGCCATTCTTTACGTTGGGGCCAAACCGGTATTTGTGGATGTTGAGCCCCAAACTGGTTTGATCGATCCGCTTTTGATCGAAGCTGCCATTACTTCCCGAACCAAAGCCATTATTCCCGTTCATTTATACGGCCAAATGTGTGATATGAAAGCTATTTCCAAAATAGCTCATAAGTATAATCTGAAGCTCATCGAGGATTGCGCCCATTGCGTTGAAGGTGTTCGCGATGGGGTGAGGCCCGGACAGCTGAGTGATGCCGCATGTTATAGTTTTTATGCGACAAAGAATTTGACTTGCGGGGAAGGTGGAGCGGTGGCCTGCAATGATGACAGTTTGGCGCAAAGATTAATGACCCTACGCCAGCACGGCATGTCCAAATCCGCAGCTGACCGCTATACAGGCGCATACCAGCATTGGGATATGACTGAGTTGGGATGGAAGTACAATATGAGTAATATCCAGGCGGCTTTACTGATACCGCAAATAGATCGTATCGAAGAGCGTTGGCAGAAAAGAGATTTATTGTACAAGTTGTATCGTCATCATATTAACAAGATTTCTTATCTAAATGCTCCCAAAATTGTCGATGGTGTCAAAAGCGCGTATCATCTATTTACGATAAAAGTTCCTGCAGATCAAAGGGATGCTTTATTGGGGAGACTTAATTCAAATGATATCGGTTGTGCGGTCAATTATCGCGCTGTACACCTGCTTACTTTTTATAAAGATGAATTCGGGTACAAATTAAATACTTTTCCTAAGGCTGAACAGTTTGGGTTCGAGACGATAAGCTTGCCATTTTGGATTGGTCTGGCGGAGAGTCAAGTCGAGCATGTGGCTCGAATACTGAATGCGTAATGTTTTCTAGTTTATGGCGGTTCACCTACCTGATGAACCATGGCAGCAACATAGCCGGGGTCATTTAAAAAAGACCGTCCCGAAGGGAATTCAAAAGATCCTTCAATTGTAAAATAGAGCAGATCTATTTGGAAAAAAGGATCCTGATTTGAAACAGAAGAGCAGAATTGGATTTCACTGGCAAAAGATTTTGGGTCGAGTTTCTTGTGTTTTATTTGTGACCAAAGCCATAACGTATAAATATACCGGCATCTACTTTTTTGAATGCTCTGGGAAAGATTGAAGTATTGATAAGGGTTGATTTGTCCTGAAAAAATTAATGGGTGTGAATAATCTTTTGGATCCAAGCCCTGATTTTTAAAAATTCTGATGATGTAGGTGGTTGTCATAAGAGCGTGTGCCGTAAAAATAATTATTATAAACGGTAAAAGCCCTTTCATCATATTGCCCTTAAACTCCTCCCAAAGAAACTGCAGTACTAAAGTCAAAGTTCCGTAATAAATCAAAGAAAAAAGACAGCCATAATAAAATACGGTCCATACCCGCACGTTATGGGATAACTGAAAAGTATGAAAAAATATGAAAATGATAAGAATCGAGAGCCCAGACAAGATTTGTTTGATTCTAGGAGTAAAAGCCATTCTTCTATAAGCACAATAAACAAATGATCCGACTAATAATAAAAAAGCCAGAGAGTAAAGACATTGTAAAAATATCAGAAAGGGGTGACCTGAAAGCGGAGAAAAATTCCATTTAAGATTAGGATGAGCAGAGAATAATAAATAGGCATTCGTCAAGACATCATGCCAATTGGGGAAGAATAAGCTCGATAGATGGGGGTAATCCCTGTAATCGTTAATATGAACAATTTTATGGTTAACGATCAAATGAAGCCACGGTAAAAGAAAACGAATAATAACAAGATAGAGGACCGGTAAAATAAAAAAACAGCATAAAGGCAGGATTTTTTCTTTTAATTTTAAAAATAACGGGTATGAAACAATCGCGAGTATAAGAAATAAAAACAATCCCGTTTCATCAGATAAGAACGTAATCATGGTCCCTAAAAAACAACTGATTAGGGTCCACCAAAAATAAGGAACGTTTTTAATGGAAACATCCGAAGTTTTAATAACCCGGTAAAATTGCGAGATCAAAAAAAGGGATAAAATAGAGAAAAAATTTACCATATTTTTAGCTGGATGAGAAAGCATGATGATGGGGCTCAAAAATCCTGAAGAAGTCAGATAGAGACTCATCCCGGCTAAAGCGATTATTGGTTGACAGTTTAAATTTCTAAAAAATTTATAAAGGAGTATAGGAAGGCCAATAAATAAAAAAGGCCATTGCAGGGACAGTGTCGGATGGGGAGGGATCAAATCCCAGAGGTTGGCCCGGAATTTAGCATCAAAGACTTCGATAAGGTTAGAAAGGGGGCGGGACAGCCTGTTGGGGTCAATTTCAATGATCTTGGTGTTCAGCGCTTTGGCAAAATCTTCCCAATACCATTGCTTTCCGTTTTCCAGAATCCATAAATGAGTTTTTAATTTTTCATAATTCATCCAGGTTAAATCGTAATTTAACAGGATATAGAAGACATAAACATAGACTAGAAGAAGATTTACGCAGATAAGGGCAAGACCGAAGTTGAACTTATTTTTTTGTATGGGTGGTTTCAAATTGGCTTCCAGACTGTTATTAAAAAGGACTTACGGTCCTGGGGCGTATTGACCAAAATTGGACCGACAAATTTATAAAAATTTCTGAAACTATCAGGAATAAGATTAGAGGCATAGCCGGCTTCTATGATAATTAGATCGAATTTTTTATATATTATCATGTTCTGGACCCTATTAAAGAGTAAGGTTTGGGCCGCAAAAACTCTTTTGTCTTCCGCAAACAGCTGCGCCAGCAGGCCTCTGCGATGCCCACCTTCTATAAAATGTTCCGCACCGTCTTCAAAAATTTCCTTATTCTCTTTAATCAACAATGGAGCAATTAAAGAAGAGTTAAATATGCTGCTGTTTGATTGAACAAGTTTTTCTAGGGACAGCCATCCTGTCTGATTTTTATCGAAATATTTATAATTATAATCAGAAGAAAGAGAATATAAATTAAAAATCAAAAAAAATGAAAATAAAATCGGCCATAGCCTGAAGCGTCCGGTAACCCAGGCAGTTGTGATCATTAAAAAAGGGGAAAATAGCTGAAAAAAATACCACATGTTAGCCCCGAAGTGTTTCCCCATACATAACACAAGGACGGCTGCAAAATAAATCCCAGCGTATATGTCCAAGGGCAGCTGTTTTATAATCAGAGGGGCTTCCCAATTCCTTAATTGAACGGCGGACAGACACTGTCTTAAAATGGATTTTATATTTGTAGTTTTACTTGTCCAAAATCCGCGTAGCAGAGCATAAAGAAGCACAAGTAGCATCGCAATGATTATTCCTATATGTAGTTGGGCAAATTTGTGAAGTTGTCTTTCCAGAACAATCATCATGCTCGTTTGAGGAGAGATATTATAATTAACAAAGAAACAATTATCGAAATAGCTTGGAAAAAAATAATTCATGGCTACAACACTGAACATAAAGCCAATTAAACAGCAACAACCAAAAAGTACAGATTTTTTCTTGGAAACAAATAAAAATAAATAAGAGGTCACAACCGGCAGGCCCAATAGAAAGTATGCTTTAGTATAAAAAGCAAGTATGCCGAAAATGATGCTTATAAAAAGAGAAATATAAGTGTAGTTAAGAAAAAATGGGATAAAAATGGTTAGGAGCATAAAAAATAAACCTGTTGAAGCAGGGTCGACACAAGGGGTAGTGGTAAGAGGGTAAAGCAGGGAGGCCCAGAGAGTTAGTACAGCCCAAAAATTGAGTAATAAAGGGGTTTTTTTTCTATTAAGAACAAGGGATATTATCGCGCAAGAAGCGAGTATAAAAAAAGCTGCTATTGCCCGATGAACAGGCAAGGTTACTCCATAAAGGCTCGCGAAAGGTAAAACGATTAAAGGGTAGGTAATGCCATATAAATTACTATATTGTGGCTCTAAAAAAAAGTTGGAAGGATTAATGCCGTGCAGCAACAGGGTGGTTGTTGCCATCATGGTGCCTTCTCTATACATAATGGGATAGGGGAATGTGATCAGATAGTAATGATAATGAAGAATAAGAATAGCGAAGTAGATCAGAAATAAACCAAAGAGCACCTTAAACCATTGGACGAAATTAGGCTGGCGTAAAAATAAGAGAAACGACTTAAGATTGGACAGCATTGATGATATGCCGATCGATAGGCTCGAAGAAATAATTTTTAAATATTATATTCTAAACAATTGAAAAGTCAATTGTTAGTAACGAAATACCGCGTCAATTATACTTCCAATTAACGAAAGAATAGTTTCCAATTTCAAGGGAAGTGCTATAATTCAAAATGTTTTGTTCATGCCGTTATCGGAGGATTTATGGTTAACATTTCTGTGGTTGTCCCTGTATATAAAGAAGAATCTAACATCCGACCGTTCTTATCCCGTATAGAAAAAACTCTTATCCAGATGGGCAAAAGTTACGAAATTATCTTTACTCTTGATCCTTCCCCTGATCACACAGAAGAAATTATTCTTGAGGAGATTAATCGAAATCAGAACATCAAGTTAATGGTGTTTTCACGCCGTTTCGGCCAGCCAGCTGCCACTATGGCAGGTATTCTAAGCTGTTTAGGAGAAACTTGTGTTGTCATAGATGTTGATCTTCAGGACCAACCGGAGCTTATCAAAGAGATGTATGCCAAGTTAAAGGAAGGATATGAGGTGGTTTATGCCAAGCGTCGTTCCCGCAAAGGGGAGACGCTCCTTAAACGTTTTATTACTTATATCGGTTATTCATTGATCAATCGTCTCAGTGATGTCAAGATCCCGCGTAACACCGGGGATTTTCGCATCATGACTCGCCGAGTGATAGAAGAATTACGACGGTTGAATGAGAGCCACGGTTTTCTGCGCGGCCTTGTGGCATATGTGGGATTTAAACAGACATTTATCGAGTATGACCGTGATGAACGATATGCCGGAAAGGGAAACTATAATCGCCTGACCGGATCGCTTAAGATAGGGCTGAACGGCCTGATCAGTTTCAGTTCACGGCCTTTGATCATAATGTCTATAACAGGTTTTACCATAGCGGCTTTAAGCTTTTTGCTGGGAGCTTGGTATGTTCTGCAAAAGTTAATTGGCTTTGATTTATCTCCCGGGCTTTCTACGACGGTATTGTTGGTAAGTTTTTTTGCTGGTATCCAGTTGATTGGTTTGGGGTTAATCGGGGAATACGTTGGCCGTATTTATGATGAAGTTAAACGCAGGCCCATGTATATTATTGATCGGAAAGTAAATTTTGAAGATAAGCAGTGATTCTTTTGAGTTATGCGAAAGGATTTATGAGTGCTCAATAATAAATATAAGCAGATATTTTACAACGGCGGGAAAATCGCTCTAAAATCTGTTTATTCCAGAATGACGAACAAACGCATGCCTTTGTTTTCAACGCTTTACATCACCGATATTTGTAATCAAAGGTGTACCCATTGCGGCATCCATACCGTCAACCAAAAGATCAAAGAGTTAACGACCCAAGAGATCAAGAAAAACATTGATGATCTGTGTTCCTTGGGGGTTGAGTGGTTTCGGTTTCTGGGAGGTGAGCCTCTCTTACGGCGCGATCTTAAGGAGCTTATTGATCATGTTTCTATAACCCGTGGGAAGATTGCTGAAATTGTAACGAACGGGATCAATATCGATAAGAAAATGGATGCTTTGGAAAATTTATATTTTGTCGGCATCAGTATTGAAGGCAATAAGGAGAACCACGAGCGCATCCGCGGAAAAGACAGTTTTGAGAAAGCTGAAAAAGCCGTAGCACTTTGCACCAAAGCCGGTAAATACGTCAGGATCCATATGGTGTTAAACCGCTACAACATTCAGGAGGATAACATCGATTTTATGATCGATTTTTGCCGCAGATACGATGTTCAATTTGACTTCTGCCGTTTAATGATCAACCCTTATTATAAGCCTGAATATATTCCTGATTATTATTATATTCCTGACGATATGGCGAGGGCTTTCTTTAAGAAAATTCTTAAAAGGAAAATAGAAGAAGATGTCCCTATATCGAATTCTGTCCGATCATTAAAACTTTTGGTCGAGTATCCTTACAGTTACGATAAATATACTCTTTATAAATCAGAATTAAATGAACATCCTGAATATAAAGTGCCGGAGTGTACATGCGGCATCTTTAATTTTGAATTAAGCAGTGACGGCAAGCTTCGGCATTGCGTCAACCGTTATGATAAGGAAATTGATGTCAAACAGGCAGGGGGGATTAAGAATGCCTGGAAAATATTAGGTGATAAAGATTGCCATACATGTTCCCATTTGAGCATTATTGAACAAAGTCTCATGCTGACTTTAGATCCCAAGTCTGCCATCAATGCTTTTAATTTATTGACAAAAAAAAGAAAGGTTAATGTGTGAAGAAAGTTGTCCTCATTACCGGTTGTTCCTCGGGATTTGGTATGGCAGGTGCCTTAGCGTTTGCGCGCAGCGGATGGCGTGTTTATGCGACCATGCGTGATCTATCTAAGCAGGATCGCCTGCTTCATCAAGCTCATGAGGAGCATTTGCCCTTAGAGGTGAAAAGAATTGATGTTACCGATCAGTCGACTATCGATCAATCGATTAAGGAGCTGACTCAAGAAGCCGGCCGACTGGATGTGTTGGTCAATAACGCCGGTTATGGTTTGATAGGGCCCCTTGAATATCTGTCCATGGAACAGATCCAGGACTTATTTAACACAAATCTTTTTGGTGCTGTACGGATGATCAAGGCGGTCCTGCCTATTTTTCGGAGACAAAAAAGCGGGCACATTATTAATATCTCATCCGTGGCCGGTTTGGCAGGTCTGCCTCTTTACAGTGCCTATTGCGCGAGTAAATATGCCCTTGAGGGGCTCTCCGAAGCCCTTGTTTTTGAGCTTGATCCATTCCAGATCAAGATTAGTAATATCGAACCCGGGCCATTTGATACTGAATTTTCAAAAGGGTCTGTCAAATATGGATCTAGCATGAGAAACCATGATTCCCCTTATCATGTTTTGAATGACTATTTTTTTAAGAGACATAAAAAAACACAATATGATTCTCCTGAGAGTGTTGCTTGTTTATTAGTGAGGATTGCCCAGACATCTCATCCACAGTTAAGGTTTCCTATCGGAAAGAAAGTCAAGGAATTGGTCCTGTTTAAGAAATTTATGAGTATTTCTTTAACGCAAAAAGTCATGAAACATCTCATGAAAGTGCCGCAGAAGGCCTAGGGATTTGTGTATGACTAGTTTTTTATGTGACCTGGCTCTCAAAGATAAAGACAGTGAGGTTGTTGTTTATGACCTTAACGATAACCGATGCAGGTATCATCCCCATCGAGCTAAAGGGAAAACTCAGCCGCTTTTAAAGAGTTTTCCTTGTCAGCTTACGTTTTGTTATTTCTATCCGTCACTTTTTTCTCTTCATTGCCAACAAAGTTTTGTTCTAGCCCAAGGGAATCAAATCGAACAACACCTTTGTTGTGCCGCACAGGACCGCGGCCTTGAATTTTCTTTGACCTATAGAAAAAGACCTAAAAGCTTTGTTAATCTTTTTCAAATATATGTTTCGCGTTTTATGAACATATTCATACCGTTTGAGCAGCGTGATTTTCTTGTTGATTATACGGCAACCCGTGTCAATGAGTCTTGTCCATTGGGCATCCAATTAGGCGATGCCTTCACTTTTAATGTGGACAATGCCGATGAGCTATGTCCTGCGGCCTTTCACTCGGTCTATCCATCAGGCAAGCTTTTGGAAAACAGGTGCTCTGTCGGATGTCCTGATTACCGTACACATGTTAAATTTAGATCAAGTCACGATCAACCCAAAGATAACATCTATACCCAATGTGATACTTATCGAGTAAAAATTCAACTCAAGAGGATTTCCGGCACTTTTGATGTTCCGATCAAACAGGGTGTTTGGTATTCAATGGATGAATTGATTGAAACATTACATTTGCAGTGTCTGACTTCATTTTATATCGCATTTCCTTATTTGCTTGCTCTGTTAGACAAAGGGCAATTAGGTTTTTTATTTTATGACCGAAACAAGGCGGGTGTGTGCTGTCCTAATGATACCTGTCAGGTTAACTATACAGTGACAAAAGATAAGAAAGGGCGATATTGCTTTCAATGTACTCAGGAGCACTCTCAGTGCCCCAGAAGAATTAAAGAGGGGGATGTGGTTCATTTGGAAAATTTTGAAGAAAGAGTCCCATTTTATTCGGGCTTGCATGATCTTTTCGTTGTCATTAAAAAATGGGATCAATACGAAAGCTTAACACATCATAAGAATCAGCAAATTATAACGACATTCCGGAATTGTCGTTTAGAATGGGACATTTGCAGGGTATAGGAGAATAAGATATTGAAACAAAGAGCTCTTTTTTCTATTTTTAATACGGATCATGCAGTTATTTTTGCCAAAAGACTCATCGAAGCCGGATGGGAGATTATTGCCTCAAAGGAAACGGTGAGCTTGCTAAGGCATGAGGGCCTTCCGGTTTTAGATATTGATGATTTTACAGAAGTAAAATCAGAATACGGCTTTCCCGGTACTTTTCATCCAAAAGTTGAGGCCGCCTTAACTTTGTCCACTCAAGAGCATATAGAGCTTGTGTATGTGGTCCCTTATCCTATGGCCCATGGAAACGATGTAGGCGGTAGGACTTTGCTTGCGCTTGCGGCAAAAGGGGGACGCATCGCGGTCATGAGCATAGAGGACATGGAGAAAGTGGTTTCTCAAATCACTACGCAAGGCCATGTTGATCCTGTTTTCCGTCAAGAACTGATTGGTAAAACATTTTTTGAAATGGCGCGTCATTATGGTATTCTTGCCGCAGAAAAGGAAGGATTTGACTTTAAAGCCGGTGAATTTGCTTTCGAGCTTAAGAATGGCGAAAATCCATATCAGACCCCGGCAAAGGCATTTGTTCTTCCTGCCGAGAGTAACGACACGCTGTCTCTTTTAAATTTTACTCGAATTTCAGGAGAATCTCCCTGTTTTACTAATTTAGCTGATGCGGATTGTTTATTGCAAACCCTATCCCTTGCAGCAGAGGCTTACAGAAAAAACACACCTGGGGTTCCTTATCTGTGTGTGGTTGCCAAGCATGGTAACCCGTGCGGGTTTGGAGCCAGCCGAACAAGTCCCGTTGATGCGATCAGCCGGGCTTTATTTGGCAATCCTCGTTCTGTATGGGGAGGGGAGATGGTCGTGAATTTTAATGTTGATTCCTCTCTTGCCGAGTTCATACTCAAGAGCGAAAGACGCGAAAAATTGCTGGGTGATGCGGCATGGATGCTGGACATAGTGCTGGCACCTTTTTTTTCTTTACAGGCTGTAGAGGTGCTTGGGAAGCGCTCAAGCCGTAAGCTTATGCAGAACCCTGCTTTAGTCGATCCTTTTTTAAAAAAGACAAAATACGATTACCGTTTTATTCGGGGAGGATTTTTACGCCAGCCTCCGGCAAATTATTGTTTAGACATTAAAGAGGCACAGCATGAAGGGGATTCGTTATCTTCCACAGATTTAGACACTCTGATAATAGCATGGGCGACTGCTTTTAGTTCAAATCACGGAGGCAATGAAGTGGCTTTGGCCAAAGACGGCGCTTTATTAGGAGCAGGTGGGGGGCCTTCAACCTTCGAGGCGGCAAAAGTCGCTGTTTTGCGTTCGCATGAATGCGGTCATGATACAAATAAATCCATTTTTTCGGCTGATGCTTTTTTTCCGTTTATTGATGCAGTCTCAGTGCTGTGCCAAGCTGGCACAGTATTGGGTGTAGTCCCAAGCGGTGGCAAGCGCGAGATTGAAGTGCGCTCATATTTTAAAGAAAAGAAAGTAACCGTATTTTATTTGCCTCAACAGTATAGAGGTTTTTGCAGACATTAAGACTATGGCGCTTCGATATATTATAACCGGTTGTGCTGGCTTTATAGGAAGCAACCTTGCCGATCGCCTGTTGGCTCAAGGGGAGCAAGTTATAGGTATCGACAATTTTTCGACAGGCCAGCGTCAATTTCTTGAAGGGGCCTTGGGTCATCCAAATTTTCGATTAGTCGAGGCGGATTTGTTGAACAGCGATTTATTAAAACAGGCATTTGCAGGCGGTCAGGTGGTTTTTCATCTGGCAGCCAATGCTGATGTGCGTTTTGGCATTCATCATCCTCAAAAAGATCTGCAGCAAAATACCATTGCTACTTTTAACGTACTCGAAGCCATGCGCGCAAATGGTATTAAAGAAATTGCTTTTTCTTCCACAGGATCGATCTATGGGGAAACGGATATTATTCCAACCCCTGAGAACGCTCCTTTTCCTCTTCAAACCTCATTGTATGGGGCCTCTAAATTAGCTTGTGAAGGGTTAATACAAGCTTATTGCGAAGGCTTTGGATTCAAGTCTTGGATATTCAGGTTTGTTTCGATATTAGGAGAACGCTATACTCACGGACATATTTTCGATTTCTATAAGAAATTAAAGGAGGACCCTTCGCGCTTACCGGTGCTTGGTAACGGGCAACAGCGTAAATCTTATCTGTATATTCAGGATTGTATCGATGCTATTCTGCTGGCCATGGACCAAACCCATGATCGAGTTAATATTTTTAACTTAGGCTCAGAAGGGTATTGTGAGGTCAATGACTCTATCGGCTGGATTTGTGAAGAGCTTGGGGTTAAGCCAAAATTAGAATATTCCGGCGGTGACCGGGGATGGGTTGGCGACAATCCTTTTATCTTTCTTGAAACGAAAAAGATCATGTCGTTAGGTTGGAAGCCTAAGTTTAGTATTCGTGAGGGCGTGATTAAAACAGTCGAGTATCTGCGCTCCCATGAGTGGATCTTCGAGGCGCGAAAATGAATAACGAACATTTATGCCCTGTTTGTCTGACTCCGACATTTATTTTGGGTAGTCAAACAGGTCTTTTGGATGGCCGTGAATTTTTAGTAAGGCGTTGCCCTCTGTGCCGCTTTTTTTATGTAGAAAATTATCGCATTGACTTCGATCATATTTACAACGAAAATTACTACCGCGGATCTGGCGCAGACCCAACGGTTGATTATGTGTATGAGCTTGAGAACCCTTTAAGGACTATTAGGGGTTATGAGTGGAAAGGTATTTTTTCAATTTACAAGGAATTAGTTTCAGGAAATGGGCGTTGGTTAGATTATGGCTGCGGTGGCGGTGGACTTGTTCGTTTTGCGGTAGAGAATGGTGTTGATGCGATTGGTTGTGAAGAAGGCTGGATTGCCCAACGGGGCCAAATGTTGGGCATTCCTATTATCCCTTTGAGTGAGTTAAATAAATATGCAGGAAGTTTTGATTTCGTCAGCGCCATTGAGGTTCTTGAGCATATCCCTAATCCCATAGAGACGTTGTTACAAATGCGTAAGGTTTTGAAACCCGGTGGGATTTTGTTTGTGACTATGGGTAATGCAGAGCCTTGGAGAGAGAGATTTTTCTCATGGGACTATGTTAAGTGCCCTGATGTCCATATTTCTTTTTACGAGCCTGAAACTTTGAAGAGGTGTCTGAGTAAGGCCGGTTTTTTACCTAGAGAATTTATGTCGTTTAACGGTTTTGTTGATATTATAAAATTTAAAGTTCTAAAAACGCTTCACATTAAGAACCGCAGTCATTGGATTGATGTTCTTCCTTGGGAGGCTATGGCTCGTGTAGTTGATAAGCATTATAAAGTGTCAAGGCAACCTTATGGGGTGGCGATTGAAGGCTGATCGAACATGCTTGATTACAGGAGCCTCCAGGGGGTTGGGGGAATTTTTGGCCCGCCGTTTTTGGGATGAGGGTTATAACCTTTGTCTTGTCGCTCGTTCAGAGGCACACTTAGAGAAAATCGAGCATTCACTTCCTCTGAAAAAGGGACAACAGATAATACATTTGGTTTGTGATTTAGGAGATCCTGTTTTAATCGATGAATTGATCATTAAGGTCAGAGCGACTGTGCCCCGGTTGGATGTGCTTGTCAATAATGCCGCAATTCAGGGACCTATAGGACCTTTGTGGGAAAACGACTTTTCTTTATGGCAGAAGGTGATACAAATTGATTTGCTGGCACCCGTTGCTTTGTGTCGTGCCTTTATTCCCTGGATGAAGCAGACCGGAGGAGGGTCAATCATTAACATATCCGGTGGCGGTGCAGCCGGTCCAAGGGCCAACTTTAGCGCTTATGCCACGGCCAAGGCCGGGCTTGTTCGTTTTAGTGAGACGATTGCTGAGGAAACCAGGTCGGCAGGAATACGTGTGAACTGTATTGCTCCGGGGGCTATGAAGACGGCGATGTTAGGTGAAGTATTAAAAAAAGGGGCGGAAAGCATAGGTGAACGTGAATTCGCCTTGGCCAACAAAGTGTTTATGGAAGGTGGAGCTTCAATGAGCAGAGTAGGAGATCTTGCCATATTCCTTTCCGGTCAAGCCAGTCAGGGGATTACCGGTAAATTGATTAGCGCAGTTTGGGATGATTGGGAGCATTGGCCCTCGCATTTAGATGAACTGTCTTCAAGTGATGCATACACCTTACGTCGTATAACCGGACGGGATCGGAGATTGAGCTGGGGTGATAAATGACCCGGGTTGATCGATCATTTGGGGTAGGGATTATCGGCTGTGGGCTGATAGGACACAAGCGTGCACACGCGCTTGGCGAGTATGGGCGGTTAGTCGCTTGTGCAGATATCGATGTGAATCGAGCTGACCAATTAGCGAAAGGATCAGGGGCGCGAGTATTTAGCGACTGGCAAGAGTTGGTGAAATTGCCCGAAGTAGATATTGTGATCATATCAACCAGCAATGACTGGCTTACTCCTATCGGATTGTATTCCTTAGAGCACAATAAACATGTATTAGTTGAAAAACCAGCTGCACGTTCTTTGACGGAAATCGTTTCATTTCGGGAAAAGGCTTTAAGTTCATCTCAATGCGTCAAGGTTGGGTTTAATTTACGTTATCATCCCGCATTAATGAAAGCCCGGGAAATTGTTGATTCAAGAATTATGGGGGAATTAATGTTCATCCGGGGGCGATACGGTCATGGCGGTCGTATTGGATACGACAAAGAATGGCGTGCCAAACCAGAAATATCCGGAGGCGGCGAATTGATCGATCAGGGGGTGCATATGATCGATCTTTGCCGCTGGTTTTTGGGGGATTTTGTTTCTATCAATGGCCAAACTGCGACTTATTTTTGGGATATGCCGGTTGATGATAATGCTTTTTTATGTTTGAGCACTCAAAAGAATCAAATCGCCTGGATCCAGGTTAGTTGCACGGAATGGAAAAATATGTTTTCACTGGAAATTTATGGTAAAACCGGAAAAATTCAGATTGATGGTCTAGGAGGAAGCTATGGGATCGAAAAATTAGCATATTATCAGATGCTGCCCCAAATGGGGCCTCCTCAAACGACCGTTTGGGAGTATCCGGGGGAAGACAATTCTTGGAATTTAGAATTTAGGGCATTTACTGAAGCGATTCATGCCAAGAGTCCTCTTAATGGTGATATCAATGATGCCTATGAAGCGCTAAAGATAGTGGATAAAATATACAGGGGTTAAGGGAGGGTGATGAATGATAATCGTGCGAAGTCCTTTACGCATTACACTTGGGGGCGGTGGAACAGATTTGCCTTCATATTATGAGAAATTTGGCGGGTTTTTGATATCGGCCGCGATCGACCGGTATGTCTATATTACTTTGCACAGGACATTTCAGCCGGGTTATATTATTAAATATTCATCAATGGAAAAGACAAAACAAATAGATAAGATCAAGCATCCAATTATCCGTGAGTCGTTAAAATTGCTGAGGATTAATGATAATTATTTGGAAATAGCGAGTATGGCGGATATTCCTGCCGGGAGCGGATTAGGGTCATCAGGCAGTTTTACCACAGCTTTGCTGAAGGCCTTACATGCTTATAAGCGCAACTTAATCCATCCTAAAGAATTAGCAGAACAAGCCTGTTATATTGAAATTGTTAAATTAAATGGGCCTATAGGAAAACAGGATCAGTATATTGCGGCTTATGGAGGGATTACTGTTTTTGAATTTACCAAGAAATCGGTCAAGGCGTATCCTCTGAATATAGAAAAGGAAATATTGTATGATCTGGAAGATAATCTATTGTTGTTTTTTACCGGATACACACGTTCGGCCTCCGGTATTCTTAAGGAACAGCACCATAAGAGTAAAGCCAACGATAAAGCTATGATTGAGAACCTGCATTTCATAAAAGAATTGGGTATTGAGAGCAAAAAGGCTTTAGAACGTGGAGATCTTAAGAAATTCGGCGAGTTGATGAATATTCATTGGGAGCATAAGAAGAAGCGATCGGGAGCGATGTCGAACCAGAAGATCAACGACTGGTATGATCTGGCGTTAAAAAACGGAGCCTTCGGCGGCAAGTTGATCGGTGCCGGCGGCGGAGGGTTTCTGATGTTTTATACCAATGATCATGTAAGGCTAAGACGTGCCATGACTTCTGCGGGATTAGAAGAGGTGCGCTTTAGGTTTGATTTTGAAGGGACAAAGGTGATGTCGCAATCATGATGCCCCCTGTGGTTATTCTTGCCGGGGGTGTTGCCGCACGCCTGAGGCCGATCACCCAAACTGTTCCTAAGGCATTGCTTATTGTTGCCGGTAAGCCATTTATTGCCCATCAGCTTGATTTATTACGTAAGAATGGGATTAAGAAGGTGGTTATATGTTCCGGTTATTTAAGTCAACAAATAGAAGATTTTGTCGGAGATGGAAGTCAATATGGTTTATCTATAGCGTTTTGCGTTGACGGTGAGAAACTTTTGGGGACCGGTGGTGCTGTCAAAAAGGCGTTGCCACTTTTGGAAGAGCAGTTCTTTGTAATGTACGGAGATTCTTACCTGACAGTCAATTTTCAGGACGTTTATGATTATTTTCTTAAAAATCCGGGCATTGGATTGATGACTGTATTAAAGAACCAGAATGCTTGGGATAAAAGTAATATCGTGTTTGAAGGCGGAAAAATAACCACTTATGATAAAAATAATAAAATTAAAGGGATGGACTATATCGACTATGGGTTGGGGATATTAAGAAAGTCGGCCTTTGATGTCACGGGGTTCAAAAATATCTTTGATCTATCAGAAATCTATCAATATATTATATCAAAAAAACAGATGTCCGGGTATGAGGTTACAGAAAGATTCTATGAAATCGGTTCATTGAGCGGGTTGGCAGAGACAGAGAAGTATCTCTTAAATTTAAGAAAACGGGAGAAGTAATATGAGTAATGAGGATGATTATATTGATCAATATTTGTTACAAGCCGTCAAGATCACAGAATTGATAGACAGGAAAGCTATTAAGAAGATGGTTGATATTCTTTTGGGGATTCGTCATTTAGCCGGAAGGCTTTTTATTATTGGTGTTGGGGGAGGGGCAGGCAATGCCGGGCATGCGGTTAATGATTTTAGGAAAATTGCAGGGATTGAGTCGTATTCTCCCACTGATAATGTTTCGGAACTGACGGCCAGAATTAACGATGATGGATGGGATTCTTCTTTTGCCAACTGGCTTTTGGGCAGTAAGATTAATTCGAACGACTGTGTTTTAGTTTTCTCGGTAGGTGGCGGGAATGCCGAGAAAAATATAAGTAATAATTTGGTGCAGGCCTTAAAATGCGCCAAAGGAGTAGGGGCAAAAATTATCGGCGTTGTTGGCCGTGACGGCGGATACACAGCCCGTGTGGCAGATGCGGTTGTCATCGTTGCGACAATGGACCCGCAGACCATAACGCCTCACACGGAGTCTTTTCAGGCCGTTGTCTGGCATTTGATCGTTTCTCATCCACTGCTTAAAGCTAATGAAATGAAGTGGGAATCTGTTAAATAATGAATCGTGCGGTCTTTTTAGACAGGGATGGCGTAATCAATCGTGCATATGTACGAGAGGGTAAGCCTTATCCTCCGTCCAGCTTAAAAGAGGTTACTATTTTACCAGGAGTCCCTCAGGCTTTGGAGGCTCTTCGCCGTGCCGGTTATTTATTGATCGTAGTGACAAATCAGCCCGATGTGTCCCGTGGGAGTACATTGCGCAAGACAGTTGAAGAAATTAACACGTATCTTTCTCGGCATTTGAGGATTGATGAATTTTATTGTTGTTTTCATGATACCATCGATGGCTGTGACTGTCGAAAACCGCGGCCCGGCGCTTTGTTGGCGGCAGCTAACAAATATCAGATCGATTTGAATTCAAGTTACATGGTTGGTGACCGTTCAAAGGATATAGAGGCCGGAAAGCGGGCAGGATGTAAAACCGTCTTTATTGATTATGGGTATAGTGAAAAACAACCGCAGTCTGTTGATTATCGAGTTGCTTCTCTCTCTGAAGCCGCACAAATTATTTTAGATTTATCCAAAGGAGAAATCTAATGAAGAAACTAGAAGATCTTAAGGTTAAGATTTTTGCTGATGGGGCAGATCGTGCGGGCATGCTGGAGATGTACGCTAAGCCCTATATCAAGGGGCTTACAACTAATCCCACACTCATGAAAAAAGCCGGCATTACTGATTACAGGGCATTTTGTAAGGATATTCTAAATTTCATCAAGGATAAGCCTCTTTCGTTTGAAGTGTTTTCAGATGACTTTAATGAGATGGAGCGTCAGGCCATGGAAATTGCCGGTTGGGGTCAGAATGTTTATGTCAAGATCCCCGTTACTAATACCCGGAAGGAAGCATGTTATAAATTGGTAAAAAAATTAGCAGCTCAAAAAGTAAAGCTCAATGTAACTGCTGTTATGACGCTTACACAGGTGAACGATATTGTTGAAGTATTAAATCCCCATGTGCCAAGCTATGTATCAGTCTTTGCGGGCCGTATTGCAGATACCAGCCGTGATCCGGTGCCTTTAATGGCCGAGGCTGTACAAATCCTTAAGGTTTTACCCGCCGCCCAACTGATCTGGGCGAGTCCGCGCGAATTGCTGAATATCTTTCAGGCTGATGAGATTGGCTGTCATGTGATCACTGTAACTAACGATATCCTTAAAAAATTATCCTTGGTCGGTTATAGCCTTGATGATTATTCTTTAGATACCGTGAAGATGTTTTATAACGATGCGCTGGCAGCCGGATTTAAGTTATGAATCAACGGGGATCTTGTAAAATAAAAGGCCGATCAATAGTATAAGGCAAACTATGGAAATGATTGTTGCTGCCCGGCGTACGGGTGTTGGCCCGAAATCCGCTTTGATTTCATGAACACCCGGGTTGATGGAGAAGAACATAAGCCCGAAAGGGTTGTTTTTAAATATATCCACATCATGTCCGTCTACTTTGATATTCCAGCCCGGAAAGTAGAAAACATTAAAGCATAGAATTGAAGGCGTTGAAATTCCTACAGTAAAGGTCTGGTGCAAATCAGAAACAGTATTTTTGTTTAGGATTTGACCTTCTCCTGTAATGATTTCGAGTTTCTCCGAGGGGATAGGGTAACGTATCGTCTTAACCCATTGAGGAAGATATTCTCCTGTATCCTGTGGCTGAAGACGAGTAAATACCATAGAGGCAGTGACATTCTTTAAATTGACTTTCACTGAACCATAAGGCGGATGGGAGCGGGAAGCATTAATCAATAATAAGGCCAATACTCCTAAGATCATAAGAACCGGCCGGTGTTTGGGATGAGAGACAAGGGTTATTCCTCCGGCCAGAGTGCTGACCATACAAGTGATAATAACTAAAAATCGCCAGGGGAACGACATGAATTTTAAAATAGGAAGATGTTCCCAAATGATCAATGAAGAATGAAGGGTTAAAAAAATACATGTCATTGATATTAAGAATAAAAAGAGGATCTGTGGGCGAAGAAATTCTCTGTCTTTGGTTACTTTTGTGATCATGCATAGAGTGGTGATGGCAAGGAGGCAGTGCATAGGGCCAATCTCATAAGAATAGTAGGGGCCCGGTTTAGTGGGCCAGGGAGAATAGATGAGCTGTTGGATTGAAAGAAAATTGTTATGATAGTCGAGGAATCCGCCTACTAGTTTATCGATATGAACAAAATTCTTTTCTAATATGGCCGGCAGCCAAAAGAAAGCAGCCAATCCAATGCCTAAACCGAAAGCTGTTAAACTGGCTAAAAATGGCCAGTGACGACGAATGCCAGATGTGATCGTAGGGCGGTTTTGACGGTAGGGAAAAAGATGTAAAACAAGGATATAGAGGAAAATAATCGGGCAAAAGACCAGTGTTATGCAATTATGAGATAGGAATAATCCTGCTATTGAAAGGCTTGCGATCGACAGGTAGTGTGCTTTTAGCTCTTTGGTGAGCTTCAAGAATGCCCAAAGGATAAGGGGTAAAAAAGGAAACGATGTTGCCTCCGGGTAAGCTCCTCTGGAATAAAGATCTAGCATGAGATAGGGGGCGATCATATAGGCAACACCGGACAAAAAGCCACCTTCATAGCCCCATAGTTCTTTACTAAAAAAGTACATTGTAAAACCCGAAAAAAGGACAATAAAAAAACAGGCTAAATTTAAGGCCCAAACATAGGTTAAACCTGTTTTGACCAAAACAGTGCCCAAAATAGAAAAAAGAGGAGGGTAAAAATTGAATACAGGGTATCCATACCCGTAGAATTGAGGGACCCAACGGACAAACCACTGATCATGGCCGATAAATTGTGCCATACAATAAATGTGCAATAAATGACTTCCGCCGTCTACGGTATTAATAAAATCTTCTTTGAACAGAGACCTGCAAATAAATAGGGAAAGAAAAAAGAGTAAAACGAGATAGACGAAATCGCGATTAATGAAAGATGTTCTATGTGACTGAATTGTTTGCATGAAATTAGCTTTATGATACAGTAAAGGGAATTCCTTTTAAACTGTAAAATTTATTTTCTTGTGGTTAATTCTTAAAAGACGGGTAAAATGTTAAATTATGGTCAAAGATAATTCAAAATTTGAAGAGCGCCGGGATAGTGTGCGTGCTAAACGCATTATCACCGTGCGTCACCGGATCGTCAAGCATAAGGGCAGGCGTGTTGAATCGATCTGGCAATTAGCCGTTACCGAAGACATGTCGATTTCCGGTTTACTTTTTGTGAGCGCTTTAGAGTATCATCCTGCCGATATTATTGAGCTTCAAGTGGTGATGTCCGGGGTTCTCGATATTTTTAATGGTTTTGGTCGAGTTGTCAGAGTCTTCCGCAATAAAGGCGGCTATTATCAAGTCGCCGTCAAATATGTGGATTTAAAATCCAAAAGCCGTCCAGCCAAAACTGTTTTTGCCGCGCGTCATTAATTACAGGATTTTCTTAATGAAGCAAAAACAATCAAGTGCGGAAATTTTTAATCAGGACGTAAATTCTAATTCCGGTTATAAATATACGACCAAAGCTTCCTTAAGCAGTGAATTAGCCAACCTCCGTCTTACCTTAGCAACGCTTGAAATTTGTGATTTGAATGGGAAAAAAGTGGTTGATATCGGATGCGGTGACGGTACTTATACAATGGAGTTATTTCTTCGAGGCGGAGTCGATTCAATTCATGGGATTGACCCGGCCGGTAATGCCATAAAGATTGCTCAACAACGAACAGCCAATCAAAGAATTGTTTTTGATTTGCAAAGTGGCGAGAAGTTAAATTATGCTTCAGATAGTTTTGATATTGCCCATCTAAGAGGAGTGCTTCATCATGTGGGGGATCCTATTCATGTGTTAAGGGAAGCATTGCGTGTTGCGCCCACTGTTGTTGTCATTGAGCCTAATGGGTATAACCCAGTCTTAAAATTATTAGAAATGTTTTCACTTTATCACAGAGAACATAAAGAAAAATCTTTTTCCTCTTTACGCTTGCACCGATGGATCAATCAAATTGGGGGAAAGGTGTGTACTGGCCGTTATGCCGGATTTGTTCCTTTTTTTTGTCCTGACCGGCTGGCCCAAATTTTGAAGGCCGTTGAACCGGTCGTTGAACGATTACCTGTTATTAATGTTTTGTGTTGTGCGGTATATGTTTTTGTTATTAAACGCGTCCGCTAGATCTTGATATCTTTATATGAATACAAGTCATTTTCGTGCAAAAACTTTTTTATTAACAGGGGCGACAGGGTTTATTGGGTCTTGTTTACTTCGGCGATTAGCGGTCTTTGGAATAAAACCACATATCATTATCCGCCCTGATGCAAGGCTTTGGAGAATCAGAGATATCTTGTCCGATGTCAAGTGTCATATTCTTGACATCACCGATGCCAAGGCCGTTAAGGCGACTTTAAAGCGTGTGCGGCCGGATATCATTTATCATTTGGCCGCGAACGGTGCGTACTCTTCACAGAATGATCCTGAGCGCATTGTTAGGACTAATATTGTGGGAGGCTGGAATTTATTAAGTTCTGCTTGTGAGTTTGGGAGTGAATTGTTTGTTAATACTGGCACTTCTTCGGAATATGGTTTTAAGACAGGCCCTATGAATGAGTCTGATGCTTTACAGCCGGTGAGCTATTATGCGACCACTAAATGTGCCATGACTTGGTTGTCTGCTCAGGCTTCCCGTCAAAATCAGTCGGCAGTAGTTACTCTCAGGCCGTTTTCTGTTTATGGACCCTATGAAGAGCCTTCAAGACTGGTCCCTAAATTAATGGAAGCATTCCATCGTGCTCAAGCCATAGATCTTGTTAATTCTAAGACTGTTCATGATTTTATTTATATTGATGATCTACTCGAAGCTTATCTTAATATTGAGGCTTTAAAGAGGAATTCCGGGAAGGTTTTTAATCTTGGGACAGGAAAGCAGACAACGATCAAGAAAATAGTGACGGTCGTCCAAAAGGTGACAGGCAAATCAGCTGACTTGCGCTGGGGAGCCATGCCGTCACGCTCTTGGGATGCCCTTCATTGGGTTGCTGATGTGAGTCAAGCGCGCGAATTTTTGGGATGGTCCGCGAAAACATCTCTGGAAGAGGGATTACGCAAGACTTGGCGATGGTATTGCAAACATCATCAAATTTACCTTAAAACCGGACGCTTGGCTGCGTAAATCTAAAAGGATCATTCATGCTGCTGCAGTCTATGCCATGTGCTTTATGTGGGACAACGGTTAGCGGACGGGTCAAATATAAAGAAAATTTTCGGATGGATGACCTTAATGAAAAGACTTTTTCCGCCCGTCGTCTTCCAGACCGGATCCATTATCGGATATTACGCTGTCCGCAGGATGGCATGGTCTGGTCTAGTCCGGTTCTCTCGGCTGGGGATGCGGCCAAATTATATAAACACAGCTCGTTTTCTTATACTGATGAAATCCAAAATTTGACAGTGACGTACATAGAGGCTTTAAAGCAAGTGCTGGATAATATAAAATTTGATGCTTCAATTCTCGAGATCGGTTGTGGCAATGGTTTTATGTTAGATGCTCTTTATAAAAAGGGATTTCATCGTCTGTATGGTATTGAACCCAGTCAGGATGCTGTACAAAAAACCCCCGCTCATATTCGCGAGAGGATTGTTGTTAACAGTTTTGATGAAGGGACATTTTCTGAAGGGACATTTGATCTGATCTATTTTTTTCAGACCCTGGACCATATTTATGATCCTAATGTTTTCATTGCGCAATGTTTTAAGTGGCTTAAACCGGGGGGCTTTATTGTTGCGTTTCAACATAATGTAGAAAGTATAAGTGCACGGGCTTTAGGGCGGCTAAGCCCCATCATTGATGTGGAGCATATCTACTTATTTAGTCCAGAGACGATAAAAGTCATTTTTAAGAAACATGGGTTTTCTGTTTTGCGCGTGTATTCCCCAATTAATCAAATTTCTTTGCGACATCTTTTATGGTTAATGCCTATTTCAAAAGGAATAAAGACTAAAATTTTAAAATCGCAAGGGAAATGGCTTTCTTGGTCTATTAGGGTTAAGCTTGGCAATCTTTGTCTGGTTGCCCAAAAGGGGTAGTAAATATGTTTGATTTGCAGCGGTTAACCTCATTACAGAAACAGTTAAGACTCAGATTAATAGAAGTTATTTATCGAGATAAACTTTCACATATTGGCTCCTGTTTGAGTGCTTTTGATCTTATGATTGCTGTTTATGGCATTAAACAGCCTGATGACAGGTTTGTTCTTTCCAACGGACATGCGGGGTTGGCGCTGTATGTGATCCTTGAAAAGGAAGGCTTAATGGACTTAGGATCTTTAGAGGGAACCTACATTCATCCTGACCGGTGTCTTAACAGAGGAATTTATGTTTCAACCGGAAGCCTGGGGCAGGGGCTCCCTATTGCTTTAGGAATGGCGATGGCTGATCCTCAACGAGATGTGTATTGTATGATTTCAGATGGAGAATGCGCTGAGGGAAGCATATGGGAGTCGATGCGTATTTTGGTGGGACAAAAAATCAAGAACCTTAAACTCATCGTTAATGTAAATGGTTGGGCGGCGTATATGCCGGTGGCGCCACAAAGATTAAAGGCGCAATTTGAAGGGTTTGGTGTTAAATCCATAGAGGTGAATGGGCACTCATTGCCGGAACTTGACCATGTTATTAGGGAGTGTCATGGAGGGGAGTCTATCATATTTGCCAGAACAGAAGTTGAGCAGTTTCCTTTTCTTAAAGGACTGGATGCTCATTATTATATAATGAACGAGCAGGATTATCATTTGGCATCGGGGGTGTTGAAATGAACCAGGCTCTTCCTAATCCTCAGATGCGAAGGCGTTTTGCAGATATCATGCATCAACAGATGGCCTGCAATCAAAATATTTGGATCATAACAGCTGATATGGGATATAAAATGTGGGATATGATCCGGACGGATTATCCTCAACGTTTTCTTAATGTAGGGGCATCGGAACAGGCCATGATGGGTATTGCCGTAGGCTTGGCCCTTGAAGGTAAGATCCCGATTGTGTATACCATTACTCCATTCTTACTGTACAGGCCTTTTGAAACATTACGCAATTATGTGAATCATGAACGCATACCCGTTAAATTGGTGGGATCAGGCCGGGGGTGTGATTATGCTCATGACGGTTTTTCTCATTGGGCCGAGGAAGACCGCGATGTTCTTAAGATCTTAAGCAATATTGAGTCTCGCTGGCCTGATCATGTTGAACAATTGCCGTCTATTGTCGAAGAAATGCTGTCTTCAGGGTTACCGTTTTATTTGAATTTACGAAAGTAGGTAGATATGTCCAAAAAGATTACAGCGGTCATCGCCTGTTATAAGGATGAACAGGCCATTCCTTTCATGCATGAGCGGCTGACCAAGGTTTTTTGCAAGATCGGTGTTGATTATGAAATTATTTTTGTTAATGACGCCAGCCCTGACGATACAGAAACTGTTTTAAAGGAATTGGTTAAGAAAGACCCTCATGTGGTCGCGGTTAATCATTCCCGTAATTTTAACTCTCAGATGGCTTTTACGAGCGGAATGGACATTGCTACAGGGGACGCTGTGGTCTTGCTGGATGGCGACTTGCAGGATCCTCCTGAATTGATAGAGGAGTTTTATAACAAATGGATGGAGGGGTTCGATGTTGTCTATGGGGTCCGCACCAAACGAGAGGCTACTCTATTGATGCAGATTTTGTATAAGCTTTTTTATCGTATTTTTCATAAACTTTCTTATATTAAAATTCCCCTGAATGCAGGTGATTTTTCATTGATGGACACAAAAATTGTCCAGATCATGAAAGCTTTTCCTGAGCGTGACCGTTTTCTTAGGGGGTTGCGTGCCTGGACAGGGTTTAAACAGATAGGGGTGCCTTACGTGCGCCCGGAAAGAATGTTCGGGCAAACGACCAATAATTTCTTTAGGAATTTTAATTGGGCGACCAAAGGGATATTCTCCTTTTCTTATGTTCCTCTGGAGATGATGATATTGTTTTCATTGACTGTTTTTTTTATTGCTCTGATGGGAATTGTTGTTGAGCTTGTATTGCGCTTTATTGATCCAAGTGCGCCTCGGGGTTACACCACTATTCTTATTGCGATCCTTTTTATGGGGGCTGTTCAGCTTTTAAGCATCAGCATTTTAGGGCAATATATCGGGAAGATTTTTGAAGAAGTCAAGGCCCGTCCTAAATACATAGTAAAAAGCATCTTACGCCATCAATAAAAATTGACCGAAATTAAAATAGATCGACTGATACGCAGTCATCGCAAAACCATAGGTTTAATGATAACCCAAGACGCGCGTCTAATCGTACGGGCGCCTTTTTTTGCTACAGCTGATTTAATCCATCTGCTTATCGAACGAAAAAAATCCTGGATTACGGCTAAACAAGATTATTTTAAACAAAGACAGGCCGGGGCTCTTGTCAGGAACTTTGTTGCCGGCGAGCAATTTTTATTTTTAGGCCAAAACTATCCTTTAGTTGTGGCAGAGGACATTCCCAAGGCTGTGGTCTTTGATCATTCTCTGATGATTTCAAGCATGGTTTTGGGTAATGCCAAAGACCATTTAGAGTGCTGGTATAAAGATCAGGCTTTAGAGTATATAACTCGAAAGGCCCAATATTATGCCCACGTCACAGGCTTTAAATATAGATCCATCAGAATTAACAGCGCTAAAACGCGTTGGGGTTCATGCGGACATAAGAATGTTCTTAACTTTACCTGGAGGCTTATTATGGCGCCCTCCAGAGTGGTGGATTATGTCATAATCCATGAACTGGTGCATTTAAAGCAGAGGGACCATTCGCGCCAGTTTTGGGAAAAGGTGGGTCAAATTATACCGGATTATAAGAAGGATGAAAAGTGGCTTAAAATGAACGGACATCTGCTGGCATGGGAATAAAAATGTTAATAAAGAATACGCTGAAGAGTTTTAGAATTTATTGGATCGCTGTAATTATTCCTTTTATTGTTCTTTTTTTCTCTTTTCAGTTCAAATTGGCTACTGGCCCTTATTGGCAATTCCCTGACCCCTCTTATGCGTATCTTTTAAGCAGTCTTTCTTTGATCAAAAATTTTTCGACCACCTATATTGACCATCCAGGGACTCCTGTCCAGATCCTCGGAGCTGTTGTTATATTGTTGTTGAACATGGGGCAGTCTGCATCCGGGATCATCCACAGAGCGTTGCTTGCCCCTGATTTTTATCTAAATGCAATTAATCTGTTGATGGTCGTTTTTGTTTTTATAACATCATCCATTTTAGGAGTATATACATATCGCCAGACAAATGACAAGCTGGCGGTTTTGTTGTCTCAATTGCCGCTATTAGGCCTTCTGTCATTAAGATCTTTTTCTTTTTATGATTACGTTCTACCCGTCGTAACCAATGTCAGTCCTGAACCATTGCTCATCAGTATTTCGATTCTTTTTAATCTTTATTTTCTCAAGTTATTTTTTGCTAAAGAATCTCAAGAGGAAAGATTATTGACTATCTGTCTTGGGTTTATATGCGGATTGGGTATTGCTACCAAATTAACGTTCTGTCCATTTTTATTGCTTGGGTTGATTATTTGCAAAAGGTGGATGAAGCTTTTGTTTATATTGGTATCTATCATGTCTTTCACCCTTTGGACTATTCCCATTATTACTTCCTATGTGATGATATGGGGCTGGATTGTCAGGCTTTTAACCCATGTGGGAGGGTATGGTTCAGGTGCAGGAGGGTTTGTTAATATTCATCAATATATATCGAATTGGCAGATTATTTTATGCAGATGCGGATTTTTGACTATTTTTGCGCTTATTGGTGTTATTTTTAATTTAGTCCAAGTCGCTCGGAACCGTAGTTGCAGCCGATCGAATGTTTTTTTTCTAGCGATAACTTTTTGTATTTTGGTTCAGTCGGCTCTTATCGCCAAAAATTACGATGAACATTATCTCGTCTGCGTTATTAGTTTATTCAGCCCTCTGTTTGTTTTATTTTATCTTAATATGAACAATAAAAACTTTATTTTTAAATCCGTTATTTTTATATATGTGGTTGTATTTACCATTCAATCCTTAGGCCATGCTTTAACCTATAATAAGCAGCTATCAGGATATACACAAGGGGCTGTCAGATTTAACAATGAGATTCATGCAAAATTTCCAAAATTCATTTTTATCGGAGTTTATCCAATGCCTTTTTCAAATTTTGAGGCTGCTTTTTTCGAGGGAAATGATAGGGATAGCAGCCTGCAAGATGAGATTGCCGTTTTATACCCCGACTATTTTTCTTATTTCTCTAATTATGTAAATAGTTGTGCTCCCTATGTTTCAGGAATATATTCTATTAAACAAAAAGTTTTGGCAGATGATCTTATCCTGCGGGGATTGCATATTTTATTTATTGCTCCTAAAGGATACGATTTTTCTAATACTCCCTATACGGTTTTACCTGTACGGCAGGATGGGGGCGGATATGCTCAGGCATATTTACTTGTTGAATCTAACGAAAAGCAGGCAAATGATTATTTTGAAAAGTCTTTAAAATTGTCCCAAGAAGGGGAGTATCAACAGGCTTTTGCTTTTGCATATAAAAGTCGTGAACTTCATTATCAACCCGTTGAAAAAGTTGATTACCTGCTGGGTATTCTTTATAAGCAAATTCAACATTAACTTAAGGAAACTATTTATGTTTAAAGAATTCTCCAGATCAACCTGGGTGTATCTTTTATTGTTAACCGTTTTAACTATTCCTTTATTTCAGGGTCTTTTTAGCGGTCAGTTAATCGATGGCCATGATTCAATGGCAGGTTTTATAAGGGCTCAATCCATGAGCAGATACATGGGGCATGGCCAATTTTTGGTAAGATGGTCACCAGAAATCAACTGGGGGTATGGCTATCCCATGTTTAATTTTTACCCGCCATTTTTTTCTTTTATTTCTAATTTATTCTTTCAGCTGACTCACAATATGGTGTTCGCTATTAACTGGGCTTGTGTTCTATTTTGGGTTTTATCAGGAATTGGCATGTTTTTGCTGGCTCGGGAATTTTGGGGGGATGAAGGGGGGATGATTTCGGCTCTGCTCTATGCTTACGCGCCCTATCATATGATTGATCTTTATGTCCGGGGTGCTTTTGCGGAATTCAGTTCTTTTGCTTTTTTTCCATTTATTTTATTGTCTATCTTGAGAATGAGCCGTAAGCCAAATCTTGGGGTTTTTATCTTAGGAGTCTGTTGCATATTTGGCCTTAGTTTAACTCATAATATTATGAATATGTTGTTTCTTCCTCTTGGTATAGCTTATATGTTATATTTATTTTTTTTAGAAAAGAAGTATGCTTGGATCGTTTTTGCAATTGGTATGTTTGTTATCGGGCTCATGATGTCATCTTTTTTTTGGTTGCCGGCCTTTTTAGAAAAGCAGTATCTTAATCTTAATTTTTTGATAGGCCAGCGCTATGATTTTCACAAGAATTTTGTTTCTTTGGGGGATCTATTTTGGCCTTTAAATAATAAGTTCATGGACCGTATTTCTTTTCAGGTAGGGGTTATTCATTCATTACTTTGTCTAGGCACGCTGGTATGTTTTTTTAAAATATTTAAAATTAACAAGCAGTCCGGATCTGGTTATGTATTTTTTCTAATTGTTGGTTTGATAGCTGTTTTTTTTACTCTGCCGTATTCAGCCTTTTTTTGGGAAAAAATCTCCATTTTGAGGTTTATTCAGTTTCCTTGGCGTATTTTAGCTATTATTGTATTTATAATGTCTTTGTTGTGCGGTTCGTTAGGGGTATTATTTAAGAATTTATTAGTTAAAATCTTTTTCATAATTCTTGTAGGGCTGGCGGTATTTTTTATTTATTTAGGCACTTCTCCTAGGCCTATATTTCATATCTATGAAGATACGATTGAAAATTCTCTCGCTTTAGGTGAAGGAGAATATACGCCTAAGTGGATCAAGGTTAGGCCAGATAAATCGCCCAAAAGAAAATTTGAAATTGTCCAAGGGCAAGGCCAACTGGATGAGGAAATATCTATTAATCCTGTCCGTTATGTAACTAAATTTCATGCATTAGAGCCGTCTTTGTTGTGTTTCCATACATTTTATTTTCCCGGATGGCGGGTTTATGTAGATGGTCAGGCTATTCAGCCTTATCTGGATAACCCTTACGGCTTGATACTTTTTAATGTTCCATTAGGGGATCATGATATTCAAGTTACTTTTGGTCTTACGCTTGTGCGTGTGATAGGGATTATTGCTTCTTGGGCAGGGGCTTTATTATTGGTTGCTGTTATTTTTCTGGTTAAATTCCCATAAAAGACCCATGTTTGTATAAAACTTAAATTTAATAATGTTTTATATCTATGTACTTAACATAACATATATTATAGGAAGTTGTTGAAAAGAAAAATGGGGGGTAAAACAGGCCCCCCGAAAGGTTTTAACTTATTAAAACAATGTATAGATGAACGGCGCAACGGATGAGCTTTGAGCGAAAATAACAAGAACGCTCAGTAATACAAGAATAATGATAATCGGGGCCAGCCAAAAGCGTTTACGGACCTTCAAAAAGTCCCATAGCTCTCTCATAATAGATATTTTTGACATTATTTTATCCTTTTAAAACTGGTTATGATATTGTTCCTGCCGGAAAGCCGTTTGATTTCTTTTTTCCCAATAGCTTGTCCCCTGCCTTGAAAAATCACGCTGCAGATGGTCTCGGCCCATGAATCTTAATATAAAACTTATAGGGGTAAAAATCAAAAGAAAGATAATACTTAAAATGACTGTTGTTACGATCAAGCCGATCAAATGAGCGGCTTTCATCCAAGCCTGATAGCCTGGCTTAAGTGCCATCCAATTTAAAGCTGTGACGCCTATAAAAATTACACTGCATAATAATAAAACAATTACAGCGGTCCCAAGTCCATGTTTGATATAGCCACCAATACTAAATATTAAAGCAATTATACCAAGGCCGTATCCAAAAACTAATAGATTTTTCTTGTCTTTAGGCATACTAATCCAATATTTGTGAAATTTGATGCTTTTTATATTTATGCTGATCAGGCTGCTGTGATTTATCAAGAATAAAACGGTTTAGGACAAGATAATCCATATTCGTACACATAAAGCACCGATAGGCATCTTCTAATGTGGCAACAATAGGCTCCCCACGGATATTAAACGATGTATTAATAATCACAGGACATCCTGTTTTTTGATTGAAAGTTTCAATGATTTTGTAAAAAAAAGGGTTACGTTCTCGATCAACCGTCTGGATACGTGCTGAATAATCAACGTGGGTAATGGCAGGTACGCTTGAACGTTTAACCTTAAGCCTGTCCAGCCCACGCAGCGGTGTATGCCGTGAATGGGGGTCTATTTGCGATTCCTTGAGCTTGCCAACGAAAAGCATGTAGGGGCTTTCAAACGGAAGTTCAAAATAATCATGTAATCGTTCTTTGAGTATGCTTGGAGCAAAAGGTCTAAACGATTCACGGAATTTGATCCGGACGTTCATTTCTTCCTGCATTTTTAGGGAACGGGCATCACCTATGATACTTCTGTTGCCAAGTGCCCTGGGTCCGAATTCCATGCGGCCTTGGACCAGGCCGATCACTTTTTCACTGGCGATCAAAAGTGCCACTTGATCGAAAATTGACTCCCCTTCATATTTTTTGAACGGGATTCCTTTAGACTTTAAGAAATCCTCAATCTCATTATCAGAATAACCGGGGCCCAAACAAGATCCGCTTTGAAGGTCCCTTCGGCCGTCACTTATACGCGGGCTATTCAAATACTGATACCATATAAAAAGCGCAGTACCCAAAGCTCCTCCGGCATCCCCAGCAGCCGGCTGAACCCAAACATTTTTAAATTTGGTTTTCTCAATGATCTTACCGTTGCCGACACAATTGAGAGCAACGCCACCGGCCAAGCACAAATTTTCTTTGCCGGTTATTTTGTAGGCATGGTTTGCGGCCTTGACCATAATATCCTGCGTTACCTCCTGAATGGAACTGGCCAAATCCATATCAAGCGGCATGATGGGTGATTCAGGTTTTCGTGCACAGCGGCCGAATAACCGGTGAAATTTATTATTGGTCATGGTCAGGCCCACGCAATAATTAAAATAATCCATGTTAAGTCTGAATGAGCCGTCATCCTTAACATCAATTAATTCTTTATAAATTAAATCGGTATATTTAGGTTCGCCATAAGGGGCTAACCCCATTAATTTATACTCACCGGAGTTGACCCTGAATCCGCAATAATAAGTAAAAGCGGAATACAAAAGCCCCAAGGAGTGAGGGAAACGCATTTCCAAGTCAAGATGTATCTTATTGCCCTCTCCCGCCCCGATACTCGTGGTGGTCCATTCACCAACGCCGTCCATGGTTAGAATAGCCGCGTTTTCAAAGGGCGAGGGGAAAAAGGCAGAAGCTGCGTGAGATTCATGGTGTTCAACAAAAAGCAGATCCCCATTATAATTGAGCTCGTTTAACAGTAAGTTCTTCATAAAGATCTTTTCTTTGAGCCAAACGGGCATAGCCTTTAAAAATGAAGCCATTCCTCGGGGTGCGTAGTTCAGATACGTTAAAAGCAGGCGCTCAAATTTTAAGAATGGTTTTTCATAAAAACCAACATAGGAAATATCTTTGGTATTGATACCTGCCTCTTGAAGACAATATTGAATCGAACGGGTAGGAAAGGACGGGTCATGTTTCAGGCGGCTAAAACGTTCTTCCTGAACAGCAGCGATGATTTGACCGTCTTTGAGGAGGCATGCCGCGCTGTCATGATAATACGCAGAAATACCTAAAATATAGATAGGTTTGTTACTGACGGAATTCATTCTTTAAGAGGCCGTGATTATCCATATAATGCGAAATGATTTGGGCTGTGTACCAGTTTCCCGCAGGACTCAGATGCCCGTTCTCGACTTGAAAAAGACCGCATCTTTGAGTTTTATCTAAAGACATGAAGTAAGGGGCCAAATTTATATATGGAATTTTTTCCGATTCAAGTATGAACTGATAGATCTCCTCATTGGCGAAATATTTGTCCGGGGCAATGTTATTTTCCTTGAAGAACGCATCATCACAAATATTGTTATAAGAAGGGATGATAATTGCCAGAAAAGGGATATTCTTTTTGTCCGCCCTTTCCTTCATTTCTTTCAGAATTGCTTTCATGAGAGAGAATTTGTACCTGGCCTCCTCCGTATCATGGTATTTGATCCAGGTCAGATCATAAATGTCGCTGAAAAGAAGAGGATCGAGAGTGGCTATAATATCATCACGATTCTTTAGAAAATTAATTTGGTTTACAATGGAGGAAGAGGAAAGGAAAACTAAGGTCTTGACCGGATTCATTTTAGTTATTCGCAATTCACCTCGGGAGGATACCGAAAAAAGCTGGTCTTTCCAAATATCCCCGCTGTCATTTATAGAGCAAATGGCATCTATGATAAGATCGGGGTTGTATCTAAAAACATATTTTTGTAAAACGTTTAATTCCTGATCAGGCCCAAAACCGACTACTCCCATGTTATAAACGTCAGTATTTTTAAACTGTTGTTCTAGCACTTTAGGGATAGTTTCTTCGGATTTAACATTTAATCCCATCACATAGGAGTCTCCTAAAAAACATATTCTCTTTTTGCCATGTTTTTGGGTCGAAAAATCTTTATCCCTAAAGCCATCGGTATTAATCCCCAATTTCTTGTTAGGCTGGATCTTATAAAGATTATCTTCAATAAGTTCAATTTTTAGGTCCTTTCCATGGCCCTCTAATACCCCCCCTACTGAGAATTTATAGGCAGGATGGAATAGGAAACATTTCATTAGGATTTCTGAAAAAATAACCGTCAAGAAAATGGTTATTAAAAAGAGGAATGCGTTTGAGAATATTTTTTCCATTCGGGAGGATGTTAACATTCAATTATTATACAGAATTAATATAAAGTTTCAGCTAATTATTTTTGAATTAATGCGGATTGGGACAGTTTAATATTCGAGGCAGTTAGTCGTGATTTCGGTCAGGGTTTTGAGCATCTGTTGACTGTGGGTTGCTAATCGGCTTGTTTCTTGTCGTGTAGATATATTCATGACCCCTAAAATTTCATTATTATCCTTTATGATCGGTAAAACCAGAGCGCATTTTAATTCCGGTTTCTTGAGCAAATGGCGGATTCTGTTGCTGGCATGTCCTTCATGGATGACATAGGGCTCTTTTTTTTGGGCCGCTAAACCAGCGATACCTTCGCCTAACTTAACCCGTACATTATGAAATTTCTCCGGGTTTAGTCCTCTTTGGACCTGTATGGTTAAATCTTTGGTTTCTTTATTAAATAACATGATAGAGCCGCATTCCGCCTGAGTTAAAGTCATGGCTAGGTCTAAAAGAGTCATATAAATGGTTTTTTCTTCTTCTTGAACCTGGATAACCTTTAAGGCGTACTGGGAAAGGTCAGATAAAAGATCAAGAATGGACTTTAAAGTGTTAAAAGTCACTATGCGGATTTCATTCAAGGATTCTAAAAGGTCATATAAATCAGCTCCGGAATCCCTGGCAATGACTTGATATTCATATCGCTCGAGACGTTTATTAAGTATAACAGGCCCCACAATCAGGTAACCTATGGGGTCTTCATTTTCCTGAAGGAGAACAGGTACGGCAAAGGTTTGAAATTCAAAAGCATCAACATGTTTTAAATAGTTGCTTTCTTTCTGGAAATAGGACAGGAATTGAGGAGTTCCCAGGTATTGTAAGACTCCGGATTTACAGGTCCAATTCCAGCCATGACCACGCAAGGGGGGCACTAAAACAGAGTTTCCCTGCGTGTCCACCATTAAGATATTGATGCGTAAGACATCAATAAAGTTAAGCAGGATCTGTTCTAATTTTTGATTAGTTTTAATTTTGTCTAATATCATTTTAATCTTTAAAACGAATTCCGTATTTTTGCATTTTATTGTATAAGGTTGTTCGATTAATCCCTAAATTGACCGCGGCCTTGCTGCGGTTCCAATTGCATTCTTTCAGCGCATTTAAAATGATCTCTTTAGCCGGCTCTTTAAGCTCTTCTTGAAAAGATTTTACTTCAGTTTTCATTTTTGTTTTTTCAAAGTTTTGAGGCAAATCTTCCCTAGTGATTATGGCCTTGCGTGCCATAATGACTGCTCCTTCAATGACATTTTCCAGTTGACGGATATTGCCGGGCCATGGATGATTTAAAAAGAGCTTTTGGACCTCTTCGTCGATATCGGTAACATTTTTATTATTTTTAGTGTTGGAAGCTAAAATAAAATGTTGAACAAGCAAGGGAATGTCATGGGTGCGCTCCCTTAAGGGGGGTATGATCAAGGGAATGACGTGGATACGGTAGTAAAGGTCTTCCCTAAAACTTCCCTCTTCTACTAATTTTTCAAGATCTTGATTGGTTGCGACAATAACCCGGGCATTGGTTTTTAAGGTTTGGGTCCCCCCAACTCTTTCAAAGCCTCCATCCTGCAAGATTCTTAGCAATTTTACCTGTAAATTGGGAGAGCAGGTGTCAATTTCATCTAAGAAAATAGTGCCGTTGTGAGCAAGCTCAAAACGTCCTATTTTATCTTTGATGGCACCTGTAAAGGCTCCTTTAACATGGCCAAAAAGCTCACTTTCAAGAAGGGTTTCAGAAAGAGCCCCGCAACTGAGTTCCACAAAGGACATGTTTCGACGTTTCTGGTCACATTGATGGATGGCCCGGGCAACCACTCCTTTTCCGGTCCCGCTTTCACCTGTGATCATAATGGTCGCATCCGTGGAAGCAACTGATTCAATCAGGTTGTAGATGGTTAGCATCGGAACGCTGGCTCCGATCATGCCGCAGAAAGAATCACGTTTGGATTTAGACACTAATTGGCGAAGATTCTTGTTTTCCTCTAAGAGTGTCTTTTTTTCTATGATTCTTTCGATTAGAAACTTAATTTCATCATCGACGATGGGCTTGGTTATATAATCAAAAGCTCCTTTTTTCATGGCTTCAACGGCAGTTTCAATGCTTCCGTAGCCTGTGACAAGGATCACCTCAGTTGCGGGAGATATTTTCTTGATAAAGATGATCAATTCTAAGCCGCTTAATTGGGGCAGCTGCAGGTCGGTGATGACGATATCAAATTTCTTATTTTCAAAAAGATTGATCGCCTCTTCAGCGCTTGCGGCCATATGGGTATCATATCCGGAAATTTTAAGAATTTCATAGAGGGAGCGGCGGATCAACGGCTCATCATCTACAATTAAAATTGAATATGGTATTTGGGCTGACATAATATTCTATGTTGCTAAAGGTAGTTTGACTGTAAAGGTTGTTCCCTGCCCCAGAGTACTTTTGACGTCGATTTGGCCGTTGTAATATTTGACTATCTCATTGACAACGGTGAGACCCAAGCCGCAGCCTTGGTCAATGCCCTTGGTCGTAAAAAATGGTTCAAAGATTTTATCTAGATTTTTATCAGCAATGCCGCGACCGGTATCTGAAATTTGAAGTTTAATGAGATCGTTATCAAGGGAGGTGGTGATTTCAATAGTTCCGTTCTTATCAATTGCATCAATGGCATTTTTAACCAGATTACTGATAATGCGTTCAACTCCCCAGTCAGTGATTTGGGAAAGCGTTGGGGTTAAATTTTTAACAAGATGAATATTCTTTGAGGCAAGATAGGGATAAAGCTCTTTAAGCGCCTGTTCAATTGTTTTATGCAAATCCACCTTATGGGCGCTGCCGGGGGATTGGCGCGCACAAGCCAAAAGGTTTTTGACGATATTGGCCATACGTTTTAGGCCCATTTGAATTTCTATCAGGTATTCTCTCAGGACCTCATCTTCGTCGGCGCGACTCAGGCACAATTTGGTGTATCGCATGACCCCGTCAAGAGGGTTGTTAAATTCATGGGCTATGCCGCCAGCAAGTTTGCCCAAGGATACCAGACGTTCCTGGGATTCAATTTGTTTTTTAAGGCTACTTGTTTCAAGAGTGGCCTTGCCTAATTGATGTGTCATGGAAATACGATGGTAATTTAAGGCGATCTGATTGGAGATGAATTTAAATAATTGCAGCTCTCTTTGTGTAAATGGCTTGTGAGAGATTTTGTTAGAAATAGTAATGACCCCTAAAAGCTGGTCTTTGATCAAAAGCGGTGAACAAATATATGATTCCAGGGGAGTGTTTTCGACTAACAAGGGTTCTTTTAGTGAAGTAATTTTTTCAACTGTCCCCTGTTCGAGCTGTTGAGCTAAATGTTTTTGTCCATCGAAATCAATGCCGATAGCGATTTTAATGATTAATTTTTTGGTCTGATTGTCCGGAATAAAAAAAGTTGCGGATTGTGAGCCTAAAAGCGCTAATGTTTGTTCTAAGGAATTCTTTAATAAAATTTGTGCATCGGATGCTTCGGTGCATAATACGCAAATGTTATCGATTTTTTGTAATAAATTTGATAGTGGGGATTTTATAATTTGTTGACTTGAAGACATAGATATTATGGGACTATAGGATGTATTTATCATAATATCGTTAAACTAATGAATCGTCAAACTTCTAATTAAAATAATTCGCACTTTTCCCGATGGCCATATCAGGTCATAAAAAAAGCAGACTGTTAATTTGAAAAAGTCTGCTTTTTTTTATAAGGGTAGATCTTATTTGAAGAAAGACAAGGGGTTAATGGGCCCCGAAACCGGTTAAAATTACGCCAAAAGTTCGGACGATAATACGGAAATCAGTCCAGAAACACATTTTTTTGATGTAAAGAATATCATATTTAACTTTTTTGCGCACATCAGCAATGGATTCATCATAGCGATGATACACTTGGGCGAGGCCCGTAATCCCGGGTTTTACGATCAGGCGTTTTTTATAATCACCGATCTGCTCTTCAAGTTTTTTCACAAAAACAGGACGCTCAGGTCTGGGGCCAATAACGCTCATATCCCCTTTAAGAACATTGATAAATTGAGGGATTTCATCTATACGGCTTTTACGTAAAATATTTCCAATAGGTGTGATTCTGTTATCTTTGAGTTTAGCCCAGACCGGACCGGAAGCTTTTTCCGCATCTGTTTTCATGGTGCGGAATTTATAAATCTCGAAATCTTTACCATCTTTCCCTGAGCGGATCTGAGTATAAAAAATAGGACCTTTAGAAGTCAGTTTAATTAAAATAGCTACCATTAAGCATAAAGGTGAAAGGATGATAATGGCAATAATAGAAGTAATGATATCCATGAGCCTTTTAGTAAAATTGTAGGCGCTTCTTAGGAAAGTCAGGAGCATGGTAAAAATACCGCTTCCGAATAATAACAAACTCGAAGGCTCCGGCACATGTGATCTGGGTTGTCCCGATAAGTTTATGGCCCAAGCGCTATTTAACGGGCTTATTATAAAAAGTAAAGCAAAACTTATCGAAATAAGGAATATTGGTTTTATGGATGTTTTCATTTGTTTGAATTTTGGGTTTTTTATCAGAATCATGCTTCCAAGCTAATAGATAGCAATTGCTGTGCCAAGTGCTTAAAATTTAATAAGAATTTGTAAGTTATCATAAGTTATTTGTTATTAGCATGTTGCAGCATTAGATTTCAATAATTGATAATTAGCTATAAGGGCTATAAGTAAAACTTAAAAAATATCTATAATTGTTGTTTAATTTCCTCTACAACTGTCTAGATTTAGCTTATGATTGCGGAAGTTTTCAAGGAAGATTTTTGAGCAATTGCGGAATGATCAGGCTTGCAAATTCATTAATAAGATTAGTGGCTTCTTTTTCCCGGCCGTTAACAATATCTGTTGAAATGCGAATTAAAGCATTGCCTGCTTTTTTCCGAATTATATTATTTAAAGCAACAAGAAACTGCTCTTTCCAGTAGCTATGAGTATAAATACCTCCCACTTTAAAGCAATAATAAGCTATTTGTTGATTTTGGTTATCGTCTAATAATAACCAGTTAACTTTAAATGCTAAATTAGAAGAAGCTATTATAAGATATTTTTTACCTTTGTCAATAATTGATACGCCATTTTCTTCATAAAAAACTTCAGGGGGGTTGGTGGCTTTGGGATTAGATTGTGAATAAACAATATATAAATTAACACTTCTCCCCCATGCATCTGTGTAACGCCTCAAGAAGGCATTTTTTGTTTCTAAAACTGCTAGGTCAGCTTTATCAATAGGCAATTCTTGAGAAGTCCAATTATCAATGGATAGCGGAAAATTTTTAATGGAAATAGTATCTTTCTGGTGGTAGTCATTGAAATAAAAACCCCAGGATATGATTACGGTCAGGATCAGAAGAAAAACGATAGAAAAATAATTACGGTAGACCATAGTATTTTATTCCAAAGATTTTTTAACGGCAAACAGCATTAAAAAAGAAAAAGCAAAAACAAGGTACCCTGAAAGGTCGTGTAATATCCCCCGGGCGTATTCTGTTCCCCACAATTCACCTATTGTTGATAAAAATACGATGCGGAAGGTGTTTGTAACCGTCGCAATGGGAATCGAAGATAAAAAAAGGAGTATTTTGTTTAACATCCGTGATCTTAATTGGTATGCAAAGATACTGCCTAATGCAGTCAGGGCAAAAAGAGACTTTAATCCCCCGCAGGAATCCTCAACCAGAACATAGCTATGGCGCAATTTAATAAGACTGGACAGTCGAATGGCAGGTAATCCGATGGCATTGAGTATCAAGGTGGCTAATTGTGCTGCCAATATTTTCAACTTAAAACAAATAAAGGCAACTACAATCAGAGGCAGGGGGATCATAAAGATCAAGAAAAGAAGGGGAAATAGAATTGCGCGGAAAAATTTTTCTCCATAAAAATGTAAAACAATTCCGGCTGTGATAAGGAGCATAGCAAAAGCAGAAGAAAAATAAACATGTAATAAGGCGCTAGCCCAATAAAATGCAATTCCTGATAAGAATAATTTTAAGCCCCAAGGTGAGGGTTCAAAAGGTAATTTTTTAAGGGCTTCTTTTTTTCTTAAAATGAGAAAAATAGAAACTACAGGGACCAGAATGCCATGGCTATAATAGGATCCTTGATCAAACCAGCGGTCCCACATCCAAAGGATTGTTGGCGTGGAAGCGGCAATTAATAAAATGGATATTAAGGCTTCTTTTCGATGAAGTTCACTATATGCTTTAAATTTAAGCATTCTAAATATCCCGTGCTTTTTTCCAGATTGCTTGCGGTCGGGCGCAAATAAACAGCCAAAAGCCTACGATCGCTGAAAAATTTAACAGACAAAAAACATAAGGAACGTAGCAGATTTTAGAAATGTATTTGAACATACCCTTGTTATGATCACGAGTCATCTGTCCACCCCAAGCCATAAGATAAAAGATGATTTGTAAAGCCCAAAGAACATCAAAAACAGGCATTAAACGCAGAATATAATTTAGAACAAATATAGTAATAAGAAAAAAAGGTATGATGACTCTTAAGAGTTTATGAGAAAATAATTGCCAGGCGATAGGGCTTTGAAATGGATTAAACAGATCCGGAAAAATAGAAAAAATCTGATAATTTCCATAAATGGTTCTGGTTTTTCTGCGGTATTCTTCTTTAGGGGAATTCGCCGCTTGGTCATAAGCATGCGCGGTGTCATCAAAAATCGCCCGGTAGCCTTGCTGGATAATTTTAAAAGGGATATACATGTCATCCAAAACAGTGTCCAGGGGACCTTCAATAAATAATTTTTTTCGGATAGCGTAAATGGCTCCGGTTGCACCCAGCATGGAGTGGATACGGGCCTCTTGTCGACGGATAAATTTTTCATAATTCCAGTAGAGATTAACTCCCTCGGCTGTCCCCCCCTCTTTTGGGGTAAACATTAATTCACCGCTGACACAACCGATAGTAGAATCAGAAAAATTAGCAACGAGATTTCTAATGGCATTCTTATCAAAAATTTGCCGGGCATCGGTAAAAACAATTATTTCATTTTGAGCCCTTGGAAGCAGTCTATTAAGGGTTGCCATTTTTCCATTTCTTTGGGGATTGATAAAGAGTTTTATTCGGGGGTCTGAAAATTTACGGATAATATCATGAGTATGGTCAGTCGAACCATCAGAGCCGATCAAAATTTCAATTTTTTCATTAGGGTAGTCTAATTCATGCAAATTTTTGATTTTGGATGCGATCACATCCTCTTCATTATATAAAGACATTATGATCGAAACGGCAGGTTCGATGCCGGATTTTACAACAGGAATGTATTTAAATCGTCCTAAAAAAAAGACAAGAAGCGGATAACCAAAATAGCAATAGATGATAAGTGTTAACAGGGTCCAAAAAAGAGTAATCATTTGATTAAACGAATCAGCTGGCTTCGTATCCAGTTGTATCCTGACTCACGAAATATGGTTTTTAATATTTTTTTTAAGATATCGCCGGTTTTTTCGATCCATGGGGTTTGGCCACAAACAGCCTTTTCAAAACGTTTTAATGACCAGTTTGATTTAATAGCTATACGGCTTAGGCAAGGAGTCTTTAAAAATTCAGGTTTTTCAGAAATAAATACAGGTTGGCTATACCCAAGTCGATGGGCCGCTTCAATGATTTTGTCATTACAAAACCCCCTGGGGATCGATAGCTTATCGACTTTGATGTTTAAATTGTTTTCCAGGTTTTTCTTGGAAGCAAGAAGCTCTTCCTCCATCTGGGAATCAAGAAGGTTGGTTAAGATCTCATGACTTAAGCCATGAGAGCCGATAACCATGCCGGCTTGGGTTAATTCTTTAAGCTCTTCCCAACCCATATACCCTTTTTGACCTATCCTTTTAACAATAATGAAGAAATAAGCCTTCCAGCCTAATTTTTTTAAAACAGGAAATGCGTGTATGAAATCACTCATTTCACCGTCATCAAACGTTATAATTACGGTTTTTCCTTGTCCGGGGGATAATTCTTCTATAAGTTTAGCCGTATATCCCTGATCCTTTAACCATTGTATTTGAGCTTTAAAATTGTCCGAAGTGACATCATACAATTCGGCGCCAATTTCCCGGCCTTCAGGGAATGGCATCGAGGTGGATGCAATGCCGTGATACATAAGTACTAGTGGAGAAGTTATGGTGTTCAATTTGAAATGTCCTCCCATGAAATAGGATACCCGGAAATACTCATGATACTGGCACCAGTTAATCGTTCAAAACCTGGCGGATAACTGCCGTTATTTGTAATATCAGAGTAGTTAAAGATTTTAGTGGACCAAATTTCTCCAATCACAATACCGCCATCGGCAATAACGCTTCCATTATTGACAGATGATGCGTTGATTTGATCAAATGTCGCTGTTCCATGGGTATAAATGATCCCCTGATGACGGCTGATAGCAGAAACTGTTTCATTATACCCTCCCCATGCAATAATGTTTAATTGAGAGCTGGGGGCCTGCAATCCGGATTGGTGAAAAGTAACAATGCCCGGTGTTATGATAGTCAAATTTTGATTTTGGGCAACTACATTATTAGAAGGAATGATGACATTGACTGCGGCTCCCGCATCTCCCTCTACATAAATTATTTTTTTTCCGGACAATGACCCGTCAATAGGTAATGTATAATAGTCGCTCTTTACATAGAGAACGACATTGCTGTTATATCCGGCAATTAAGTCTTTATTATTTTTGATAAAATTCTCTATTCCATAGGGATCTTCACTAGGGTCAACATTGGGATAGGTTAGAGAAGTTAAAGATAAATCCTGGTTTGTTTTTAAGTTCTCAAAAAGATGAATTCCTAATTTAGATTTATCAATGACCTTGCCGGATATGCATGTTTGATCGTTAAGGATAAAAGAGGCGCTTTTACCAGTTATGTTGATATTGCCTTGAGAAGACAGTGAGTTTCTGTAAGCTTGTGGGACATTAGCTGTATAGCCTATGCGCACGGTCCTTTGTATCCCCCCCACTTTCGCCGTTGAAATGATGTAACGGACCATAGGCTTAGAATCATCCCGGCTTAGATAGATGTTGCTGTCTGCATATGGTATTGTTTGAGAAAAAGTTGTGTCTAACATTTGGGGGTTTTTCATAAATATGTTAATTCCAGCTTCGGCTAACCAAAAGGCTGCAGTGGAATGATAATAGCGTTGGGTGCTGTTTATTTCGTTGAAGGTAAAAAGGACGAAGCCGACCGAAATGCTGATCAGTATGTATAAAATTGTTAAAGAAAGCAGCAATGAGGCTTTATTATTTATCTTTTTCATTATAAGGCTAGTGAATGAATAAACTGGTTTTAGTTCTCAATGCGATTTTTTCTTTTAGATCATATTTTTTGTCTTTTCCGTCAGCGATTTCAATGATAATTTCACTATCTAAAGGCTGATCAAAAGAAAGATAAGTAATATAACTCGCTAAGACCCGGGAATGGTCGTAATTCTTTCTGATAATTTTATAAGCATTCTCGCCTGTCTGGGCCCAATGATAGGAAACAAGACCGACGGCAGGCCTTTCGAATTCCACCGTGATGCTGTGCTTTTCTTCATCTTTAATGATAAAAATATTCTTGGCTTCCCGTAGTTCGTCTGACATGCTGACCATAGCCCAGCGCACATTTTGTTTTAACTGGACATTATCTGAGTAATCAGACCAGGTTTTTTGTCCCAGCCAAAGAGTGGTGTAGATGGATTCTAAGATCAGCACAAAGATCACGCAGGTCATAAGGACTTCAACGAGCGTATAGCCATGTTGTTGTTTTTTATTCATTTGGTTAACTTTGTCCTTAAGGTAATGCTGTGGGCACGGCCTTCTCTCTGCCATTGGTCGACGACTTGAATGTCTAATGGGTCGTCAGGAGGATCGGAATAAGTTACTTTAAGTGTTTCATTGGGAAGAGTATTTAAATTTTGTTTTTGGGACCATTGCTTCCAATCGGTCAACTGAATCCCGCTTAAAGTGTTTATACTTTGCATTTCTTCTAAAATATGCTGCGCGTGTGTCGTTGCTGTTGTTATGTCCCAGGCTGATTGGGTAGATAGCAGCGAATTGACGAATAGAGAAAGGATCCCGCAGATGCCGATCAAAAGGACATAAACAGTAACCAGTAATTCAACCAGCGTAAAACCTTTTATTTGTTTTAGAGGCATAGATGTATATTAATAATATATTTTATTATGTCCATAAAAAACCTATCCCCTGAGTTTGGTTCAGGGAATAGGTTTAAGGGATGTTGCGGCAAAATACTATAATCACTACCATTTACGACGGCTACTTGTCGTAACCGTAATAGTAACCGGACTGGATGTGGTTGAAACGCCGTTGGTGTCTGTGGCTTTTGCAGTCAATCTATGGGTGCCGCTGGAAACATTTCTCCAAGTGAAGTTGCATGAAGATGCGCTGCTTGTTCCGATCAATGTTGAGTCAGTATAGAAGTACACTTTAGCAATACTCCCATTGATCTCGGAAGCGCTGGCGGTAATGCTGATACTTGAACCTGCTGTGAACGTGCTTTGATTGGCAGGTCCTGTGATGGCAACGACCGGTGTCGCAGGAGCTGAAGCCGTAATCGTAACCGTTATAGGGCTCGACGTCGTTGAAATACCTTTGGAGTCTGTGGCAATAGCCGTCAAGGTATAGGTGCCGGCAGGAATATTGCTCACAGCATAACTATAAGGGGATACAGTGCTTGTCCCTAACAAATTTGTTCCATTATAGTAAAAAGAGACTTGTGCAATAGTTCCATTGGTCTCTGAAGCGCTCGCAGTAATGCTGCCGCTAGAACCTGCCGTAAAAGTGCTTTGATTAGAAGGGCTCGTTATGGCAACGACCGGTTTTGAAGCAGGAGCTGCCGTGACCGTAACTGTTATAGCGCCTGATGTCGTTGAAACGCTGTTAGCGTCTGTAGCTTTAGCGGTTAAGGTATAGGTGCCGGCCGGAACATTGCTCCAGTTATAACTGTATGGAGAAACGCTGCTTGTTCCAAGCAGGGTTGATCCATTATAGAAATTCACACTTACAATAGTTCCATTGGCCTCAGATGCTGTCGCAGTGACGTTAATGTTAGAACCTGCAGTAACTGTGCTTTGATTAGCAGGGCCTGTGATAGCGACTACCGGTGTCGACGGAGTTGTAACCGTTACTGTAACAGGGCTTGATGTTGTTGAAACGCCCTTAATGTCTGTGGCAACAGCTGTCACAGTATATGTGCCGGCAGGGACATTGGACACTATATAGTTGAAGGGAGATGCGCTACTCGTCCCCAACAAAGTTGACCCATTATAGTAAAAGGAGACCGTAGCAATAGTCCCATTGGTTTCTGAAGCTGCTGTAGTAATGTTGATATTGGAACCTGCCGCAAAGCTACTTTGATTAGCGGGGCTCGTGATGGCAACAACCGGTGCTGAAGCCGCTGCAACCGTAATCATTACAGGATTGGATGTTGTTGTTGAGGCTTTAGCATCTGTGGCTTTGGCTGTCAGGGTATAGCTGCCGGCAGGGACATTGGTCCAAGTATAACTATACGGAGAAGTGCTGCTTTGTCCCAGTAAAGTTGATCCGTTATAGAAGGAGACTGTGGCAATAGTCCCCCCAGTCTCTGAAGCTGTGGCAGTAATGGTGATATTGGAGCTTGCGGCCAAAGTAGTTTGATTAGATGGGCTTGTAATGGTGATTGTCGGTAATGAACCCGTTGGAGCAGGCCCTGAAGTTGAATATTGTAAAGCCCCGATATCCCATGCACTGCCTCCGCGGTCTTTGCTGCTATAATCTGATGTAGAAATCCCCGCAATAACAAGACCGGCTCCAACGGCCGGGCTCGATGAGGCTAATGCAATGTTGGGGACATTGCTATCCGCGCTTTGGCTTATGGAACTCAACCAACCCGGATTGGTATTACATTTGTTATGCGCTCCGCTGGGGCAAAATGAGCTTGAAACGTTGTTAATAATAGAGTAATCCGTGTCTAAAGGAGGCGTTGAACAACTGCCGCCTAATCCGCTGATATACAAACTGGAGCTTCCGTTGCCTACATTAATATTGTTTCTGAATGTATATTTCTCCGTTCCATTACAAGTGCCTACCCTGTCAACAAACATAACGTCAGAGTTTCCATCAGAATAAATGGTGGAGTTGAGGATCTTATAGGTGCCTCCTTGAGCCACAGACAATACGGTCGCATCCCCCCCGGCCCTGCAACTGCTCCAACTATTGGTGTTCTTGACCTTATTATTGTTCTGTAAATAGTTACAATTACTGATAATAACAGAGTTTTCAATGTCAATGCCACCAGCAGTCATTTTTAACTGATTACCATCATTGCCTTCAAATAAAGATCTTTGGATGGTTACCGAACCTGTGCCGTCATGGTAAAGGATGTCTAAACCGTCCTGGGTGTTATGGCTGATCTCGCTGTCCGTGACAACCCAATCCCCGCCGGTATTGTACATCCCGATACCATCACCATAACCCGGAGGATTATCATTCTGGTCTGTGCAGTTGCTATAATCAGCTGTATTAAAGGAAGAGCTTCTGGGATAGGCTTCAGAGCAACCAGCGAAGCGGTTCTTCACATGATCCAAAAGTATGGTGCCTGAATTATAGCTGGCATTGTTGGCCTCTCCCACATCTCCGTCCCAGTTAGACTGATAATTACCATCCATATTCACGTAGGAAAAGGTTATGCCGTTAACTCCTCCTAAAAGAAGACCGCGGTTAGAGAATCCATGAACATCCAAATTCTTAAAAATCAGATTTGTCATTCCGCTTGCGCCCAAAATACCGTTTCTTGCGTAAGTTCCGCTAGAGGTTCCAGAATTATAATTTTCAGCACAAACCGGTGAACCAACGCGGAATCCGCAATTGCTGTGATCTGTCAGTTCAAGGCATTGAACAGCTACATTAGATGCTCCGGATACGTTTAAAACTTGTTGGACACTCTCTGTTCCCCATAATTGGGGTTTTGCAGCACATCCGGTGTTATATGAGATCCCTGCTACGGTTGTAGGATTGGCGGGATTCGGGCCTGAAGGTATGGTATTTAAAGTGCATAAATATGGGCTGTAGAGGTTGCAATTAGCTCCCACTGTATTGGGCATGCCGTAACCGATCATGTATTGCGCTTGGGCACCTGTTGAATGGTCTGTATCATCAATAACCAGGGTGTCTCCGCCTGCCATTAGACCGGAATTACCATTGGTCCCCAATACCCATGCCGGATGGTTAAGGGCACAAGCTACTCCTGTTCCAGAACCGGGATAGGCAGCATTGGTTGTTCCGTTGCATTGTGTAGGCGTCCCCCCATCAAGTCGTACATACCACGTGGTGGATGCAAGTACAGGATTGGCAACAATAAAAGTCAGGCCGATAAGAATAGTAAGGATAAAAATCCATGGGGTTGTTTTCATGTTTGAGCCTCCTGTATACAGCTTTTGCAATACTTTGTGGTTGAATTACTGGTTACTGTTTATGTCCTTTTGATCGGCATCTGCGGGATCCTTTCTCTATTCGTCAATTCGCTGCTATCTACCCAATCAGCCTGGGACATAACAACAGCAACGACACACGCGCA
>JADFXX010000006.1 GCA_015233335.1 Candidatus Omnitrophota bacterium | reverse complement strand
GTTACAATTCTTTTGCTCCATATGATCTCCTGTCTTTTGTTTTGTTCGCAAACTTACAAATTAACAGGTGTTTTTGATCTATGGAGCTTTTTTCCTTATTTTGTCCTACTTTGAGTTACAATCTTTACGCTAAACATTAACATTCTTTTCAAGTTGCTTTTTAAGATACTTTTGTTAAAATAATTAATTCTTATGCTCCAACCTGACCTCATGGATAAGATCGTAGCCTGGGCTAAACGCCGGGGTTTCATTTTTCAATCCTCCGAAATTTACGGAGGGCTTAACGGCGCCTGGGATTACGGTCCTCTGGGCTCTGAGCTTAAGCGCAATGTCAAAAATGCCTGGTGGCAGTCCGTGGTGCATTTTCGCGATGATGTCGTGGGTTTAGATGCCTCCATCCTCATGCACCCTCGCACCTGGGAAGCCTCAGGTCATACGGCGAATTTTGCCGATATGATGGTGGATTGCAAAAACACCAAATGCTCCAAACGATTACGAGCCGATCAGCTAAATAAAGGCAAGTGTCCTTCCTGCGGCGGCACAGATTTCACCGATGCCCGTGCTTTTAATTTGATGCTTAGAACAAGTCTCGGGGCAATGGAAGATTCTTCATCCGTGGTTTATTTAAGGCCGGAGACGGCCCAAGGGATTTTTGTCAATTTTGCAAACGTGGTTGATTCCACCCATCGAAAACTTCCCTTTGGGGTCGCCCAGACGGGAAAATCATTCCGTAATGAAATTACTCCGGGCAATTTCACCTTCCGTACGCGCGAGTTTGAGCAGATGGAAATCGAATATTTTTGCCGGCCCGAAGATGCCCCCGAGAAATACCGGGAGTGGATCGAGGCCCGGTTTAGATGGTACATTGATTTAGGGATGAAGAAGGAGAACTTAAAACTGCGTGAGCACGGCCAAGAAGAATTGGCCCATTACGCCGCGGGCTGTACAGACGTGGAATACCAGTTCCCCTTTGGCTGGTCGGAGCTCGAAGGGATAGCCAACCGCGGGGACTATGATCTAAAACAGCATTCACAATTTTCCGGTCGCGACTTGCAGTATCAGGACCCGGTTACCAATGAAAAGTTCTTCCCTCATGTGATCGAGCCTTCCGGCGGATGTGACCGTGCGACGTTGGCTTTCTTAGTGGATGCCTACCATGAAGAAACTGTCAATGACACCTTACGGGTGGTGATGAAGTTCCATCCTAAATTAGCGCCCATTAAGGTGGCGGTTTTGCCTTTGCTCAAGAAAAATGAGGGGATTGTGGCTTTAGCGAAGAAAATAAAATCTGAGCTTCAAAAAGACATGGTTTGCGTGTATGATGATACAGCTGCCATAGGAAAGCTCTACCGCCGTCAGGATGAGGTGGGTACGGTTTTTTGTGTGACGGTCGATGTCCAATCTCTTGAAGATAAGCAGGTTACGGTGCGTTTCAGGGATACCATGCAGCAGGAACGTATCTCTTTGGAACGATTGTCCGGATATTTGAAAGAAAAACTAATTTAACGTCATCCTGAGCGAAGCGAAGGATCTTAAGGGGCCTTAAGATCCTTCAGCTAAAGCCTCAGAATGACAACCTTGATAAGGTTTAATCATAGAAAGGTAGTTGAGAAATGGCCAAGAAACATGTGTTTTTTTACGGCGCCGGTCGTGCGGAAGCCAAAGGTGAAGATTTAAGCAAGAATGTTTTAGGTGGTAAAGGCATCGGCCTTATGGAAATGACCAGCATCGGTATTTCGGTGCCGGCGGGTTTTACTCTGAGCATCCAAACCTGTGAAGAATATTATAAGCTCGGCCGCAAGCTTCCGGCAGGATTAGAAAAGGAAGTCCGTGAAGCGGTGCTGAAATTAGAGAAAGTCACGAAAAAGAAATTAGGTAATGACCGTGATCCTCTGCTTGTGTCCGTACGCTCCGGGGCTGCGCGCTCCATGCCGGGGATGCTTGAGACCATTTTAAATTTAGGCCTCAATGATAAAAGTGTCGAGGGGTTAGCCGAAAAAACCGGCAATGCGCGTTTTGCGTATGATGCGTACCGCCGGTTCATCCAGATGTATTCCTCGACGGCCATGGGTCTTTCCAAACAGCCGATGGAAGATATGCTGCATGCCATGAAACACCAGTTGGGTGTGGCGACTGATCCGGAAATACCGGCAGATAAACTTAAAGAGCTCTGCGAACAATTCAAGGCTTTCTACAGACAAAATAAAGGTGAAGAATTCCCGCAAGACCCATGGAAACAGTTGTGGGGTGCGATCATGGCGGTTTTTAACAGCTGGGAAGCTGAAAAAGCCCAGACTTATCGTCGTGTTGAGAAGATCACGGACCTTAAGGGCACGGCCGTTAACGTCGTGCAAATGGTTTTCGGTAACAAAGGGGACAAGAGCGGTACCGGCGTATGCTTTACCCGTGACCCCAACAGCGGCGAAAATACCTTCTACGGCGATTATCTGATTAACGCACAAGGGGAAGACGTGGTAGCGGGTATCCGCACACCGCTTAAACTTTCAACGCTCAAGGACCAAATGCCCAAGGCCTATGATCAGCTTTGTGCGGTACGCGCGATCCTGGAGTCCTATTACAAAGAAATGCAGGATTTGGAATTCACCGTTGAGGATGAGAAGCTTTATATGCTGCAGTGCCGTACGGGAAAGCGTTCTCCTGCGGCGGCTTTTCAAATCGCGCTGGACCATGCGACCCAACCCTTGTTAACCCGCGTACAGGCCAATGATTTGGTCAAAAAAGGCTATCTGCCTAAAAAGTATGCCGCAGCTGCCGTCAAACCGGTCATAACCAAACAAGAAGCGGTCAACCGTCTTACATCCGATGATATTGAGCGCCTTTTTTATCCGGTCATCGATACCAAGAAGACAGGTATTGATCAGCTTAAAAATCTGCGTCTGGGCGGCGGTATCAATGCTGTTCCGGGTGCTGCGGCAGGAAAAGTTGTATTTACCGCGGCCGAAGCCGAACAGATCGCCCACAACGGCGAGCGAGTGATCTTGGTCCGCAAGGAAACCAGTCCTGAAGATGTAGGCGGTATGCATGCGGCTAAAGGGATCCTTACCGCGACAGGCGGCAAGACCTCTCACGCGGCGGTTGTGGCCCGCGGCTGGGGAAAATGCTGTATCGTCGGCTGTGAGGCTTTAAATATCAACTATAATGACAAATCTATGGTTATCGGCGGAAAAACGATCAAGCAAGGGGATTACATCACCTTAGACGGTTCTGCCGGAGAAATTTATATCGGTGACCTTCCGCTTAAAGAGCCGGAACTGCCGCAGGCCTATTACACCATCCTCAAATGGGCAGACTCATTTCGTACGATCAATGTCCGCACTAATGCGGATACCCCGTATGATGCGGTCAATGCCGTTAAGATGGGTGCTGAAGGGATAGGTCTCTGCCGCACCGAGCATATGTTTTTTGATACCGAAGAACGCCGTTTGGCCATACAGGAAATGATCGTGGCCGAAACCCTCGAAAGCCGCAAGGCCGCTTTAGCGAAACTTCTGCCTTTTCAGAGAGAGGATTTTTACGGCATTTTCAAGGCCATGGACGGAAAACCGGTGACCATCCGTTTGATCGACCCGCCGTTGCATGAATTCACGCCTAAAGATGACGCCGGGATCGATAAGCTCAGCAAGATCACCGGTCTTTCTCACGACAAAATTAGACATCGTTGCGAACAGCTGCATGAGTCCAATCCGATGTTAGGGCATAGAGGCTGCCGTTTGTGCATCACTTATCCGGAAATTTTGGATATGCAGATTACGGCCATTATTGAGGCGGCCATCAGGTGCAGAAAAGAAGGGATCAAGGTCTTCCCGGAAATTATGCATCCTTTGACTATTGATAAAAAAGAGTTTTCCATTCTGGAGCAACAGACCCGTTTGGTTGCAGACGGCTTGATCAAGAAGGCCGGGGTCAAATTGCCCTATATGGTCGGCACAATGATCGAGATCCCGCGTGCGGCCCTTTTAGCGGACCAGATTGCCGAGATAGCGGAATTTTTCAGTTTCGGCACCAATGATCTGACCCAGATGACCTTAGGCCTTTCCCGCGACGATGCCGGACGCTTTTTACCGGTGTACGTGGCCAACGAAAAAGAAGGAGGCAAAGGTATTTTCAAGGATGATCCTTTCCAAAGCTTGGACCAGGAAGGTGTCGGAAAGCTAGTAAAATTAGGCATTCAGCTCGGCCGTTCGACACGCAAAGACCTCAAAATTGGTATTTGCGGGGAGCACGGCGGAGAAGCTAAAAGCGTCAAGTTTTGCCATGCGGTCGGAATGAATTATGTTTCCTGTTCGCCGTACCGCGTGCCTATTGCCCGGCTGGCCGCAGCGCAGGCAGCGTTGGGCGATATAAAAGACGGGACAAAAAAGAAAACAGCCAAGAAAAAATAATTATTAATGGATCCGATCAAGTCCTATTTAAAAGAAATTAAGAATATCCCTCTTCTGACTGCCGAGCAGGAAGTGACATTGTCTCGCCGCATTCAGAAGGGGGACAAGAAAGCCCGTGAGCAGATGATCCGGGCCAATTTGCGTTTAGTGATCAGCATTGCCAAACGCTATACCAACCTGGGGATTTCTTTAAGTGATTTGATCGAAGAAGGGAACATCGGTTTGATGCGCGGGGTTGATAAGTTTGACCCTGAAAAAGGTTTTCGATTCTCGACCTATGCGGCCTGGTGGATCAAGCAGGGGATTTCCCGTGCGATCATTGATCAGGGCAAGATGATCCGCGTGCCGGTGTATTTAAACGAAGAAATCTTTAAATACCGCAAGATCGTCGATAAGTTAACTCAGGCCCTGCATCGTCGTCCGAGTACTGCCGAAGTCGCTAAAAGACTTAAGGTTTCCATGGACAGGGTTCATGAGCTTGAGGGGGCCATCTCCAAGATGTCAAGTTTAGATGCTCCCTTGGGAGAAGACGGCGAAGGCCAGATGCTGGATGTTCTCGAGGATGAGACCATGGCCGCTCCCGACGCATCTGTTGAAACATTTCTCAATAAAGAGCGGGCCCAGTCCCTGCTTAAAGGGCTGGATGAACGCGAGAAGGTCATCATCGAAATGCGTTTTGGCCTTAAAGAAGGCCAGGAGCCGCATACGCTGGCACAGATTGCAAAGAAATTAGGGATTTCGCGTGAGCGGGTGCGCCAGATCGAAGATTTGACCATGGAGAAAATGAAGAACATTCTGGATGAACGTGATTAATGACCACAGAGGACCCTATGGCCGTCAAACGTAAACCAATTTATGTTTTGATCCTTCCGAGATTTGAAGATATTTTTCATTCATTTTATACGGGTGAGATCACCAAGGGCGTCAATCTGGCGGCCAGCCGTTTGAACGTGGATTTTTTAGTGCATATCACCGACCGTTCCAACCATGCATCGTGGCTGGATCCCACCCTGCTTGATCGTAAATATGTCGATGGTATTTTATTTGCGGACATCGACAATGATCTTGAGATCGTTAAAGAGGCGATCAAGAGGGGCATGCCTTGTCTGGTGCTTAATAATATCATCAAGGAGCCCATCAATTATATTGCTGTCAACAATTACAAGGCGGCCATGCAGGTGGTTGAGGAATTCGTCAGGCTCGGCCATAAAAATATTGCAACCATTGCCGGTGATTTATCCACTCAGGCCGGGCAGTCCCGTTTAGAAGGTTATTACGATGCTTTAAAAAAGCATAATATTGAAGCTGACAAAAGTTATATCCAGATCGGCGGATTTTTACGTACCCCTGCCCGGCAGGCAGCGCAGGAACTGTTAAAGCATAAAATAAGGCCGACGGCTATTTTTGCCGCCTCTGATGTCATGGCCATGGAAGCCATGGATGTGGCCAAGTCAAAAAAGATTTCTATTCCCTCAGACCTGGCCATTTGCGGTTTTGACGACAATCCGTTAAGATTAGGCAGTTTGATCCCTTTGGCCACGGTGTCCCAGCCATTAGTTGAGATGGGACGTATGGGCTTAGAGAAGCTTTACCAGATCAGTCATGGGAAGGCTCAGCTTCCTGTTAAAGAGATACTTTTAGCAAAATTAATTAAAGCGGAATCTATGGGTAAGTGAGCCACTCAATGTGACGCACTTCCTGAAAAACCGTTTTTTTAGTTTTTCAGGGGGTTCCTTAATGTGTAGTTAGAAGGACAATCATTATGAAAATCACTGATCTTAAGAAATATATTAGGGACATCCCCAATTTTCCGAAGGAAGGCATCATATTCAAGGATATTTCCACCTTGATCAAGGATCCGGCCGCTTTCAAGAAATCCATTGACACCCTCGCCGGCACGTATAAGAATCAACGTGTGCAATATGTTGTCGGGGTTGAGGCGCGCGGGTTTATTTTCGGGGCAGCATTGGCCTACAAGTTAGGCGCCGGTTTTATTCCGGTGCGCAAAAAAGGCAAGCTTCCGTATAAAACCAAGAAGGTGACGTATCAGCTGGAATATGGAGTGGATACCCTGGAAATCCATGAAGATGCTATTGCCCCGAAGGCCAGGGTCCTGGTGGTAGACGATCTTTTGGCCACCGGCGGCACGGTCAAAGCGGTCATTGATCTTTTAAAAGAACAAAAGGCAAAAATTGTAGGCGTAGCTTTTCTAGTCGAGCTTGCCTTCCTTAAGGGCAAAGAAAAGCTTAAAGATCTTCCGATTTATTCGGTCATTAAGTATTGAACCCTTCATGGCCCCCTCATTCATTTTTCTTCTCGGTCATTGCATAGCTGTTGGTCTATTTTTCCTGTCAGCTTGCGTATGGAAAATAGATAAACGCTGGGCTTTCTTTTTTGCTTTTCTTGTTTTTATCAATCCGACCGCTGTATTTTTGATCTGGGGGCCGTTTCGATCGTATGCGTTATATGCGGCGGTATTTATTATTTTTCTGCTTTTGAGCCGGGGCACAGGCCGGTTTCATATTTTTCTCAAGACTCAAGAGGCTGTTGTACGTTTTCTTTTTTGGTCCGCGGTGAGTGTTTTTGGGGGGGCCGTCCTATTGACGAGCATTTCTCAGATCAATCTGCGTCGTGACGCTCTGACATTCTGGAGGTATGAATCAAGACAACATCCGACATCCCAAGTGATGACCAATCTGGCAGATGCCTACGAGAGGGCACAGGAACTTTCTAAGGCCCAAGAATTCTATCAAAAAGCCATTCAAATGGACCCTCAGTGCATTAAAGCATATGTGGCTTTAGCGAGAATGGCAACACAGAGGGGGGCTTGGGAGGCAAGCCTTGCGTATAATCAGAAGATCATAGCTTTAAAACCTCAGGACGCCCAAGCCTATTTGGGTATGGGTGAGGCTTATCGGGCTATGGGGCGGGGTAAAGAGGCGGTCGAGATCTACAGCCGTCTTTTAGAGCGGTTCCCCGATAATGAAGAAATTTATGTGAAGGTGATTGAAGCCTACGGTCAGGCCATTAAAGTTTATCCTCAGGATACGCTCTATCAGGAAAAACGTGAAGAGGTATTGGCAGATCTCGAGGAATTATCTAAACGCCGTAAATACAGCGCTACGGATTATTTTCATCTGGGTTTCTTGTATGAGCAGGTAGGCGGGAAAGAGGAAGCCATGCGGTTTTATACAAAAGCCGTGCAGATGCAGCCTGATTATGCTCAGGCTCTATACAATCTGGCTCTTCTTTATCAGGATTCAGGAAATTATAAAACCGCTTTGGAGCTATATGGGCGGCTGTTGCATTTTCACCCCAAATTCGTCTCAGGGTATCTGAATATGGGCATGATTTTTAATGCCTTGGGAGATCAATCACGGGCAAGGCAATTTTATTTAAAGGTCATTGCCCTGGATGGTGACAATGGCAATGCATATTTTGATTTAGGGTATTTGAGCGAATCGCAGGGAGAAATGCGGGAGGCCATTAATTATTATGAAAAGGCCATCGAGGTTTCCCCTAAGAACGCTGAAGCTTATTATAATCTGGGAAATGTTTACGCCGGTTTAGGGCAACACGCTGAGGCCATTGCGTTGTATTTAAAAACAGTGGGGATAAATCCTCGTCATCAGGATGCTTTTGTCAATTTATCCATTCTGTCGTTTAAATCCAGGGATTTTGCAGGGGCCATTCATTATCTGGAACAAGCTAAGGCTTTAGGGTATAATCCTCCGGCAGAGTATTTAAAGACCCTAGAGCCGTATCGTAAATAGATTTGTGTAAAGCTTTGCGCCTGTAGCTCAATTTTGGATAGAGCGACTGCCTCCTAAGCAGTAGGTTACCCGTTCGATTCGGGTCAGGCGCACCAATTTTCCAATTTTAAACGGACCGCTTCCGAACAAATTGTTACAATTCAATAAGTTCTGACAGAAGTGTCCCCATAGTTGGGATTACTGAAAAAACAACTCCCCCCCGGGTTGATTACATAAATTCCCCCAAATAATTCTAAAATAAGGGGGAACTATGTCTCGGTATAAAAGATTCTATCAGGATTGTAATATCTATCATGTTATGATTCGTTGTAATAATCGTCAAATGCTATTGCGTAAGCACTCGACGAAGATGTTGTTATTGAAAAGTCTTGGAAAATTTCAACAAAGATTAGATTTTAGAATTTACGGATACGTGATTATGGATAATCATGCACATTGGTTGATAGAGATACAAGGTAAGCATGGATTATCAGTTGTGATGCAAAAGATATTATTGTCATTTGGAAGATATTTTCGAAAGAACAATACTTATGTAGGTCATTTTTGGCAAGGTCGATTTAAGTCTGTTGCGATTACGACTGATAAATCAATGATTGAAGTATTAAAATATGTGCATGGAAATCCTTTAAAGGCTAAGATAGTCGATCGTATTGAAGATTATGTCTATAGCAGTGCGTACAAATATTCAAATATCAAGAATGATATTCTTGATGGTGTTCTTGTGTTAACGAGGTATGGGGACACTTCTGTTGGAAGCTGTGAATTGATCATGAGTTAGGCAGAAACGGTCTTAAAGGATTCGGAGCCCTCCTTGTGGTTTGGTTCTAACAGGATGGAGGCGGTTCCCTTAGTTTTTACCGGACAGGTGTGGTTTTATTATAAAGGTGAGATTTTGTTTGAAACTATACCGACCGGACGGTATACTAACATTAACAAAAAGGTTGAAATTTTATGACACAGAAAAAACAGAGGCTCAATTGCAGGGAAGCCATTTTAGATGCCGCGGAATTTGTGGTGATTAAATCCGGCGCAGCTCATATGTCTTTGGATACCGTGGCCCGCAAGGCAGGTGTCAGCAAGGGGGGACTGATGTATCATTTTCCGACTAAGATAGACCTTCTTAAAGCGATGGTGGGGCGGCTTGTTGATGAATATCATCGCAATCGGGCGAATATTGCAGCTCAAATGAATGATACCACCCCTGTGGGTCTATTGAAGGCGGGGATCATGTTAAACTTTGAAAGTGATCCGAAACGGGATCAGATGGGCTGTCCTATTCTGGCTGTTGCCGCCTGTGCCCCTGAACTTTTGGATCCTATCAAAAAAGCTTATCGTGAACATTTGGAATTAATTTCGCGATCGGGTCTTAAATTTGAACGCGCGGCTGTTTTGTCCTTGGCTTCAGACGGCTTTATGTTAAATAATCTTTTAGGTTTATGCCTTTTTAATAAAACTCAAAAAAAGATGATTTTGCAAAAGATGTTACAGATGGTTGATGAGGCGGTCAATCGTTGATGAGAGATCCAAAAATATTTTTTTTAACATTATTGATCCTGGCCGTTCTTTCAGGATGCTCCCTGGGGCCTAGTTTCAAGAAGCCTGCGATGCCTCCAGGTAAGGCCTATTCTTCGGGAGTCTCAAAATCTGAACCTATTTTTGTTTCAGGGACGAAGATCCCCGAAGAATGGTGGTCGCTATTTCAATCTAAAGCTCTCGATGAATTGATCCGTAAAGCCATAGCCAACAGTCCAACCTTGGTTGCGGCACAGGCATCTTTGCGTCAGGCCCAGGAAGACTATCGGGCCAATGTCGGTGCTAATTATTTTCCTCAGGCGGATGCTAATTTGTCAGCTGCCAGGCAGAAAACCAATCAATCCGCCATGGGGCAGGATAAATCTCAAGGGGTATTGTTTCGGTTGTATCAGGCGACCGTCAATGTTTCTTACACCTTTGACCTGTGGGGAGGGGCCAGGCGTGAAATGGAATCGCTTAAGGCCAAGGTCGATTATGCAAATTTTCAAAAAGAAGCGGCTTATTTGACATTAACATCCAATGTGGTAGCGGCGGCCGGCAAAGAGGTGGCTTTAAGAGGAGAAATTGAAGCGAGCAAAGAGATCCTGGCTGCAGAGGAAGACCAGTTGGCGATCCTTGAAAAACAACTGTCCTTGGGGGGAGCCTCTCGGTTTGATGTTTTATCGCAGAGAACTTTAGTGGATCAAACCAGGGCTTCTTTGCCGGGAATGGAAAAAGAGCTGGCTTTGACCCGGCATCAATTGGCTGTTCTTGTTGGGTTGCCTCCAGGGGAGGAGGCCACACTTCCGCAGTTTTATATGCCAGACATTATTTTGCCCAAGGAATTGCCTATCATTCTTCCGTCTGCTTTAATTGAGCAAAGGCCTGATATTAAAGCATCATTGGCGCTCTTGCGCGCGGCCAGTGCCGATGTGGGGGTTGCGACGGCGGCGCTTTTACCGCAGATCACTTTAAGCGGAAGTTACGGGTCTTCTGAGAATCATTTTGAGAAATTATTCAGAACAAACGATGCGATCTGGAATTTTGGGACGGGCGTTGTTCAGCCGCTGTTCCATGGCGGGGAACTGATGGCCAAGCGCCGTAAAGCTCAAGCGGCCTATGAGGGAGCATTAGCGGGGTATCAACAGACTGTTTTGTTGGCGTTTCAAAATGTGGCGGATGTTCTTGGCGCCATAGAGTCAGATGCTGTTACGATGCAAGCTCGAGTGGAAGCGCAGGCAAGTGCTGCCCAAGCGCTCAGCTTGGCTCAAAAACAGTTTCAGGTGGGAGCTCTCAGTCATCTGGCTTTATTGACAGCCCAACGTCAGGAGAGTGCGGCTCGAATTGATCTTGTGCAAGCCTATGCCATTCGATTTGCCGATACAGCGTCACTTTTTCAAGCCTTGGGCGGTGGATGGTTAGATCATGGGGATAGCAATAAAACGGGCAAGTTGAACTCATAAAACGTTAAGGAAATATATGATGATGAAACGTATGCTGATCATGCTTGGGGTTTTAGGTCTTATTTTGGCAGTGGTCTTTGGTGTCCCAATTTATCAAGGGATGATGATGGGAAAGGCCATGATGGCGATGAAATTCCCTCCGACGGTAGTGAGTACGATCAAAGTCCAGGTAATTCCTTGGCAGCAGCATATCAAGGCAGTTGGCAGCCTCAGGGCCAAGAACGGCGTGGATGTGACAAGTGAGGTTTCCGCAACTGTATCTGAAGTTCGTATGAGATCAGGGGATGAGGTGAAGCAAGGAGATATTTTGGTCCTTCTTAATGCGGATACGGAAAAAGCCTTTTTAAGGTCCTTGGAGATCGCAGCAGCCCTGGCGCAGTCTGTTTTCGATCGTGATAAAAAGCAATTTGATGTCCAGGCCATCAGTCGGGCGCAACTGGATTCTGATGAGGCTTCGTTCAAGACGGCGCGGGCCCTAGTTGATCAACAGACGGCGCTTGTCGATAAAAAGACCATTCGTGCTCCGTTCGCGGGAAAGCTCGGTATCGTCCGGCTCAATGCGGGGGAGTTTATTACACCGGGAGAAATGTTGGTGACCTTACAATCATTGGATCCTCTGCTGGTGGACTTCAATTTGCCCCAACAGGAACTTTCCAGGATATCTGTTGACCAGAGCGTTGTTTTAACGGCGGACACATACCCGGGCCGGTCGTTCTCAGGAAAGATCACAGCGATCAGCCCCAAGGTGGAATCTGATTCAAGGAATTTTCAAGTTGAGGCTCTGGTCCCTAATCCAGATCACCAGCTTGTGCCGGGCATGTTTGTGGCACTTGAAGTTGAGGCGGGTAATGAAGAAAATCATCTAACCCTGCCACAGGCCGCGGTGACCTTTAACCCTTATGGACAGACTGTTTTTATCATCGAGAATAATCTAGCCAAACAAGTTTTTATTGAAACAGGAGAAACCCGCGGGGATCAGATCGCGGTACTTAAAGGGATCAAGGAAGGTGACCTTGTGGTGACCAGCGGACAATTGAAACTACATAACGGTTCTCCCGTTGAAGAAGACAATACGGTTATGCCTAAAAACGACCAGGACCCAAAAGTCCAGGAGCAGTAATCTAAAAGCAGATCCTTATGAATTTTACAGATCTTTTTATCCGTCGTCCAGTTCTGGCAGTCGTTGTAAGTCTTTTGATCCTTATGCTGGGCTTAAGGGCGCTGGGAAGTTTAGGGGTTCGTCAATACCCACAGACCCAGAACGCTGTTGTGACGGTCACTACGGTTTACACCGGTGCTGATCCGGCACTGGTTGCCGGTTTTATCACCACTCCGCTCGAAAATTCCATTGCCCAGTCTAACGGGATCGATTATTTGACTTCATCCAGTTCTCAAAGTGTCAGTGTCATTAAGGCTAATCTTCGTTTAAATTATGACGTCAATAAAGCCTTAACCGAGATCAATACCAAGGTCAATGCCGTCTTAAATCAACTTCCCAAAGAGTCCCAGCAGCCCGCGATCACGATCGACATTGGGGAAAGTGTTGACTCCATGTATATGGGTTTTACCAGCAAGATTCTGCCGGCCAACAAGATCACCGATTATCTTATCCGGGTCGTTGTGCCTAAGCTTCAGGCGGTCGAGGGGGTGCAGACGGCAGAGATCTTAGGCGGACGACAATTTGCCCTCCGGGCATGGCTTGATCCGGTGAAAATGGCCGCATATCAGGTGACGGCATCGGATGTGAGTGAAGCTCTCGCGGCGAACGATATTGTCTCGGCGGTGGGAAGGACTAAGGGGCAGATGGTCACGGTCGATCTTACCGCCGCAACTGGTTTGCATTCGGTTGAAGAATTCAAGGGTCTTATCATCAAGTCGGTTAAAGGCGCCATTATTCATCTTTCGGATGTGGCCCAAATTTCTCTGGGTAGTGAAAATTATGACACAAGTGTCCGTCTGGATACTGAGGGGGCTGTCTTTGTCGGGATCAAGGTAGCGCCTACGGCTAATCTATTGACCGTGCTAAGCGGGGTATCGAAGGTGTTTCCGTCCATTCAAAAAGGTTTTCCTGACGGCCTTAGCGGAGTTGTTATGTATGATTCATCTAAATACATTAATAGTTCTATCCATGAGGTCATCAAGACATTATGGGAGACTCTTTTCATCGTGACGGTCGTGATTTTTCTGTTCTTGGGCTCATTGCGTTCTGTTGTGATCCCTGTTTTGGCCATGCCATTGTCCATGATCGGGACTTTCTTTGTCATGCTCCTTTTTGGGTTTACACTGAATTTGCTGACCCTTTTATCCCTGGTTCTTGCGATTGGGCTGGTAGTGGATGACGCCATCATTGTGGTTGAGAATATCCATCGGCATATTGAAGAAGGGACTCCTCCTTTTGAGGCGGCTTTAAAGGGGGCGCGTGAACTGGCGAGTCCGATTATCGCAATGACGATCGTCTTGATCGCGGTTTATGTGCCTATTGGTTTTATGGGGGGATTGACAGGGGCTCTTTTTACTGAATTTGCTTTTTCGCTGGTTGGCGCTGTTGCTGTTTCCGCGATCGTTGCCTTGACCTTGTCTCCCATGATGTGTTCCAAGTTTTTTCGGCCCCATCAACCGGGAGCTCATCAAAGTTTATCTGATCGTCTTGACAGATTGTTCGACAAGCTCCGGGAGATCTATCAAAAGGTTTTGCATGGCGCGCTAAATTCTTTGCCGGTGATGGGGGTGTTTGCCGCGGTCATTCTTGTGAGCATCATTTTCCTTTTCTTGCTTTCCCGCAGTGAGCTGGCTCCGGACGAGGACCAAGGCTTTATCATTTCCTCCTATATGTCTGCTCCCAATGCTTCGCTGGAGCAAACGTCCTTGTACGCCCGTCAAATGTTCGGGATCCTTAAGGCTATCCCTGAAATGGACCATGTATTTCAGGCGGATGGTCTCGGGGCTCTTAACTCCGGGTTTACCGGGATGGTTTTAAAACCCTGGGAGACGCGCTCACGATTGTCGAAAAATATAATGAGTGAAGTTCAAAGAAAGATTGCTCGCGTCAGCGGATTAAACGCAGTGGCCTTCCTTCCGCCTCCTTTGCCCGGCGGAGGTCAAGGCCTGCCTTTTCAATTGGTGGTGGGAACAACAGATCCTTTTAACAGGCTATATGAAGTCTCAGAGTTACTCATGCAAAAGGCCAAGGCAACAGGAATGTTCGTTTACATCAATTCGGATTTAAAAATTGACAAACCTCAGACGGAAATCACAATCAACAGGGATAAAGCGGCCCAAATGGGGCTGTCGATGCGCGACGTTGGCAGTTCTTTGGGGGCGATGTTAGGCGGAGGCTATGTGAATTATTTCAGCCTTTCAGGGAGATCTTACAAGGTTATCCCTCAAGTCCTTCAACAGGAACGTTTAAATGCCCAACAGCTCAAAGATTATTACATGACGACGGCAAACGGTCGATCGATCCCGTTATCGACCCTGGTCACTTTGAAAACGACAGTTGTTCCCGAGTCCATCAACCATTTTCAGCAGTTAAACTCAGCGACTATTATGGCGGTACCCCGTGGCGGGGTGACCATGGGCCAGGCTTTGGAAACCATGAAGTCGCTCTCTGAAGGTGTTTTACCTCCGGGGTATTCTTTAGATTACGCAGGCCAGCTCAGGCAATTTGTCAAAGAGTCTAATGCCTTAGTGTTGACCTTTATTTTTGCCCTCATTATTATTTTCTTGGCCCTAGCCGCGCTCTTTGAGAGCTTTAGGGATCCATTGATTGTTTTAGTCAGCGTTCCTATGTCTATTTTTGGTGCCATGATTTTTATTAACTGGGGGGTCAATGGCGCGAGTCTTAATATTTATACCCAAGTGGGGCTTGTGACCTTGATTGGTCTCATCAGCAAACACGGGATACTTATTGTTCAATTCGCCAATGATCTGCGACGGGAAGGCAAGTCAAAGCGCGAGGCTGTTGAAACAGCCGCAGGGATCCGTTTGAGGCCTATTTTGATGACAACCGCGGCCATGGTCTTTGGCGTTCTTCCTCTGGTGGCAGCGACAGGTGCCGGGGCCGCGGGTCGTTTTAATATGGGTTTGGTTATCATGTCGGGGATATCGATCGGCACCTTGTTTACGCTTTTTGTTGTTCCGTCGATATATATGTTTCTTGCTGCAGAGCATTCCAATCCAAATTAGGGATAGAAAGTGGTCATATTTATTTCAACTTTACTGGCTTTTGTCATCCTTTCGGGCGTTATATCTTTTGTCCGGATCTGCACAAGAATAGATACGCCTGCAAGAATAAATGGTTTCTGGTTATTTGTTTCAGTTTTTATATCGGCTTTTTTTATAAGGCTTCAAGGAGTCCCGCACTGTCCCCATATTTATTTTGATGAGTTCGAGTATTTATCAGTTGCCCAGAATATTCTCTACCATGCTAAAGCTTTAGGTTCAATAGCGGGCAGTGGCATTTCCCCTGAGCGCATGGGGTTTTTTACCAAACCGATTGGTATGCCTCTTCTTGAGGCTTTCTTTTTTTCTTTAACCGGCGGTTTTGGCCATGCTCAGTATTATCTGAATATGATACTGGGATCATTGTCCTGCAGTTTAGTTGGGGCTATAGCCTGGTATTGGGCCAAAGACATCGTCGTTGGCTGGTGGGCGGGGATTATTATTGCCTTCATGCCGATGCATATCAAGTATTCGACCTGCATGGCTGCCGATGTCCCGGCGTTTTTTTTCTTTTTACTGGCAGTCTTTTTCACCTGCGCCTGGCCAAAGGACCAGGACAGGTGGATACTATTTTCTGCCCTTTTTTCAGCGGTCTATGCCTGCTATGTTAAGCCGGTATATCTTGTTTTTATTGTACTAGGCAGTGGTTTTTTGTTATTTGATCTAGCGCGTCAAAGGCTCGTGAGCGAAAAAACCCTGTCAGATATATTATGGGTTTTCATTTGTCTTTTTTTACCTCTATTATTTTATTTTCAGCCGGTAATTTTGCGTGAGAAGGAGGTGTCAGGGTTCGGGTTTTTCTCTTTAAGGAGCCTGTTTCTGAATTTACCGTCCAATATCGGGTATTTTTTTAATTTTAAGACATCCATTGTTCTGGCGGGTTTCTTGAATATTTTGGGCGTATGGGCTATTGTTCCAAGGCAGGAGTATAAAACAGGAAAAAGGGCATGCCTTTGGGGGGCCTGCGGTTTTCTTGCCATGTCCTGCTATTTCTCAGGGCATATTTCCTACGGAAACTCTGATCGCTATTTCTTGGTCCTTCTATTGCCGTATGCGTTCCTATCAGCCCAAGGGGTGTCCTTCCTTTTTTCCAAGATCAGTTATAGGCCTTTAGTATCCGGACTTTTTCTTGTTTTCTTAATCCTCAATGCAGCTTACGCCGCGAATGAAATGGCCAAGACATCATTAAGGCAGGGCCCTTATTTAGATCTCGTTTTTTTAAAAAAAATTGCCAAATATGTCCCGGCAAGCGCATATGTTTTATACCAGGGAGATGTCATGGTCATGACCCAAACGTCTCTTAAGGCATTATCTACAGAGTCTTATCGCTCAGGGCTGCATCCATCAAAGCTGGTTTATTTTAAAGCTCATACCAAGGACCGATGGATCCCCCAGGAGGATTTGATCAATGTGTTACAAAGGGACAATTATACTTGCCGTCCGCTGACAGCTAGAGCAGAAGGTGTATTTGTTTGCGACTTAAAAGCATATTCACCAAACAATCGAGCGCCTCAGAAGGCATGATTTGTTTCGCAATAATTAGCTGATATTTTAGCATTAGTCTAATATAATAATTCTATGCTACGTCATCGTTTAATGGACATTCGGCTCGCGGTATCGAATACGGCTATTTTTATCGCAGTTTATGCTTTTGTTTTAGGAGTACCCTTTTACTTTGGGTATAAATACCACCAATGGGAGGCTTCGACCTGGGCCATGTTAGTCCTGGCCACAATGGGTCCTTTTATTTTTGGTTTCCTCCGCCGGGGGGCTGAAGAAAAGATTCTCGAGGGACAGCATCGCTATCAGTCCACTCTCCTGCAGGCAACCAAAGGGTTAAGCCGCTTCAAGACCACAGATGGGATCCTTCGGGCTGTTGCGAAGATCATTTACGTGTCCATGGGGCTCAAAGCTTTGGCTGTTTATTTAAAAGAGGATGGGGATTTTAGGCTTCTGGAGACCTTAGGTCAAAACGGTCCATGGGTTCGTCAAATTCCGGTAGGAGATGAGGAGAGGATTTTGGCCCGCCTTCTGCTGGGGGAAAAGACCGACGATACGGCGTTTTCCGATGCGGACATTAACGTGTTGAATGTCATAGCGGTCAATACGGCGCTGGCGATGGAAAATGCGATGTATATGCAAAAGGAGGCCAGCCGTATTCAGCAGGAAGGGGCTTTGGCCCGGCGGGAGTCATTGGATATGCTGGTTGGGACCATGGCGCATGAAATAGACAACCCTTTGACCTTTGTGATGGGTGAAGCGGATTACTTGAGGGAAATGTTGGAATCAGGCCGCTATGAAATCCCGCCCCAGGACAAGGCTTTGATTACCCATTCATGCGGTCAGATCATTTCCGGGGCGCACAGGGTTTCCAATATTATCAGGGCCGTCGAGCAATACTCGAAAGAGCAGTCAGGGGACATGGAAGCGGTATTGATCAACCAAATGCTTGTTCCTTTAGGGGCGCTTTTACTTTTGCATAAGAAGAGATACCGCCAAGTGGAATTAGTCGAGGATATTCAAGACGACCTTCCGCCTGTCTGGGGGCAGGTGGTTCTGATTGAAGAAGTGATCCTGAACCTTATCAAAAATGCTTTGCATGCAGCTTTCAAGCAGAATTCAGACGGCGGGGGGAAGGTTGCTTTAAGGATTTTCAGGCAGGCTGATGATGTCGTGATCGAGGTCACAGACAACGGTTATGGGATCCAACCGGTCCTATTAAAACAGTTGTTTGGGGTCCCGACTACAACCAAGGGCAGTGCCGAGGGCACGGGTCTTGGGCTTTATCACGTCCGACGGGTAGTGGTGGATATGCTTAAAGGTCGTGTGCATGCCGAATCTGAAGGTCCGGGGAAGGGCGCCAGATTTGCGGTGACCCTGCCGTCCTATAAGGCCCAGGTGAGCAAAAAAACAGGGACAACATCGAGGATGTTTTAACATAAAGGACAAGCCTATGCCCCTTAAAGTATTGGTTGTGGATGATGAAGAAGGCCTGCTTGATTTGACCCAGAGGATGCTGCAGTTTAAATGCGGTTACCTGACGCTGGGAGCCAGCGATGGAGTCCAAGCCGTCAAGCTGTATGCTTTGAATAAGCCGGATATTTGTATTTTAGATGTGCATCTGGATGATTCGAAATTGGACGGTATAGATGTTCTGCGCCAGATTAAAGCAATTAACCCTCAAGCCAAATGCATTATGATAACGCGTATTACCGACGAGCCAACTATCAAGGCGGCCAAGGAATTAGGGGCCGCCGCTTATTTGCTCAAGCCCTTGGATTCCAGGGAATGGATTAAAGTCGTCATGGAAGTGGCGGAAGGTGCCCATGGCTAAGCCTCTGCCTAATGAAGCGGCGCTTTATAAGAAAATTAAAGATGACAAGATAGCTGTCCCGCTTTTTGTGTGGGATGCGGTGTATGTTCTTTTAGGGGACCAAGTATCTTTTATTAATTTTCAAGCCGGGTTATATATAGAGCAGGGGCTTCCCATACCTTTGAATGAGGCCCGTAAAATGCTAGACAGTGTTATGCAAAGTATGGAAGTTGTTCATAAGATCATTTATACCGAAAGGATCACCTCGGCAGATACCCGCCTGCAAAGGATTAAGGCCGAAGGGGTCATTCTGCATCCTCTGATAAGGGATTTTTTTACGCATTATTTAGGAAATGACCTGCATATTATCGGCATGTGCCTGCAGTTTTATTTAGACGATATGGGTCCGGAGCCGGTGGCGCTTCACGATGCTCTTTTGATCCAGGAAGCGACACGGTCTATCCGTCAATTCTTAGACCGTTTAAGGGAAGCCACTTCAACAGGCGATGGGCAGTAGAAAGGATTATTGATGATCAAGCTTTTAGTTGTTGATGATGAACAGGGCATTTGCGAGATTATTGAAAAGACTTTTTCCTATATAGGCTTCAGGGTATTTAGCGCGTCAACCGCTAAAAAGGCCTTGCAGGTATTTCGGAAAGAAAAGCCAAAAATAATTTTTCTGGACTTGATGATGCCGGACCGTGACGGTATTGATATCCTCAAAGAGTTACGGACGATTGACCCAAGCGTTATTGTGATTATTGTGACTGCCAAGAAGGATGATAAAGCAAGGCAGGAGGTTTTAGAATTAGGGGCTGAGGAATTCATTACCAAACCTTTCAGCCGCAACTATTTAAGGGACGTGGTTGTCCAGAAAATGCATAAGGTATTGGACCAAGGCGGACACATGCAGACGCCTAAGCTTTTGATAGCGGATGATGAGGCCGAGTTTCGTGCGACTTTAAAAGAGTTCATAGCGCCGCGGTTTAATTGTGATATCGAAGAAGCCCAGAGTGCCGAGGAAGCTTTGGAGAAGGTCAAACGATTGCAGCCGGATGTGGTGCTTTTGGACGTAAAGATGCCGGGCTTAAGCGGGCTGGATGTGATTGCGACGATGCGACAGGCTTGTGTTATATCGAAGATCATTGTCGTCAGTGCTTGGCAAAGTGCTGAAGTTGTCAATAAAGCGATCAGTCTAGGCGCTTGTGATTATATCAGCAAGCCGGTATCCATGGCCGTGCTGGGTGATAAATTAAAAGGGATTTTGCTGAGTATAGGTAAGTTGGTCGTCAAGACATGATATTGTTTTTTAGAAATACTTAGGATTGACGATCACAATGGCAAGGCAGGGTTTGGCGGCAGCGTTTTCGAAACAGTGGGGGGTTGAGCTGTCGAAAGAAATGCTGTCGGCGCGGTCCAAAACAAATTTTTCTTCTCCCAGAAAGCACGTCAGTGTTCCTTTAATAATGTATATCCATTTTTCATATTTACCTCCGAGAGGGGAATGTTCCCATGCGGTTTTACCTTTGGGTTCAAGGGACATCTCCAAGCACAAGAAGCTGCGGTTTGGCGAGCTGATAACGCTCGAGAGTACCTTGTCATTATAAGTATATTCGTCTATCCGTTCGTTATTGCGTATAACAAGACGTCCTTCCAGCTGGGTATCCTTGATAAGATTTTCCAAGGGCACTCCTAAAGCACAGCAAATTTTTAGGATGGAAGAGAATTTGGAAATCTGGCCGCCTTCGATCCTGTGCAAAGTCCTGTAGCTCAAAGCTTTATCTCCAAAAATGATAACGCCCCGTTCATAAACATCGTGGAGGCTTAATTTCAGATCTTCCCTGATTAATTTGATTTTTTCATGAACTTTCATTTTCCATCCTCCTTTTGCTGTATTAAATATACCTTTTTCCTATGCATTAGTCAAGACAGAATTACACATATTTATGACTATTTTGTCAATTTATTTTAATATATTATTAGAATATTACATAAATACTTAGTATTATTGTATTTACAATATGACAGAATATGTTATAAAAATTTGATTTTTGTCATATTTTGTTTTAAACTTTGAGTATAAAGGCAGATTAATTAAAAAAGGACCCTGACTGACAGCAACGTCAAAGCGTCAGGGGCCACTAAGGAGGCAAGCATGCAAATACTTTTGGTGGTTAATCGAAAGGGCAGTAAGTACATGCGCATCATTGTCAAAGCACACACAAAACTTTTAAAAGAGCGGGTCATTTCATTATTAGAGAAAGATCGCGGCCGGGAGGCTTTTGATCTTTTAGTAAAGAAAGCCGAGGTGGAGGCTTATTTACCTCCGGGCAAAGAGTTGCCTATCAGGCCCATGGTCACATTGGTTGAAGATGAATTATCTTAATTTTAATAAAAATCCATTTATAGTTGTGATATACTGCGCTTAATCATGGCAGAGGACAGGATCAAATTACTGATCGTCGATGATGAACCTGATGTTTGCACGGCCGTGCAGTCTTATTTCGGCAGAAGAAATTTTATGGTTTCAACGACCGGTAGCGGGATCGAGGCGCTGTCGATGATCAAGGCGTCTGGTCCGGATGTGGTCCTGCTTGACATGATGCTCGATGATCTAAACGGATTCGAGGTGTTGACCCAGCTTCGGGCATATGATAAGAAAACCAGGGTCATTGTTATTACAGGCCAGGAGTTTACGAGTCAAGAAGTCGAGCGGATTGTAGGTTTGGGAGTTGACTGTTACGGGCAAAAACCTTTGGTTTTAGCTGAAGTTGAAAGGCTCGTTTGTAATAGTACACAAACCAAACCTTTTGGGGCATCGGACAAATTTTTAAAAAATCCCCTCGAACCTGCCCAAGGGACGGTCAAACATAAATTGGTTAATGCTTTAGGGATCATCAGGGGCAAATGCGAGGTTTTTAACTTGAATCTTAAAGATGGCTTCTATAAAGATAAATCCCCTCAGGATTTAGTCGAAATATCGTCAGGGATCATGCAGGATATTCAGGACATTGTTGATAAGACTTGCCAACAGGCCAAGGGGGGTTAAAGGAGTCCGTATGCCCAAAAAACTCAGGAAAATTCTGCTGGTTGATGATAATCCGGTAGCGCAGAAAATGACGGCCAAAGTCTTCAACAATGCCGGGTATCATGTGCTGTTGGCCTGGGATGAAGAAGAATGTTTGAAGATGGCCCAAGTCCACAAGCCCGATGCGATCCTGATGGATGTTATTTTTCCTGATGGTGATGGCCGGGAATTTGTTAAAAAATTAAAACAGAATCTCGATACAAAACAAATCCCCATTGTTTTTGCGACCAATACGCTCAATGTCAAAGATGATAAGGGCAATTTGATCATAACCATTGCAGAAGAATCATACCGCGCCTTTGCCAAGCCTTTGCATTATCCCAAGTTATTGAGCACCGTGCGCAAGGAAATCAATCGAACGAAGAAGTAATGTCAAAAGCCTTATGAAGAATGACATGGACGGCTGACACCGATATATTTTTTCTGCTAGGTCTGCCCCCGGCTGAGGAGCACCATAACGATGAGTCTAATGACAGGCCCCGCGCAAGAGGTCCAAAGCGAACTTTAACAGAGCCAACCAAGAATAGGGGACAGTCTTAGAATAATGAACACCAAACGCAATGATATTCAAGTGGGCGAATCCTTCCCTTTGGGAGCTTGGGTCAAGGGTGACGGGGTAAATTTTGCTTTCATGAGCCACAATGCCAGTCGTGTCCGCTTGGAGCTGTTTCTCTACCCCGATGATGCCAAGGCCCAGCGCGTGATCGATCTTGATCCTGCGATCCACCGTACAGGGGATGTGTGGCATGTTTTCATCAAGGGGATCAGGCCCGGACAGCTGTATGCTTATCGCGTGGACGGCCCGTATAATCCTCAAGCCGGACATCGGTTTAATTTTAACAAGCTTCTGCTGGATCCTCATGCCACAGCGCTTACACCGCGGACCAATTGGGATTTTGATAAAGCTTTAGGGTATGACCCTTCTGTCCCTAATGGAGATGCGGTGCCGTCAAAGGTCGATAATGCCTCGGATATGCCCAAATGTGTTGTGACAGAGGATGATTTTGATTGGAAAAATGATGTTCTTCCCCGGCACCCATGGTCCAAGCTGGTCATTTATGAAACACACGTTCGTGGTATGACCATCCACCCAAGTTTTGGCAGAGAGTATCCCGGCACGTACCGGGGTTTAATGCAAAATATCCCCTATTTTAAAAAATTGGGAATAACAGCCGTCGAACTTTTGCCGATACAGGAATTTAATGATAGTCAAGTCACGAGCATCCTGGGCAAATCACTTAAGAATTACTGGGGATATGACCCCGTGCTTTTTATGGCGCCCAAAGCTTCTTACAGCAGTATGAAAGGCCCGGGGGAGGTAAAACAGGAGTTTAGGGAAATGGTGGCGGCTTTTCATCAAGCCGGCATTGAAGTGATCTTAGACGTGGTGTTCAATCATACGGCCGAGACAGACCTGCTTGGGGGCACACTGAATTACAGGGGTATCGATAATTCAATTTTTTATATTTTGGAAGACGATCAACGGGTCTATAAGAACTACACAGGGACAGGGAACACGTTTAACGCCAATCATCCCGTCGTACAGGAGCATATCTTGACCGTGTTGCGTTACTGGACGACCCAGATGCATGTGGATGGATTTCGTTTTGACTTGGCCTCGATCCTGTCACGTGACGTTCGCGGCCAGCTGTTGTCTAACGCGCCTGTTCTTGAAAAAATCGCCCTTGATGGGGTCCTTAAAGATGTGAAGATCATCGCTGAGCCCTGGGATGCTGTCGGTGCCTATCAGCTGGGGAATTTTTCTCATCGTCGTTGGGCGGAGTGGAACGACCGCTATAGGGATCAAGTCCGGCGTTTTTGGCGCGGTGATGATTGGACTCTGGGAGATTTTGCCAGCCGCATCTGCGGCAGTGCGGATATTTTCAGCCACTCAGGCAAAGGTCCTGCCAACAGCATCAATTTCATCACCTGCCATGATGGTTTTACGTTGAATGATCTGGTTAGTTACTGCGCCAAGCACAACGAAGCCAACCGTCAGAACAATAATGACGGGACGGGAGATAACTATAGTTATAATTATGGGATCGAAGGGAAGACCACGGATCCCGCCATTGAAGAGATCCGCAACCGTCAGATCAAGAATTTCCTGCTGACATTATTCATTTCACGTGGGATCCCGATGATGCTTGGGGGGGACGAATTCCGGCGCACTCAGGGAGGCAATAACAATGCCTACTGTCAGGACAATGAAACGAGCTGGTATGACTGGAATTGTCTTAAACAACATAAGGAAATATTTCTATTTACCCGCGGTATGATCGCGTTTCGAAAAGCTCATCCGGTTTTAAGCCGGGAACAGTACTACACGGACGAGGAGATCCGGTGGTTTAATCCTCAGGGAGCTTTGCCCAACTGGGGTAACCCTCAGGAAAAACAATTGGCTTGTCTCATTCATGAAGACCATGAACGTTCACTTTTTTTGATGTTTAATGCCTCCGGTTATGAGGCTGATTTTAGGTTACCGTCCGTATTCGCGCAAACCAGGTGGTATCTGGCAGTTGACACCTCCCGTGCCTCAGGTGAAGATTTGTTTGCCGCCGGTAAAGAGCCTTTCTTGGAAAATCCCCAAACCTACCGTTTACGTCCGCGGTCCAGTGCCATACTTTTAGCCCGCAGGTAATTGGCGTATTTTTAAAATTCATTTTTTTTTAATCCTTTCTTAATCTATTAAATTTTAAGATAGATCAAATTTAAAATCTTCGGGGGGTGTCCAGATATGTCAGCTATTATTAACGCGCTACTTAAGAAGAATCTTATAACACCGGACCAGGTCACCATTGCACAGGTTAAGCGCCAAAGTCTGCAAAAACCGGTTGCGGACCTGCTCATTGAGATGGGATATCTCAAAGAAGACGATTATTTTACCGTTGCCCGTGAGGTCTTTCCCCGCGGCATGGTCAACTTGGATGATGTGATCATTGACGCCGGGATCATCCAGTTTATCCCTTTGAAACAAGCTTTGCATTATGGGATTTTTCCTGTTATGAGGCTTAAGGATGTTTTTGTTCTAGCCATGAGTGATCCGTCTAATCTGATGGCCACGGAAGAACTGCAATTTACGATGGGGCTCGACATCAAGCCTCTTTTATGCAAGAAAAGCCAGATCGCGGAGTATATCCATAAATATTACCAGCCGGCAGATAATGTGCATACGATCTTAAAGGATATGATGGGTGAGGAGTCCGTGGCTCCTTGTGAACAGGCCCCGGAAGAAATAGTTGATTTTGCGCAAAGACATGATGAAGATGCGGGTCTTATCAAGTTGGTCAATAAGATCATTCATGATGCGATTGAAGACAGGGCGAGTGACATTCACATTGAGCCGCAGGACAAAAATGTGCGGGTCCGCTACCGTATTGACGGCTACTTAAAGAATATTATTGAGATCCCCAGGGATTTGCAAAAGCGCATGGCGGCCCGTATTAAGATCCTTTCAAAAATGAATATCGCCGAACACAGAGGAGTGCAGGAGGGGAGGATCAAAGCCTTGATCGAAGGCAAAAAGATTGATCTTCGCATTTCGCTCATCCCGACATTTTATGGGGAGAAGATCGTCATCCGTATTTTAGACGCCCGCGCCACGCGGTTTAATTTAGATTCTCTTGGGTTTCAACCTGATGAATTAGTCGCATTTAAACAGGGTATCAGCAAGCCACAGGGTGTTGTTTTAGTGACGGGTCCCACAGGTTCAGGGAAAACGACCACTCTTTATTCGGCATTGCAGCATATCAAGTGCGAGACTAAAAATATCGTGACGATCGAAGATCCCATCGAATATCTTATTGACGGGGTCAATCAACTGCAGTTAAACCATATCAAAGACGTCACCTTTGCCAACGGTCTAAAAAGCATTTTACGCCAGGACCCGGATGTGCTTTTGGTCGGCGAGATCAGGGACAGGGAAACAGCAGACATCGCTTTTCGAGCCTCTTTGACGGGGCATATGGTTTTTTCCACCCTGCATACCAATAACGCGGTTTCGTCATTGACCCGGCTTCGGGATATCGGGCTGGAATCGTATTTAATAACTTCTTCCATCGTGATGGTGGTCGCTCAGCGATTGATCAGATTGATCTGTCCGTATTGCTGTCAGGAGCATATCCCTCAGGAGGCCCTGATGGATCAATTTAGGCCCTATTTTAAAGACTTTTCGATCGAGCGGTTTTACCATGGCAATGGATGTGAATACTGTAATTTTTCAGGATTTTACAGCCGAGCTTCGATTTTTGAGATCTTAAAGATAGATGAAAACATCAAGAGGCTCATCTACAACAGAGCCCCTGAAAGCGCGATATTTAAAGAAGCCGTAGCCGGCGGCATGCGGCCTTTAGTTGAGTCCGGGCTTATGAAGGTTGCGGCCGGATTGACAACGCTGGAAGAAATTGCAAAGACTATCGATGTGACGGACCATTCGGCCCCTGTACCTTTATTTTCTATGGATCAAATGGATTTGGTTTAAATTTCCTTCCTGTGGATAACTCCAGCCTTGTTTTAATGATTGTTTCACTGTAAAATAAAGCCGTTCTAAAGGAGGCTATGAGATGCGGATTTTAGTTGTTGAAGATGAAAAACGTATCGCCGGTTTTATCGTACGCGGCTTAAAGGAAGAACATTACGCCGTTGATGTTGCCTACGATGGTGAGCAGGGGCTTTATCTGGCGGAGATCAATCCCTACGATTTGATGATCTTCGATATCATGCTGCCTCGGCATGACGGTATAAGCATATGCCGTCAACTGCGCTCCAAGAAAATTAACACTCCCATTTTGATGCTGACCGCCCGTGCCGCCGTTAAGGATAAAGTTTCCGGCCTTAATGCGGGGGCTGATGATTATTTGACTAAACCTTTTTCTTTTGAAGAACTGTTAGCAAGGGTCAAGGTTTTGCTCAGACGTCAGCAAGGGCCCAAAATTTCTGTTTTAAAGGTAGGGGACTTGGAACTGAATCAGATTAACCACGAAGTCCAAAGGGCGGGGAAGAGGATAATTTTAACCAGCAAAGAATACGGCTTGTTGGAGTATTTGATGGTCAATGAAGGCCAGGTCATCAGCCGCTGGATGATCTCAGAACATGTTTGGAATGAACAATTTGACAGCATGACCAATGTTATAGATGTGCATATCAGGAACCTGCGCAGTAAAATCGATGACGGGTTCAAGAAGAAAATGATCCATACCATTCGCGGCTCAGGATATATTTTAAAAGACACTTCATGAGATCCAACTCCCTCAGATTTGAAATCAGCATCCTCCATACAGCCATACTCGGCGTTATTCTAGTTGTTTTCAGCAGTGTTTTATATTTTATTTCCCGTGCGTCATTCCAGCAAATTGACCAGCAGTTAAAGGTCAAAGCAGAAGCGGTGGATACGTCCATTAGGACTTACCTCAACGCTTTCGGGGACGACCCTGGGGCCTTGGCGAAGTCTGTTCAAAAAACTTTCGCGATGAAGGAAGAAGGCCCTTTTGCCATTAAGCTCAGGAAGATTTCGGCAGACTGGGTCCGGCAATCGCTGGCTTTGTCTTTGAACAAGGCAACGTTGACTTTTTTTGACAGGCAGAAAAAGGATGTGACGAGCACGCCGGATTTAGATAAGGGCCTGCTTGATGTTTTTTTAGAATACACACGTATCCCCAAGGGCGAGACCATGGCATTTCGAACCGTAACGTATAACCATAAGAGGCTGCGGGTCATTACCTATCCCTTCGGCAGAGACCCTGCGGGAGAATATTTTATTCAAGTAGGTATTACAGAAGACCCTATTATGCAGCAGCTCTTGAACTGGCTGTATTCTATTCTTATCAGCCTGCCCCTTATTTTGCTTCTGACCGGTTTCGTCGGCAGAAGGCAGGCTGCCCGGATTCTAGCGCCGGTCAATGAGATCACGCAGATGGCTAATAAAATCACACATCAGGATTTAAGCGCCAGGATTACGGCTAAACATTTTGACAGGGAAATGGGTTCCTTGATCGATTCTTTCAATGATATGATCGCACGTTTGGAAAGATCTTTCAGGCACATTGAAGAGTTTAGTTATCATGTGGCCCATGAATTAAAAACTCCATTGACGATCATTAAGGGAGAAGCAGACCTTCTTTTGCGCAGGGAACGATCCAAAGAAGAATACCAGGAGGCTTTAAGGATAGTTCTTGAGGAGTCCCAGCGGATGCTCAAAACCATAGAAGACCTGTTGTTGCTGACTAAGCTCGATTACAGCCCGGAGGTTTTAAAATTTGAAACATTTAATTTCGTGGAGTTTTTTAATGAAATATGCGAACAAAGCCGCATATTGGCATCCAAAAAATTGATCACAGTCACTTTGGAAACCCAGGGGACGATAGCGCCGCTTGTGATGAAAGGGGATAAGCTTCATTTGAGGCGCTTGTTTTTTAATATTATCGACAATGCCGTCAAGTTCACCCCTGAAGGCGGGTCTATTGACATTAAGATCACAACAGGGGAGGATAAAATCATTACCTCTATTTCTGATACGGGGGAGGGGATATCTCCGGAAAATTTATCCAAGATCTTTGATAAATTTTTTAGGTCCCAAAACGCTTGTGGAGGCAACGGTTTGGGTTTAAGTATTGCCGCCACGATCGCCAAGCTCCACAAAGGCGAGATCTCAGCAGAAAGCTGTGTTTCCCAAGGCACCACTTTCAAAATAATACTTCCCAGCGAACCCGCCGAAACATTACCTGCGTAATTAATTTTATTTTCATGTTGTCTTAATTTGAGTTTTGTTAAATTATTCCCTGATGGATGACCTTATAAAGAAAATCTTGATCATAGATGATGAGCCGAGAATCAGGTCCATTTATGTCCGTTTGCTTGTTGAATCAGGCCTTAAGGCCTGCTGGGCCTCGAACGCCCAAGAAGCGACTAATATCTTGATCAGGGAGAAAATAGACTTGGTATTGCTGGACATCAACATGCCTGGCATTGACGGCATGACCATGTTTGATATTATTCAGGAATACGATCCTTCCTTAAAAGTAATAGTTGCAAGCGTTTATCAGTTATTTCTACAAAAACGGATGATTGATCGGGCTTATGACTACTATGATAAGTCTCAGGGGGCTTCTCTTTTGTTGGAGAAAATATTTAACGCGCTCAAAGGTCAGGCCCATTAAATTTTTACCCCTCCCTATTTTTACATAATTAATCTGATATTTTAATTTTATTCGGTATAATAAGGGCTTCTCTTTCAGAGGACTTTGATGCCCCATGAAAAACTTTTTCTTTTTTTTAATCGTTTTTTTAGGTTTTTGTTCCGGTTACCCATCGGTATTTGCCGTGTCTGCGTATGCCGCAAGCCATCATTTGACAGCCGGGGAGATCCAACGTGTCAGGGCGTTTAAAGAGCTTCTTTCTGAAGTTGACACGAAATCTCTGCCTCAGACCATAACAGAATTAGAAAAGGCGCGCTATCCTGCGATTAATTTAGAGATGAGGGAAGCTATAGCGAAGACCTATGTTGATATAGTCAGGGAACAAGGAGTGACGGGACAAAAAAAGAAAGAATGGTTGTACAGCATGGTATGTCTTAATATGGCCTATCTCCAGTTTGGCGGAGGTGAAAGTCCCGCAAGCACCTCTTCTTTAAACAAGCTTATCCTCCGGAAATTAAAAGAATATTTACCCTCGGACGTATTAAAGCAGCCGGGATTCTCTTATTCAATATAAAAAACAGGGTTCTTCTTATTTATTTTAATTGTTTGGAAACTGTCCTGTGGAGTGGTAGAATAATAAAAATTTATCTAACAAATGAGACAGAAAACCAAATCCCCGTTAGGTTTATAGCAGCCAGCATAGCAAAGCCGCGGTGCAGGCGACCGGCGGGGGCCAAACGGGAGGTGTTGCATGAACACTTTGAATGCAATTTTAGTACCATCGGCAAGAATGGTTCTGGCCCAAGTAGGTCTGTTTGTCAGCAGTGTGCTCTTAGTCCTTGTCATTATTATCATCGGCTGGCTCATTTCCGAATATGTTATCAAAACAGGGGTCACTAAATTATTAAAGCTTCTGAAACTCGATGACCTGTCTCACAAGATCGAATTGGATTCTATTTTATCAAAAGGCGGCATTAGTATTGGGCTTTCGGAACTAATAGGGAATATTTGCTATTGGTTGTCTTTGTTAATCACTTTTGTCATCGCATTAAACGCCGTAGGATTGACTGTTGTCGCTGAATTATTGCAAAAGGTGGTTCTTTTTATACCCAATATTATCGCTGCTGTCTTCATTTTGGTGGTGGGGATGTTTGCGTCTGTCCTGATCAGGAATATTGTCAGGACCTCCGCTAATAATGCCGGTATTTCCCATTCTAATGTGATGAGCAATATCTGTGAAATCGTGATCATGGTGTTTGCTGTGGCCATTGCCTTAGAACAGCTGCAGATCGGTGTCAGGATCATTGATCTAACCATCAGCATCATCCTAGGCTCATTCGGTCTTGGCTTTGCCTTGGCTTTAGGTCTTGGGTGCAAGGACATTGTCGGCAAAGCGGTAGCCGAATTTTTGACCAAATTAAAGCAATAGGGGCATTTTAAATAGCCGCATGGATAGCATTGATGGATAGTTATTGTGTTCTCGGAACGTTCAGGGATTTTTGGCCAAATGTTTGCGAGGATTTACAATAAATTTTTTCCAAATAAAGAGAATCTTTAGAAAAAATTTGTTGTAAACCGAAGCAAACGGCCAAAATATCCCGTTCCGAGAACACAATAACTATCCATCAATGCGGTCAGTTCCGCTGCTGTAAATTTTTATGGATATTCTCCTTCTCTCACGTATCCAGTTTACTCTCACCGTCATGTTCCATTATATTTACCCTCCCTTAAGCATAGGCTTGGGGCTCATCATTTTGATCATGGAAAGCATGTATATGCTGACCCGGAACCCTTTGTACCATCAAATGACAAAGTTTTGGGTAAAGATTTTCGGGCTTATTTTTGCCATTGGGGTTGCGACCGGGATCGTTATGGAATTCGAGTTTGGCACCAATTGGTCGACCTATTCCAGATATGTCGGGGATGTTTTTGGCAGCGCCTTGGCCGCGGAAGGTGTGTTTGCCTTTTTTCTTGAATCAGGGTTCCTTGCGATATTGCTGTTTGGATGGGACAAGGTCACCCCCTTGATGCATTGGGTTTCAGCCTTGCTGGTTTGTTTTGGCGCGCATTTTAGTGCTGTTTGGATCGTGGTTGCTAATTCTTGGATGCAAACTCCTGCCGGTTACCATATTGTGGGTGAGGGGATGCATGCCCGGGCCGAGATCACTGATTTTTGGGCAATGGTTTTCAACCCATCATCCATGCAAAGACTTTCACATGTACTCTCAGCAGCTTGGCTCACCGGTGCTTTTCTAGTGCTTAGCATAAGCGCCTACTATTTATTAAAGAAACAGCACATCGATTTTGCCAAGGCTTCTATGAAGGTAGCTTTGACAGTGGCCTTATTCGCCTGTGCAGCCCAACTGCTGACAGGCCGGATATCTGCAGAGGGAGTAGCTTTACATCAACCCACAAAATTGGCTGCTATGGAAGGGCATTTTGCGCCTAATGCTGTGGCTGATTTTTATTTGTTTGGTTTGGTCGATGAGAAAAATGCTCAGGTGACCGGCCCCAAGATTCCAGGGATGGTCAGTTTTTTCATTCATGGAAATTTTGATACGCCGGTCAGGGGGTTAGGATCGTTTGAGAAAAAAGACAGGCCTCCGGTTGCGATCACTTTTTATGCCTATCATTTGATGCTTATGATCGGGATCCTGTTAGTGATGATGATTGCGGTGGGCTTGGTGCTTTTAGCGACTGGTCGTTTGTTTGAAACAAGGTGGTATTTATCTGTTTTGGTGCCGTCAGTACTTTTACCGCAGTTTGCCAATCAATTAGGCTGGTTTGCGGCTGAGGTGGGCCGCCAACCATGGATTGTTTATGGTTTGCTTCGCACCTCAGAGGGATTGTCCCGGGCGATTAAAGCGGATGTGGTATGGATATCACTGATCATGTTTACGCTCATTTATCTGCTGCTGTTTGTTTTGTTTATATTCTTGTTAGATCATAAGATCAAATTGGGGCCGAAGGGGATAGCCCTCGAGACACAAAAACAAAGGGCATAACAATGGATTTGCAGTTGATTTGGTTTATTTTACTTGGAGTCCTGTTATCAGGCTATGCCGTTCTCGATGGTTTTGATCTGGGGGTTGGGGCTTTGCATCTTTTTGCCAAGGGGGACCAGCAACGCCGTTTGATGATCAACTCTATCGGACCTGTATGGGACGGCAACGAGGTGTGGCTTGTGACCGGAGGAGGGGCTTTATTTGCCGCCTTCCCGGATGTCTACGCAACACTCGCGTCAGGTTTTTATTTAGCTGTTTTTTTGCTTATTTTTTCTTTGATCTTCAGGGCCATCGCTATCGAATTTCGCAGCAAACAGCCTTGGGCCTTCTGGCGGCAATCATGGGATGTGGCTTTTTGTGTTGCCAGCATTCTTTCGGCCTTTCTTTTTGGTGTGGTCATTGGAAATTTAATTTGGGGGATCCCTTTGGGGGCCGATCGGGAATTCCAAGGGACTTTTTGGGGTTTGCTTCATCCGTATGCTTTATTAACAGGTTTGACCGTCCTATCCGTTTGCATGATGCATGGGGCGATCTATATTGTCATGAAGACTGAAGGGGAGTTTCATGCCATGGCACGCGGCTGGGTCAAGAACACCATCATTTTTTTTGTGATCATGTACGGTATTTTGACGATGGCCACCTTGCTGTATGCGCCGCACATGGTTGAAAAATTAAAGGCCTGTCCTTTATTGTTTTTGGTCCCGGTCCTGAATTTGCTCTCCATTGCCAATGTCCCCCGGGAAATTCACCATAAAAGGGATTTTTTAGCATTTCTTTCTTCTTCTGCGGCCATTGTTCTTTTGATGTTTCTTTTTGGTCTGGGCATATTCCCTAATCTAGTACTTTCAAATCCTAATCCCCAGTTGAGTCTGACCATTTATAATGCTTCCTCTTCGATCAAAACATTACAGACGATGTTAACGATCGCCATGATCGGCATGCCTCTTGTGCTAGCCTATACAATCAGCATCTACTTCATATTTCGCGGCAAGGTCAAACTAGACGAACACAGTTATTAAAGGTGACGGACACATTTAATTTCATGCATCTGCCGATTCTACCTACTATTAATGCCACACTTAACGCCCTGGCAGGGGTTTTCTTGGTTTTAGGAAGGATCGCCATCAAAAATAAAAACTCAGGAAGACATAAAAAAATGATGCTTTGCGCTTTTATCTGTTCCGCGTTATTTTTATGCGCCTATCTTTATTATCATCTGACATCCAGGGGGATCTCGCATTATCAGGGACATGGCCTTTCAAGGGTTATTTATTTCTTTGTGCTGGGGACGCATTCACCTTTGGCTGTATTGATCGTGCCTTTTATCATCATGGCTATCATTTACGCCTTAAAAGGGGATTTTAAAAAACACACTCGCATCACCCGCTGGCTTTATCCGGCATGGGGGTATGTGTCTCTGACGGGCGTTATTGTCTATTTGATGCTTTATGTTTTTCCTGTTGTGTGTTTTGCCCAAAGCGGGGATAACATTGAATTAGGCTATCAGCTTTACCTCAAATATGGCTGTGCCGTTTGTCATGGAAAAGAGGGGTATGGCAACGGCCCGGCCGCAAAGAATCTGTATTATCTTCCGACCAATTTTCATGATCTTATATCTTACCGGGCAGGCACGAGCAGGGGACAGATGAAGGATGTGATAAGACACGGTCTCAGGGAAGAAGACAGCATCATGCCTTCTTTTGGTCATATTCCAGATCAGGAACAAGACCGGATCGTTGGTTTTTTATTGTCCTTACAAGAGCATAACCATGAAGATGTCGTTGTCAGCCATGCCTGGGTTATGGCGATGCCGCCTTCATCCCAGACCACCGCGGCATTTATGGAAATTGAAAACACGACCGGTCAAGATACGAAGTTAGTCGCGGTCAGCTCCCCGGCGGCCCGGAGTGTAGAAATGCATACCATGAGTCAGAGTGCCGGGATGATGAAAATGCAGCGAGTCAAAGAAATAAGGATCCCTGCCCATGGAAAGGTTCTCCTGGCCCATGGCGGGTATCATTTGATGGTGATCGACCTTCTCAAACCTTTGAAAAAAGAACAGACAGTTCCTTTTGTCCTTCAGTTCCAATACGGCACTAAAATGAATGTCAATGCGATTGTGCGGGATGATGAGAGTTAAGACGATATTCGTCATGGCATTGGCAGGTCTTCTGCTGACCTGCGCCGGCTGCGATCAAAAGAAAGACAACGATCTAAAGCTTCTGTCGGCATTAAATCCTTCTCGTGATTTTATTCTCTTGGATCAAGAGGGAAGGGTATTTCGTCTAAGCGAGCACAGAGGAGAGGTGTTGTTGCTGTTTTTCGGCTACCTGACCTGTCCGGATGTCTGTCCCACCACCCTTTCAAAACTCGCCCGTGTCTATACGCTGTTGGGTACGAAGCGTCAAAAGGTCAAGACCCTTTTTGTATCCGTTGATCCAAAGCGTGATACACCGGCCAAGATGAAAGAATATTTGGATTATTTCGACATAAAGGCTTTAGGTTTAAGCGGCAGTCAGCCGCAGATCGACCAAGTAGTTAAAGCCTACGGCGCCTATTATGAGCAGGTCAATACCACATCAAGCCTAGGGTATTTGATCAACCATACGGACTATGTGTACCTGATTGATTCACAAGGTCAGGTCCGCCATCTTTTTCATCCACAGGATAAAGCACAGGACATGGCAGCTTTAATTGAAAGGCTTTTATGATAGGACGTCTGCTCCTATTGATTTTGAGTTTTAACCTCTGCGCGTACGCGTATGCCGGTGGCACTGTGGCCGGCACGGTCAAATTTGAGGGCACGGCTCCCCGGTCAAGAATGATCCATATGGAGGCAGATCCGGTCTGCTACGCCTCGCATGATGGCAAGACAGTATATTCTCAAACGCTCGTTTTAGGAGATAATGGTGGCTTAGGCAATGTATTTGTTTACGTTAAAAGCGGTTTGGGCAAAACTCGTTATCCGGTTCCACCGGAGATTGTCGTGGTCAATCAGAAGGGATGTAATTATAACCCTCATGTCTTGGGGGTTATGGTAGGGCAGAAGGTCAAATTCCTTAATCCCGACGGCACTTTGCATAATGTGCACGCGATGTGTAAGAGTAATCCGGAATTCAACGCAGCCATGCCGGATTTTCGCAAAGAAATGCAGGTGTCTTTTGAAAAGCCGGAGTTCATGTTCCCGATCCGCTGTGATGTCCACCCCTGGATGACTGCCTGGATGGCAGTGATGGGACATCCTTTTTTTACGGTAACAAACTCAGACGGTCGATTTGAGCTAAAAGATCTTCCTGATGGGACATATACCATTGAAGCTTGGCATGAAAAATTAGGGACTAAAGTTTTGACCATTACTCTCAAAGAGGGCAAGTCTGATCAAAGGGCAGATTTTACTTTTTTGCCGCCTAAATAATGGTAAAATTATATCTCGCAAGGGAGCTTTATAAGCAATTGATTCAGCGGGTGCCCTTAGCCTCAATGTTATGGCGCGCACGGCACCTGCACAAGGGGACGATTGAGGGGTAACCACCATCAAAGCTTCCGTTAGGGCTGCCCCCAGCTGAGGAGCACCATAACGTTGAGGCTAAAGACAGGCCCCGCGTCGAATGGCCAGGCAAACATAAGGCCCAAGCAAACTTGTGATAGAGCCGTCGAAGGATAAAGGGGGAATATGGGGATTAAAAACATCCACGTTCTTTTGATCATAGCTTCCATTATCCTTTTTTTATGTTTTGGTTTTTGGGCTTTAAGCCATAACTATACGGCTTGGGGATATGGCTCATTAATAATCAGCATCGCCCTGATTATTTATTGTGTGCAATTTATAAAGAAAATGAAGGCTTTATAATATGGTTTTTTGCATGGTATGTTTTGGCGATCCCGCATCGCCCCTGACCCATGGGTATAATTTTGCCGTGCTAGTTTTATTAGGCGTGACGCTGGCCGTATTATCGGCATTCGCGATGATGTTTCTAAACTTTCGCCAAAGGGCAAAGAACTCTCTTGATAAAGCCTGACTCTTTTATCCATAAGTATGTTTTTTCCACCGACCACAAGACGATCGGTATTCAATACCTGTTGACCAGCCTGTTTTTTTTATTTTTCGGTTTCTGTCTAATGCTTCTGATGCGCTGGCAGTTGGCTTACCCAGGCCAGCCGATCCCCTTTATAGGTAAATTTTTTGGTGAAACCAACATGCCGGGTGGCGTCATGCTGCCCCAATTTTATAATCAGCTGGGGGCCATGCATGGGACGATCATGGTCTTTTTGGGGGTGGTCCCTCTGGGCTTTTCCGCTTTTGGGAACTATCTGGTGCCTTTGCAGATCGGCGCCCGGGACATGGCGTTTCCCAGATTAAATATGTATAGCTATTGGCTGTTCTTTTTTGCCGGCTTTTTGATGTTCTTGAGTTTTTTCCTTCCCGGAGGGCCGACGGGAAACGGCTGGACTGCTTATCCGCCCTTGGCCGATATTGCCCATGACGGGCAGACCATCTGGCTTGTGGGCATGTTTTTTATTATTATTTCATCCCTGCTATCTTCTCTTAATTTTATAGTCACCATTTTTCAATTAAGGGCGCCCGGCATGACATTTGAGCGCTTACCGTTTTTCGTATGGACAGAATTGATCACGGCATTTTTACTGCTTTTAGCATTCCCGCCTCTTGAAGGGGCGGCATTTATGCAGTTGATGGACCGACTTTTAGGCTGCAGTTTCTTTTTATCAAGCGGTTTATTTGTCAATGGGCAAGTGGCCCAGATCAGCGGCGGGGGAAGCGCTTTGCTTTGGCAGCATTTATTCTGGTTTTTAGGGCATCCGGAAGTATATGTGATCATTCTTCCGGCCTTAGGGATCGTGACGGAGATCGTTGCCAATAATACCAGAAAAGATATCAGCGGATTTAGCGCCATGAGATATTCGGTCATTTTTTTAGGTTTTATCTCTTTTATTGTTTGGTCCCATCACACCTATTTGACAGGCATGGGGACTAACATCACGGCATTTTTCCAAACTACCACCATGATCGTTTCCATACCCTCGATCATTGTGATCACTTCCTTGTTCATTACCCTGTGGGGAGGTTCGATCCGTTTTACCACACCCATGCTTTTTGCCTTGGCGTTCCTGCCCATGTTCGGTTTTGGCGGGTTGACCGGCCTGCCTTTGGGGCTTGCGGCAACCGATATCCCTTTGCATGACACCTATTATGTAATCGGGCATTTTCATTATGTGGTGGCGCCGGGGGTTATTTTGGCGATATTTGCCGGCATTTATTATTGGTTCCCTAAGGTTACTGGCCGTTTCATGAACGACAGATTAGGCCAACTGCATTTTTGGCCGACCTTGATCGCCATGAACCTGATCTTTTTTCCTATGCTTCTTCAGGGATTGGCCGGGGTCAACCGCAGATTATATGACGGAGGGGTGACGTATTTATTTATGCATAATGTGCTTTACTGGAATGTGATCATCTCCTGGGCCGCGTGGTTTCTTGCCATTGCGCAGTTTGCCTTCATTTTTAATTTTTTCTATAGCATGTTTAACGGACCAAAAGTCAACTCAGATAACCCTTGGGAGGCAACGACCCTTGAATGGGCCACTCCAACGCCGCCGCCCCATGGGAATTTTACCAAACCGGTCCACGTTTATCGAGGACCGTATAGTTACAGTCTTAAGGGAGCGGCTAAAGATTACAGCCCGCAAGATCAAAAGGAGATTTAGACATTTAGTCATGCTTGTTGCTAGTGAAGGATGGATAGCTGCTATTATGTATTCGGCACGGAATATTTTCGCCGTCTTCTTAAATTTACGGCAACAATGTTCTAAAGATTCTCTTTATTTGGAACATTCTTGCCGTAAAATTAAGAAGACTTTTGGCGAAAAATTCCTTAATGTGCCGAATACATAATAGCAGCTATCCATCCCTGCTAATGATTAGCAATGGTTTAACATATTTCAGTATTACCGCAAAGAGCGGGTGTCTTGAGCCTCAATATTAAGGCACGCACGGCACCTGCCCAAGTGGGCAGTCCAGTGAAACCCCCGTTGAAGCTGCCGTCAGGGCTGTCCCCGGAGGAGGAGCACCTTAATCCCCCCTTGGTCGTTAACGACCAAAGCAGGGGGGACCAGTTGGTGTTGAGGCTCAAGACAGGCCCCACGTTAGAGGATATAAAAATATGCATGACACAGAACTAGTTCCATATAAAGTAGAAGCCCGCGAAGATACCGGGCTTTATAATGCCAAGTTTGGGCTCTGGCTTTTTTTAGCTTCAGAGATCATGCTTTTTGGCTCGCTGTTTTCTGCGTATATCCTTCTAAGAGTGGGATCTTTTTCATGGCCTCAGCAATCAGATTATCTGAACGTCCCCATAGGCGCATTGAACAGCGTTATTCTTTTGTCATCCAGTATATTTTTCATACGCGCCTGGGTTGCATTGAAAGCGGATGATTTGGCCAAATATAAAAGACTGATGTGGTGGGTGATATCCCTGGCTGGTCTTTTTTTGTTTTTCAAGGGGATCGAATATTACCAACATTTCAGCCGTCAGGAATACCCTAAAACAAGTGTTTTTCTGGCCCTTTATTTTTTGTTAACGGGTTTGCATGCCTTACACATCTTGGCCGGCATCGGGATCAATATTTATTATGCCGGCCCCGGCACCCGATTGAGGACCATCAATAAACAATGGTTCATCAATCGCCTTGAAGTGGCCGGTCTTTATTGGCATTTTGTGGATATCATTTGGATCTTTTTATTTTCAATCCTGTACCTGCTCTAAATTATGGAACAACGCTCGGAATTTAAAAGAGATATCGCAATCTATCTTGGCATCATCTGCCTGACAGCCCTGATCGTCACGATCAACCATTTGAGGCTCAAGTCCCTAGGGATGGTTTTGATTCTAACGATCGCCTCCTGTGAGGCTTTGATCGTGGGCTATTATTTCATGCATTTAATGACCAAGAAGAAAACCATTCATCTGATCCTATTTTTGACATTTGTGGTTTTTTTGTCTTTATTGTTTTTGCCGGCCTGGGATATCGCCAATTCCCCGCGAACACCCAGTGAATTTACGACGTATTAATTTATGGACAATATCTTAAAATTAATTTTTCCCATGCAGCCTTTAGCCTCTATCGAAGGCCGTGATAACGATACTTTGATGTATTTGATCCATGGCCTGATTCTCGTCCTTTTTGTAGGCTGGGCCATTTATTATATTGTGGTCTTGATCAAATTCCGCCGGTCCAAAAACCCGCAGGTGGTCCACGTCCCGGCCGCCCACAAGATTTCATCGGCAGTTGAGTGGGGGGTGGCGGCATTTGAATTCCTGCTGTTATTCGCATTTTCCATTCCTTTTTGGGCTGTCCATGTGGCCTCCATTCCAGAAGGCCGCAATATTATGGAAGTCAAGGTGGTAGCCCAGCAGTTTGCCTGGAATTTTCATTATGCCGGTCCAGACGGAAAATTCGGCCGCGCCTCAGCCCGATTCCTTGAGGACAACCCTTTGGGGCTAGATCCTAATGACCCCAACGGGCGTGATGATATTACAACCATGAATCAGATGTATCTGCCGGTCAATAAAACAGTCATTCTGCGCATGACCAGTAAAGATGTTATCCACAGTTTCGCCCTGCCGGCCATGCGTGTGAAACAGGACGTCATTCCGGGAATGACAACGTCCGTTTGGTTTACTCCCAATAAAATAGGCCAATTTGAAATCGTCTGCTCTCAATTGTGCGGTGTGGGGCACTACCGCATGAGAGGCGTTTTAAGTGTAGTGTCTCAAAGTGATTTCGACCAATGGATACAGCAAAATAAAGGAATCCATGACTGATCATACGCCGACACCCAGATCCGAGGAACCCGAGGATATTCAGAAACGTAATTTCATTAAAGGCCTGACCGCGGCCCTGCTGGGTTTTCTAACACTGGGATTGAGTTTGCCGTTTGTCTCCTATCTTATTCCCGCTTCCAACGAGGGCGCGGACAGGAAATTCATTAAGGTCCCCAATTTTTCCGCTATTCCCGTCGGAAAGCCGACGAAAATGACTTTTGAGGACTTAGATGTGCAGGCCTTTATCCGCAGTCAGGTGGTTTATGATGTTTGGGTGATCAAACACTCCGATACACAGGCAACCGTCTATTCACCGTTATGTCCGCATTTAAACTGCCGCTACACCTTCATTAACAATCAATTTAACTGCCCCTGCCATGGAAGCCTGTTTGATGAGAACGGCAAGGTGATAGGTGGGCCGTCGCCAAGGCCTCTGGATACACTGGCATATAAAATTGAATCAGGAGAATTGTACGTGCAATGGAAACTGTTTAAAGCCGGCATCCCCCAAAAGGTTGAGGCCTAATTCTTATGAAAACGCCTTTGTTACAAAAAATGATAGGCTGGATCAATGAGCGTACTTCATTGATCACATTTTTTAGTGAATTCTTGCATGAAGAGATCCCCGGCGGCACCAGATTTTCCTACACCTTAGGCAGTGCTTGCATGTTTCTTTTGACCATGCAGATTGTCACAGGGGTCTGGCAGCTTTTTTATTATGTGCCCACCATTGATTACGCGTACACAAGTTTGAACTATCTGCGCCTCCAAGTTCCTTTTGGATGGCTTGTGCATGGCATCCATTATTGGGGCGGGACTTTGTTTACGATCGTTGTGGGGCTGCATGTTCTGCGTGTATTCATCTGGGGCTCCTATAAAAAACCCAGAGAAATGGTATGGCTCATCGGGATAGTTCTTATTGTTCTGACCGCGATGTTCATGTTCACCGGACCCGTTCTGCCTTGGGACAAGAATGGTTATTGGGCGGGGCAGGTAGGCATTGGTATAGCCGGTTCAGTTCCCATTGTCGGCCCCATGACACAAATGATCCTGCAGGGGGCTGATAAAATGGGGCAGATGGCATTGTTACGTATTTACGTCCTTCATGTGGCCATTATTCCGGCCATGGTCGGATTATTTGTCACGCTGCACTTGATCGCTTTTCGCCAGTTCGGTGAGTCCGGGCCGTGGGATGAGGACAAACGCAAAAAAATAGGATATTTCTGGCCGGAACAGATTTTCAAAGATGTTCTGGTCTCTTTTTTGATTTTTTTACTGCTGGTTTTTTTATCTGCTTTTTTCCCCCCGCCGTTTTCCGGGTTAGCGGACCCCACCGATACGTTGATAACTCCAAAACCAGCGTGGAGCTTCCTGTTCCTTTATCAAATATTAAAATTTCTTCCCGGGCCTCTGGAGCCTTTGGGCACGGCGGGTGTGCCTTTGATGATCATTTTGCTTTTTGCTTCCCTGCCTTTTGCGGATTCTAACCCGCAGAAAAACCCTTTTAAACGAGGGTTTATCATTTTAGGCGGTTTTACTTTTGTAGGCATGATTCTTTATTTGACATGGCTGGGCTATATTTATAGAAGCCCTGCCGAAGCGGCCCAAATGGAGGCCCCTAATCGGACGATCGTAGATCTGACCAATAAGAAATTACCGGATCTGGATATCCCCAAGACTATGGCCTTGGTTAATGTCGATAAAAAACTGACAGGCCAGCAGTTATTTAAAACATTAGGCTGTACCGAATGTCACTCAACGACGGGGATCGCCGGCAATAAACAGGGTCCGGATTTGGTCATGGCCCGCGGGAACAATCGTTCACATCAGTGGCTTTCTATCCAAGTGATAGCGCCTCAATTGCATAATCCCCGCACCATCATGCCGCCATATTCCGATTTAAGTGATCAAAATGTTGAACTCTTATTAGGTTATCTGGAAAATCTAAAGCCTGCTTCCGTCCCTTTGCCGCCGCCTAAGCCGACAACAGCCCAAGAATCAGTCGATAACAAGGACGTTTTGATCAAATATGGCGAACAATTATTTAACACTCAAGGATGTGTTCAGTGTCACACCATCCAAGGACGGCCGAGCAATAAATCAGGCCCGGATTTGATCATGGCCATAGCCAAGGATAAACCCGCCCAAGATTGGCTTAAAGTCCAACTCACAGCGCCGCAGCAGCATAACCCTATGAGCATTATGCCGTCTTACGCCAATCGTCTCAAAGATGACCAGATCGATGCGATGACACTTTTCTTAAGCAGTCTTGCAACGAGAAAACCAACGCCTGTGACTAAAGCAGAAGAACAGGCCCAAGCCGCTGAAGGGCAGGGCAATCCACCCTCGAGCACAAATGGGATCGCTCCCCAATCCGTAGGTCTTATCGGCGACCGTGAACACGGAGCTATTTTATTCCATCAGTCATGTATTATGTGCCACGGCCCGCGCGGCATCCCTAATACTCCGGGATTTAACGCTCCGAGAGGCGTCCCTGCTCTTAATCCGATAGATCCTGCCGTCAAAAACGAAGACGCGCAGGTTTTTGCAGAGCATGTGGACCGTTATATCCAGCACGGCATCCCCAACACCGAGGGAGGCCCCAATATGCCCAATTTCGGCGATTCCCATGCATTAACCCAAGCCCAGATCGCTGATCTGGAAAGCTATGTCTTATATCTAAACGGAGTCGATCGCACGAAAATTATTAATCCGGGAATAGATCCAAAAGAATTCTTCTTTATGCTGCTGGGAGGCACATCGATCATAGTCCTGTTAGCCGGACTATTCTGGTGGATCCCAAAGTTGCTTAAACTATAACGCTCTTTAAATCTTGAATGGGTGTGCCGTGCAGGGATGGAGGTACAGCTATTATGTTTTCGCCACGGAATATTTTTGCCGTCTTATTAAATTTACGGCAACAATGTTCTAAAGATTCTCTTTATTTGGAACATTCTTGCCGTAAAATTAAGAAGACTTTTGGCAAAAAATTCCTTATTGTGCCAAAAACATAATAGCTGTACCTCCATCCCGCGCACATAGCTTACCTGACAAAAAGCAGGGAAGACGCTACTTTTCATAAGTACAAGGATTAGCGGGTGTCCTTAGACTCAATACTAAGGCGCGCACGGCCCCTGCCCAAGTGGGCGGTTAAGTGGAACTACCGTAGAAGCTGCCGTTAGGGTTGCCATCGACGGAGGAGCACCTTAGTATTGAGTCTAAGGACAGGCCCCGCGCCATGCATCATTTTCGAGTAAGTCCTAAGCTAAAGGAGTTTTTTATGGCATCTCAATTGACAGCTCTAAAACATTTTTCAAAAATCCTTTGCCTTTTAACATTGCTTCTGATCCTGCTAGGCGCTTTGGTCAAAAGTACCGAATCCGGCTTGTCAGTCCCTGATTGGCCCACCACCTACGGCAAATTCATGTTCGCTTATCCTTTGGACAAAATGGCAGGAGGCATCAAGTACGAACACACCCATCGCATGCTGGCTTCCATCATCGGACTTCTGACGTTGATCTTAACGCTATGGCTTCTCAAACTAAAAGAGTTGCCTGCATGGATCAAACGACTTGGGATAGCCGCGTTCGTGACAGTGACGGCACAGGGCATTTTAGGAGGCTTGGCCGTCAGATATTTTTTACCGGTATGGCTGGCCGTTTTTCACGGGGTCTTGGCTCAGACATTCTTGCTCATTCTGATTTTCATAGCGTACGCTTTAAGTCAAGAAAGAAATCAAAGCGGTAGGGATAACTCCAACCCTCGGGTTTTACGTTTTTCACTGCTTTTATTGGGGATGATCTATATTCAGCTGGTGATCGGAAATTTTATGCGCCATGCTCAGGCGGGCCTAGCCATACCGGATTTTCCCACCATGGCAGGAGGCTTGATCCCGACCTTTGATCAGGCGATGCTCAACAGGATCAATGCCTGGCGTTTTGAAAATAATATGGATGAGGTCACCATGGGGCAGGTGGTCATTCATTTTTTACACCGCTTCTGGGCCCTATTGATTTTCTTAAAATTATTATGGTTGAACAAAATCGTTTATAAAGAATGCCTCAACCGGCCTATGATCCTGCAATCTTTGTTTTGGTTGAATATGGCGGTGTTCATTCAGATTACCTTAGGCGCCGCCACTGTTTTATCGCATAAGGAAAGTTATACAACGACCCTGCATGTGACACTGGGAGCTATTGTTTTAGGGGTATCTTTTTTAATGGTCTTGCGTGCGGCCCCTTTAACATGGGGTCAATTTAAAACCATATTTACAAAACGATGAACAAATAGTGTCATTGCGAGGAACGAAGTGACGAAGCAATCTCCAAATTTATATAAAGCCTATTGGGAAATGACCAAGCCCGGTATTGTGATGCTGGTTCTCGTGACCACATCCTTAGGGTTCTATTTTGCCGACCATGGCATCCATCATTTGGGCTTATTGTTATGGACATTAGTGGGCTCGGCATGCACCTGCGGGGGGTCGTCTGTGCTTAATCAATATTTAGAACGCGACACCGACGCTTTGATGCGGCGCACTAAAAACCGTCCTATGCCGACGGGTGTTATAGCCCCGGCCTCTGCATTAGGATTTGGCAGCAGTTTAATCTTAATAGGACTATTGGCACTTTGCTGGAAGGTCAATCTACTGACAGCTTTTTTAAGTCTGCTGGCCTGTTTTTTATATGTTTTAGTTTATACGCCCATGAAAAAAATGACGTGGGTTTGCACGACCATCGGGGCCATTCCCGGCGCATTGCCGCCTTTGGGAGGATGGGCCGCGGCGGCGAATCATCTAGATCCCGGCGGATGGGTGCTTTTTTTTATCCTATTCACCTGGCAGCATCCGCATTTCTATGCCATTGCCTGGATATTCAAGGAAGACTACAAAAAGGCCGGATTTAAAATGCTTCCCGTTGTTTATCCTGATGCCAAATTCACTTTTTCACAAATCATCCCATTTTGTTTTTTGTTAACGGCATTTTCTCTTTTGCCCTCCCTGATGGGTATGGCCGGGAAAATATATTTTTGGGGGGCATTAGTTTTAGGAGCAATGCTTCTATTGACAGCTTTTTTATTCCAACAGAGCCGCTCCAATGCAGATGCCCGCAAGATTTTAGGGGCATCCATTATCTACCTTCCTTTATTACTAGTCCTGATCATAGCTGACGGTTTTCTAAAATTATTTTTTTAGTGTCATTGCGGGGAGATCTTCTTGTGGTGTCATTGAGAGGAGCCCGCAGGGTGACGAAGCAATCTTCTTATTTCATAACTACATACAATCCAATGACTTATAATAATTTTTAATGTCGATTGGCATTTTGAAAAGTCATATGTTATACTTCAACTAAATGAGGTCTAGTTGGCCCCATTAAGTGGATAGATATAAAGATTTATTAAACCCTATGCAATTGCAAATATAAGGATCAACCAGGAGAATAAAATGAGAACAAACACCTTTAGAAAATCCCCGTTATTTCGCGTTATTGCGTTTACGGTCTTGACTGCGTTTGCCGCGATGCTTCCGGCCCAGCCCAGTTATGCACAGGTGCAGATCATTATGCCTCCTCCTGGCCAGATGATCCATGTCACGCATCATTTTGAGCCGCCTCAAATGGTGGGCCTTAAGGTCGACCTTAAGGATCCATTTAGTTTTAATTTTATTATGGATCAGGGCGAAAACCCGATGTCTGATGATGCCAAGAAAGATGAATTTAATAAGATCATTAAATATTTCTTGGTTTCTTTGGCTATGCCTAATCAGGACATGTGGGTCAACCTTTCTCCTTATGAATCCAACCGTCTCATCCCTGAAATTTTTGGCCAAACTGAAATGGGCCGTGATCTTTTAGCTCAGGACTATATCCTCAAGCAGTTCACAGCTTCCCTAATGTATCCGGAAGATGGCTTAGGTAAAAAGTTTTGGGAAAAAGTTTACAGTGAAGCGCAGGCCCGTTTCGGCACCACCGATATCAATGTCAATACCTTTAATAAGGTGTGGATCGTAGCTGATCACGCGGATGTTTATCAGAAAGATGACACCGCATTTTTAGTGGCCAGCCATCTGAAGGTCATGCTGGAGCAGGACTACATGGCCATAGAGAAAAATAAAGAACAGTTTGGCAGCGCTCAGCCGGCAAATACAGATGCTATAGCTGATGCAAAAACAAAAATGGCCTCCGACATCGTTCGTGAGATCATCATCCCGGCGATCGAGAAGGAAGTTAATGAGGGCCAGAGTTTTGCCGCTGTCCGTCAGGCTTATAACGCACAGATCATGGCCACATGGTTCAAAAAGACGCTTAGAGAAAGCCTTTTAGGACAAGTTTTCGCAAATAAATCAAAGGTAGCAGGCCAGCAGGTGGATGACCCGCAGGCTAAAGAGAAAATATATCAACAGTATTTAAGGGCCTACAAAAAAGGTGTGTTTAACTTTATTAAAGAAGACCCGACCCCTGACGGCCAGGTGATCCCGAGGAAATATTTTTCGGGCGGGTTGATCATGACGCCTAGCGAAGGAGTAAAGGGCTATAATGAAAATGCGATGGCCTCATTACCGGTTGAAGAGAGGGCAAGGGTCACCACAGAGCGCCGGAGTTTTGGAACACGGATATTAGGTGCCATGGCGGGCAAAACTGCCAGAATATTAATGGTCGCTACCCTTTTTGCAACTTTGTCTGGTAAGGTTTTTGCAGGCACTCCCGCAACCGCAACAGCTCCTGCCGACAATAGACCGCTTACTTTCAAATTAGCTCAAGACGGTTTGGATAATGTTGGTAAAAGTATGTGGAGAAAAATTACGCCGGAAGAAGCCGCAAAAGATCAACAGTATGCAGGTTTTGTGGGTTCCAACCGTGAACAATTAAAGAATGTTCAGTTATTTGTTACCGGGACCGGTGAGATCATCGTTGTGCCTATTGTGGCAGTCGGTGAATTAACAGTTGGTGCTGCTAAACTTACATGGGACGCGGCAGGAGGGGTATATCGTTTTACCAGAGATAAAGCTGGTCCATGGGTACTGGTACAGGTAGGACATGTGGTAGATTATGGTGGGAATTTGGGTGAGCAGGTAATAGTAGATAATATTGGCGGAACTTTCCGGGTCGTGTTTGGCGGAAAATCCGATGGTGCCATCAAAAGAGAGATGAAGGCAACAATTGCTAATCTAAATGCTCAGCATCAAAGTGATGCAGAGGCCATACAAGCTTTAGCGAATACCGTGCATCAAGATACCATAGAAATTGCAGGTTTAGAGGACCAAATATCGCATATGGTGCCCGGAGCAGAGTTAGACAGGGTCAATGGTCTCTTGACAGTAGCACAGCAGAAACACGCCCAAGATGTTCAAGCCTATAATCAACAACAAAAGAATTTCGAAACGGAAAGAACAAATCTTAATACACAAATAACAGGATTGAAAGGTGATCTATCGACAAGCAAACAGCAGCTTGCAGATGCATCTAAGAATCTTGCAGCGGCTAAACAGCAGATAGTAGATGACAAAACAAGAACTGATGCAGAAAAGAAAGCAGATCTCGATAGAATCAACGGGCTTATAGCTGATAATGCTTCCCAAAAGCTACAACTTGATGACCAAGAACAAGATATCTCGAGTCTTCAAACTCAGCTGGATAACATGACAGATGCAAAAAGTAAAGCTGATAATTTACTCACCCAGACAAAAATTGCGGACGAACAAAAACTGGTAGCGACTGTTCAAAATGACCTAACTCGAGAAAGAGCTTTAGAGTTTGGACTAGCCGCGTTGGTACTTGTAGGGGCCGCCGGTGCTTATGGTTCATATAGGGCAGGGACGAAGAAAAATGCAGAAGAACCTTTGCCTGTTGTAGAAGAAAGACTTGCTCAAAACCAGAGGCAAGGGGAAGTTGGAGCCGCACAAATAGCAGCTACAAAAGATGCCTTGGCAAAATGTAATTCAATGCTGTCTCGTGCAAAGGATAAATTCCTAAGCTTCTTTATAGGGAAAAAAGGGGTTCTGGAACGCAATTTAAAAATAGCTGAAGATAGAGAAAAAAGACGTGTTGAAAGAAGAATTAGAGATTTAAGACAAGGGATTAGGGCTGTTGAAACCGAGACTTTGGCAGAAATGCAGAACCAAGTGGCGAAATCAGGAGCTGCAGCACCAACTCAGGATGCAATTGATGCATCCAAGTCCCGAGAATCAGTGTTAAGGTTAAAGCACCATAATTTTGAACAAGAAATTATAGCGCTTCGAGCGGGTATTCCTTTTGTGCCTGCGACCGCTTTACCGTCGGCAGCACCGGCGCCGGCAGCAACATCAACATCAACACCAACACCAACTCCGACACCAACTCCGACGCCGACGCCGACACCCGCCGCAACTGCCGCTACTCAAACATCGCTGCATAATTTACAAGCTCAATTAAATGCGGCAAGGGCGCAATATAATCAATTGTTCGCTTTGGCGAGCAATCCTAATAATACCAGAGCCATAAATGACGCGCTTGCGCCGCAAGTGATTGCAGCGAGTAATAAAGTCAGAGACTTGGAAGACCAAATTAAAAGCATGGCATCCGGAACTAAGCTTCTCGTTGTAGGTTTGACCGGACAGCTGGATGACTTAACTAAACTGCGCAAGCAGAGGGATGATGTTTTGCAACAGGTTAGAGGCGTGTTGAGCCGCTCAGAGGCTAAACGTGATCAATGGGTCAGAGATCAACAGGCCCAAGGTATTGAAGAAGCAAATTTTCGGAATACTCCCGAGTGGAGAGATCTAGCAAAGGAAGTTGATGCTTCCAGGGCCCGAGTTCTCAGGTTTCAGGCAGAACTAAGAGATGTGGATGAACAGATCAGCCAGGTGAAATCTGATATTCAGAATCTTCCCCAAGTTGATGCAAAAAATGTCGGTGTCTTGAGGGACAGCGTCAACGCTATAGACAAGGCCTTCAGAGATGCGATAGCACAAGTGAATCGCGACACAGCCCTTACTGAAAGCGAGAAAACAGTCAAACGAGATGATCTTTTGGCTGTAGCCAAAGGTGCTTTCGAACATGGGGTTACTTTTGAAGAAGAGTTTAAATCAGGAGCCCATGTTGGGCAGTATTTGCGTGATATCCAAGATGAACGTGAAAGAGTAGAAGCTGCACGTGCATCGGCAATAGCGGCGGGAACAAAAGCGTCTCCTGCCTTTAGTCATTTGACAGCCTGGAATAGAACTACGGGAACCCAAAGGGCATTGTTAAATGGCTTCAACGAGACAGGTGTTCTAGAAATTAGACGAAATATGATGGCCCAACAAGCCCAAGCTAGAAAGGTACAGGAAGACTTGGACCGTGAGATTGAAAATTATAATGCTAGGTTAGGGGATATAGTGAGTGGTATTCTCGCTGATAAAACGATCACTCCGGCTGTGAAGACAGCAAAGATCAACGCAAAGCTTGGTCGTAGTATCGGCAGCAAGAAGGTCGATATAAAAGATCAAGTCGCCGCTTTAGTTGATCAGGTTGAAAATGCTAAAAGAGGAACGATCGTAAAAACAAGAAATGATGTCACAGGTCAGCTGATTGGGTTAACAGTTCCAAATCGTAACGACACATTATTAAATGCCGCGGTCTCGGCTGCTGAGGATAGTCTAGCTTCGCTTGAAGCTGCTAACAAAAGACTAAATAGGCAGTTGGAGCGCGAGAGGAATGGATTAAGAAACATGGGCAGTATGATCAATGCAAGTCCTGTTGTTAAGGCAAGTCTTGCGCCTGTGCCAGCCGCTCCTGTTGTGCCGGCTCCTGTGGTAGTCGCACCTGCGGCACCGGTGAATCCGGCGATGAATCCTTTGAATAAGAACGTCGGTGGTATCAACTTAAGCGACGAAAACTTGACGATTAACATCAAAGTCGACGGTGCAGGGATGCCCCTGCCTCCGCAATTCCAGGACAAGGCCATGCTGAATTTAAACGGCTTGACGTCGATCATTCGTAGGATATCGCCGTTGACACCGGAGAATGTCCCGGCGCTTTATGAATTAGTGAAATAAGCTAAGCATGGGCCGAGTTTATCTCGGCCCCTACTTTTTAACCCTGACAGGAAACCCTGTCAGGGTTTTTTTATTGCTTAATAAATGGTGGGAATATATACTATGGGGCACATCAGAAAACATATCAATAAGGTGTTTTTATGTCAGCGCATAAGATACTCAAGCTTATGTCTCCAAGCGCCCTCGCGGTCTTAGAAGAGGTCATTGAATTCTCCCCCGTTGCAAACGTTATGGTTGACCAAAAAGGGCAGGTCCTGCTGGTCAACAAAATTACGGAAACATTATTTGGATATACCCGTCAGGAGCTGTTGGGCATGAAGGTAGAAAGTTTGATGCCTGAACAATTCCGGGCCAATCATCCTGATCTGCGCTCCGGTTTCCTCAATGATCCTCAAGCACGGCCTATGGGTGCCGGGCGTGATCTTACCGCTTTAAGAAAAGACGGCAGGCACATTTTGGTCCAGATCGGATTGACCCCGGTTGAAACCGAACAGGGGCTTTGTGTTTTGGCCTCTATTGTGGACATTACTGATAGAAAACTGGTTGAAGAATTCTTAAGACGCGACAACAAGATTATGGCACAGCTGGTGGATGAACGTTCCAAGGAGCTGCTCAAGACACAGAAAGAGCTCAAGCATCACAGCCGCTTGGCGGATATTGGGACATTGGCCGCGACCGTGGCCCACGAACTGCGCAATCCGCTGGGGGTCATTCATTTGGCCGCGTATAATTTAAAAAGAGAGAAAAGCGATTTGAGCACCAACAAGCATCTGGTGAATATTGAAAAAAAGGTCTGGGAAGGCAACCAGATCATCGACAATCTTTTAAGTTACGCGCGCATTAAGATCCCTAATTATGAACATGTTAATCTCCTTAATATTCTTGATGAATGCGTTACGACGGCCCAGGAACGTTTTGGCCAGAAGGGGGTCATCATTGAGAAAAAATATGCTCAAGGGCTCGATTTTATAGATGCGGATGCCAATCAGATCAGGGAAGTTTTTATTAATATTCTAAATAACGCCTGTCAGGCCATCCATCATCCCAACGGACGTGTGGAATTAAAAGTATGCAGTAAGGATAGCCAGACGGTTGAGGTCATCTTTGAGGACACCGGTGAAGGCATTGCCCCGGAAGATTTAGACAAAGTTTTTGAGCCTTTTTTCACCCGTAAATCCAAAGGCACAGGGTTGGGACTGGCTATCTGTAACGAATTGGTTCATTTACATCAGGGCAAGATCCTGATCACGAGCTGTCAGGGCCATGGGACTAGCGTGACCGTGGCATTGCCGATCCATAGTAGAAATATAAGTGAAAGTCCTTCTCATTGATGATGATGAGGAACTGTGTACAGAGCTCTCCGAAGTCCTTGAGGCAGAGGGCTTTGAGGTAGATACCGTCTTTGACGGAGCACAGGGGCTCAAGTATTTACGAGTCAGGCAATACCAGATCATCGTGCTTGATTTGAAACTTCCCGGATTGAGCGGCTATGGAGTGCTTGAAAGCGTCAAAAAAAGTGCCCATCCTCTCAAAGTTTTGGTGCTTTCGGGAAAACCTATGGGGAATGCGTTGCTCAAAGAAAATGGTGTCGATGGCAATGGGGAAGAACAGATTCTGAAAATGGCAGATGCGGTGATGAATAAGCCTTTTATAGTCAAAGAGTTTTTGAGGCAGATTAAAACATTGACAAAAGGAATAGTGGAAAACAGTCAGTAAAAAGAGGAAAGGGGACATTGTCAGTTGGAGATTGGCAGAGTAAATTAGTGACATGCCAAGTCCATATTTAAAAAATCAGCAGGATGAGATAAATTCAATGACTATACCAAAACCACGGATATTGATCGTCGATGATAATGTTGAGCTCCTAGAAGAATTAAAGCATATGCTGGAACTCGGAGGCTACGATGTTCTTGCGATCAACGACGGCAGTAAGGCCTTTGATGCCGCCCTTAAGAATAAACCCGATCTTATTTTATTGGATTTGAAAATGAGCCCCAAAAGCGGTTTTCAGATCGCTGATGAGTTCACCAATTCGATGTTCTTAAAAGACGTTCCTATTATCGCGATGACAGGTTTCTTTACGGAAAAACAGCATCTTTTGATGATGAAATTATGCGGCATTAAAACATCCATCCTTAAGCCCTTCAGGCCGGTCAATCTCATCAGTAAAATCGAGTTTGCCCTAGGAAATCGTGTTAAGGAGTATGATTCCGATGGGACGTAGTCTCTGATGGGAGAACCGGCTTCTCGTCGAAAAACCCGATCCCGCAATAGGATCGGGTTTTTTCATTGTTTTATCGGGGAATAATGGGTATACTTATCGAATGGCCTACCAAATTTTAATTGTGGATGACGATGAGGAATTCCGTGAAGAGCTGCGGGATTGCCTGGAGGGGTATGCTGTGATAGAAGCGGCCGATGGGATTCAGGCATTAGCCATTTTAAAAAAACCCAATGCGATTGATCTCGTGATCCTTGATGCTGTGATGCCTCAGATACCTGGAATGGAAGTTTTGCGCCAGATCAAGAGGATCAAGCCTTCAATGACCACGATCGTTTTGACCGGACAGAGCAACAAGGACATTGCCATTGACGCCCTTAAAGGCCGTGCGGATGATTATATTGAAAAACCTGTTAATGCCGCTAAACTCCTTGAGACCATCCGATCACTTCTTGCCGGGAAAGCAGTCCAGAATTTTACTTATGGACATGGCATTCATGCCAAAATCGAGCAGGCCCGGCAGTTTGTTAAGCGCAATTTTGACAAGAAAGTCACACTGGAAGATGTTGCAGAACAAATTTGTTTAAGCCCAAAATATTTCAGCCGTATTTTTAAAGAGATTTCCGGTCAGGGATTTAATGAGTACCGGCTTTCCGTGAAGATCGCCCAAGCTTGTGATCTTTTGAAAAATTCCGATTATACAGTCACAGAAATTGCAAGCAGGCTGGGTTACCAGAATTTGGAATCATTTATCCGCATGTTTGAGAAAATTGAATCAGTCAGCCCCACCCAATACCGCCGCAAACATCAAAAAAAAGGCCTAAAAAAGCCGGCAAAGTAGAAATAAGTCAATAAAAAGTAGCATTACCCAATGGAAGACCTTTGGCCTTTTGGAGTAATCTGAACTTGTAAAAATTAAGCAAGGAGGCGTAAGGTGGTGTCATTTGTAAAAAATCGTGTCTTCCCAATGGAAAATCCGCCCGAACAGCATGAAGATCCGGATAAATTAGAAACGCTTATTTGTATTGAAGCTTTGCTTGATATCTGCTATCAGGCTTTGAGGGGGCTTCTTAACAACGAGACTCACCGCCAGGAATGCCTGCGTTATGAAGAGTGCGTGCAAGAGCATCAAAAAGAGCTGAGGAAACTGTTTCCTCTTTCGAAAGAAAGAGAAACGGCAATTGCCAGCAAGGTGTATCAATATTTGCTGCAGCTAAAGTCTCCTCATTTGTTTTTGAGAGCTGTCATTAATCTCGCCATGAGCCTGACCGCGTATAAAACTGATATTTATAAAGAGTTCTGTGCCACAGACCGGGAACATCGCGAGCTCTTATCCATTTTTCTTCAAGACAGCATGGAAGAGATGAAATACCTGCGCCGTGAAATGGAGTTCCACCAAAACGCCCACGTAGTTTGATGGTCCCTATCGCATTGTAATAATAAGCTGATTTTTTATCTTAATCGTATATAATAAATAAATATGAAAAATCCAGTCAAAATAGTATGGCTCAGCCGGCCGGAAGATCACGATTATACGGCGGCCGCGTCTTTCTTGGGCCTGCTGTATGACAAGAAAAGAACAGAAGGGTATGTAGGGAAACTCAGACGAGCGGCCATGTCTGAATTTAAAGCCAAAGATATTTTTCGGGCCTCAGGCCTTCCCCTGTTAAGCGTCAAAAATCCTCATGTGCTTAAGGACAAGAAGAAGATATTATCGAAAGACAAGGTGTCTCCGATACTGCTTGTTCGTGACAGTCAAAATGGGAGAGTGATCATTGCGGACGGGTATCATCGTTTGTGCGCGGTTTATTTTTATAATGAGGATGCTCTGATCCCATGTCAAATTATATAAAGGGACTATTGGCGATCGGAGCTATGGTCGCACTGGTGACAACACTGTCCTGGGCCAAGGGCGGCGATGCAAGGGGCCAGATCATCCTTTTAAATGATTCAGCTGCGGCCCTTGAGGAATCGAACCCTCAAATGGCCCGTGATCTGGCTCAATTTGCGGATGAGAAAGAAAAAGCATTGGAAGATGCCAATGTCGGCAAGGATGAGCCTCAAGAATCAGAAGCTAGGGACATTCAAAAGCTTAAGACCAAGCGGACAAAACTCTTAAGGGACACGGCCCAAATCCTTAAGCCAACCTATCCTGAAATTGCTAAAGGATTGATGAAAATGGCTGATGAAAGTGATAAGTGACGATGAAGCGCTGGGTCATAGGTATGCTCGCGGTTGTTGTTTGGACTTGTTCCCCAAGTCCTTTGGTAAGGGCTTCAGTGAACCCTAATGACCGTTCGGACTTCATTAAGAAATATTTGGACGAGTTTTGTTTTTTTCAAGAGCCATCCTTGATTTATCAGGCGATTAGTGATGTATTACAAAGGATGCCTTACAAAGATTTCCTTAATGTCACAGACCGTCAAAGGCCGATTATCTTTACAGAATTCTATATTTCAGGGACGGCCCGTTTTGCCAGCTCTTCTGAATTTATTGTGACCCCCAATGATCCGCCTTGCTGCAAAGAGGGTTTTACCATAATAAAATTAGGTATGGGTCTTGAAGGGGCAGGGAGTAAAGGGCCGATCGAAGGAGTGGTGGCCCATGAAATAGCGCATCGCGTTTTAGATCATATCAAAAAGGGAAATGTTAACTGCGATGCAGAGCGCCGGTCCAATGCCTTGATCAAGGAATGGGGATTTAAGAAAGAATTTCAGGAAGCCAGCCGACTTTTTGGTCAGAAAAAAGGCGACCCCGCCGCTTGTCAGGAAAAATAAACCCTTCGAAACCCCTGTTTATTTTAACTCTTCCAAAAGGATATCAACGATATCCTGATCGAGATGGGCCTTCATCGAGCGTATAACGCTGATCGCTTCAGCCTTTGATTTTTTAGCCCGGTAAGACCGTTCGGTGGTCAAAGAGTCCCAAACATCGGCAACACAAAGGATGCGTACAAGGGGGGAGATTTCCTCGCCTTTAAGTCCGTCCGGGTATCCGGTCCCATCCATTTTTTCATGGTGATGGCGTATCGGGTCGCATAAATGCTGCAGAGAGCGGATCGGTTTGATGATGCTTTCGCCGATCTGGGGATGGCGGCGCATAATGACCCACTCCTCATCGCTTAAATGAGTTTGTTTTTTTAAGATTTCATCGGGGACGCCTATTTTGCCCAAGTCATGCAAACGGGCGGCATCCCGCAGGGTATTTAAGTCCTCATCATCAAGCCCCAGTCCCCGGCCTATCATAAGCGCGTATTGGGACACCCGGTCAAGATGGCCGCGGGAATATTCATCCTTGGCATCGACGGCCAGTGCCAGCGCCGAAATGGTCTCAAAATAAGTTTTTTCAATATCACTGTTGAGCTTGGAATTTTCAATAGCCACGGCAGTCTGGGAAGCAAGATTGAAAACCAGCTCCAGATCTTCTTTTAAGGCATTTTCATCCGTAGACTCCGGTTTGCTGAGGGTCATAACACCACTGACGCGGTCGTGATAAATCAGGGGGACGCAAAGCAAGGTATCGCCGAAAAATTGGCTCAATTGCGGCTCATGGGTATTTTGTAAAAAAATGCCGGAGATGATAGCGGGGCGCTTGTCTTTGATGACGCGAAAAAGCGGTGAATTCTCGGAAAATTTCAAATGGAGGCGTTTTTTTACATCATAATTAGCGCCGTGAACGGCATGGAGCGTTAATTCCGTCTTTTTTTCGTTTAAAAGCAGCAGTGTGCCGACTTTCCCGTTGAGCGCATTGGTCATGGTTTCGACAATGAGTTCAAGGAAGGTGTCGATGTTTTCCATGTTGGAGATGCCTTGGCCCACTTTGGACATGACGGCATGGAGCGTTTTTTTGGCAAGCTCCAGGCTGCGGACATTTTCTTCCAATTGCTGTGTGACCGCGGAAAAAGAGCGGCTTAAAATAACGATTTCATTTTCGCCCTGATTAAGCTCTTTGATGGTATCGGGGCTTAACAGATTGCCTAGCGCCGCGCTGTTTTCTTTGGAAATGTTGATGACTTTTTGAAGCAATGAACGCATGGACATGAATCCCACCAATACGCCAAGGACCATGAGGACCATGGCAACCGTAAAGTTGATAGAGGCAATGCCGATGTGTCCGTGCTGATTATTCTGGACGTAAATATAATAGAGAAGCACCATTGGGATGATGGAGGCGACAAGGAAAAGGATCGTGAATTTGCGCAGGATGGAGGCGTCTTCAAAGGATGCGATGAACAGCAGTTTTTTATTTTTTGGGCCCATGTCGCATGTTACCCTAAATTTAATGTTCTGTTAAGAGAAATTATACCATATTTTTTAGATTGTTCGAGTTTATTGATAAAATTGTTATTGATATAAAATCAATATTATATTATAATAATATCAAATGAAGAAATGGCTGTTATTTTTGTGTTTTTATGTGATGCCACCGCTGTCAACGGCCGGTGATATCGATGTTTATTTTTCTCCCAACGGCGCATGCCAAGAGGCGGTTATTTCCAAAATAAAAAGCGCCGTTCAAACAATCGATATCGCCATGTATTATCTCTCCTCAGGCCCGATCGCGCGGGCCCTAAAAGATGCCTATGAACGTCAGGTCCGGTTGAGGATTGTTTTAGACCAAAGTCAGGAGATTGAATCCTCTTCAAAAAGCGGGTATCTGATAAAACATGGTTGTAAGGTCAAATACCATTTGGGGTTTGGCCTTATGCACAATAAATTTGCGATCATTGACCGCAAGGTATTGATCACTGGTTCCTTTAACTGGACAAGAACGGCCCAGGAAAAGAACGAAGAAAATCTTTTGATCATCGCTGATACAGGGACGATCGAGAAATACGAGGAGCGTTTTGAGTACTTATGGGACACCAGCCGATCAGATTCAAGGGATGCTCAAGGCCTTGAAGTCTTTCCCGCCTGGTTTTGCACAACCTTTCATGTTTTTTGTTAATTTTTCAAGATGACTTGCCTGATCAAGAAATTTTTGCTAGGCTTAAAGAAGTAGTATCAAAAGCTTTATAAGTACGAGGATCAGCGGGTGTCCTTGGCCTCAATGTTAGGGCGCGCACGGCACCTGCACAAGGGGGCGATTAAGGGATAACTACTATTGGAGCTTCCTTTAGGTCTGCCCTCGCCTGAGGAGCACCCTAATGTTGAGGCTAAGGACAGGCCCCGCGTAATCAGGCAAATGAATTTTAGGCATGCGAACTTTTGGCAGAAACTTGAAGGGAAAGAGAGGGAAATTATGATAAAAAAAAGCGCAATGCTTATTTTGCTGGCAGGATTAGCAGTGGGATTTTGGGCGATCTCTTTTTCTTGGGCCCAGACGATCGTATCGACAGCCCCCGATAATGAGGCTATAGGGTTTGGGCCTATACATGATGAGGGCTACGGCAATGCGGACGCAGAATACTACGGCAGTAAGGATGATCTGGTCAATGATGAAGAGTTCAATGAACAGGGCCCTCAAAAATAAATATACGACAGAGCTCTTTTTTATTTGTTTTTGGTTGTTATTTTTGTCATACGCATGGTCCGATGAAGCTTCTTTGCCGCCCGCCATTGAAACCTACAACAAGGCAGTAGCTTTTTATGAAGACCGGCACTGGGATGCGGCCAAGGAATACCTTCATCAATATCTGGCCGAGTATTCGGACACTCCTTTGTATGTGACCTGCCTTTACTATCTGGCCTACTGTTATCAGCAACTAGGCGACAAAACCCAAGCAATGCTTCTTTATCACAAGGTGATCGATCAGGCCCGGGAAGGGGACGCGTTTTGGGCTGATATGGCCCAAAAGCGCATTGAAGGCCTGATAGGAAGCCCAAACTAAAATAAAAAAGAAAGGGGACATGATATCATGTCCCCTTTTTGTAATCTTAATTTTATAAAAAGATTACGGAGTTAATACACCACCGGTTGTAATGGTATAGGTGGTAGAACCCGTAGTGCCGACAGTTCCGGGTGTGGCGGTGACCGTATAACCGGTGCTGGCCATGCCGCAGGCATAGACATATCCGGAAATCAGATTACCGGTGCAATAGTTAGTGTTAAGAAACGGGGGAGTTGCGGTTGTCAACGAGTTGACGCTCCCTGGATAATTACCGTTATTGGCAGTTCCATAGGACTCAGATGCGGTAGAAATTGCCCGCAAAGTCGCTTTGGCCAAAGAATCATTGGAAGACATTTTGGCGCGCAGCAGGTTGGGGATAGCGATCGCCGCGAGTAAAGCGATGATTGCAACTACGATCATGATTTCCACGAGTGTAAAGCCCTTTTCTTTTCTCCGAGTAAACATAGTACCCTCCTTACGGTTATATGGTTAATTATGACTCCGAATTAAGTATACACTATTATTAGGGAAAAAGGCTATTTTTTTTAAAAAATAGCCTTTTTAGTAGAATCCTAATCCTAAAAAAGATTACGGAGTTAAAACACCACCGGTTGTGATGGTATAGGTGGTAGAACCAGTGGTACCGACAGTTCCGGGTGTGGCGGTGACCGTATAACCGGTGCTGGCCATGCCGCAGGCATAAACATATCCGGAAATCAGATTACCGGTGCAATAGTTAGTGTTAAGAAATGGGGGAGTTGCGGTTGTCAACGAGTCAACAGCTCCGGGGTAGTTGCCGTTATTGGCTGTTCCATAGGATTCAGCCGCAGTTGAAATTGCCCGTAAAGTCGCCTTGGCCAAAGAATCATTGGAAGACATTTTGGAGCGTAGCAGGTTGGGGATAGCGATCGCGGCAAGCAGTGCGATGATCGCAACCACGATCATGATTTCCACGAGTGTAAAGCCCTTTGTCCTTTTTTGAGTAAACATATTCCACTCCTTAATGATGATAAGGTTAAGTATGATTGCAATTTTAATTATACAGTCCAATGAAGCAATTTCCAGCGTTTTTTATATATTTAGGGCATTAACGTTTTTTTATTTTTCGTTGATTGGCGATGATTTATAGTTTATACTCAAAGTGGAGGAATGGTTCCTGGTTTCTATAAATGGATATGAAGAAACATCTTATAATCTTTATTCTTTCCTTCGGCCTTGGCGGCATGCTGATATCGACCATGGCATCTGCCAGATCAGCCACCCTTACCACTTATTATCCTTCTCAAAAAGGCGCATACACTAAAGTCATTCTTATGAATGCCGCAGGCGGGCCGAACGAAAATGGAGCCGCCCGTTATTGTGCCGCTAATCCGGCTAATAATGCGGGGACTATTTTTGTTGATCCAACGAGCAAATATATGGAAGTTTGTAAAAGCGACGGTGCAGTGGCCAGCTACCCGGGAGCTTGTTTTCAGCGTTTCTGTGTTGGCGCCAACTGCCCCCCCCCTACGGGTGCTAATCCTAATTCTTGCCCGCGTAATTATGCGGTCGTGCTCCTTACGGGAACGGCGCCGTTTCCCGGCACGATGGCCTATGATTGTTGTTTTACCAATCTGAACCCGCCGACAGGGGCCATGTATAGCCAATGGACCCAATCAGGGTGTTTTTCATTGTATTCGACCAATACTGATACCCCATTCACCTCTCCCGCGGCAGCGCCACCGCCTGCGTGTACTACCGTTGATCCTAATGCCTATGATATGGGATGCAGCACTGTTTTAGTATGCAGGACAATGGTAAGAACCTGTTGCTTTAACGCAAAAGGAGCCGGTCTTCCCTTAGGTGCGGTATCCGCATGCCCGGCCTATGGGTCTGTTGCCTCAACCTTCGTTGCGGCTCCTATTATTGCTAATAACACAAACGACACCAGCGCGGCAACAAGTGCCGCGTTGTGCCCTTCATGTCCGTCTTGTGTTCCTGTCTCATCAGTAATTTTGAAGGATTATAGCGGAGGAGGATGCATTGATATACCGGGAAACACCGCGGCACCGACCGGAGAAACGTGTGAAGTCCTTTATAACGGAGTTTGTCCGCCGGCAGCATGCTAAAGGGGGACAATTTTTGGTATGTGAACTATGATTAAACTTAGGGCTAAATTATCTTTCATCTTATTTACTCTACTTACTGTTTCCGCTTTCGCCGGACAAAATTCTATTACCGCGCCTTATCCGGCGCCTATTGGAGAATATAGCCAAGTCCTGCTGACGAATCAGCAGACTCCGGCCACTCTCTGTGGAACAAAGAATGCCGCCAATCAGTTTATTAATGCGGGAGCGATATTTGTCGACCCGGCTACAGGCCAATTGGTCATGTGCGATAATAAGGGAGCTATGATTCTATACGGAGAGCAGTGTTTCAATCGGTTCTGCTCGGGCAATGGCTGCAATCCGGGGTGCCCTGCAGGGTATTCTCAAGCTCCCGCGGTACGAAGCACTTCGATTATACCCGTATCTCCCGGTTATTGGGTCACTTCTATAGTCTGTTGTGAAACAGGGAAATATTCTTTCCCTACGTAAGGGGAGGGAGATTGATTGAATTGTGTGAATCGTATATACTTGAATTAGGGCTATGAAAAAAATTGTCATCATACTGTTTTTTTCTTTTTTCCTCCTGTCGGCGGCGAGTGCCCGGGCCGGCACAGTCTCCCTTGTGACCCACTATCCTGCCCCGGTCGGGGCGTATAATAAAGTCCATATGAAGACCCAAGCCAATCCCAACTGTGCAAACGCGGCCAATAAAGGGGCTCTTTTTGTGGACACGACACCGGCGGGGAATCCGACCGAGAATTTGGAAGTATGCGACGGCAACGGCAATTCAACGGTCTACCCCCAGCAATGTTACAACAGTTTTTGCAATTATGTGAATGGCGCTGTTATACCTTGTGTTCCTGCTTGCGCCGGTGGGTATCAGCCGATGTTAGGCCCGCCGGACCAGTTTCCTATAGATGCCGCGACCATCACTGTAGCCCAAGTCTGCTGCAGGACGTGCGGAGCATCGGGTGGCGGCGCCTGTACTTCTTGGACACCGTGTAGTGTGACCTGCGGAAGCGGCGGGGTGCAGACATGTTTGGCTTCAACAGGTGTCGGTTGCGCTTCAACTGTAGGACAAACGATCGGATGTGATCCCGGCTGTGCCATGGGATACACTGTGGCAGCCGATCCCCATAATAATTCAGAAAATCGTCAGGATCATGCCATGTGCCCGGGCACGCTTGGACACATCACTGTCGCATCTTCGACCGGTGCCGGATGCGGCAACCCGGGAACCCCCGGGGCCGGTTGCGTAGCCCATTTTAATTAATCAATAATATTATTCAGGCTTGAAATTTTTTGGTAGACAGTGTTATACTGTCAAAAAGATATCGTTAATAAGGGGGGCACGAAAATGGCGGAATTAAACAATCCAAAGAAAATTCTAGTCGTAGATGATGACCGGGCGGTCACGACCATGCTTGAAGGGGTGCTGGGCGCCCAGGGGTATTCGGTGCTGACGGCTTATGACGGCCTTGACTGCATGGTCCAGGTGAAAAAAAACGTTCCTGATCTGATCGTCCTTGATATTATGATGCCGGAGGTCAATGGATATGATGTCTGCAGCAATCTTAAATTTGACCAGAAGTATAAGCATATCCCCATCATTGTCTTGACATCCCGTGACCGGGAATTAGATGAGAGGATCGGTTCGCTGATGGGGATCGATTATATGCAAAAACCTATTGACCGCAAGATCCTTCTGGAAAAAATTCAAAACGCGTTTAAATGACCCCGACGTAATGTCGGGGGCATCCTGAGCCTGAAGGCGAAGGATCTTAGTAGGATTTTTGTTATGTTCCGACGCCTGCTGTTATTGCTTGCCGTTTATGGCTTCATGAGCTTTCATCCGGCCTTCGCCGTTGACGAATTTCGCAAAAACAACCCGGATATCAAAAAATACGAGTTTGCCCGCAGTTATATTACGGCATTGAGCTATTTGAAAGACATTGATGACCGTTGGAACAAAAAGGTCAAACTGATCAAGGCCAGCATCAATGACTTAGCGCTTGATAACACTGATCTTCGCATTATCAAGAATTATCTAGTCAAGTACCTTGCTTCACCCAATGCTCTGATACGCAGGGTCGCCAATATGGTCGTCAAAGACTGCGTTCGTGAAATTGATGTCAATGATCAGGAAAAAGTCCTGTGGGAAAAATGGAATGAGCTCAATACCGCAGGTCAGGCGACAAGGCCCAAAGAAATTGAATTCGTCAAGGCCCAGCGTGTCTTGGCCTTAAAACGCAAAGACATCAACAGAGATATCGTTCAGGCCACTGTATTAATGACCAAGGTCTTGATCAGCGATAAAAATGTCAATGGCCGCGGTCATCGTTTGGCCGTGACCGCCCAGCAGCGTCAGAAGCTCTTAGATAAGCTGGATTCTTACGGCCGTGACACCCTTGATTGGGGTCTCAAGCCCGGACAGAGATCACTGGAAGCGTCCATTGCCGTCATCCGCGAAATTCTGGAAGATTCTATTTGGCTCTCCATCGATGAAAAGTAGTTTTTTAGAAAGTCCGCAAGTGCTTGTCGTTGAGGCGTCCGCCGGCAGCGGCAAGACCTATGAGCTGGCCCGCCGATATGTACAGCTAAGCCTTTATTTAGCCGCCCGGCAATCCCGGGATTTTTCTGCCTTGGGGCTTAGAATGACGGCCATACAGTCTATTTTGGCCATTACTTTTACGAATAAGGCCGCCTGGGCCATGAAATCCCGGATTTTGGATTTCCTCAAACGCATTGCCCTTCAACAATTAAAACTTTTTGAAGTCCGGGACATCCTTGAGCCCTTGGGATTGGATTCTGCCGCTGCAAGTCCTCTGGCTTTTGCTGTGATGAATGATGTGATCCGTCAGTATCATTATTTTGGGGTCCAGACCATTGATAGTTTTATTAATGTATTATTATCCGGCTGTTCATTCAAGATAGGGCTTTCAGCCCGCTTTAAGATCCAGCGCAACTCCAAGGAATACCTGCAGCTAAGCCTTGATGAGCTTTTAGAAGAAGCGGACCATGATATATCCCTGCGCCGGGCTTTCGAGGATTTTGTGCGCCAGTATTTATTTCTGGAAAACCGTTGGGGGTGGTTTCCCAAGGAGGACCTTCTTTTAGTCATCAGTGAATTATTCAGGCAATACAACACTTACCAGAAGGCCTTTTTAGTATCCCCGTCGGATGAGGACTCTTTATCGCGTAAGAAAAGAATTTACGCTCTCATGCAGGAGTTAAAGAACATTTGTCCCCCAGAGACTAAAAAAAATCTCCTTGATCATTTAGAGGAGCTGGTGGATTGTCAAAAAGGTGTTTTTGATGTGGATCAACTTAACGCCTGTTGGGCTAAAGAGGATTTTCCTATGAATAAAGGGGGGACGATTTCCCCCTCGCTTGAGAAGTTGTGGCTAAAACTTCGGGGGGAAATCCATGATCTTTGTCTTTGGGAAGCGCAAAGCATGTTTGACCCGTATGTTGTTTTATTCGGCCGGCTCTTATCCTGTTTTGGACGGCTGTCCCAAAGGGATGATGTGCTGTTCTTAGAAGAGCTTAACCGTCGCGCCGCTTCTCTTTTTGAGGACGGGTTGGTCACGGTTGAGGAGTTGTATTTCCGTCTGGCCGCACGCTTCGAACATTATTTGATAGATGAGTTTCAAGATACTTCACTTTCCCAGTGGCGCAATCTATCAACAATGGTTGAGGAAGCGTTGGCCCATGGCGGTTCTCTTTTTTATGTGGGGGACAAGAAGCAGGCGATCTATGCCTTTCGCGGCGGGGAGAGCCGTTTATTCGATGCCTTACAGAGCCAGCTGGCGCATTTTAATGTCAAAGTCAGGAGCCTTGACCACAACTACCGAAGTTATGAACAGATCATCAGGTTTAATAACCGCGTGTTTAGTTTGGACAATTTACGCGGCTTTTTAGATCGGCGTCTGCAAGATTCTAAAGGCAGCAAACGTCATAAGGATATTCATTTTTCAGAAAGTGAATTTGCGTCAATTGCCGATACCTTTGCCAACGCCCAACAATTGCCGGGCAAGGATTTAGCCGGCGGGGTGGTGAGGGTGGTTCATCTGCAGGGACGTGTTAAACAGGAAAGGGCCTTGGAGCTTCGTGGACAGCTGACAGCTCTAGTGGCGGATTTGCGCAGGCGTTTTTCTCTAAAAGACATCGCAGTCTTGACCCGCGGCAATGAGGAAGTCGAAGAGATCACCCAATGGCTTTTGCAAGAAGGGCTTTGGGCCCAGTCCGAGCGGACGAGCGATATTAAGAATAATCCGCTGATCGCTGAGCTGATAGACCTGTTGACTTTTTTAGCTTCTCCCACGGACAATAATGCTTTTGCGCAGTTTTGTTTAGGAGAGCTTCTACCCAAAGCCACGGGTCTCGCCCCCGAAGTCTTGCGCGATTTTCTTTTTGACTGTGCTCTGCTTTCCAAGCAAAACAAAGCCGTATGTTTTTACAAACATTTCCGTGATATATTTCCGGCGGCATGGGAGTCGTTCTTTGAAGAATCTCTAGGGCAGGCAGGGATTTATCCTCTATACGAGCTAACAGCCGCAATCATTGGGCGCTTGGGGTTAGAAAAACATTTCCCCGGTTCTCTGGGATTCTTCATGCATTTTTTGGAGTTGGTCAAAAGGCAGGAATCTCAAAGCTGTGACCTGTCTTATTTTCTGGATTATTATGAGAAGCTTGAGGGAGAAGAGCGTTTCGTCCCGATGGCGGATGTGGATGCCCTCAGGGTGTTAACGGTGCATAAAGCAAAGGGGCTGGAATTCCCGGTGGTGATCGTGCCGTATTTCGAGATGGATATTAAAGCTTCAAGCGGCGGACGCGATGGCAGTCAGGCCTATATTCTGGATATTAAACAAGAGGGTATGGGGCTTTTAAGGCTTAAGGAAAGCTACCGGCAGTTTTGTCCTCAACTGCAGGACAGGTATGAGCAGGAATATAAAAAAGCTTTTTTGATTGAATTGAATACCGCTTATGTGGCGTTAACGCGTGCCATCGAGGAGCTTTATATTTTTGTGCCTTCTAAAGTAGGCAACAGCGTTAATCCAGCGCGGTTTTTGATACCGGAGGAATGTCTGGGCACAGGCACGCCCCGCCAACGTCTGGCGTCTCATGTCCCCCAAGAAACTCGCTGGAAGATCAAACCTTTCAAATTTTCTGGGTGGAAGGGATTACGGGAAGAATTTTTGGACCGTCCTGCGAGATCCGCGGACCGGGCGCGCAAGGGGGAATTTTATCATGCGGTCTTGATGTTCATCAGGTCTTTGAGCGACAGCAATGCCGAGGCCGCAATCAAAGAAGCATGGAATTGCTCCTGTCAGCTAATCCCTCGTCCTTGTGGGGAAGATAAGGAAGGGGAGAGCGCTATTGCGCAGATCCTTTCTTTTATTAACCGTCAGGACGTGCGACGGTTCTTTTATCTTCCGGCTGATGCAGAGGTTTTATGCGAAAAAGAATTTGTGAATGCATGCGGAGACACCAAGCGCATAGACCGCCTGATCGTGCTCAAGGACGAAGTCTGGATCGTAGACTATAAATTGTCCGGCGCCGCTTCCGGCGAACATCAAAAGCAGATGGAAGGCTATATCGAATTAGTCCGACAATTTTACCCGAAGTATAAAATTTCGGGGCATGTTTTATATTTACAAGATCAATGAGCGGCGCGCATGCATTGCAAGTGATAAATTTGTTATTATTCGCTCGCGGTCATTTTTTTAACGTCAAAAGCTCTTTTTTTTTCGGTGGCTGAACAACTCGCCTTAAAGTTCTCTGGAACTTTAAGGCACAAACAAGTTCAGCCATCCCTCGACAAAAAAGTCGAGGGATTCCCGAAAAAATAAAGACCTTTTGACTAAAAAATGACAGGTCGCTCATAATAACAAATTTATCACTTGCAATGCACGCAAGGAAACGCTTAAAAAGTAGGGACAGGCACTACTTTTCTTTGTACATTGCGGCGGGTGGCTTGGAGTTTTGCCATTAAGGGGCGGACGGTGACTGCCCAAGGGGCTTGTTATGGGAAACCACCGTTCTGTAGGGCTTTAACAAACGCGGTTCAATTAGGAGTACCTTAATGGCAAGTCCGAGACAGGACCTGCAGGGCACAGGGCTATGAGCAAGATTATTACAGTTCCATTTACCGAAGAGTTTCTCCCTCATGTAGTGGACTATATCTATCGTTATTATAGTGAGAAGGGCGGGGATCTCTCCCGACTATGTCTTGTTTTCGGCGGTCGGCGTCCCCAGCTGTTTATCAAGAAGGAATTGGCGCGCCGCATCGGCCGTGCATTTGTGCCGCCCAAGTTTTTTACCATCGATGACTGGATGGCTTATGTGGCGTATGGCCTAAAGCCGTTTTCAGCGGGCAGTGAACTGGACCACTGCTATACCATTTATCGGTTAGCGCGTGAACTATGCCCTTGGGTTTGTCACAATCGCGAGACTTTCGCCCAGTTTTTACCATGGGCCCGGGAGATCCTTCATTTTATCGAGCAGTTGGATCTGGAGGATGTGCCGTCGGAATCCTTGAGCCGCATTAAAGAGCACGCCCAAATAGGTTACAGCGTACCCGAAGATATCAATAAGCTTCTGATGAATTTGTTTGTATTGCGGGGGGCCTATCACCGGCATCTTCAACAGCGGCAATTAGCCCCGCGCGGGTTTAGATACCTAGAGGCCTCACGCCGTGTCAGTGCCTGTGACTTAAGTCCCTTCGATGAAATCTTATTTTGCAATTTCTTTTATCTTCACCGGACTGAAAATGCGGTTATCAGGAATATTTATGGGCGGGCCTCAGCAGTTCTGTTCATGCAGGGTGATCAGAGGCGTTGGCCGGCACTTGAGCGCATTGCCAAGACTTTTGGGACTCCGATTCTTGAAGGTCCCCGGGTTAAACCCGGTAAATTTGAGCTAAAGGTCTATGAAGCTTTTGACAGCCACCTTCAGGCGGGCATGGTCAACCGGATCCTGCAGGGGATCGGGGATATTGAGTCAACGGTCATTGTTTTGCCCGACGGTGAATTTCTTCTGACGCTCTTGACCGCGCTGGGAGAGGAGCTCGGGGAATTTAATATATCCATGGGGTATCCGCTTAAACGCAGCGCTTTATATACGCTTTTGACATTGGTGATAGAAGCCCAGAATCACCGTAAGGGCTCGCTGTATTATACCAGGGACTATTTGCGCCTCTTAGGGCAGGCTCTGGTCAGGAATTTGAGTGCCGCAGATAAACCCGGTCTTACGCGTGTGTTGGTTTCAAAAATAGAAGAAGTGCTCAAAGGTGAGGTATTGAGCGACCTGTCCGGCCGCATATTTTTGGATTTAGGCGAAATTATCCGGGATGAGAAGCTTTTAAGTTTGGTTCTTGAAACCTTGCAGGCGATGGATGTCAGCGTTTCTTTAAGTGAACTCAAGAAAGAGGCGCACTTGGTCCATCAAGTATTTTTTAAAGATTTTGAAAATATATGTTCTCCGGAGGATTTGGCCCGGGCCTTGGGAGGGTTTGTCGATTTGATGCAAAGCAATAGCGCCATGGATCAATATCCGTTTAACGCCGAGATTGCCCTGCGTATGAAGGACATTGCTGATGAATTGGCATCCTGCAGCTTTGCCCGGGAGGTCTTCGAGCCCAGGGAATTGTTCCGGGTTTTAAAAGAGCGTTTGTCGGCCGAAATGGTGGCGTTTTCAGGCTCACCGCTCAAGGGCGTGCAGATTTTAGGGCTTTTTGAAACCCGTGCTTTGAATTTTAAGAATGTGATCGTAGTGGACGTCAATGAAGGCCTGTTGCCTAATTTAAACATTTATGAGCCCTTGATACCCCGGGAGGTGATGATCAAACTGGATCTTGACCGTCTTGAGCTGGAAGAAGAGATCCAGCGCTATGGTTTCATGCGCTTAATCAGTGCGGCCCAAAACGTGCATCTGATCTATCAGCAGAACAATGACCGCGTGCGAAGCCGGTTTTTGGAAGAACTCATCTGGGAGAAGGAACAGCGTTTGGGTGTGATAGGGGGCCTTGAGATCATCAGGGGAGCTTTTGATGTTTCCGTAGAAAAGAAAAGCCGAAGCATCCCCAAAACAGCATCGATGCTGGAATATCTTAAAAGTTTCAGGTTTTCTTCCACCAGCATCAACACGTATCTCAAAAATCCGTACGCTTTTTATTGCCAGTATATTCTGGGATTGAGGCCCAAGGATGATTTATTGGACAATCCCGAGGCTCGTCATATTGGTACGTTCATTCATGACCTGCTTGAGGAAGCGTTTGGCGGGTTTGTCGGGAAAAAACCATTGCTCGATGAAACTTTCCGTAAATATTTCCAGAAAATTTACGAAAGCAAGTTTGCCGCTGTCTTCGGCCGCGCAGGGCGCAGCGATGCTTTTTTGATGGAAACGGTCTTAAAAACAAGACTAGAAAGGTTTTTAAATTTTGAAGCCGCCCGTTGCCGGGATCAGGTCCAAAAGGTGCTTTGGGTAGAAAAGAAGTTTGAAGAGACCCTCACACTGGCAGGCCAAAAGGTGCATTGGACCTACAGGGTTGACCGTGTTGATGAATTGACTGACGGAACCATTTTAATTTTAGATTATAAAACAGGCTCTGTGGAGAGCATGCCCCAAGACATTTCCGGGATTCCCGGGCTTAAATTAAACCGTGACTATATCCGCGAGCATGTTAAATCATTCCAGATGCCCTTGTACGCGGATTATTTATGCCGGCAATTTCCCGGGTGTTGTGTTAACAGCGCTCTTTACTATTTAAGGACAACAAGTATGGACCTGTTTTTTGATCCCTCAGGGGCTAAAAACAGTCAAGAGCGTCTGGGAGCTTACAAGCAAGCCCTGGAGTTTATCACGGCCGAGATATTTAATTTAGAAATTCCTTTTGTAGATGACTCGGGTAGTATAAAATAATTATATGTTAAAGACCATTTTAGTGGTTGACGATGACCGTTTGGCGACAGAACTTTCCAAGCGCAAGTTAGAGGAGCGCGGATATGGCGTACTTGTGGCTTCCAACGGCAATGAAGCTTTAGAATGCCTGAAGGCCCAAATCCCTGACCTCATTATTTTGGATGTTCATATGCCTGATATGAACGGATACACCTTTATCATAGAAAAGAATAAAAATCCTCAATACGTCAATATTCCTGTCGTGATGGTGACCGCCTCCAGTGAAACAGGGCCGTTGTTTAAACGCCATCGCGTCAAGGGCTATTTGCTTAAACCTATTAATATGCAGGAACTCCTTGATAAAGTCTCTGAAGTGGTGGGGCCTGCGGCTTAAGATATTCCTATGCCTAAAACGATTTTAGTTGTTGACGATGAACCCGTAGTGGTGGAAATTTCCAAACGTAAATTGGAAGAGCGGGGGTATGCTGTGCTGACGGCCTTCGACGGTAACGAAGCCCTGGAGTGTCTGAAGACTAAAACACCGGATTTGATCATTCTGGATGTCCAAATGCCCAAGATGAACGGGTATACCTTCATCATGGAGAAATCCAAAATTCCCGAATACGTCAATATCCCGGTCGTCGTTCTGACCGCTTATAATGAGTTAGAGCCCCTGTTTGTACGCCACGGTGTCAAGGCCTATCTTCTCAAGCCCCTTAAACTGCAGGCCCTTATTGATAAAGTCGTTGAAGTGGTAGGCCCGCCAGCTCTTCGTTGACCTGTCCGCAGATTTGTGCTACCCTTGTCCATTATTTAAATAGTGATGATGAGCTGATGATGATTAAAGAGAATATCAGAACAGTTTTAGCCGGTATAGAAACGGCATGCCGTAAAGGCGGCCGTGTCGCCAAAGACATAACCGTCGTAGGGGTGACCAAGAATGTGCCTCTTAAGATGATTCAGGAGGCCATTGATGCCGGCATTGGGCATATTGCGGAAAACCGTGTACAGGAAGCCCAGATGAAATTTCCTTTGCTTTTAAAGCAGAATCCGCATATCAAAGCTCATTTGATCGGTCATTTACAGACAAATAAAGCTAAAGATGCGATTCAAGTATCTTCTTTGATCCAATCGGTGGACAGTCTGAAACTGGCACAGGAGATCGAGAAACAAGCCGCTAAAACAGGAGGCACTGTTGAAATTTTGGTGCAGTTTAATACCGCCCGGGAAGAACAGAAATTCGGCGCCGCGCCGCAAGAAGCGTGTGTTTTGATCGAGAGCATCTCGGGGCTTAGGCATGTCAGGGTCAAGGGGCTTATGTGTATGGCCCCCTATACCGAAGATGAGGGGAAGATCCGCAAAACATTTTCAGACCTGCGCGCGGTCAAAGAGGAAATCCAGTCGCGTTTTGCCGGGCATCCCGGGGTCGATGTGGGCATTTTATCGATGGGCATGACGAGCGATTATCAGATCGCAATCGAAGAAGGCTCAACCATGGTGCGTCTGGGGAGAGCCATTTTTAAAGAGGACTAATATGACAAAGAAGACAATCGGATTGATCGGCGGCGGTAATATGGGGGAGGCTTTGATTAAGGGGCTTGCTCCCAAGTATGATGTGCATATTTGTGAATCAAATCCCGCACGTGTGAAATATTTGAAAGAAAAATACCACAACATTGTCGTTGGGGACACGAAAGTGGTAGAATCCTCAGGCGTGCTTATTCTGGCAGTCAAACCGCAGGATATGGCACCCCTTTTAGAACAAGTCACTGCGCCTGAAAAGAAACTGTTTATTTCGATTGCCGCGGGACTGACAACAAGATATTTTGAGAAGCATTTGGGCGGCAAGACAAAAGTGGTGCGTGCCATGCCCAATTTACCGGCGTTGATCCGAGAGGGGACGATCGGCATATCGGGAGGCCGTTATGCCAAACCGGCGGATTTAAAACTAGCAGAGACCATTTTAGGAACGATCGGCCGGACCGTCGTTGTCAGGGAAGCCCAGATGGATGCCTTGACCGCCGTTTCAGGCAGCGGGCCGGCGTATGTGTTTTTACTGGTCGAAAAATGGACCGCCGCGGCTGAAAAATTGGGTTTTAACAAAGAGCAAGCCAAGCTATTGGTCTATAATACTTTACTTGGAAGTGCCCATTTATTAAAGGCCGGCTCATTGGACGCCGCCCAGTTACGCGCCAAAGTCACATCCAAGGGCGGCACGACAGAGGCGGCCATGAAGGTGTTCTTTAAAAATAATGTGTTTGAAAAGTTAATGAAGGCTGCTTTGAGCGCCGCAAGAAAGCGCTCCGGAAAACTTGCTAAATAAATATGTGGATTAGCGGGTGTCCTTAGCCTCAATACTAAGGCGCGCACGGCCCCTGTTCAAAGGGGCGGTTGAGGGCAAACCACCATCGGAGCTTCCGTCAGGGCAGCCCCCGACGGAGGAGCACCTTAGTATTGAGGCTAAGGACAGGCCCCGCGTCAATGACCTAAGCGTACTTTTGACAGAACCTAAATAAAGACGGAGGGATATATGGCAACAGTCGGGATCATCGGAGGCAGTGGTTTATATCAGATCGAAGGGATAGCGAAGCTCAAAGAAGTCATTGTCAAAACACCGTTTGGTGCGCCGTCAGATAAATTCATGACCGGAACACTAGAGGGCATTCCCGTGGTCTTCCTGCCGCGCCACGGCCGGGGGCATCGCATCAGTCCTTCAGAGATCAACTATCGCGCCAATATTTACGGCATGAAAAAATTAGGGGTCGAAGCGATCATGTCCGTCTCAGCCTGCGGAAGCCTTAAAGAAAAATATAAGCCCATGGATTTTGTTATTCCCGATCAATTCCTCGACCGTACGCGTCGTGCGCGCCAGGACACTTTTTTTACCCGCGGCATTGTGGCCCACGTGGCTTTTGCCGACCCTGTTTCCAAAGAGATTGCGGACATTCTCGAGCAAAGCGCCAAGAAATTAAATATCAAAGTCCACCGCAAGGCTACCTATGTGAACATGGAGGGCCCGCAGTTTTCGACCAAAGCCGAGTCCAATCTTTATCGCAGCTGGGGCATGGACATCATTGGAATGACAAATTTGACCGAGGCCAAACTCGCCAGGGAAGCAGAGATCTCTTACGCGACTCTCGCGGCTGTGACCGACTATGACTGCTGGCATCCGTCGCATGATGCCGTGACGATTGAGATGATCCTTGAATATTTGGGTAAAAATGTGGCCAATGCTAAAGCCATTTTAAGATCAGCGATCGTCCAAGTCGGGAAACTAAAACATTTTAGCGCCTGCGATGCTTTAAAATTCGCGATCGTAACAAACCCCAAGATGATCCCGGCCAAAAAGAAAAAAGAGCTGGGCCTGATCATCGGAAAGTATATTAAATAGGACTCTATGGACTATCAAAAGACATTAAATCTTCCCAAGACGGATTTTCCTATGAAGGCGGGGCTAGTCGTAAGGGAGCCGCAAACCCTTGCAGCCTGGCAGGAAGACAGAATCTATGACCACATCCGCCAGAAGAGCCGGGGCCGGACGCCTTTTATTCTGCACGACGGCCCTCCGTATGCCAACGGCCATATCCACATCGGACATGCGCTCAACAAGATCCTCAAGGACATGATCGTCCGATACAAGACGATGAAAGGTTTTGATGCTTTGTATATCCCGGGCTGGGACTGCCATGGCCTGCCCATTGAGCATCAACTGCTCAAGGATATGAAAGCATCCAAAACCGATTTTGATACCCTCGTCTTTCGTAAAAAAGCGCATGATTACGCTATGAAGTTCGTCGGTGTTCAGCGCGAGGAATTCAAGCGTTTGGGGATTTTTGCCCAGTGGGACGACCCGTACCTGACTTTAAATCCTTCTTATGAATATTGGATCTTAAAATCACTCTCCCAACTGACCCGGCAAGGCTATGTCTATCGCAGCCTCAAGCCAGTCAACTGGTGTTTCAGCTGTGAAACCGCTTTGGCCGAGGCGGAAGTGGAATATGAAGACCACACATCATCAACGGTTTTTGTGCGTTTCGAGGTTGAAAATCCGTCAGTGCTGGGGATTCCCCACGAGCGTAAGGTTTCTCTGCTCATCTGGACGACAACGCCTTGGACCCTGCTTGCGAATGTGGCCGCCGCAGTCCATCCGGATTTTGAATATGGCGCCTGGGAGGTTAACGGCGAGATCATCATTGTGGAGAAGAATCGCGCAGAGATTGTATTAAACCGAGATTCCCAGACGGAAAAAATAAAAGCAGTTTCTTTTTTTAAGGGCCGGGATTTAACCCGGCTGACCTATATCCATCCTTTTGCAAAGAGGGAACATTGTCCGGTGGTCTGTGCGGATTATGTGACAAACCAGGACGGTACAGGTATTGTGCATACGGCCCCCGGCCACGGCCAGGAGGACTTTCAGACGGGCTTACGCAACCATTTGCCCGTACTCATGCCGGTCAATTCAAAAGGGGTTTTCACCGAAGAAGGCTCTCCCTTTGCCGGTCAGCACGTGTTCAAAGCCAACGGGCCCATCATGGCGGATCTGAAAGAAAGGGGACTATTGTTCGCTGCGGATAATATTGGGCACAGTTACCCCCACTGCTGGCGCTGCAAGAATCCCATTATTTTCCGGGCGACCGAGCAATGGTTTTTGAATATTGACCACAATCATTTACGCGGTCAATTAAGGCAGGTGATTGACCATGAAGTCCGGTGGTTCCCCTCAGCAGGGCGCGAGCGCATTGAGGGGATGATCAGCACCCGGCCGGACTGGTGTCTTTCCAGACAGCGTCTTTGGGGGGTGCCGATCCCGGCCGTGATCTGTACGGGGTGCGCCAACCAACAAAAACTTTTTGTTGAGGTGATCGAGCATGTGGCCGGTCTCGTTAAAAAGCACGGCAGTGACGTATGGTTTGAACGGGACATTAAGGAGCTTGTGCCGGATGGTTTTAAATGTCCTGATTGCGGGGGCCGTGATTTCCAAAAGACCCAGGATATCCTAGACGTTTGGTTCGATTCCGGTGTCAGCCATGAGGCGGTTTTTGGTGAAATGATCAAAAGCCCATGGCCTGCGGACCTTTATTTGGAAGGTTCTGATCAGCATCGCGGCTGGTTCCAGTCGTCTTTGATCCCGTCCGTCGCCGTCAGGGGACACGCGCCCTACCGGCAGGTTTTGACCCACGGTTTTGTCGTCGATGGTGCCGGCCGGAAAATGTCCAAATCTCTGGGGAATGTCATCAAGCCCCAGGAGATCATCGATACCCATGGCGCCGAGATCCTGCGTTTGTGGGTGGCTTCCAGTTCCTACAATGAGGATGTGCGCATCTCCAAAGAGATCATAGACCGTTTGGTCGATGCCTACCGCAAGATCCGTAACACCCTGCGTTATTTGCTGGGCAATCTGCATGGATTCAATCCGGATGAACATATATTAGAGTATGCCCAGATCCTGGAACTTGACCGCTGGGCTTTAAACCGTTTGGGCCGGACAATTGAAGCATTAGACCAAGCCTACGAGCGCTATGATTTCGTGCAGGTTTTTAAGGCGGTTTATAGTTTTTGCAATGAAGATCTTTCGAGCATTTATCTTGACATCCTTAAAGACCGGCTGTATACTTGCCCCGCTCATTCGAAGCAACGTCTGAGCGCCCAGACAGTTCTTTACTATATTCTTGATGCTTTGACGCGGGTTTTAGCTCCGGTCATGCCTTTTACCGCCGAGGAAACATTAAGGTTCGCTCCGAGGTTAAAGAGGGATGAGTCTTTTGCCAGTGTGCATTGTCTGGACTGGCCCGTGGTTGATGAGCGCTGGATATCCGGGGATATGGATGGAAAGTTTAGTGTCCTTCTGGATATGCGAGGCTATGTCCTGAAGGCCTTAGATGAACACAGAAAAGCAGGGAAGATCGGCAGCGGTTTGGAAGCTAAAGCGGTGATTTTAACGTCAAGCGCGCGCGATTTTGAATATTTCAATTCTTTTAAAGACCATTTGGCATCAATTTTTATCGTCTCTCAGGTTGAATTAAAGCAGGTCCCGAAGATCGACGCCGGACTAAGTGATTATTTTAATCAGACCCAAGTTGAGATTTATCCGGCGGATGGGGTAAAATGTGCGCGTTGTTGGAATTGGCGTGTGGATGTCGGAATGTCCCAGCAACATCCGTCGCTATGCGCGCGTTGTACACAAACTGTAGAATAGTGTTCCTTGAGGAGGGAAAAAATGGCCGTAAAGAAGAAAAAAATAGATCCGAAACTTGAACCGTTTAAAAAGGCCCTTTTGAAAATCAAAGAGCAGATCACCGGTGATATCCATCATTTGTCCGAGGAGAATACCGGAAGCGGTAATGACAGGGGAGGGGATGTTTCGGGTCATGCTCTGCATATGGCGGATGTGGCGACAGATATGTATGACCGTGAATTTACATTAGGGTTAGCCTCTAATGACAGAGAACTTCTTTATCAGGTGAATGAAGCTTTAGACCGTATCGAAGAAGGTAATTACGGCTTGTGTATTTCCTGCAAAAAAACAATTCCAGCGACCCGTCTGAAGGCGATTCCGCATGCAAAAACCTGCCTGAAATGCCAGGAGCAGCTGGAATCCAAAAAACGCTAGGCCTCCTACAATGCGAGATCCCAAGCGTTCCCAGTGGGACATTATATTTTTCTTATCAGGGGTTTCAGGGGTCGTCCTTTTAGACCGTCTGACCAAGAATTTCTTTTCCGGATTTCTCGACCTTAATGAGTCGATTGCGGTTATCCGCAATATTTTTCATTTTACCTTAGTCCACAATACCGGTATTGCTTTTGGATTTTTCAAGGATTGCGGGGCAGTCTTCATCATCATCCCTGTGATCTTGACCGGTCTTTTGATTTATAATATTTATTACTACCGTAACAGCCCCCAGCTTAGCCGCACCTACGTCATTGCGTTTTCCTTGATCTTAGGCGGGGCCATCGGCAATTTGATCGACCGCATCTTTTTAGGCTACGTGATTGATTTCATTGATTTTCGTATCTGGCCGGTCTTCAATGTGGCCGACAGCGCGATCACTATCGGTGCCGCGATAATTCTGTTAAGATGTATCCCGGCATCAAAATGAAGTTTTTTGGGATTTTAAATGGGTACGTCATGCAGGGATGGAAGGGCAGCTATTATGTTCTCGGAACGGGATATTTTGGCCGTTTGCTTCGGTTTACAACAAATTTTTTCTAAAGATTCTCTTCATTTGGAAAAAATTTGTTGTAAATCCTCGCAAACTTTTGGCCAAAAATCCCCGAATGTTCCGAAAACATAATAGCTGCCCTTCCATCCCACGCACATAGATTACCTGACCAGCATAAAACTACAAAGAACCATAAAACCATGCATCCTATACTTTTTACGATCGGATCCTTCACCATCTACAGCTACGGCGTCATGCTGGCCTTGTCCGTTTTGGTCTGCACGTATTTATTAAGCCGTGACGCCGCCCGCTACAACATCTCTCAGGACACCGCGTATGATCTGGTCTTCTGGTGCATGCTTTGGGGGATCATCGGGGCCAGGATATTTTATATTTTTATCACATGGTCCTATTACAGCAATAATCTCATGGAAATGCTGATGCTGCAAAAAGGCGGTCTGGCCTGGCAGGGTGGATTTTTAGGAGGGACGTTGGCGGGGGTGTGGTTTGCCCGCCGTAAAAAGCTTTTCTTAAAACCGGTGATGGATCTGGTTGCCCCCTATATCGCCTTGGGCCAGTCGATCGGCCGCATCGGGTGTTTTTTTAACGGCTGCTGTTACGGCAGGAGCGTCTCATGGGGGATCTATTATCCGGTGCACGGGGCCCGCCTGCATCCGACCCAGCTGTATGAAACGGCCGGGCTTTTTTTGATCTTTTTAATTCTTAAAGAGGCCCAGAAAAAAAAATATGAGCCCGGTTTTATTTTTATTCTTTATCTGTGGCTGGCGGCCCTAGAGCGCTTTATCGTCGAGTTTTATCGGGCCGACCATGACATGGTCTGGTGGGGGTTGAGTCTGGCCCAATATGTGGCTTTAGGTGTTTTTACCGCGGGTTTGATATTGATGAGGGCATTTAAAAAATGAAACAAACACTGACAGTGCCTCAGGAGTATAGGGATTTACGTTTGGACGTTTATCTGGCCAATGCGATTCCCGAAGTGCCTTCGCGGGTATTCATCAAAAAAATGGTCGAGGCCGGCCAGGTCCGGGTCAACGGCCGCCTGCAGAAGGTCAAATATAAAGTGAATGCCGGGGACCGTATCGAAGTTGATATTAAGGAAGAGGCATTTGCCCCTAAAGACATTCCCAGCGAGAAAATGGACCTGGATATTTTTTATGAAGATGAGGATTTGGTGGTCATTAACAAGCCTGCGGGCCTGACCGTGCATCCGGCCAGCGGTTCCCAGAGCGGCACCTTGGTCAATGGTTTGATGTTCCGTTTTAAGGAAGAATTGTCCGATATCAACGGTCCGGTGAGGCCCGGCATTGTGCATCGGCTGGACCGTGACACTTCGGGTCTGATCCTCATTGCCAAGACCAATGTGGCCCACGCCCGTTTAGGCCGGCAGTTTGAAAAACATACGGTCATCAAGCGCTATGTGGCCCGCGTGCAGGGAAGCGTGCAGTTTGACGAGGGGATCATTGAAGCTCCCTTGGAGCGGCATCGAAAATACCACGACCAACGCCAGATCGCCCAAGAAGGCGGCGGTAAGGAGGCCCTGACTTTGTACGAGGTGCTTAAGCGTTTTTCTAAATCGACCTTAGTGGCACTTTTTCCCCAAACCGGACGCACGCATCAGCTGCGTGTCCACATGAAACATTTAGGCCATCCGATTTTAGGAGATGAAAAATACGGCCGAAAAGAAAGTTTCCCGCGCCTGGCCCTGCATGCGCAAAGTATTGGTTTTATACATCCCATCCGCAAAGCTTTTGTTGAATTTTCCTGTCCCATCCCGCAGGAATTCAATAAGGACGATTTGTAAATTTAAACTTTACTGCTGTTTTTCTTCTTTGCTATAATGTATACTTAATAGGAAAATTTTATATCTGACTGGATCGTATAAATTTCAGGGATTCTATGATCAACAAAGCCGGAAAAACCCTTAGCATTTTTGTCGTGCTGATCATCATTTTATTGGTGTCATCAACCAGCATCGGTTTTTATTTATACCATAAAGAAGAGCACTGGCGTAAAAATGCTGAGTCAGACCTGGAAGCCAGTCGTGCCAGCGAGCTCAAACTGCAGGCTCAGGTTAAAGATATTCAGGGTAAGCTGGGTCTGGCTTTAGATAAGAATAAAGAAGCGGACCAGAAGATTAACAGCCTGCTTGATGAGCGGGACCTCAATGAAGGACTGCGTAACGCTCTGAAAAAAGAAAATAACGAGCTCAAAGAACAAATGGAAACGCTCAACAAGACCAAAGAAAAAATCAGGGCGGATCTCGATGACTCCGGCGCCAAATTAGCCCAGTATCAGGAATTTTTAAAAGCGGCACAGGACAAGTCTAAAGATTTAGAGGCGCGCTTGGGGCAATTGCTGGAAACCAAAAAGAGCATGGCAGCCCAGATCGACGAGCTCAAAGCCCAGATGAGACCTTATGACAAGCGTACACCGGCCGAACAAATTGCGAATGAAGTCGTCTCGCCCGCCCGTAGCGGCCATGATAAGCTGGAGTTAGACAAGATCGTGGTCAATCCTCAGGAAGGCACCAAAGGGCATATTTTAAGTGTGGACAAGGATGCCCAGTTTGTGGTCTTTAATTTGGGTCAAAAGCAGGGGGTTAAACCCGAAGACATCCTTTCCGTCTACCGGGGGGACGAATATTTAGGGGATGTTAAAGCCACCCGGGTGCAGGATGAAATGTCAGCGGCCGACCTTATTCCTCCCTTTTCCAGCGGTGAAGTGCGTAAAAATGATACCGTGGTTTTAAAGCCGTGATTCTCAATCTCCGAGCTCTCAAAGGTCTTTATGGCCGTATCCATCTGCCTGCCTCCAAATCCTATTCCATTCGTGCATTCCTCATAGCGGCCCTTGGAGGGACGTCCCGTATCAGGCATGCCTCGGATTGCGAGGACGCGCTCATCGCCATTCAAACCGCCCAAGCTTTGGGAGCAAAGATCAGTTGTAAAGGGGATGTCTACGTCGTCAAAGCCTCTTATCCTCTCGTCATCCCGAATCCTCAAGAAACATTCTTCGTCGGTGAATCAGGGACCACGTTACGATTTTTACTGCCTTTGCTGGGGCTCTTTACGCATAAGGCCAAGGTGCGAGGGAAAGGCACCTTGGTGGGCCGTCCCTGCCGGCACTTATGTGAAACGTTGCGTCGACAGGGCATGCAGATCAAGGGGACTGGAAAACAGGAGTCTGTCCCTATTTTATTTAAAGGAGGTTCACTGCAGGGGGGGCGTTTGTCCATTGACGGCTCTTTGAGTTCTCAATTTATCTCTGCTTTGATGATCGCTTTGCCTTCTTTGGGGGTCGATTCCCGTCTTGTCTTAAGCGGTAAAAAACTGGTTTCCCGTGAGTATGTTCAGATGACGCAAGAAATTTTAGCCAAGTCAGGGATTCTTGTTAGGCGTCTATCGCAAAGAGAATTTGAAATTAAAGGAGCTCAGGTTTTCAAAGGACTAAAGGATTTTTATGTGCCGTCGGATTATGGTCTCGCGGCCTATTGGCTGGCCGCCTGTGCGCTTTTGCCCTCCCGGGTTGTATTGCAGGGAAAATTCGACGATCATTTGATCCAGTCCGACGGGCATATACTGGATTTTCTGGACCGTATGGGGGTCCGTTTAAAAACGACCGGGAGGTCCGTCCAAATCAAAGGGCCTTTTGATCTCAAGGGCGGCACTTTTTCTTTAAAAGATTGTCCGGACCTTGTGCCGGTCATGAGCATTCTGGCCCTTTTTGCAAAGGGCAGAACAAAACTTGTCGGTATCCGCCATGCCCGCGCCAAAGAATCAGACCGCATCAGTGACTTGAGGCATGAGCTTTTAAAGATCGGGGCCTGTGTCAGTGAAACCCCTGATGCTTTAATGATCGAGCCGCAAGCCGCGTATAAAAGCGGGGTTTTGCTCGACTCCCATCACGACCATCGTTTGGCCATGGCCTTCGCCGTGCTGGGCCTGAAATTAGGCTGCCGCGTCGGTACAATCGAATCTTGTCGTAAATCCTATCCCGCTTTTGTAAGGGATATAAAAAAATTGACCCCAAGATTATAGTGGTTAGTCCCGTGTCATTGCGAGTGAAGCGAAGCAATCTTTTGACGTCCTTCAATGAAACTATCTCAAATCCAATAACTTAGCGAATTCCCATACCTAAAAATCGTTTGACAGTCTATGGCCTTTTCGATAAGATGGTGCCCATGATTAATACGATCAAAAAGTTTTTTAAATTTATATACGATCAAGTTCTCGGGGTTTTTTCCAAGGATATCGGGATCGATTTAGGGACTGCCACGACCCTTGTCTATGTTAAAGGGGAAGGGGTGGTTTTGTGTGAGCCTTCTGTCGTGGCGATCGAAAAAGAAACAAACCGTGTGCTGGCAGTGGGCGAAGAAGCCAAACGGATGCTCGGCCGTACACCGGGCAGTATCGTGGCCATCCGCCCCATGAAAGACGGCGTTATTTCGGATTTTGAAGTGACCGAGGCCATGCTCAAATATTTTATTAAGAAAGTCCAGCCCAACAGGTTTTCTTTCAGGCCAACGATTGTGATCGCCATTCCTTCCGGGATTACCCAGGTTGAAAAACGCGCGGTCATTGATTCTGCCGAGCATGCAGGAGCGCGTAACGTCATTTTGATTGAGGAGCCCAAGGCCGCGGCCATCGGGGTGGGTCTTCCCGTGCATGAACCGGCCGGCAACATGATCATTGACATCGGCGGCGGTACGACGGAGTTTGCGGTGATATCCTTAGGAGGACTGGTTTATGCCAAATCCATCCGTATTGCCGGGGATGAAATGGACATGGCCATTATAGAATACTTGCGTAAAACGTATAATCTGATGATCGGCGAGCGCACGGCAGAGGAGATCAAGATCCGTCTTGGTTCTGCCTATCCGCTGGAAGAAGAGTTGAACATGGATGTACGCGGACGTGATCTCATTGCAGGCCTGCCTAAAACGATCAATGTGACATCGGTCGAGATCCGTGAGGCCCTGCAGGATCCGGTTCAGGCCATTGTGGATGCCTCTAAGTCAACGCTTGAGCATACGCCTCCGGAGTTGGCGGCCGACCTGATTGACCGCGGCATTGTCATGGCCGGCGGAGGTTCATTGCTTCGGGGTTTGGATAAGCGCATTGCCGAAGAAACAGGTTTGCCTGTGCATGTGGCGGATGATCCCCTGACGGCAGTTGTCAACGGAACAGGGGCGACACTGAATATGACCCCCGCGATGCGCCGTCGTTTTACAGCCCAGGCCAAATTAGACTTCTAAGAAATAAATCGTGTGGCGCAAAACTTTCAAAAAATTTCTTTACGTCAGCATCCTTGTTGTCCCTCTCCTGATCCTTTTTTTTCATCCGAAGAATTTTAAAGCCGGGGCTGTTTTGGATACGATGATAAGACCGGTAGGTCTATGGCAGGTGCCGGTCTTTGAGTTAAAGAAATTATTCTACTATCGGGAAACTTATGATGACTGCGTGCATTTAAGGAAGCAGAATGATCTCTTGAAAGCTGAGCTATTGGCTATCAAGGAGAGCGAAAAAAGGGCAGAGAGGTTTGACAAGATCCAGGCCTTTCGCCGCAATCAGAATTATGTCTCGATCACAGCTAATGTTATAGGGCGGGATCCCTCTAACTGGAATGCGTCTTTAATCATTGATAAAGGAAGTGCCGAGGGGGTAAGTGTAGGACAGCCGGTGGTCAGCCCTTTGGGGGTGGTGGGCAGGATCTTTGAGGCAGGAAAAAATACCGCCAAGGTGATCCTTTTGTCAGATCCGGCATTTGCCGTTGCGGCAGTTGTCGGGCGTTCACGGGAGAACGGACTTTTAACAGGGACCCTGCAGGGGATCTGCCGTCTGCAGTATTTGACTATCAACGCGGACGTTAAAGTAGGCGACGAGCTTTTAACCTCAAGGCTAAGCTCCGCCTTTCCCGAGGGCATTCTGATAGGACAGATCACCGATGTGCAGGCCTCCAGCAACAGCCACACCGCCGAATGCCTAGTCGAACCGGCAGTCGATCTTTCGCAGTTGGAAGAAGTGATCGTTATTAAAATGAAGTAGTTCCTAGAATTTGCGGTGAGGCTGCAGGGATAGGATTGTTATTTTTAACTCACGGTCATTTTTTTAACGTCAAAAATTCATTATTTTTTGGGTGTCTGAACAACTCGCTCTTTATTTCCCTGGAAATAAAGAGCTCAAGCAAGTTCAGACATCCCTCGCCCTTCGGCTCGGGATTCCCCAAAAAGTAACGAATTTTTAACTAAAAATGACAGTGAGTTAAAAATAACAATCCTATCCCTGCAGCCCGCTTGCGTAGTGTTACAAAGGCTATAAGTGAGCGGTAAGGGAAGGATGAATAGGTTAAACATGAACGCAATTGAAATCAAGAATTTAGTCAAGACTTACCGCACCGGGACCAAGGCGCTTAAAGGGGTTGATCTGACCGTCGCTGATGGCGATTTTTTTGCACTGTTGGGGGCCAATGGCGCCGGCAAGACCACGATCATCGGCATTTTGACGGGCTTGGTCACCAAGTCTCAAGGCAGTGTCAAGATTTTTGGGCACAGCATCGACACTGATTTTGAAGCCGCCAAGAAATGCATCGGTGTTGTTCCGCAGGAGTTCAATTTCAATATGTTTGAGCAGGTACAGGACATCGTGGTCAATCAGGCAGGATATTTCGGCATTGACTATAAAATTGCTTTGAAAGACTCCCAAGAGATCCTCAAAAGGGTAGGGCTCTGGGAAAAACGCAAAGCCATGGCCCGCACCCTGTCGGGTGGTATGAAGCGCCGGTTGATGATAGCGCGGGGCCTGATCCATCATCCGCGCATGCTGATCTTAGACGAACCCACCGCAGGAGTGGATGTCGAACTGCGCCACGGCATGTGGAAATATTTAAGCGAGATCAATGCTTCGGGCACGACCATTCTTCTGACCACCCATTATCTGGAAGAAGTCGAGCAAATGTGCCGCAAATGTGCCATCATCAAGGAAGGTGAAATTGTGCGTCTCGACAGTGTCCGCAACCTTTTAAGGACGATCCCTCAGGACACCTACCGTGTGACCGTCAAGGAAATGCTCTCTTTGGAAGGTGTCCGCGCGTATAATCCCGTTCAAATAGATGAGCACACGCTCGATATTGAGATCCAAAAACGGGAAGAGCTCAATGAGCTCATCCTTAAATTGGCCCAAAGCGGTTTTGTGATCACGGATTTTCACCCTAAAGGCAACCGTCTGGAGAAATTATTTTTGGAGATACTCAGAAAATGATCAGCTACGAGCATTACATTGCGTTAAAAACCATTGTTCGCAAGGAAACCACCCGGATCATACGGATCTGGAGCCAGACGCTTCTGCCGCCCTTGATCACCCAGACCTTGTATTTTGTTATATTTGGGAAATTCATAGGCTCACAGGTCAGGGCCATTAACGGGGTCAGCTATATGGCCTTTATTGTGCCGGGGCTTGTGATGATGGCGGTGATCAGCAACTCCTATGGCAATGTGGTCAGTTCTTTTTTTGGGGCCAAATTCCAGCGCAATATCGAAGAAGTGTTAGTGTCTCCTACGCCCGACTGGGTCATTATTGCCGGGTATGTCCTAGGCGGTGTAGTGCGCGGTATCGTCGTGGGGGTTTTGGTCTTCTTGGTTTCTTTGTTTTTTGTGCATCCGGTGGTGACCCATTGGTGGGCGATTTTGTTGTTCATGACTTTAAGCGCGGTGGTCTTTTCTCAGGCGGCCTTGATCAACGGTATGTATGCGCGCAATTTCGATGAAGTGGCGTTTTTTCAGAATTTTATCCTGACTCCCTTTATTTATCTGGGCGGGGTCTTTTATTCCATTCACAGCCTGCCGGAATTATGCCAGAAAGCATCTTTGTATAATCCGCTGGTTTATATGGTTAACGGTTTCAGGTATGGGTTTTTCGGGTTTTCGGATGTGGATCCGTTTTTTTGTCTGGGTGTATTAGTTATCTTGACAATCATCTTAGGGTTAGTTAATCTATTTTTGTTCAAAAAAGGTATCGGTATAAAAAATTAAGGAGGCTTCCTATGCGTCAAACAATCCAAGCAGTTCTCATGGTCTTTTCCCTATTAATAGCGCCCGCTGTTTTTGCGGCGGACACTTATACGATTGATCCCGCACATACGACTTTTGGATTTACGGTCAAGCATATGATGATCAGCAATGTGCCGGGCAATTTTGACAAATTTGAAGGGCAGATCACCTACAGTCCGGCTGATTTGAATAATGCTAAGGCAAATATCACCATTGATGTTTCCAGTATTAATACCCGCATTGACAAGCGTGATGCTCACCTAAAAAGCCCGGATTTTTTTGATGCGGAGAAATTTCCTAAGATCACCTTTGTCAGCACAAAGTTCACCTCCTCGGCCATTACGGGTCATTTGACGATGAAAGGGGTGACCCGCGAAGTGACGATCCCGGTCACCATTTCCGGTCCGGTCAAGACCATGATGGGCTCTCAAGCCATCGGCATTACGGGCTCCGTCACGGTCAATCGTCAGGACTACGGCATCAATTGGAATAAAATCCTTGATCAAGGCGGTGTGGCTGTCTCCAATGATGTCCTGGTCAATATCAGTATCGAAGCTGACCAGAAATAATTATCCAGAATTTTATCCCGATTTTAAACCCCGTTGGATTTCTCCGACGGGGTTTTTATTGGTAGCGTTTTCTTAAAATCTCCCCCCTTGCCTTGTTTTTCCCAAAAAGGGTGGTATCCTTTAAGTAGACCCCGGGAGGTATATCCCAAAGGGAATAGATAATAAGATCTCCCTCGCCGTTCCGAAATGGGGCGGGACGGCATCCACTGGGCGGTGATCGCAAGGTTACCGCCCGACCTTTTTTTAAATCGGAGCTTTTTTTATATTGTACAGGAACTTGATTCTGCTATACTATAAAAATTATGTATGAGGACAAGCGGGCCCATCCGCGTTATTTGTTTTGCCAGCCTGTAGGGTATAATACCTATCCGGAAGTGACAGTGAATGGCAGTGTCGCAGGGAACATCAGTTTAAGCGGCATATCTTTAAGGGTTTTGGGCTTCGTCCCGATAGGAACTTTATTAGAAATGCAGATCTCTTTAGGGCCGCATCCCGAAGTCGTCTGGGTCAAAGGCCAAGTGGTCCGGGTGCGGGAAGTTTTGGCTGTCGATTGTTACGAGATCGGAATTAAATTTGTTTATGATGAAGAAGTGATAAGGTCTATCGGTCATTATATCAAAACAAACCAATTGGAATCAACAAATCAAGCAAGGAGTTAAACAGTTATGGCAGATGCCCCCCAAGCCCCAGTGGTCGAAGAAGTAAAGAATTGTCCCGTATGTAAAAAACCGTTAAAAAAGGCAAGGCGCTTTTATCGCAACGGTGCCTATTATTGCAATAACAATTGTTTTAAAAAAGCCCAGGCCACGGCTAAAGCGGCAGCGAGTGAGGCATCCGCTTCAGCGGAGCAATCCAAAGAAGGGAAGTAAGGGTTTATGCCGCAACCATCGGCACCTTGGCCTCAGGAGAAGCGTCGTAATCCCCGTCTAGAAGAGAAAATCCCGCTCAAAATAACCAGTGATCTGGGGGATATTCTCACAGAGACCAAGAACTTAAGCTGTTCCGGGGCGTATTGCCGTGTCAGTCAGAGGCTTGAGCCGATGACCCGTCTGCGGATCCATTTGCTTCTACCCATGCGTAAAAATGACAAGGTCACGACTAAAAGGATCACCTGTCAGGGGATTGTGGTAAGGGTCGAGGCAGCTGCGGATTCCAAAGATTATTTTGATACAGCGATTTTCTTTAGCGATATCGCGCCCAAGGACACCCGGAACATCAGTGAATTTATAGAGAGTGTAACCAATAACAAAGACCATGGAAAATACAATTAATTTATCCGTAACCCCATTTCAGGCGATTTTGGCTTTGGCTTTTCAGGTGTGGATGATCGTGTTTCCTATCCTGCTCATCCGGAAGATTAATTATTTAACGGATTTGATCCACGAGCATTTGGATGAACATCAAAGCAACCCACCCAGCGCCTAAGGTCCAGGTTCCCGTCATTTACCAAGACGAGAATTGTCTGGTGTTCAACAAACCATCAGGGCTTTTGGTCATACCTACCGATAAGAACGAACATCACACCTTGGTTGATTTGGTCAATGGACAGCAAGGGGAGGAGGGCCGTTTATATCCGGCGCACAGGCTTGACCGCGACACCTCAGGGGTTATCCTATTTGCCCGTGGCCGTGAATGTCAGCAGAGACTGATGCAGTTTTTTAAAGAAAAAAAAGTTAAAAAAACATATATCGCTTTTGTTCATGGTCATCTCAAGGAACAAAGCGGCAAGATCCGCATTCCCATCAAAGATTTTCATCAGCGCAAATTTGCGCCTCATCTTCCGGCCCAAAGCGCTCTGACGCATTTTGAGGTGATCGAGTATTACAAAAATTTTACTGTGGTCCGGGTCATGCCTGTCACCGGAAGGACCAATCAGATCCGTATCCACTTTTCCAAGATTGGTCATCCTCTGGTGGGGGAAGACAAGTATGCGTTCAGGCGCGACTTTGCCCTAAGGTTCAGGCGTACGGCACTGCATGCCTTGCGTTTAGAATGGCCGGACATTAAAGGCACAGGAATGCTCTGCGCCGAGGCCCCTTTGGCGCAAGATATGGTTGATTTTTTGGGACGGGCTGAAAAATAGGAGACTATGTATGGATTATGATAAATTGAGTCTAAAAGAATGGTGCGAGCTCTGCCACAGTATTGCTAAGGAAAAAGGTTTTTGGGATCAGGACCGTAATATAGGGGAAGCTCTGATGCTTGTTGTGACTGAATTAGCCGAGGCCATGGAGGCCCACCGGCATCAGGACCAGGATAATTTCCGCGAGGAGTTAGCCGATACCCTGATCCGTTTATTTGATCTGTGCGGGGGGCTGGGCATTGATATTCAATCCGAGATCATCAGGAAATCCGAGAAAAATAAACTACGTCCCTATAAGCACGGGAAAATCTGTTAAGAATATGCGCTACTTAGGGGTATTGCTTATACTTGTGTTCGTTGGATGCGCATCGGTGTCGATGACGGACTATGTTAAGTCCGAGCATCCTTACGTGCGGAAAATATACGGCACCTTTGAGAAGGTCACCAGTTGTGTCCTGTTAGTCCTGCACCATAAAGGCTGGGAGGTGAGCCGAGAGGTTGACCCGGAGGTTTTCGAGCGTGATGAGCGCTATGAAAATAATGGATACCAGAATGTGTTGATCATGGCCGGCAGGAAGAAGCATTTGAACGTTTTTGTCCATTGTTTTGAAAATATCTGCGACGTGGAAATCCGATTTGGCCCTAAGGCGCGCAATGATCGTCTGGCAGAAAGCATTTTTAATGCTTTAGAGCAGGAAATCAAAGAATAAAGGCCGTGGCCAAAAAGAATTTGACACTGTAAGTCCTTGCTGGTACGATAGTTGCAATTAAATTTAATTATGGACCCTTAAGTGGGGCTCCAATCAGGAGAGTCGTAATGACCAAAAAGGACATTGTATTAAAAATTACTGATGCAACCGGCATCAAACAGGTGGACGTTAAAAAGATCGTTCAGAAAACTTTTGATGTCATCGTCGATTCGTTGATGAAAGGCGACAAGGTGGAGTTACGTAATTTTGGAGTTTTTAAGATCAAAGAGCGCCGTGCCCGTTTCGGCCGCAATCCCCGCACAGGACAAAGTGTTCCCGTCCCTCCCCGGAAAGTAGTGGTATTTAAATCTGGTTTAGAAATGAAGCAGAAGGTCAAATGACACCTGACGAAATGTCAGGGGTCATCCTGAGGCAACGGCCGAAGGATCTCTTATGAAGAGATCCTTCGCTACGCTCAGAATGACATAATATATGCCCAAAAAATTCGCAGTCCCCCGCGGGACATCCGACATATTACCCGATCAAGCCGGTCTCTGGGAAGAATTAGAATCCAAGGCCCGGCTTGTCTGCCAATCCTACGGCTATCGGGAAATCCGTACGCCCATTTATGAAGATATCAATCTTTTCAAAAGATCTCTGGGGGCCGCCAGCGACGTAGTCAATAAACAGCTTTTAGAACTGGCCGGCTCAAAAGAAGATGAAGGTTATGCCCTTCGTCCGGAGGGGACTGCGGCTGTTGTACGTTCTTATATTGAAAACTCGATGGATGGTAAGGAAAGCTTATCAAAATTATTTTATATAGGAGCGATGTTCCGCGGCGAACGCCCTCAAAAAGGCCGTCTGCGCCAGTTCCACCAGATCGGAGCCGAGGCCATTGGACCTAATTCAACTTCGGCCTTCCTTGATGCTGAGCTGATAGCTCTGGCCATGCATCTGTTAAAAGAATTCGGGGTCAAGGGCCTGCGGCTTAAGATCAATAGTTTAGGCTCCCGGGAAGATAAAGCCCATATATCCCTATGGCTGCGTGAGACTTTTGCTCATCATAAAGACAATTTATGTGAAGAGTGCCAAAACCGTTTTGAACGCAATGTGTTTCGAGTATTAGATTGCAAGAATGAATCCTGTCGTAAAGAAGTGGCTGCAGTTGTGAAAGATCTGCCATTGTCCCCCGAAAGTCAGGATTATTTCGGGCAGGTGCAGGCTTCTCTTAAGGGCATAGGGGTGGCTTTTGAGGTGTCCGCGCATCTGGTGAGGGGCCTCGATTATTACACCCATACGGTTTTTGAGATCACGGCCGAAGGTCTGGGCAGTCAGGATGCGGTGGGTGCCGGCGGCCGTTATAACGGACTGGTGCAGGAATTAGGCGGGAATGAAAAGATCAATTACGGGGCTATTGGTTTTGCCTTAGGTATAGAACGTATTTTGCTCGCAAGCGGCAAGGCGGCATCAAAGCCCAAGGGTTTGGATGCTTTTGTCATTGCCATGAAGGAAGAATACCAGTCTCGGGGGTTTTTGATATTGCAGGAACTGCGCCGTGAGGCAATCCGCGCGGATATGAGTTTCACCGTCGGGTCTATGAAGTCCCAGATGGGCCGTTGTGACAAAGCCGGTGCGCGTTTTGCCCTGATTTTAGGAGAAGAAGAAATAAAGAACAATACCGTGTCGCTCAAGGATATGCGCACAGGCCAGCAGGAAACATTGGCCGTAGAGAATCTAGTAAGCAGTTTAAAAGATAAGCTGTGTAATTAATCCAGGAAAATTGCGGCGGCGGGTGGCTCGGAATTGATGTTAAGGGGCGGACGGTGACTGATGTTAGGGCGAACAAGGGGATCTCCGTTCTATAAGGCTGTAACGTACGCATTTTAATTAGGAGCACCTTAACATCAAGGCCTAGACAGGACCCGCTGTATAGAAAGGTTGATATGAGAACGCATACGTGCGGAGAATTGAATAAGAATTTTAAAGATGAGCAAGTGACGCTCTGCGGCTGGGTGCATCGCCGGCGTGACCACGGCAAACTTATTTTTATCGACATCCGCGACCGTTACGGGATTACCCAGGTGGTCTTTGTCCCCTCGGTCAGCCCTGATGCCCATAACGAGGCGCAGAAACTGGGCCCGGAATTCGTCGTCAAGATCACAGGCACGGTCAATGTCCGGCCGCCTAAGAACGTCAATCCCGACGCCATCACCGGAGACATTGAACTTCTGGCCCAAAAGCTCGAGATCTTAAACACCGCTCGTGTCCCTGTTTTTGAGATCGATGACAATATCGAGGCGGCCGAAGATGTGCGTCTGACCTATCGTTATCTCGACATACGCCGCAAAAAAGTGAGGGATTCTCTGATCCTGCGCCATCAGCTTTGCGCCTCCATGAGGTCTTTTTTAAACGGCGAGAAATTTACCGAGATCGAAACGCCGGTATTGACTAAATCAACGCCCGAAGGGGCCCGCGATTTTCTGGTTCCCTCCCGACTAAATCCCGGGACTTTTTACGCTCTTCCCCAGTCGCCGCAATTGTTTAAGCAGATCCTTATGGTGTCGGGGATGGACCGCTATTATCAGATTGTCAAATGTTTCCGCGATGAGGACCTGCGTGCCGACCGCCAGCCGGAATTTACCCAGCTGGATATGGAAATGTCTTTTGTCGACCAGGATTTTGTCCTGAGTTTGACCGAACGCATGTATCAGAAAATATTTAAAGAAGTATTGAATATCGACCTGACGATCCCTTTTGGCCGGATCACCCATGCCGAGGCGATGGCCCGGTATAATTCCGATAAACCGGACACGCGTCAGGACAAAAATAACCCCAAAGAATTTGCCTTTTTGTGGGTTGTGGATTTTCCTTTGTTCAAGTATAATAACGAAGAAAAACGCTGGGATTCTGAGCACCATCCCTTTACGGGGATCAACCCTGAGGATCTGCCACGCTTTGAAGCCGGGGAGTTGGACAAAATCCGCGGCCGCTGTTATGATCTGGTTTTAAACGGCAATGAGATAGGCAGCGGGTCGGTGCGTATCCACCGTCGGGAATTACAACAGAAGATTTTTGACACGATCGGAATCGCCCCCGAGGAGGCAGAAAAGCGCTTCGGGTTTTTGCTTAAGGCTTTTGAATACGGCGCGCCGCCCCATGCAGGGGTCGCCTACGGCATTGACCGTCTTGTGACCATCATCACAGGCCATGAATCCATCCGGGACTGCATTGCTTTTCCCAAGACCCAGAAGGGGACATGCCTGATGACGGACGCGCCGTCTGATGTGGATGCTAAACAGTTAAAAGATTTGGGATTGGTGGTCCTGAAAAAAACAGTTAACGGAGGATAACATGTTAAACAAAAATTTCATTCTTATTATTTTATCGGTCTTTGCCGCCGGATGCGGTCTGGAAGCGCATACGTACGTGATGAATAAAAACCGCGTGGGGTATGACCAGATCAAAAACGGAGGCTGTCTCGAGGGCAAATGCCCCCAGGTTGAGCCTGCCGAGAAAACACGGAAGATTTATGTGCTGGAGGTCACCAAGCCCGTCCCTGAATCCGAGGTCAGGAAGATAGAGGAGAGCGCGGTTAACGCCATAACGGATACGACCGCAAAACCGCCGGCATCGGGCGCGTCAGCCGCAAGTGAACCTGCCGCGAGCGCACCTGCCGCAAGTGCACCTGCCGCAACTACACCTGCCGTGGTGGTTCCGGTGGTGGGCGACCAGCCTGCCCCTGCCGCTGTTACAGGCGCACAGAACGGGGGCAATCTGCAGGCAGATACGTACACAGTGCAGAAAGATGACACCCTGCAGAAAATTTCTAAGAAGCTTTTTGGTTCTTACGGCAAATGGTACAAAATTTATGAGGCGAACAAAGACAAGATCAAGAACCCGAATTTTGTCAAGCCCGGCACGGTGCTAACCATTCCGGCGGTGAAATAGATGGAATTTCGTTTAGACCTTGACAATAACCGTGATTTGCAGCTCCTTTTCGGCCGGTATGACCAGAATATAAAGATCATTGAAAAGGAACTCGGGGTGCGGATTGTCCGTGCCGAGAACGGCATTAAGATAACGGGGGGCGACCCGCAGGTCCAGAGGGCCGTGGATTTGTTTCATTACCTCATGACCTTTGTCGAAAAGGGCCGGGACGTCAAGAAGGCAGACATCGTCTATGCCTTAAGGCTCGTCGACAAAGAAAAAGAAATTGATTTCAAGCGTTTAGCCAAGGAAAAGATTGAGGTGTCGGTGCAGGGGGGGCTCGTGACTCCCAAGACCCGCGGACAGATCGAATACATTGAAGCCATCAAGACCAATGATTTGGTCTTCTGTATCGGCCCGGCGGGTACCGGCAAGACCTTTTTGGCCATTGCCATGGCGGTCAATGCCCTTAAAAAAGGGCTCGTGCGCCGCATTATTCTGACCCGTCCCGCTGTCGAGGCCGGCGAGTCTCTGGGTTTTTTGCCCGGGAACATGGTCGAAAAAGTACTGCCTTACCTGCGTCCGCTGTATGATGCCCTCTATGACATGATGGAGCCCGACAAAGTCGAGCATTACAGCGAGCAGGGGATCATTGAAGTGGCTCCGTTGGCCTTCATGCGCGGCAGGACCCTGAATGAAGCTTTTGTTATTTTGGATGAGGCCCAAAATGCCCGTCCTGACCAGATGAAAATGTTTTTGACGCGCATGGGTTTTGATTCCAAGGTCGTGGTCATCGGGGACGTGACCCAAAGCGATCTGCCGGCCAATGAAAATAACGGTTTGGCCGATGCTGACCGGATTTTAGGCGGCGTTCCTGAGATCAAATTCATTCATTTGACCAGTGAAGACACTGTCCGTCATGAATTGGTGCAAAAGATCATTGAAGCTTACGCCCAGTTCAACGGCAACCATAAACATTAAGGTCCCATGAGTTTCCGCTCCGATAATCCTGTTTCCCGTGATCAAATGATCATGATCGCGCTTTCATTTTTGGGTCTTGTGGTGTTCTGTTATTTTGCCCTCATTCCTCTCATCGTTCCTCTGCTGGTTTTTTTTCTGGGGGCCCATCTCTATATTTTCAAAAAAGCCAATCCGCGGCTTTTTCTGCATTTGGCCCTGCTGTTAGCGCTCTTGGTATTTGCGGCCCACGCCTTGGGCGCTTATCCTTCTCTGGTGCTTTCCTATCTGCCCATTGCTGCGGTCCCGATGCTGACGATGCTGTTGTTTAACGACGTTCAGATCAGTTTTATCATGGCTTTTTTAAGCGCCGCGATCTCCGGAATTCTTCTGGGCTTTGAGCTGAATACCATGCTTATTTTTTTCTTGGGGGGGCTGGCCGGTGCTTACAAGGTGCGAGATGCGCGCACCCGCGGCGTATTGATCACCGCCGGGACCATTGTGTCCTTGGTTCAGGTTGTTTGTGCGCTTTTGATCCATCCGGTCATAAACAGGGGCATTTGGGAGCATACCCTCCAGCCGCTGGCGATCAACGGCCTGATTAGTGCAGTGGTGCTGATCACAACCCTCAAGGTGTTTGAGACGGTATTCGGCCAGATCACCAATTTTACCCTGCTTGAGATGTCGGACACGTCCCATCCGCTGCTCAAGCGCATGGTCGGAGAGGCGCCGGGCAGTTATCATCATAGTTTGATCGTAAGCAATCTGGCGGAAACCGCGGCCGATGCCATTGACGCGCACTCCCTGCTGGTACGGGTGGGGGCGTATTATCATGATATCGGAAAGATGGTAAGCCCCGCTTATTTTACCGAGAACCAGATGTTGATCGGTAACAAACATGATGACCTCGAGCCCTCCATGAGCCGGCTTGTGATTTTAAACCATATTAAAGAAGGCATGGAAATGGCCCGTCAGTATCATTTAAACGAGCGGATCATTGATTTTATCCCCGAGCATCACGGGACGAGTCTCATCCATTATTTTTATCAGAAGGCCCTGCTGGAAGGCGAGCTGGAGGGTTTGGAAGAAAAGGACTACCGTTATCCGGGGCCGAAACCCCAGAGCAAGGAGACCGCCATTGTTCTTTTGGCCGACTCTGTCGAAGCGGCCACCCGGGTGCTCGACGAACACACTCCCCAGCGCATTGAGGACGTGGTGCGCAAGGTGATCAACAACAAATTCATCGACGGCCAGCTTGACGAATGTAATCTGACCTTAAGAGAGATCGATATTATTGCCTCCACATTTGTACGGGTGCTTGGGGCCATGTACCATACCCGTGTCAAATATCCCGAAAAGTCCAATGGAAATCAATATAAAAAATCTTCAAAAGAAGATCTCTATCCCCGAGACAAAGATCCGCAGGGCCCTTAGCTCGGCGCTATCTAAGTTCAAGTGCCCCTCAGGCAGCCTTTCCATCGTTTTTGTCGGCGTCAGGCGCATGCGGACGATCAACAAAAAATATCTGGGCCATGATTATGTGACGGATGTTTTGAGCTTTGAGCTAAGCAAAGGCTTGGGCGAGATCATCATCTGCCCCCGGATGGCATCAGCCAACGCTGATTTTTATAAAACATCGACGGAAAAAGAAATAATCTTATACGTGATCCACGGCCTTCTGCATTTGCAGGGCTTCGACGACCATAACCCAAAAGACACAATCCAAATGCGCAGCATGGAAAATATGCTATTAGGAAAACAGAATTTATGAAACGCATTGCGGTTATAGCCCTGGTCAGTTATCTGGCCTTTGTGCTGGAATTTGTGTTGTTTAACGCTTTCGGCAGTTGGGGCAAGCCCGAGTTTTTGATCCTCGTCGTTATATTCTTCAATTTGTATTTGGGCATACGCTTTAGTATTATTGCGGCGGTGTTTTGCGGTCTCTTAAAAGATGCTTCAGGCATTGCGCCCTTGGGGACTTATATACTGGTGTATGTCACAGCGGCTTACGTGACCACACTGGTACGCCGGTATTTATATCAGAAGGGGTCAAGGTTTTCCCGGGGACTGGTGGCGTTTTTGGTTATCATCGTGTGTTTTATCGTACAGGCCATATTGGTCAGCGCCAACCGTCAGGTCCGATTTTCCCAATTGTTTCTGGGTCTTTTAGTCCCGCAGGTATTAACGACCATGATTGTGGCGACATTTGTTTTTCAAAAGCTAAGGGATATAAGTGTCTTTTTTAGTTTAAAAAGCTGATATGCGTTTTAAATTGATCGAATCCGTTATTTTTTTCTTCTTAAGCCTGATCGTCGGCGGGTTGTTTTATCTGCAGATCATTCATGGCGACTATTATCATCGCCAGAGCACCAACAACCGCATTCGTGTTGTCGTCTCTGATGCCCTGCGCGGCAGGATCCTTGACCGTCGCGGCATCGTCCTTGCGGATAACCGCATGGCTTTTCATTTGGGGGTTATCGCTCAGGACATAGAAAACAAAAAGGTATTGTTTGATTATTTAGGACGCGTGCTCAATCGTGATCCGGCGCTGCTTGAGCGCCAGTTTTTGCGCAAAAAAACAGCTCCTTTTGCCCCTGTCATTCTGGCGGAAGATATCCCGCGTGAGCTGGCGGTCAAGATCGAAGAAGAAAAATTCCTTTATCCGGGACTGGAGATCCAGCAGGGCTTCCAGCGTTTTTATCCGAAGGATGACATAGGGGCGCATATACTCGGGTATGTCGGAAAAATCGATGACACCCAGTTGCAGGACCAGGACCTCTATGGGGTGACACCGTTAAGTATCGTCGGTAAGACCGGGATCGAGAATGAATATGATGCCGATCTTCAGGGCACTCCCGGCGGCCGTCAGATCGAGATCAACAGCCGGGGCCGTCAGGTGCGCCTGCTTGGGCTTAAGGACGCCGTTGGTGGCCTTGATGTTACCTTAACAGTCGACCAGCGGCTTCAGGAGGCCGCCCAGGAATTGCTCAAAGGCTCAAGGGGAAGCATTGTGGTCTTGGGATTAGACCGTGCGGATGTTTTGTGTCTGGTGAGTTCCCCTTCCTATGACCCGAATGTATTTACCAACAAGAATAAACGCGATCATCTGGATGTTTATTTTAAAGACACCGAGACCCCTTTGCTCAACCGTGCGGTATCCGGCCAGTACCCGCCGGGTTCGGTGTTTAAAATCCCGCTCGCCTTAGCCGCCCTTGAGCGCCATAAGATCACACCTTCGACGAGATTTGATTGTCCCGGATACATGATGGTAGGGCATCGGAAATTCGGATGTTCGCATGTCCACGGTGTTCAGGATTTGACGGGTGCGCTGGCGCGCTCCTGCAATGTTTATTTTTTTCATTTAGGAGAGCTTGTAGGCGCCCCTATCATCGGCGCTTATTCAAAAGCCTTTGGGCTTAATCGGCCGACAGGAATCGATCTGCCTTTTGAAGCCAGCGGCAAGCTCATCACCAGTTCCCCTCAGGGTCTGGGCTGGTATACCGGAGACACCCTTAACCTGTCCATAGGGCAAGGGTACACGTTAACAACGCCCCTGCAGTTAACGGTGCTGATGGCCGCTGTTGCCAATAAGGGAGTGATCCTGCGCCCGCGTTTGGTCCAAGCGGTAGGGGAGCGGCAAATTCTTCCTTTGGACTTTTCCCAAAGGCCCATTGTCCGTTTGCGTGATGAAACTTGGGATGCGGTAGAGAAGGGCTTAAAAGCGGTGGTGGATGATCAGGAAGGAACAGGCCATTCTTTGAGGGATATCAAGGGCTTAGAGATCTACGGAAAAACAGGTACGGCTCAAAGTGTCCATGGAAAACCTAACCATGCGTGGTTTGCCGGATATACCCGGTCTCCTAAAAAAGAGAATATCGCATTTTGTGTTTTTCTGGAATATGGCGGATCATCCGAAAATGCGGTTATAAAAGCCCGTGATCTTCTTTTAAAGCTTCAAACATTGCAAATTATATAAGTTGTTCTCCCCCTTAAGGTTGCTTTTCTGTAGTCCGACGGTAAATTACTTAAAAAAAGAGTAAAAAAGATTGAATAAGTATTGTAAGAGGTTCATATTTTGTTAATATGAATTTAATAGAATATAAATTCTTATTTCCCCTTTTACTCTAAAGATGAATTTTAAAAAGATTGCTTCGCTGCTGAAAAATGCTCTTTGCAATGATATTGCAGGAGTCGCTTTCCGATTTTTTCTTTTTATTCTTTTTATTATACCCGCATCAGTTCAAGCCGCAGACATACAAGCCCAGCTGGATTCCAATGACGGCACAAGCGGATTTTCCGTTCAGAAGTTAAATTTATCTGAAGTCGCCCGGGTCGACTCCACCGGTAATCTGTTTGTCCATGGCAATGTGGGGGTGGGCACGGCGATGGTGGTTTTAAACGGCAATACGGGTATCGGCACATGGGTGCCGCACGCGTTATTGGATATTTCAACAGGTTCAACAGGCCCTACCTTTGAGTCAGGGGCCGGTAACGTCTATATCCAGAACGATCTCGAAGTCGATGGGACGGCGTATTTGGCAGAGGCAACGATCGCTTCTTTGACGATATCAGGGGGGCAGAGCATCTCAACCTCAGGCTCGACCTTTAATACTTTAACAGTTTTGCACGACGCATTTTTGGCGACGACCTCCGGCAATGTAGGCATCGGGACGACTGTGCCGGGAAGTATGCTGGCGGTTGGCGCGACATCGCAGTTTGCGGTGTCATTGACGGGTGCGGTAACAACCTCAGGAAGTTATACGCAAACCGGGGCCGGTATCAATGCCTTTGCGGGCAATCTCGGGGTGGGTACAAACGCTCCGCAAAATCTATTGGCCGTAGGTCCGGCATCACAGTTTCAGGTGGCTCCGTCAGGTGCTATCAAAACAGCGGGCGGGTATACACAAACAGGGGCCGGCGCCAATACGTTGCTGGGGATTACCACATTTTCAAATAATGTCGGCATAGGGACAGCAGTACCGCAGGCGTTATTGGACATATCCACAACACCGGGAGCCTTCCCGTTATTTGAGTCAGGTCCGGGCAATGTCTATATGCAGCATGATTTGGAAGTAGATGGGACAGCGTTTTTGGCGGAAGCGACGATCGGGACTTTGAATGTTACAGAAGGCCTGACATTTACATCAGGCTCTTCATTATTTAGTACTTTGACAGTAACAGGCAACACATATTTGGCAACGGTCAGCGGCAACGTGGGCATCAATTCAGTGGCACCGGGTCAGACACTTGATGTGAATGGAACCGTAAGGATTTTAGGAACAAATGCATTAAATTTAGGCAGTGACAACAAGGCCTCGATAGCGGCATCTGCGGCGACAACACCGGACATAAGATTCCTGACCAACAATGCCGAAGTCATGCGCATTACCAATGGCGGCAATGTAGGCATAGGCTCCGCATCCCCCGGCTATGCGCTGGATGTCAACGGCACGGTCAAGGCGATCGCTTTTGTCGGTAACGGGGCGGGCTTGACAGGGGTCAGTTCAAGCGGCGGCTGGACAGAGATCAATACCAATGTCTTTTCGACAGGCACTCTCGTCGGCATCGGGACAGTGTTGCCGGGGAATATGTTTGCGGTGGGGCCGGCATCGCAATTTACAGTGTCTCCGTCAGGGGCGGTCCTGACCTCAGGCAGTTATACGCAAACAGGAAGCGGTATCAACAGTTTTAGCGGCAATGTGGGCATCGGGTCTGTGTCACCCGCTTATAATCTGGATGTTAATGGGACGGTCAAGGCGACGTCGTTTATAGGCGGCGGGGCGCAGATTATGGGAGTCACGACCGCGGCCGGCTGGACAGAGATCGGCACCAACGTTTATACGACTGGGACGAATGTCGGCATCGGATCGACTAGTCCCAGCCACGCACTAGATGTGCAAGGGTCGGTTTATTTGAGTGGCAATATGGGTATTGGGGTAACAAATCCAGCGGCAAAACTTAATGTAGTGGGTGGTATACAGTCAGGAAGTATATTTGGGAATACCAGCTATAATGCATTTTTTAATGAGAAAGTGGGGACCGGAAGTGTAGTAGCGTGGGCATTCGACGTTGTGAACAATGGTGTTTCATACAATAATAATTTGGTTATGGATAGGGGGACTGTTGGAATTGGAATAGCCCCAAGCTCTACTGGATATCCTGATACATTGAATGTTGGAGGGACCGGATATTTTTCAGGCAACGTCGGCATCGGCACAAGCGCTCCGTCGGCCCAGCTGCAGGTAGGCTCAGGAAACCCCGCATTTTTTACATCCATACCAAGTTCTGAATTTATCCAGAACGATTTGGAAGTAGACGGCACAGCGTATTTGGTGGATGCCACGATCGGAAACCTGACGGTCACAAGCGGCATAACACTAACAACAGGCTCAGCGCTCTTTAATACTTTGACAGTGACAGGCCCCACTTATTTGGCAACCACGAACGGGAATGTCGGCATCGGCACAGTACTGCCCGCCCAAAAGCTTGACGTAATAGGCTCAGTGAAGGCAATATCATTTATTGGCAACGGTACACAGATCACAGGCGTCACAACCGGCGCAGGCTGGACAGAGATCGGAACTAATGTTTATACCACAGGGACGAATGTGGGGATCGGAACAGTATCCCCGGGCAATTTGCTGGCAGTGGGAGGGGCATCACAGTTTGCGGTTTCACCGGCAGGCTCGATCTCAACCTCAGGAAGTTACACGCAAAGCGGAACAGGGGCCAATACATTAACAGGCAATACGGCCTTTAACGCGAGTCCGATATCAGCGACATTTGCGGGTAATGTCGGCATCAACTCAGTGGCTCCGGGTCAGATGCTTGATGTGAATGGGACGGTAAGGATCACAGGAACAAGCTCTTTGAATTTAGGCAGTGATAATACAGCCGCGATCGCGCCATCAGCGTCGACGACGCCGGACATAAAGTTTGTGGCCAATAGTGCCGAGGCCATGCGTATCGCAAACACAGGCAATGTGGGTATTGGCTCTGCAACTCCCGCGTATAAATTGGATGTCAATGGCACGGTCAAGGCGATTGCCTTTATCGGCAACGGTTCAGGCCTGACTGGGGTCAGCTCCGGCGGCGGCTGGACCGAGATCAATACCAATGTCTTTACCGTCGGCACGCTCGTCGGTATCGGAACGACGACACCCGGCAATGCGCTGGATGTAAGAGGCACAGTGTATTTGAGCGGCAATGTGGGGATCGGTACACAGGCGGCTAATAGCGCGGCATTGGCGGTTTTCAATACCGGCGGTTTTGGGATCTCACTTGACGGCGCCACTTTATTTAATAACATGAGCTTTGCTCCGACGACTAATTTTACCGGGATCAGCTACGACAAAACAAAACAGAATCTTGTTTTTGATTCTAATAACAATGGTCCCCAGTTATTGCTTGGTCCCAATGGCAATGTGGGCATCGGCACCAGCGCTGCGGCGGTCCAGCTGCAAGTCGGGGCCGGGGCTCCCCAATTTTTCACAGCGGGAGCAGGCAGTGAATTTATACAGAACGATTTGGAGGTTGACGGCACGGCATATTTGATGGAAGCGACGATCGCAAGCTTGACGATCACATCAGGCCTGACACTGACCGGCGGCTCGGTCTTTGACACCCTGACGGTCAAGGGCAACACCTTTTTGGCGACACAAACCGGCAATGTGGGAGTCGGCACAACCCTGCCCTCGCAAAAGTTTGACGTTGAAGGCACGGCTTATTTTAACAGCAATGTGGGCATCGCTTCGATCTCGCCCAGCCATGCGTTGGATGTGCAAGGGTCAACATATTTTGGCGGCAATATGGGCATTGGTTCAACAAGCCCAAGCCATGCGCTGGATGTGCAAGGGTCAACATATTTTGGCGGCAATGTTGGTATAGGAACAACAGCTCCTCCATCAGCGCTGACCACGTTTGCGCAGGCCAACCCGAATGTGACCAGTATAGATACTGGCAATGGCGGTTCACCTGTTCTATATCATATTGCCAACACTTTTAATTCAATGAACGTGACAACGGCGAGCGGCATAAATAACGTTAGTGATTTAAACTATGTTTATATAAATCCCTCGGTTCCTATAAGTTCTGTACTGGGCATGACTAATATTGTGACGGTCCCCTCCACAAATTCGACAGTTTGGAACGCCACGATTACTGGCTTTAGATCCTCTGCTTCTAACTATGGGTCTGCATTTACCGGGACGCTTAATGGTGGGAGTTTTGCGGCTAGCAATAACGGTGGGGCGGCAAATTTGGGGACAGTGACAGGGATGAGTATTTTGGCATCGATCGGGGGGTCTGCCGTTTCCACGAGCAATCTCGTCTATGGATTAAACGTAAGTGTGATAAATAATAACTCTAGTGCAACGGTAAACAACCTTTATGGTATCTATATTCAAGGGATTGACACTTCAGGCGGTGTGATAAACAATCCTTATGACATTTATGCTTCTGATGCAAGTGCGTCAAATTACATGGCCGGCTCTTTAGGGATCGGGATGTATTCTCCCGTCTATACGTTAGATTTAAACGGTGGTTCCTCAGATATTGGGGATTCTTCGGCTGGTGTGCTCACTCTGCAAGGGCAGGGTGGTTCAGTCGCGACTCAACATAATATCTTAGACAACGGCAATGGCTATGTGGGCATCGGCTCCGTCTCGCCCGCCTATCAGCTGGATGTTAATGGTACAGTCAAGGCGATCGCTTTTATCGGTAACGGGGCAAGCCTGACAGGCATCACCAATGGCGGCGGCTGGACCTTAAGCGGGACCAATGTCTTTACCACAGGCACGGTTGTGGGCATCGGGGTCAACAACCCGCAGACGACCCTGCAATTAAACGGGACTCTAGCGATGACGCCGTCGGCTGTGACCAGCATCGCTCCTGCCGGCTCCATCACCGTTAACAGCTCGGTCATGCGCATTCAGGGCAGCGGCGGCGTTTATCCGGTGGTCATCAGCAATATCACCGCGGGCGTCGACGGGCAGGTGGTAACGCTTATAGGCAGCGGCACGACCAATACCGTGCAATTGGTCAACGGAGGCAACATAAAATTATCAAGCGGAATACCTTTTACTATGGGACTGCATGATATAATGGCGCTCGTTTATGATCAGGTTCAGGGCTTCTGGACCGAGATCACAAGGGCGGCTGATTAATGATGGGGATGACAATGATAATAAAGGAAGCATTCGTAATGATACTAAGAAAAGAAAAAGGGCAAGGTGAAAATCACCCTGCCCTAGTGCCATCCGGTTATCTAACGGATAAGCAATCCTCCACCGAAGATAAGCGAAATATAGCACTTATAAAAAGGCTTGTCAAGACCGGAAAGCGTAAAAGTCTCCACCGTGCTTTTACGCCTTCCATCAGTACGCCCCAGGCGGGATTCGAACCTGCATTTCATTCTTCGGTGGAGAATTTTCTTATCCAATTAGAAGACCGGGGCGACCTTAGCTTTGACATTGAAACAAATATATTTGACAATTTAACAAATATTAAAGCGCATGTCAAGCGATCTTTTGTTGCTCTGCTTCTTGCTATGACACTCTGGGCCGCCCCGGCCCATGCCGTCCCCGACGGTACAGGCAACGACCTTTTTATCGGCAATGTGGGCATAGGTTCTCTGGCGCCCGTGGTCAAGCTGGATGTCAATGGCACGGTGCGGGCATGGAACTATGTCTGCACCCAGCCCTACTGCTTGGACGCCGACAATATTTCATTCGTTGACGGTGCGTCTTTAGGCTATCCCAGCGTCGCCATAGCGTTAGACCACCTGTTAAGCAGTAACCCGCTGAATTTTACCAATTTTTGGAGCAATTATTACAATGTTCAAGTAGGCGATCCCATCGTCAATCCTATATTTTATTGGAGTTATAACAACCCGG
>JADFXX010000005.1 GCA_015233335.1 Candidatus Omnitrophota bacterium | reverse complement strand
TTTGGAGAAGATGGCATATGACATTAAGCAGATTCCTGAAAGATTACGTTTATATTCCCTTGGGGGGCAATCGGGGGTCAAAACTACACAATTACTTTAATCTTTTTAGCTGTTTTCTTTTTTGCAGTTTTCTTTGGTGCTGAACAGCAGCAACTTTTATTCATAATAAAAACCCTCCTTCCCTAACAAAAAGCCAACAAAACCAGATTGAAAGATATTAGCATAAACTGCGTTTTTTTTAAAACTAAAATTTGTCGGGAAATTTCCAGTCCTTCAAGAGGGATGCCTATTTATGCGATCTTTTTCCCTAACTCAAAAGCCTTCTTACTAAAGCCCCCCTGACGACGGGAGATCTGGCCAGAAACTCCTGCGTTGCGAACAACTAAAGAAGCATAACTCATCCCTGTATATTCTGCGGTCAGGGCAAAGGGTTTTTCAAAAGCATCAAATCCAACATCCTCGTAACCGCTCCCCAAGAAAACAAACGTCTTGCCCTTAAGCGGCGTTTGCATAGTATTGGCTTCATTATTCCATTTATAAAGGGAGAACATACGGTCGACCACAGCCTTTAACTGGCTGCTAGCGCCATAAAAATAAAGAGGTGAGGCCATCACGATCACATCAGCATCTAGAAAACTAGCCACACAATCACTCACTTCATCCTTAATAACACAGCGAAAAGCCTGCTTTTTCTGGCATAGCCGGCAGGATGTACAACCCACGACCTTGTGCTTAAGACCCGCCGCACGAATGATCTTAACACTTGATCCGACAGACCGAGCGCCTTGTGCAAACCACTTAATAAGCCAAGCTGTATTGCCGTCTTTCTTCGGACTGCCTGAAACAACTAAAATATTCTTAGCCATTTTGACCTGACTCAGCCTTCATGCGGATGGCGAAGCATGACTTGAATTTGCTTGGAGAGCAAAGACACGCTAATCGGCTTTGTAAAATATTGGTCTGCACCGCGCATGAATGAATCCAGGACCACCTCCGGATTATTTAAAATTGTCAAAACCATCACTGTTTCCGAAGAAGTCTCTTTACTCGCACGCAACTCTTCTAACACCTGCCCTCCGTTAATGTCAGGCAGATGATAGTCCAGAATAATTAAATTCGGCTTATGCTTGCGTGCCATTTCTATGCCTGTTCTGCCGTCATGCGCCACTAAAGCCACAAACCCGCAAATATCAACTGCCTTTTTTATCATATTGGCATCGACGGGACTGTCCTCAATGATCAATATTTTAATTACGGCGGCATGGCTTGACTTCAACGGCCATAATTTTCTCAACCAAGTTTTGATCATCCTTCCCTCCTGCTTTGTATATAAAAAAGCCCCCGCGTCTTGCTTGCGCAAGACAGCAGGGGATTTTTTAAACTAACTGCGACACATTCTAAATCAGCGGCCGCCATCTTTGTGTTTTGAAAAACAGTCCCTGCAATAAACAGGACGGTCTTCCCTCGGTTTAAACGGAACTTCACATTCTTTTTTACAATCTGCACAAACAGCTTTATGCATTTCCCTCGGAGCTCTGTCATACCCGCCCCTGCCCTGCCCACCTTGAAAACCCATACTCTCTTCTCCTTTTACTCGTTGCTCTTATGCGCTTCTTTGACCACACTAATAAACCCAGGATCAACAGCGTATCCTAATTCTCCCGCTTTATGCAGATCTGTCCAGGCTTTTTTATATTCTTTTAGCTGATAATACAAAATCGCTCGATTGTTATACGCCTGCGCCAGGTTAGGGTTGACTTCAATGGCCATGGTCAAATCAAACCTAGCATCAGAAAAATTGCCCTGTTCAATATAAACACTTCCCCTATTAGTATAAGCCTCCGCGAATTTAGGATTTATTTCAATGGCTTTAGTAAAATCGGCAATGGCATAAGAAAAATTGCCTTGTTTGTCGTACCCAATACCGCGGTTATAATAGGCATCCGCAAGTGTTGGGTTTATATCGATGGCTTTGGTCAAGTCGGCCATAGCCCTGGCCCAGTCCCCCTGTTTCTCCCAGATCAGTCCACGGTTGTGATAAGCATCTGCAAATCCGGGATCAATCTTGATCGCTTGAGAAAAATCCAATGCAGCTTGAGAAAAATTACCTTGGCTCCCCCAGGCCAATCCTCGGTTGTAATACGTCCCAACATCTTGCGAATTTAGCTCAATGACCTTGTTATAATCAGAAATGGCGGAAATGAACTTGCCTTCTTGGGCGTAAGCATTCCCGCGCCCCTGATAAGCCCCCGCGTCATTAGGATTTAATTTAATCGCTTGTGTAAATGCAGAAACAGCTTCAGTAAATTTACCTTGTTTCTCAAAGCTCAAGCCTTGGTCATAATAGACATCTGCAAGATTAGGGCTCATTGGTTGGGCAAAACCTAAAGAAGGGATGAAAAATAAAAGGCCTATTAAGAAAAATACCATGAAGGGATATCAAGTCTTAGGCGGTACGGCCGCCGCTGTTCCTTCGCCTGTAGATATACTTGTGGCTGCACTTGTCATTGTATTCGCAGCTGGACTTGGGGCAGTATTCGTTGCTGCGGTGTTGCTGTGTTTGCTTTTTTTATGCTTCTGATGGATTTGGTTGAGCAAATTAAGCCATTGGTTCATCTGATCAGGAGTCAGAATCTTGCTTAATTTTTGATTTTCTTCCTCGATGATCGGAGTAATTTTTTGAACTTGAGCCTCGGTCAATTTTAATTGGGATTGGATATTCGAGACAATACTACCGGTATCAGCAGCTGGCTTGGCCTGTGCGGATTTGGATGTTTGTGTTTTTGCCAAAGCAGGCATTGTTAATAAAAAGCACAATAGTCCCGCAGCATAGATTGTTCTTGCGTTCATAACATCTCCCTTTATTTTACTTCCGCCGGAACGTAAATGATCAACTCGCCTTTGAATCTCAATAATGCGTCATGCCAGTATTGGATCACTTCGGTCCCGGAATTAATAATGGCATCAGCCCCTTTTCTTCGGGCAACATCACGCGCTTGATTAGTCAGCGTTTCTGGGCTCACCCCGCTGCTGGCATACCCTTCAATGGAAACTTTTCCGATCACATAATAGGGGTTAGCTACGGGTAGGGCCTGTGATTCAGGATATACATTCACGCTATAATACTTGTCTTTCGGCGGAAAACTATGGACTGTATAATTAATGTAGCTGGTCGAAGTCGCACATCCTGCCAGACTCAATACCACTAAGCCTAACAACAGCATTCTCATGATCATAATATAGTCCTCACATCAAACTGATTGTCCTACTTCCCATACATGAGTTTCAGCTGAGAAACCTTGGGGAATTCAGAATAAAATTCTCCTTGAGGGCCCACAAAACCCTTTCCCGATTGTTTAAGAACAACAGCCGTGTAGCCTCCCTTGTCATTAGGGACATTAACGCTAACAGTATCCCCCGTATCGGCGGCCACAGGAGCTGGGAGAGTAACTGCAGGCTGAGTCACAACAGGAGAAACGGTCGTGACCGGCCCGGAAACAACGACCGGTTGAGAAGCAACAACCGGAGGCGTCACAGCCTGATAACCATAAGCTGTATAAATATAGTATGCCCCATTGTTGACATAATAAGTGACCCCGTTGATAACCACCGGTTGATAGCTTGGTGAAGGAGAAACAACTACATAGTCCGGGGAATATGGCCTAACGTAATAAGGATCATAATAATGGTCATAGTACCCTCCCGGCCACAGTCCAAAATTAACACCGATATAGGTATGCTCATGATCATGCCCATGCCACGCATAAGACGGTGTTGGCTTAACGATCAATAAACTCAGGAATAAAAGTACAAATACTGCTTTAAATGAATTTTTCATAAAACCCTCCTCTTTACCCATATTACCTTACTTGAATTCTAGTCTTATTAAAACACAGGGTCAAATTGTTTTTACTCCTCTTCCTCATCGTGGCCCTCTCGATACCCCTTATGGTGACCGTGTTTGCCAAACTTATGTTTTGCCTTAAATTCCAGAAACTTGGCAAATTGTTCGCTAGTCAGTATCTTCTTAACCTCAAGGATTGAATTAAGGCGATCATCGACCATCTGGGCTTGAAGCGTCTTTATTTGCGTTTGAATTTGAGATATCTTATTCATATCTGAGTCAGGTTTAGCTAACTCTTGATTGAGCGCTTCTTTATTGGTCTTCATTTGCTCAAAGACAGCCTTCATGGCCTCTTTTTGTTTCTTAAAATTCTCTTTCAATTGTTTCTTTTGGGCATCGGTCAAATTATTAAAAAACTTACCGCCTTTATGGTCTTTACATCCGTGTCCTTTACCATGTTGCCAACCATGATGATCTTGGGACGCCTCAGAAGAAACAGACGCTCCGGACTGTCCCCCCGTTAAATTCCCACCATTGCCCTGATCCGCATAAGCGAGGGGTAACGATACAGCAAAAGTAGCTGCCATTACTAATGTTGTGATTTTTTCTTTAATCATATGAACCTCCAAATTAAAATATCCTTTTAACCTTCACCAATTTAGACAATAAAAATCTACCAAAAGTTCCATCTTTCATTCAAAACGTAGAGCTTCGATAGGATTCAGCAGGGAAGCCTTGTAGGCCGGCCAGAGCCCGAACACTAATCCGACAAACAACGAGAATGCTGTCGCTAGGATGATCGAAAACATTGAGATCTTAACTGCCCAACCGGCAAAAAATGTCAACAGAAAAGATGCCCCGGCCCCGAACGCCACCCCTGCAAGTCCGCCAATCAAAGACAGCATAACGGCTTCAATCAAGAATTGGATCATAATATCCTGCCGATTGGCCCCTATGGCCTTGCGTAATCCAATTTCCTTGGTCCTCTCCGTTACTGATACCAACATAATGTTCATAATTCCGATACCACCGACTAAAAGCGAAATAGCCGCAATGGAACCTAAAAGCATGGACATGGTTTTAGTCGTTGCTTCTAAAGTCGCTTTAATGTCCGCCATATTACGCACTTGAAATGCGTTGTTCTGATCTTTGGGATTAACGCGGTGGCGCTTATTCAACAGCTGGATAATTGCATTTTGAATGTTATCCAATGCCTCTGTCGTTGCCCCTTCCACATAAATTGAATCAATATATTGCTTACCCAAAAGTCTGAACATAGCTGTTGTAATGGGCACTAGGATAATATCGTCCTGATCCCGAAAACCATTAGCACCCTTAGAAGGCAAAATACCGATAATTTTAAAATTTACGAGATTAATTTTGATCTCTTCCCCAATAGGATTCTTATCTCCAAAAAGCTGTGAAACTACAGTTGTTCCCAACAGAGCCACCTTAGCTCGGCTGGCCACCTCTTGAGCAGTGAAAAACCTCCCGGTATCTGGCATATAGGCCCTCATTGATGCATAGGCAACATCCACGCCGTCAACTTCCGTGTTCCAATTCTTACTTCCTGCGACAACCTGTACGCGTCCGGACACTGTTGCAGAAACCCCCTTGACCTGATCAGATATCTGATTAACCGCCGTCACGTCAGCAAAATTCAACCGTGTTACGGACCCTGCCTGCAAAGACACGCCACCAGCATTCGATGTTCCGGGACGTACCATGAGCAAATTTGAGCCCAATGAAGCCAGCTGCTGTTGAATCGATTCCTGTGCTCCCCGGCCTAAAGCCAACATGGCAATGACAGCACCCACCCCTATAAGAATTCCTAAAATGGATAATAAAGACCGCAGTTTATGAGACAGCATGGCATAAACAGCTTGTTTAAGGGAGTCCAACCATTTACCGGAATCATAAATGGAAGATCCCGCGCGATCAATAAAACTCCAATCTGTTTTGGAAGACTCGTGCGCGAATTTTGACTTTTGATCCTGTCCATGATCAGAAATAATCTGCCCATCTTTCATTTCAATAACCCGGCTGGCGTAAGCGGCCATATCTTTCTCGTGGGTTACCATGACAATGGTTTTGCCCTGCTCGTTGAGGCTCTTTAAAATAGCCATAATTTCATCTTTACTTTTACTATCCAAATTTCCTGTCGGTTCATCGGCCATCAAAAGCATAGGCTCATTGACCAAGGCACGGGCTATGGCCACCCTCTGCTGCTGTCCGCCGGAGAGTTCATTGGGGTTGTGATCGATCCGGTCCGCCAATCCAACCGCCTGTAATTTTTCTTTAGCTTTAGCAAGATCATGAATCGAGGCATAAACCAAAGGAAGGCCGGCATTTTCCAAGGCTGACATGCGAGGTAAAAGGTGAAATTGCTGAAACACAAACCCTATGAGCCTGTTGCGGACAAGGGCCATTTGCTCATCGGTCAAGCGGGTAACGTCATAGCCGGCCAGCTTATAACTACCCTGCTCGGGCCTGTCTAAAAGCCCCAGCGTATGCATTAGCGTTGACTTTCCTGATCCGGAAGACCCCATGATCGCAACAAATTCACCGGCATGGATCGTCAGCGAAACATTTTGAACCGCCTGTACTTTCTGGGTTCCGACATAATAAGTCTTGTAGATATTCTTTAATTCAATCATGCCGATTCTACCTGCCTCCCCCTGCCGGCCTGCCGGAAGCCATAAAGGGATTGCTACCTGTTTTCGTTTTATTTAAAGAAAACTTCTTAAGCTTAACAACAACATTATCCTCTTCATTGATGCCGCTTATAATCTCTATATTCTTATCATCCGTGATCCCTGTTTGTATTTCTTTTTTAACCGTCTTGTTGCTCTCGGAGCTCTGCACATAAACAAAACTCTGCTCATCCTTTCTGGTAACTGCTGAAATCGGCAGAAGTAATATGTGCTCTTTGTTCTCCACTATAAAATCAACATTGGAATTCATCCCTGAACGAAAAAATGCCGGGATCTTTTCGGGCAATAAATCCACGTTATAGATAGTCACATTATTCACAGTTGTTGATTCATAATAAATATGATCAACTCGAGTCTTAATCTTCACGTCAGGATAGGCGTCCAAAGAGACTACTGCCGCCTGATTCAGCTTTACTTTCCCGATATCAGTTTCATCCACCTGAGCGCGCACGATCAGATGATCGGAAAGCACAATCACATCGTCGACCGAGGTAACTGTCTGCCCGGGCTGGGTGGTGGCCACAATAACTTCTCCGTCGATGGGGGCTAACAATGGAATGGGTTTATAAACATCCACCCATTTTTTATACTCATCTTCCCCCTGTCCTCGAGCAGCATCTAAAAGAGCGGCTCGGTCTGTTGAACTCATCCATGCTAAGATTTGTCCGGTTTTGACCGTATCCCCTTCTTTAACGAGGACCTGCTCAACTCTTCCGTTGACCGGGGGCTTAATCCCTAGCCGGTTCTTAGGCAAAACGGTGGCTGTCGTCGTGATAATCGTTTGTATTGTTCCATAGTGAGGACTGATGATCTTTACACTCTCCTGGGGGCCTGCTAATTTGCCTTTTAAGAAAATCCATCCCCCAACGAATATGGCCATAATACTGACGACGCTAATGATCAATGATTTTTTAATTCGCATATTCCAATGTCCTTCCTTGGGCCGCAATCCAATTTGCCTCAGCCAGCAGAGCATTGGCCTGGGCGTTTAAAAATGTTTTCTTACTGCTGACTAAATTGTCCTCAATAATCGTCCAATCATTAAAGGTTAACAGTCCAATAGAGTATTGCTGCTGGGCAATTCTGGAACGCTCCTGATCAGCGGCTAAAAATTTCTTTTGCACATCAACCTGTTCGATCGCATCCTGGAGATTAGACCAGGCTTGTTCTAAGGATACCTCAAGAGTGTCCCTGACGCTTTGCTGCTGGTCCTGCAAACTTTTAAAAAGACTTTTAGCTTGGTCTAACTGGGCTATCCGTGACCCCCCATCCAAGAAAGGCCATGACAATTCTACGCCCACATTAGTACTAGATGCTTTGGGTGGCCAGTTTTTGTCACTATGATCCGCTCCCCCGACCAGAGATACCGCAGGCCAGAGATTACCTTGACCTGCTTTCACATCAAAAGAAGCTGCATTCTTCTGGGCAATTAATTGTAATAACTGTGGATGCTGGTCCACTAAAATATCAAAATCAGGCCTATCTTTATACTTAGTGCTGATATCAAAATCCCCTTGAGCCTGCAGAGACTCTATGGTTTTGGCTCCTATTTCCTTGAGCAAACTTCTCTGGGCCACCTCCAACCCCCTCTGGGCCTGATTGATTTCAAACTGCGCTTGAGCGAGATTGGCTTGGGCCGTCAATAACGATCCGCTGTTTTCCATACCGGAGTTATAATATTTGACGATCAATTCAACGCTTTGCTTTCGGATTTCGTAAATGTCTTTAGTCAATTGAATTAAACTTTGGGCTTTTAATAAATTAATAAACGCTGTCCTTAACCGCAGTCTTACTTGGGAGGAAACAAATTGAAAATTCCGTTCGGAGGCTTTGACATTTTCGCCGGAAGCTTTAACGTTATTAATCGTTTTAAACCCGTCGAAAATAAGCTGCGAGCCCGAGACCCCATAAGCATAATTAGTCGTTTTGGAAGCCATATCAGCACTGGTGTCGGATTTAAGCTGAGATACGCTTATATTACCGCTTGCCTGGGGCCATAATGTACTAGCAGTGATCTTTTTAATATCTTTGGATTGACGGATACCTTCTTTTGCAGAAAGGAGATCAGGGTGCTGCAAAGAAGCTTGAAGAAGACAATCCTGCCACGTCAACTTTTCATCAGCCCACAAAGGCTGACAAATAAGTAAGAAAACAATCCCTATGACCCATGTATTCCGCATCTATCAAAAGCTCCCCGAACATTAATTTCGATGCCATATTATATTCTGCTTTACCCAAAGTATGGCAATTATTATTGATTCCCTCTATTTCCCATACATGACTCTGAGTTGAGAAATTTTCGGGAATTCCGAATAAAACTCTCCTTGCGGCCCCACAAAACCGTTTCCTGACTTGTTTATGACCACGGCCGTATACCCGCCGTTATTATTAGGAACATTAACCGTAAAAACGTCCCCGGCCACAAAAGCCGGATTTAGTGAGCCGTGGGCTTGAACCACAACCGTAGGCTTCACAACCATAACAGGCTGCGATACCACCTTATAACCATGACGCGTACGCACATAATAAACCCCATTATTGGCGTAGTAGGGCCTGCCGTTAATGATAACCGGTTGAAAATCAGATGGAATTGCGGTTACAACAGCCCCCATGGGAGGTGCCACTAATACGTATTCCCCATGACCGACATTGCTGTAATACAGTCCATCATCATAATAATACCTTTCTCCCGCGACCCAAATCGTAAAATATCCCTCAGGCAGATAATGAATGCGATAGCCATAATGAGGATGGTCATGATAACGGTAAAAATGACGATCCTCGTGCCGGTTCCCGATACCGAACCCGATCGACCAATCCGCATAGGATATCGGCAGCGGTGTTAATAAGGCCAGTGCTAAAAACCCCGTTGATATTTTGGTTAAATTAAATTTGTCAGACATAGGCCTTCTCCGTTATCAGTTAATATTATTGGTTTTATAAAAAATATTTTTCAATAGGTGTCCCTAAATCTGCACTATCACTGGCGGAAATATCACCGCCTGTGCCCGACAAATAACTCAGATATTCCATTTGAGAGCGCGCATCAATCTTGATTGTCGGATGAGTTATCATCAATTGAGGCAATATCCCGATCATTAAAACCAGAGTGACAATGGTTGAAAAAACAAAAACCGGTTTAGGAAAAAAAACAGGAAAAGTAGGGACAAACACTAATTTTCTTAGAAAATCCATAACGAAATTAGCGTCTGTCCCTACTTTCTCCGAATCTTCTCGGGCTCCAATTGCTTCTCTCACACGGGCCCAAATAATCTCCGGCGGTTTCGCCGCTGCTGTAGTAACAAAAGGAGCAATAACAGCTTGTTGGGTAATAATATAAAACTCTTTGCAATGAAGACAATGCGCCAAATGCTCTTCAATCAAGAATTTATGCTTTTGGTCCAACTGGCCGTCAATATAATCCGTGATCAATACATCTTGAATCTTCCGGCAGTTCATTGTCAAAAACCTCCCTTTCACCAAATTAGACAATAAACAATGCCAAAAAGTTCCCTTAAAAACAGTTTCAATAGAAATATGCATAAATCGCGGAGGGCGGCTCGGATTTGATGTTAAGGAGCGGACGAAGGCTGATCAAGGGGGCTGTTAAGGGAAACCCCCGTCCTATAAGGCTGTGACGTGGGCGGTTCAATTAGGAGCACCTTAACGTTAAAGCCGAAACAGGACCCGCAATAGAATAAATGCTTTCATCGCAAGGGATTAGACTAGTTTTTAAGTATCTGCTCAACGACACTCACAAGTTCGCTTAACTGATTATATTCAACAAAAGTCCAAATGCCCGTCTTAGCGCTGAGACGCTCCATCACATGACGGTCATGTTGGACCGACTTGGAGGTATATAAAACAAATTTAACATCCATGGTTTTAGACATTTGGCTCAAGCGAAAAACAACCGTATCCCCAGGAATATCGGTGAGACCTAGATGGACCAATGCCACATCAGGGACATCTTTCATCATGCGCTCAAGAGCTCCAGCCCCGCTGCGGGCCGGAATGACCGTATAATCAGCATCAAGGAATAACCCGCTAAGCTTATCAAAAATTCCTTTATCCTGATCAACGATGCAAACTCTGCGAGTATCCCGGAGAAATTCCGCTTTTGGGAGCGAGGCCTCCTGGCTTCTTTTTTTGATGATAAGGCCTGCTTCATGAACTAACCGGTCGATGTCAAAAGGTTTGATCATAAACCCGTCGATATGCAAGTCCTGAAAAAGCCCCTGAATATTGGCACGGGCAGTCAGAACCAATACCGGATAAAGCGGCTTACCGTCAGGCCCGCAAATCTTACTGTAAAACTCAATTCCTCCCATACGCGGCATGTTGATATCCAAGATAATCAAGTCCGGCTTAAACAGATGCACGCATTCAAGCCCGGCAAGCCCGTCAGACGCCGTTTGCACCTCATAACCTTTAGCCTTAAATTGAAACTCCACCATCTGGACCAAATCGATTTCATCATCAATAACAAGGATTTTTTTACGGACTTCCATAGGCCCACACTCCTAACTTTTTTCAATGGGAAGATAAAAATAAAAGCAACTCCCCTGATCTTTTTTGGACTCCACCCCAACGGATCCGCCATGCTGACGGATAATCTCCTTACAAATCGCAAGCCCCAACCCCGTGCCCGCCTGCCTTTGATGGGCCTCCCCTAATTGCTTAAACTTCTCAAAGAGTTTAACAAGGTCTTCTTCTTTGATCCCGTATCCGGTATCCTGCACACGCACCTCAACTTGCTTTTTTTCAACATTCAACTTACTGGACACCGTAATACCTCCTGACTCGGTGAATTTAAGAGCATTATTGATCAAGTTATTGAGAACCTGAACGATCTTGTCCTGATCCAGTAAAAGTACCGGCATATTCGTATCCAAAGAAAATTTCAAATATAGCCCCTTAGCACGGGCCACGGATTCCTGAGTATCTACAACCGATTGAATGACCTTATTGATATCCGCTGGCTGCCTGTCTAAGGCAACCTTCCCTGATTCCAGGTGCGCCAGATCGAGGATATCATTGATCAATCGATTAAGCCGGTCAACGTTGGCTTTGGCCCTGCTTAAAAAATTCTTTTGCTCAGGAGTTGACTCTCCGGCAGTTCCACTGATGACAATATCAATAGCAGCTTTGATAGAAGCTAACGGCGTTCTTAATTCATGGGAAAGTGTCGAGCTAAAGTCTTTTTGAACATCATATAAAGCTTTGAGTTTGCAGTTAGCTAAATTAAGCTCCTCATTCTTGGCTTTTGTTTCCTCAAATAAACGCCGATTTTCCATGACGATGTCATAATAATGGATGGCATTGGCCACCGCTGCTTTTAATTCATCCGAATGCCAAGGTTTACTGATAAACCGATAAACCTCACTGACATTGATGGCCGCTTCAGCGGCGGATAAGTCGGCATAAGCCGTAAAAAGTATACGGACGGTATCCGGGTACTGCGTTTTGATCCGACGTAAAAATTCGACACCGGAAATATCCGGCATACGCTGATCGCTTAAAACCACTTTTATCTTTTCACGGCTCATAATCGCCATGGCTTCCTCAGGGTTACGAGTGACAGCAACGCCATAATCCTCATCGGCAAAGACTCGCCTGATGGAGTTGATCACATTTTCTTCGTCATCTAAGAATAAAACGCTGATCTGACTCATACTCCCTCCCTAGGTCTGCCCACCACTTGCCCTGCCTGATGACCGTGTGGGACCGCGCCCCCAAGCTCTACGGCATTGGCTGCTTTGGGCAGCATCACTGTAAAAGTTGTTCCTTGCCCCTCTTTTGAATGAAATGACATCGTCCCCCCGTGTTTTCGGATGATATCATAACTTATACTTAAACCTAATCCCACTCCGGTCCCCGGAGCTTTGGTCGTAAAGAACGGATCAAAAACCTTGGTCATATTCTCCAAAGCTATACCGCATCCTGTGTCGATTAAATCCATACAAACATATTCATCCTTGGTGTAGGTTTTAATGGTAATCATCCCCTGGTCTTTTATGGCCTGGGCCGCATTAATCAATAAGTTGACAAATACCTGGCCGATTTTCTGAGGATTGCAGACGATCGTAGGCACATGACCATAATCTTTCTTTAATTTCACTTTATATTTGATCTCATTGTAAACAATGTTCAACATGCTTTCCATGAGCGCTTCTATATTCACAGAATCCATCATGCCCCGGTCAGGACTGGCAAAGGTGCGTAAATCTGCCACTATTTTCCCTATTTTTTCAATCCCTTCTCGGGATTCTTTGAGTAAATTGCCGACGTCACGGTCGATAAAAGGAAAATTGATCTTCTCTATGGTCTTTTCACACAAAGACGCGGCCTCATAAGCTCGCTTTTGATCTTGCCCTTTTAAAGCTTTTTCCAACTTGATCAGCATCCCCAACAATAACGTGTAATGAGTCACATATTGCTGCAAGGTCTGTAAGTTGCTGTTGATAAACCCGATAGGATTATTGATTTCATGGGCGATCCCAGCCGCCAGTTGACCTATAGCAGAAAATTTTTCAGCCTGCAATAACTGTGTCTGAACGGTCATCAAGCTTTCCGTGCGTTCCTGCACCCTGAGCTCAAGGGTACGGTTAAGTTCATCTAATTGACGAGTACGCTCTGAAAGCTTACGATTGGTTTCCAATAGATCTTCCTGCGACTTTCGTGCAATGCGCAAAATGATCAACCAGGACAATAAAAGCAGGCAAAGCACGGTGATAAAAGAAACCCGGCTTAAGTATTCTTTACTATGTTCAACCTCCAGGGCCGCCTGCATCTGGTGCTTAAGAAGTGCGTTTAAACGTTCGATTGCGCCGGTATAGGCATTCTTTTGAATTTCATACTGTTTGCCGAATAAAATATCCATAGCGGCCCGACCCTGACCATGCCCGATCAAATCAAAAGCTTTGTGTTCCATATCCAGCAATTCGATCGTACGGATGTGACTGCGGTCTTCCCGGTATATTTCCGGGGATACATTGGTGGCCTGACGTATGGCGGCAGTGAGTTTAGGCTCATATTCTTGAAAACGTTTTTCCCACTTGAGGTCCCCTGTTGCCGCGGCCATACGGGCTGAGGTTGTCAAAATTTCATCAAATTGAATAATATCATTTCTAAAATGATCGATCTGATCGTAATGTTCCTTCAAATTCTTTATCGCTTCTTCTGCCCTATAATCATAAATGGCCAGCATAACCAGCAGCGCCCCTGAACATATGAGGATCGCTGTAAAGAAACGCACAGAAAAATGGGTTCCAAACGCTTTCATGCTTTTTGCCCCCACAAAATACGATTAATTTTCTTCTGCAATTCTTCATTACTAAACGGTTTTTCCAAATAATCATCGGCCCCTAAATCCATAATTTTTTTAATATCCTGAGCTTCATTCATTCCTGACACCGCAAGGATCTTAATCTTCTTATTGTCCAACTCCTTTCGTATATGAGCGCAAACCTGATACCCGTCCACTCCCGGCATACAGATATCCAGAATAACAAAATCAGGTTTAAATTCGGACAATTTCAAACCTGCCTGGAATCCATCATAGGCCGCTTCTATAATATACTTGTTCTCAAGCATCAGCACTCTTTGTAAAGAATGGACAATGCTGCGGTCATCATCAACGATCAGGATTTTCTTATGTGTCATGGCTGGCTGTAAAACAGCCGGAACAGGCATGTTATATTCTTTAAGGAAAGATAAAAAATCTTCAATACTAACCCGGCTATGCATGCCTGGCGTACGATAGGCCTTTAATTTGCCGGATTCAACCCATTTAAGCACTCCTCTATGGGTAACATGGCAGTATTGGGCAATCTGCCCTGTGGTTAATGGTCTTTTCCCCTCATTCTCGATATTCATTATTAGCTCCAGACTATTCTTATTATTCTGGATGTTCCATTTGTTCCTATTTCAAATATATACGGCTTTACTCAAAAAAGCAAATTTATCGATCAAGGGGGTTATTTCTTTTGATTAACGCTGGAAGAACTTGACTGGGCGGCAACAAAAACAACCAAATCACCTTTAAATGTCATGATGGTATCATTATAAGGAATATACCGGGTGGGATGATAATGCGGCACATACGCAGTTTCTAGCACCTCATGTCCGTGTCCGTAGTAAGTCTCCGATACGACTACAGGATGATAGGTGGTATGCGCAGGGTGAACAACAACCCAGCTATAGTTCAGGGCTTGAGTCTCAGCATTAATGATAGCATCCGCGCCCTTTTGCCGGGCAATGGCTTGGGATTGATCAGTTAAAGTATTGGAGCTCACCCCATCACTGGCATGACCTGATATTTCAAGCCTTCCGATAACTGTATAAGTTGGAGTGGCGGGAGGAGGCTGGGTATTAGAATACGTGACAATAAAATAATCCCTCGGCTTTGGACGGAATTTTTGCTGGGTGTAACTCACATATCTAACACTGGTCGCACAACCCGCCAAACCTAACACTAAGAGCAACAATAATATTTTTTTCATATTTCATTCAACAATTCTTTGACTCGATCCATCAGGGCGAATATATCAAATGGTTTAGGAACATACGTAATACCATCCTCCATTTTGTCAGAGGATGCTTCACGTTCCAATAATCCGCTTAATATAATGATCGGTGTTTTTTTATACCGCTCATCCCCGCGAACTCTCATATTAAAGCTCCAGCCGTTCATGACCGGCATAGTCAGATCGACGATCATCAGATCAGGGACGTTAGTTTTAATGAGCTTTAAGCCCTGCTCCCCATCGGACGCGGTGAAGACTTCATAACCACTTTTCTCCAAGGTGGATTTGAGGATAAACACCATGTCCGCATCATCATCTACCACCAAAATTTTCTTTGGCATATTTATTTCCCTTCTTCCATTAAATTTAATTTACCACATTAAGACAATTTTATCCATAAACAAAAAATCGGCTTATATTTGATTTTCTGTGCCTATCGTGCTATATCTTAAGTGAGAGGTGGGGCGCTATGATCGGCAAAAAAGGATTTACCTTAATTGAAATATTAGTGGCTACAATTATTATAGGAGTTTTAACGGCTATCATTCTCCCCAGTTATACGGCTAACATCCTGCAAGGAGAGGCCAATGCTGCCCAAAACAATTTAATAACAATTTATGGCGCTCAAAAGACCTTCTATTACAATAACGGTGCTTATTGCTTTGGCACCTTCCCTAATAACTGCTCAACCCTTGCTAATATCAACGGAAACCTCAAGACACAAATTACCGACGCGTACTTCAATTATACCTGCAGCAATGTTACAGGATTCACCTGTACAGCAACAAACACATCGGATAACACTTTCGTCCTAGCGGTAAGAAACGCCGCGATCGTAAAAAATAATAACCCCAGCTGTGCCTACCCTGCTCATCCTACTTATTGCCCCAATTAATTTTAGGGTCAATCGCTCAACCTTACATGTTGTCATACTGCGGGCCATCAGCGCCATAGGGAGGCACCCAGGTCACATTTTGGAAGGGATCTTTGATGTCACATGTTTTACAGTGGACACAGTTCGAGGGGTGTAAAATAATCTTTCCCTTATTGGTTTGAGCATCACGGCTTAATTCAAACACCTGGGCCGGACAAAAATGCTGACAAGGGGCTTCAAAACGTTCTATACAATCAACGCAGGTATCCCTGCTCGAAATAAGTATATGGCAAGGTTGTTCCTCATTGTGCTTAGTCCCGGAAAAGAACAAATCCGCTTCTTTATCAAAAAGCATCTTGTTGTCAAAGGCAACCTTCGGTAAATGATTGTCTTTGGATGCTGTCTCGCAATGTTTATAATCAGCCTCCAATTTCGATTTTCCGCTTAATGAAAGCCCTCGACCTCCTGTTATGAGATTGATACCGAACTTTAAGAACCCAAAATATAAATTAGATGTGAAACATTGGCGGAAATTCCGGGAGGCATACAATTCACGGTATTCAGGTGTATCTTTAAATAATTTTTCATATAGACTTAAGGTTTCTTTTGAAGTGTCTTGGGCTTTGATCGCCTCAAAAGCCGCCTGGGCCGCGGTCATGCCCGCCTTTATCCCTAAATGGATCCCCTTTAAACTCGGCATTGCGACCATCCCGGCGGCATCACCGATCAGCATAAAATTATCATGATAGAGCTTAGGCAGGGAGAACAATCCCCCTTCCGGGATATTCTTTGCCCCATACTTGATGAGCTTGCCATTTTTGATGATCCCTGCGATCCGTGGATGTGTCTTGTACATTTGTAGCGCACCATGAGGGTCAAAGGCTGGATTTGAATAATCGAGGCCAGAACAAAAACCGATGACTACCTGTGTTTTACTAAAACCGTAAACAAAGCCGCCACCGAATTGGTCGCTGCTAAGTGGAAATCCAAGAGTATGGCAAACACGTCCCTGAAGAAAAGCGCCTTCCGGGACTTCCCAAACTTCTTTAACGCCCAGCGAATAGACCTGCGGATTCTTATCTTGCGCTAAACTATATTTTTCGATCAGTTTCTTCGTCAAATGGCCTCTGGACCCTTCAGCCAAAATAATGATCTTTGCCCTGACTTCCGTGGGCGGTTGGTAATTGGCCATCGGTTTGCCTTCATGATCGAGTCCCGACGCACCTGTAAAAACACCAACCAATTTGCCATTCTCAAAAATAGGTTCATGCCCTGCGACTCCGGCAAATATCTCAACTCCTTTTTGTTCGGCAATTTGCCCAAGCCAGCGGACCATGGCCCCTAAAGATAAAATATGGTTGCCTTTATTAGACATGGCCTTGGGATGAAACGGCAGGGCAAAGGCATTTTTCTTTGTTAAAAACAAGATCTCTTCTTGCTGGACCGGAGTTTGGGTAGGAATGGTTGTAAGATCAACATCCGGCAATAGTTGGCTGATATTCTTTAAATTCATAACAGCCCCGGAAAGAGTATGATTACCGAGCACTGCAGCCTTCTCGAGTATCATGACCTTTATAGGAAGATTGTTTTTCTTGCTAAGATCCGCATAATGGATGGCAAAGGCCAGTCCCGCAGGTCCACCGCCGATCACTAAAACGTCCGTTTCGATCAAATTGTCATTGCTCATAAATTTATCTTTCTTTTGTCAAGCAAAGTGTCATTAGCCTCAATATTAAGGCGCGCACGGCACCTGCACATGGGGGCGGTTGAGGGGTAACCACCATCGAAGCTGCCGTCAGGGTTGCCCCCGCTTGAGGAGCACCTTAATGTTGAGGCTAATGAGACCTCACGATTCGTGTATTTATAGAACTTCTTGAAATCGTTTTGTTAAAAGGGGCACGATCTCAAAGACATCGCCGACAATCCCGTAATTAGCGACATTAAAAATCGGAGCGGCCGGATCCCTGTTGATCGCGATGATCACATCCGAGGATTGCATCCCCACAAGATGCTGGATCTGGCCGGAAATGCCGCAAGCAATGTAAATAGTCGGACATACGGTCTTCCCGGTCTGCCCGACCTGATGGGAATAAGGCACCCATCCCTCATCAACAGCGGCACGTGAAGCGCCCACTGCACCGTTTAAAACCTTTGCCAAGTCTTCAAGCATTTTAAAATTCTCTTTGCCCCCCATGGCCCGTCCGCCCGCGACGATTATGTTGGCTTCGCCGATATTGACCGTTGAGGTCACTTCATCAACCACATTCAGGACCTTTGTCCTTGAGATAAAAAAGGTGTTGTCAAATTCGACAACTTCAATGACGCCTTTTCTTGAGGGGTCTGCACTTGCTTCTTTCATCACTTTGTGACGGACCGTGGCAAGTTGCGGTCTGTGATGTTTTGACAGGATCGTAGCCATAATACTTCCGCCGAAAGCAGGCCGCGTTTGCATCAGATATCGTTCATCCACATTAACGTCCAAACCCGTGCAATCCGCTGTCAGGCCAACGCGTAACTGGACCGCAACTCTCGAGATCACTGATCTTCCCACACTGGTGGCCGGACACAAAAAGATCTCGGGCCTGTGTTTTCTTATAAGATTCGAAACAATCCGCGCATACGGCTCTTCCAGCAAATGCTCAAGCTTAGGATGATCCACCACATAAACTTTATCGGCCCCGCGGAAAATCAAGTCCTGAGCCTTGTCTTTAATATTGTGTCCCAATAGAACGCAGGTCACATCGACTTTCAGTTTATCCGCAAGCTCACGGGCCTTCCCCAGCAATTCGTAGGTGACCGGCTGGACGACACCTTTTCTCTGTTGCGCAAAAACCCAAACCCCTTTGTATTTTTCTATATCCGGTGTTTGGGTTGTCGTGCGTATGATTTCGACGGCCCCAAACTTGCGGCAGGCCTCTACACAGGAACTGCACAGGGTACACTTGTCTAAATCAATCACAGGTTTCTTGTCAACCATCGTGATGGCGTCAAAAGGACATGCCTTGGCACAAAGCGAACAACCCGTACATTTATCTTTATAAACAGTAATCCCGCTCATATTAATGAATTATCCCCTTTAAAGATTCAACAAGTTGATTAACAGAATTTTGTGCTTCGCCTTCAAATATTTTCCCCCTAGGTTTGGGCGGAGGTGTAAAAATGTTTAACACCCATGTCGGCGAACCCTTGAGCCCTATACGGTCTTCGGCGGCCGCGATATCCGCAGCACTCCAAACCTGAATAACCGCACTTTTGGCTTTCATCTTTCCCTTTAAAGAAGGAAGCCTAGGATTATTGATTTCCTTCACCACCGTCAAAAGGCAGGGCAACGTTGACTGGATGACTTCATAACCTTCCTCTGTGACGCGTTCAGCCGTTATAGTTTGGTCTTTGATCTCTTCGACCTTGCGTACATAATTGATCTGAGGAATATCTAGTGTCGCTGCAATCCCGGGCCCCACCTGGGCCGTGTCACCGTCAATAGCCTGCTTGCCGCAAATGATCAGATCGTAATCTTTGATCTTCTCGATTGCTTTAGATAAAGTATAACTAGTGGCCAAGGTATCTGAACCGGCAAAAGCGCGATCGCTGACCAAGACAGCCTCATCACAGCCCAGAGAAATAGCCTCTCTCAAAGCAGCCTCTGCCTGCGGGGGGCCCATCGTAAGGACAGTGACCTTGCCGCCGAATTTTTCTTTAAGACGCAAACCCTCCTCGATGGCATACATGTCAAAAGGATTGACGATGGATTTAACTCCATCTCTAACTAGATTGTTCGTGACCGGATCAATCCTGACTTCAGAGGTATCCGGAACTTGTTTAACGCAAATGATAATGTTCATTTAGAGCTCTCTCTGATTAATCCCATGCCGATGATATTGCGCTGGATCTGATTTGTGCCTTCATAAATTTGCGTAATCTTGGCATCTCGCATATATTTCTCGACAGGATATTCTTTCATATACCCGTAACCGCCGCAGATCTGAACCGCATCTGTAGTGACCTTCATCGCCACATCCGAAGCATACATTTTAGCCATGGCCGAATGCACGCCAACATCCTTCACTCCGGCGCCCACTTCTCTGGCTGATGCATAAACCAGGGCCCGGGCTGCTTCTGTCTGTGTCGCCATGTCCGCAAGCATCCATTGGATCCCCTGAAAACTGGAGATGGGTTTATCAAACTGCTTTCTTTGCTTGGCAAACTTAATCGCCTCATCCAACGCCCCCTGAGCAATACCGACGGCTTGGGCGCCTATCCCCGGACGGGACATATCAAAAGTCCTCATCGCACTAATAAAGCCCATTCCTTCTCTTCCCAACAGATTCTCTGCAGGGATCTTGCAATTATTAAAAACCAGTTCACAGGTCGAAGACGCGCGGATTCCCATCTTGTCTTCCTTTTTACCAAAAGTGAAACCCGGCGTGCCTTTTTCAACGACAAAAAGACTGGCCCCGCGAGCACCTCTCGATTTATCAGTCATCGCAATGACCGTATAGATATCCGCATCTCCTCCGTTGGTGATAAAATGTTTAAGCCCATTAAGGACGTAATGGTCCCCCTTTTTTTCTGCAGTTGTTTGAAGAGCGCTGGCATCTGAACCAGCGGCAGGTTCTGTAAGGCCAAAGGCCGCCAGCTTCTCTCCTTTGGCGATTGACGGAAGATACTTTTTCTTCTGTTCCTCATTACCGGCCAAAATGATGGGATACGTCCCCAAAGCAGATGCAGAATAACAGATGGCAATCCCCGCGCATCCCTTGGAAAATTCTTCTGTTGCAAGGCATAACTCCAATATACCGCCGCCCAACCCGCCGTATTTCTCTTCAATATAGACCCCAAAAAGATCTGCTTGGGCTATATCCTTCATAATCCCCCATGGGAATTTCTCGGTACGGTCATATTCGGCCGCTACAGGACGAATTTTTTCATCTGTAATCTGACGAGCCAGGTCACGAATCATGATTTGTTCTTCTGTCAGCAAATAGTCGATCATTACGCCTCCTGTATACTATTGTAAATTCTTACAAAGACACTTCAGGGTTGACCTCAGCATTATAGTCCACCCCAGAAAAACCAAAACCAAAAAGTCTTAAAAAATCATCGTTATACCCTTGGATGTCCGCCACCTTAGGGAGATTCCCGCTATCAACCTGCTCCCAGAGGTGCCTGACCTCTTCTTGGACGTCAGAGCGCATTTCCCAATCGTCGATGCGTATACGCCCACGATCGTCAACGGGAATTTGCGATAAAGGCCGCCCATTGTACACTCGCTCGCTAAAAAGACGATACATTTGATGAATACAATATTCATTTAAACCCTTTTGTTTCATGACCTTCATCAAAATGACAAAATACAGGGGAATAAAAGGAATGGCCGAAGAGCTCTGGGTGACCAGGGCTTTATTAACAGACACCAAGGCTCGCCCGCCCTGTTTCTGCATTAATTGATCGAGCCGTTGAGCTGTCGCCTCAAGATGGTCTTTAGCCGCCCCCAAAGTCCCGTTGCGGTAAACCGGTTTTGTCACATCCGGACCGATGTAAGAATACGCCACCGTCACGGCTTTAGGTGCCAACAAATTCTCTGCAGTCAGGGCCTCGATCCACAACTGCCAATCTTCTCCTCCCATGACCTTAACAGTTTCTGCGATGTCTTGTTCTGTTGCCGGTTCTAAAAGGATCGGAATGACCTGAACGTTTTCAAAATCAATAGTCTTGTTTTTATAAGGAGCGCCTTTAGGCTTAATGGCCGATTTATAAATAGCACCGGTTTTAGGGTCCATCCTTCTGGGAGAGGCCAGTGAATAAATGACGCAGTCTGCCTGTCCCCAATCCTCTTTGATCGCTTTGCAAACATCCTGCCGCATCCCGTCAGAAAAGGCGTCACCATTGAAACTCCGAGAATAAAGACCCGCTTTTTTAGCCTGGGCTTCAAAGGCCGCTGAATTATACCAACCGGGTGTTGCCGTTCGGATACCGTCAGACGGCTTTTCAAAGAATACCCCCATAGTCGCAGCCCCGCAGGAAAAAGCCGCAGTAATCCGCGAGCTTAGGCCATAACCCGTTGAGGCCCCGATCACTAAAACTTTCTTAGGGCCGCCGCTGATAGGACTTCGCGATTGCAAATATTGAATCTGCTCTGCCACATGGGCAGCACAACCCAGCGGATGGGCGGTAATACAGATAAAACCTCGGATTTTTGGCTGAATAATCATGCGCAACAAAATATCATAAAGATGTTTTTTTGGCAACAATGACAATCCCGGAAGTCGTCAACACAAAACGCTGGCGATCCAGTTCCGGATTAAAACCAATTTTAGTTCCTGCGGGGATATCCACGTCCTTATCAATGATCGCCCCCTGGATCTGAGTCCCGCGGCCGACAGTCACCCCATCCATAATCACGGAATTCTTAATCAAAACACCGTCTTTGATAACCACATTATTAGAGACAACCGAATGTTCGATCCGGCCGCTTTCTAAAACACAGCCGCCGGCAACCAAGGAGTCAACAATCGTTCCCGGAGTCTTCCCAGTTGTATAAACTCTCAAAGGAGGGTAATGATGATGGTGTGTCCGCAAGGGCCATGCCTTCTCATACAAATTAAATTGAGGGTTAGCCCCGCACAGGTCCATATTGGCCTGATAATACGAATCGCGGGTCCCTATATCTCTCCAATAAGAAGAAGTATTTTCCTTGGCAAAATCATAGGCGAATACTTTAAGTTTCCGGGCGACCATCTGAGGAATGATGTTCTTGCCGAAATCATGGTCGGAATCGATCTTGCCCGCATCAGTGATCAATTCTTTCTTCAGCACATCGGCATTGAATAAATAAATCCCCATAGAGCCAAAAATTTCGTCAGGGTTGGCAGGGATGGTCTTAGGTGTTTCCGGCTTTTCCTGGAAACCGACAACCATATTATGCTTGTCAACCTGAACCACTCCAAAATGAATAGAATCCTGCTTGGGCATGGCAATGCAGGCAACCGTCATGTCAGCATTCTTACTCATGTGATATTCGATCAACTTGCGGTAATCCATTTTATAAACGTGATCACCTGCTAGAATCAGCACCCGTTTAGGATCATAATCACCGACAATATTCAAATTCTGGTAAATAGCATCTGCGGTGCCGCGGTACCAATCGCTGGAAATGCGCTGTTGGGCCGGTACCACATCAATGAATTCGCCTAATTGATTAGAATAGATGTTCCAGCCTTCTAAGATATGCTTCTGCAGGGAAAAAGACTTATACTGAGTCAAAAGAAAAATACGGCGCAAGCCGGAATTAACGCAATTAGAAAGCGAAAAATCAACAATACGGTAAATCCCGCCGAAAGGCACTGCAGGCTTGGCCCTGTCACGGGTCAAGGGGTCTAGGCGTTCACCTTTTCCGCCGGCTAAAATAAAAGTCAACACATCTCGCATCGGATCAATTTGCTTTCTTTTTTTGCTCAAACTGGCCTACGGCCGGATTTGGCTTAATTTTTTTGTTCTTTATAATATCACGAATTTTTTGAACATCAACCTTATCTTCAGGAGCTAGCTTTTGAGCCTGCTGTAATATGTCCAAAGCTTTCCTGTCTTGGCCCGCCAATGCATAAACACGCGCCAGTCCCAAAAGGGCATGGGGATCCTTCGGAGCCGATTCCACCCACCTCTGGTACTGACCAATGGCCCCTTGATAATTCTTTAAATTCTCATAAGCCAAGGCCAACCCGGAACGCATGGCAACATCACCCGGAGCGTAAACACCTCCCAAGCGAAAATACTCAAAAGCATGCCGATAATCCTTACGGCTTTGATAAATTCTTCCTAAAATCTTGTAGGCAGCAGCATAATCCGGCGCCACCGCAAGCGCTTCTCGGCATTCCTTAATAGCCGCATCCGGGGCCCCCAGCGTTTCTAAAATACGCGCCCTGCTAGTCAGTGGAAACGGGTCAATGCGTTTGGTCCCCAATTTAAACAAGTCCATGCCCGCAGGCTCCCACTTCTTTAAATTGACGGCAAGCCGGTCAATGAAGGGCTTATTGGCCGGAGTCTGTTTTAAAAAAATCACCGCATCATCATCTAAATAGACAATAGACCAATTTTTAAAAGAATGGAACATCTTAAGGACCGCCGGCGGGATCTCCTGATGTGCATCATTCAAAAAAGCCCCGGTAATATCGTATTTACGCTCAAATTGCGCAAACACTTTAGCATTCCCCTCCTGCCATATTTTCTGGTAAGTCTCAAAAAATGCCGCACCATAAACTTCCGTTCGCCCATCAATAAAAACTTTGATATTCGGATAAGTCCTGCCGATCAAATAAGCTCCTGAATTAAAATCATTGAAAAAATTGCCTTTGATCCCTTGATGCAGAAGAAAATCCACTGCCTTATAAGGATAAACACGCTTGGATACGCCAAAAAATTCACTTTTACGGCTATACGTATCAAAATCAAAATAACCGTTGAAAGTCATTTCTAAGCCAAAGTTGAATATCCACCAGATCAAGGCAGCTTTACAGGCGATCCCGGTAATATATTTAAATCTAGACGATGAAAAACGAAAGGGCACCAGGCCTTCCCATGATAGGGAAATGGCATTGACCATAAGGACCAGATACGCGGCCGTCGCGAAATAGATCAAATTGCGTACGGCTGCCAACGAGAACCCAAGAAAGATCAACCACACCAATAAGCTGCTGATATCTATTTTGCGGCGGTTGAACACAAAGCTCACTGTCGATAGAATGATCAGTATCTTATAATGCATGTACCGGTCCGTCCAAATATTGACGGCCGTGATGGGTCTTTGCAATTCAAGAATATGTTCAAAAAATATTTTATTCTCTCCCGCTAAATGAAAGAAAACACCTACGGGATACCATGCCCCCTTGAAAGTCAGGGGATTGATGCAGCAAGCCAATATCAAGATCGGAAATATCTTCTGAAGACTCTTGTATTCGTCATCGGTCAGACGGCCCACTGTATTCCATTCATAGGGAAGGGGCAGGCGGCGCTTGATAAACTCGGAGAGAACTCCCAATCCGATCAATAAGGGGCCAAAAAAGAAGTAGCCGTGCATATTGGTCCACAATATTTGCAATATAAAAAGTGCATAAACGGCCCAGCGTTTGTTAATATGCAAGGCGAGAATATAGATATCAAGAACGAAATACAGGAGACTAAAAATATCCGGACGGATGGTAAAACGGGATTGATAAACGATCAGCACCATCAGCAGTGCAAACACCACAAGCCATTGCCGGTTGCGATTATAGCCTAAAAAAAGCAGCACCAAAAACGTCACGGCCACGACTGCTGACTGCATGGAGATCAAACCGTCAAAACCAAAGGCCTTGTAGACCTTAAAAACTAAAACCTGAAATAGCCATTCGTGATTGACCCATGGTTTGCCGGCAATAGTGCAGGAGAGCACATCGTAACTGGGGACGAAGCCGTGCCGGCTGATCCATTCGCCCATTCTCAAATGCAGCCAAAGATCCAAGTCCTTGATCTCAATGCTGGAGGAAAAAGTGATCAAGGAAAAAAGGACGCCGATCGACAGCCAGCCTAAGGTCAAACTCAATCTTTGCCAAAACCGTTCGCTCATATCTAATCCGTAAATAATCTGCCCGCGGGGCCTGTCTCGGCCTTGATGTTACGGTGCTCCTAATTGAAACGCGGACGTTAAAGCAGCAAAGAACAGGGATTTACCTTAATCGGACTTTGGGGCAGTCACCGTCCGCCCCGTAACATCAATTCCGAGCCACCCGCCGCAATTTTCTATTTCACGAAAAGTAGGGACAGATACTACTTTTCCCGTGAAACCTCGCAGACTTTTTACAAGAAAATTCCAGATTGTGCCGAATACATAACACCTATTCATCCCTGCTAGTGTGAAAAAAGCATGCTCTATTTAAAATTTATATAAAATGACGCTTGTAACAATTGCCGCGTATAGGGATGAGATGGAGATTGCAGGACTTTTTTGGCCTGCCCCTCCTCAACAATTTTTCCCTGATACATGACAGCTATTTTATCACTAAAATTACGCACCAAACGCAAATTATGAGAAATAAATATATATGTAAGATTGAACTCCTGTTTTAATTTTTTTAAAAGGTCCATGATCTGTTTTTGCACAAGGGTATCCAGCGCGGATGTGGCCTCATCTAGGATCAGTATTTTAGGAGAACACAAAAGTGCGCGGGCAATGGCGATCCGCTGGCGTTCTCCTCCGCTGAATTCATGAGGGAAGCGCTGCAATACCCCCATTGATAGTCCGACAGCCGATAGCATTTGTTCCATTTTCTCCTGTGCTTGCCCGGCTGAAAGAGACCGGTTGCGCCATAAAGCTTCTTTTAAAATTTCCCGAACATTCCATAAGGGATCCAATGAACTGTATGGATCCTGAAAAACCATCTGTACGCTAAACGATTCTGCCTTAATGAGCCCCTTGTCGATCTTGACCAACCCCATCATCATTTTAGCGAGCGTTGTTTTCCCGCAGCCGGATTCGCCGATAATAGCCAGATTATCCCCCTGATCAAGTGAGAAGCTGACATGATCAACAGCCCGCAGGGATCCAAAATTTTTAACCGCGTTATGCACTTGTAAGACGCTCATTGAAAAGCCTCGATCAATTGCTTAGTGTATTCATTTTGGGGGCAGCCCATCACTTGATCAACTTTGCCGCCTTCCACCATCTTCCCCTCACGCAAGATAATGATCTCATCGGCGACCTGGGAAATCATTCCCAGATCATGGGCGATCAATACAAAAGATATGTTCTTCTTTTTTTTCAAGTGTACAAATAATTCCATCATTTTGACTTGCAAGGTGACATCCAGACTGCTGGTGGGTTCGTCGGCGATAATCAAAGAAGGATCACAGACCATGGCCTGCGCCATCATGGCACGCTGGCGCATGCCGCCGCTTAATTGATGCGGATAGCTGGCGTAAGCACGCAGAGGATCCGGCAGTTCTACATCGGATAGTATTTCCAAAACTTTCCTTTGCCTGTCCTGTTTGGTTAATTGCGTGTGTGCCGCTAAAACCTCCTCTAATTGCTGCCCAATAGTAAATAAAGGATCAAACGCGCTCAAAGGTTCTTGAAAAACCATGCCTATCCGTGCACCCCGGCATAGGCGCATGTCTTCAGCAGAAAGGTCCAATAAATTCTTTCCTTCAAAAATAATACTGCCCTGCCCGATCCTCAAGGCCGGCGGCAGCAATCGTAAAATTGATAAACCAATGGTTGTTTTTCCGCTGCCTGAGCCGCCCGCAACAGCCATGATCTGAGCACCAAACACATCGAAAGACACGTCATTGACCACTGCCTTGAGGCCGACCGCAACGGTTAAGTTCTTAACTGACAATAATGAATCCATTTCATCTTCCCGTGTTATCCCGCAGCATCATTGCGAAACATAGGATCAAAAGCATCCCGCAAAGCATCCCCGACAACATTAAAACACATGACCGCAATAAAAATAAAAAGGCCCGGTAGCAATATCCAGGGAGCAAAAATAACCGGCACGATCTCCATGGCCTCCGAAAGCAAATTCCCCCAGCTGGGAACCGGGTCCTGGATGCCTAAACCCACCACACTTAATCCCGCTTCCGCTAAAATATATGATGAGACCGTTAACATCAGTGTAGCCATCGAATAGGAGATCGTCTGCGGCAGAATATGTTTAAAAATAATGACAATATCCGGCACACCCATGGTTTTAGCGGCCAACACAAAATCCCGCTCACGCAAAGAAAGGGTCATGCCGCGAATAATCCGCGCCAGGGATGCCCAGCCGATGAACGCTAAAATGACCACAACACTTAAATAAACCTGCACGGAATTAAAGTTCTCCGGCACCGCAGCTCTTAGGGCCAGCATCAGATAAAAACCCGGAATCATCATGAACATTTCGCAAATACGCATCAAAACGCCGTCCACCCAGCCGCCAAAATAGCCCGAGATCCCCCCTATCAAAAGCCCCAGCATAAAAGAAATTGCAACGCCCAATAGACCAATGGACAATGATATCCTCGCCCCATACCAAATACGGGAAAACAGGTCACGCCCGCGTGCATCCGCCCCCCATAAATAAAGGCGGCCCGGCACATCTACACCAAATAAACGCCCATTTTTTAAAAACCGCAGCAGATATTTTTTGGTCTTATCAATGACATACACTCTGCGGTGCATGGTATCGAATGTCAATGTTCGGCCATACACAAAAGGATAAACGGGTTTCCCATGATCCCCAAACTCAATGGTTGTCGGAGGACAATAAGAAAAGTTGCGGTCCTCATCTTTATAGGAATAAGGGCTTATAAAATCAGCGCAAATAGCCAGCCCGTAAAAGATCACCAGCCCCCACAGACAGAGCATGGCCAAGCGATTGCTGCGAAACGAATCGACACCTGTACGCGTGCGGCTATTGGGATAAGTTCTTTTTTTCATAACGAATCCGCGGATCAACCCACGTCAGTAAAAGATCGGCTATACAATTACCGATAACCAAAAGAATCCCTGCTAATAAAGTACTGCTCATCACTAAATACACATCTTTGGCTCGCACAGCGGTTAAAAGCAGGGAACCTAGTCCCGGCCAGCTGCAGACAATCTCGATCAAAGCGGCCCCGCTTAAGAGTGCCGCAAATTCATACCCCAGCAGAGTGACCATCGGATTAAAAGCATTACGCAGAGCATGCCGGTAGATCACATTGCTCTCAGGTAACCCTTTGGCACGGGCCGCCAGAATATACTGCTGGCGTAAAACCCCCAGCATATTGCCGCGCATGATCCGCTGTAAAGAAGCCATGGCTGACAAAGAAAGGACCGTGGCCGGGATCACCAGATGAAGAGCAGTATCCCTAATTTTTCCGATGAGTGTCATGTCATCATAATTAGGACTATGCATGCCGCCCAACGGCAGGACTCCCCACTTACTGGCAGCATATAGAACCAAAACCCCCAAAAAGAAACCGGGTGTCGAGAATGCGACAAAAGAAATTATGGAAAGCCCTCGATCAACCCATTGGTTGCGCCTGAGTGCCGCCCATACGCCCAATGGAATGCCTATCCCCCAGGTCAAAAGAAAGCTGGACAATGACAAGATAAACGTATTAAACAAGCGGCTGCCCAGAACATGAGTGACCGGTACATTATAATAAAAGGAATATCCCCACTCCCCATGAAGGATATTGATGATCCAGTGTCCGTACTGAACCAGCAAGGGGTCCTTAAGATGATAAAGTCTTTCATAACGAGCCACCGTTTCCGGAGAAATCTGGGGATTTAGCCGCAGACTGTCAAAAAAACTTCCCGGAGTGGCATGCATCAGCCAAAAAGTAAAAAAGCTGACGGCTAAGAGCAGTAGAATTGTAGAACACAGACGAGAAAAAATGTGTTTTAACATAAATCATCAACTCCCCCCTCTTTTTTATAAAGAGGGGGAATCAAATCATTTCTTGTATATTTCTTCAATATTGTGAAACGGCCCTCCGTTAACGGAGGGATTTAGATTTCCGAACTTGTTGCGCACAGCGTACATGTCCATGTTAAGGACCGTATAGATGACCGGCAGCTCTTCTGCGACGATACGCTGAAATTCGTCATAAAGAACTTTACGTTTGCTTTCATCTAACTCCTTGGCGCCCTGGTCATAAATTTCGTCAATACGCGCCTCCCAAGCGGTTGCGGCTTTATCCTGATGCGGGTTCCACAGATGTAGCCCGCCGGAAGAATGCCATACATTTTGTCCGAAATGCGGTTCCACTCCCCCTGTTAATCCTATCATCACCGCATCCCAATCAAAAGAAGACATCAGTTTGTTGACCAGGGTATTAAATTCCACCGGCACCAAATTGACCTTCATCCCTAACCGCTCCATGTCCGAGCGGATGATCGCTGCTACCTGAAGGTGGGAGGCGGCACCACTATCGGCCGTATATAAATTAAACTCAACCGGATGACCATCGGGGTCTTCAAGCGTCTGTCCGTTATGATAATGAAATCCCGCCTGTTTTAAGATCGAACGTGCTTTCTCTAAATCATAGTCGTATGCTGTCACATCAGGGTCATAAAAAAAACCGCTGCTGGGACTCATGGGCCCGTTCTGCGGCAGACCAAAACCGTTGTTTAAGATCTCTATGATCTTGGCTTTATCAATAGCATGGGCTATGGCCCTGCGGAATGACAAATTGGTAAACCAGGACAATTTGACAGGATCGACAAAAGCCTTGGAGGTGTTAGGATTGCGTCCTGGGTTCTGATTAAATGTCAGAAAATTAGTCCCAAAATCAGCCCCGGCATCATAAATATGAAAATTCTTTTTAGTTTCAAGGGGTTTAAGCAAAGGATAGTCACGGCCTTCAACTGAAGTTGAGTCAAGCTCTCCGTCTATAAACTTTAAAAGTTGTGCCTGTGGATCTGGAATAATTAAAAAAATGACCCGATCAAGATAAGGCAATGCCTCACCTTGTGAGGATTTCTTCCAGTAATGGGGATTGCGTTTAAATACCAGCCGCTCGCCGGGATGATATTCGCTTAACATAAACGGACCGGTACCGATGATCTGATCCGGTGGGGTATCAATGCCCCAGGTAAAACTGAACTTCTTGTGCTTTACGGCATCCCACAAACAGTGTTTAGGCAAGATCGTCTGCGACATGGCGCGTAAAAACGGAGCAAATTTGACCGGTAAAGTAAAACGGACCGTGTGATCATCTATTTTTTCCACCTTTAGGGGTTTGCCATTGATCGTCAAAACATCCCTTGAAGAAGACGGGATATCCGGATTATAGATCACATCGTTAAAGGTAAACAAAACATCGTCCGCGCTAAAGCCTACTCCGTCAAACCAGGTCACGTCTTGTCTTAAATAAAATGTCCACTGCAACCCGTCTGGACTGACAGACCAGGATCGGGCTAAATGAGGAATGACTTTTAATGTAAAAGGATCAGCCGTGGTCAGGCCCTCAAAAAGCATGGCTGTGATAGCTCCGCTGTAAGCATCTGTTGAGACAATATCATTGAAAGTTTTAGGATCGGAAGGAGTAGCCAGACACAGACTGCCGCCGTAACGGCCCGTGGTCGCATGAGCCCAAAACGCCAAACAACTCATACAACTGACTACAAAAAACGAGATTAATTTATTTCGCAACATTCGTCAACGGCTTGGGGGCTTCGACTTTAACACTCACCGGGGTTTCAGATTCTTGGGCCTTACTGGAAGCCTTGGGTAAAAATTTCTTATTGGCCATGAGAGACTGTGCCCCTTTAGTCGAGTGAAACGCAAAGAGCAATGATGTGCTCAGAAAAACGATCGCCAAGCCGGTCGTCAAACGGACCATGAACGCATTGGTCTGCGTGCCGAACATGGATTCCGCAGATTGAAAAGTCTCAGTCAGACCGCCGCCGCGGCCTGCCTGCATTAATATCGCGATGACCAGCAAAATACATACAATCACATGAATGACAAGGATAAATCCCATAAAATTAAGACTCCTGTTTGAGGTCCTGGGGCTTACGCCTCAGGATGACGCTATAGTTACTTCTTAGCCCCTTTGACGATGGCCGCGAAAGAAGGCGCTTTTAAACTTGCTCCGCCGACTAACGCTCCGTCAATGTCTGCCTGAGCCATCAGAGACACAATATTATCCGGCGTCACACTGCCGCCGTATTGGATACGGACACTGCCGGCGATTTCATCATCAAACAACTTCCCTAATAATTGGCGGATAAAAATATGCACTTCCTGGGCCTGTTGAGGTGTCGCCGTCTTTCCCGTACCTATGGCCCACACCGGCTCATAGGCTAAAACAATTTTTTGGATTTCATCTTTAGTCAGGCCGGAGAGCGACCCCTCGCAATGATCCTTAACGACGTCAAAAGTCTTATTGGATTCACGCTGAGCCAAATTTTCCCCCACACATACGATCGGGGTCAAGCCATGTTTTAAAGCTGCACGTAAGCGCTTGTTCACGGTCTCGTTTGTTTCATAAAAATACTGTCTGCGCTCGGAGTGGCCTATGATCACGTATTTGACACCCAGATCTTTAAGCATGGGCGCGGAAATTTCCCCGGTAAAAGCGCCCGCGTCTTCCCAAAACACATTCTGCGCGCCAACGGCAATATCATGATCCACTAAGGCATCCGACACATCCGTCAGGTCCACAAACGGCGGGCAGACCACTATATCGACACCCGTGGTATCTACCAGTTCGCGCTTTAATTCATCAGCCAACAAAATAGCTTCATGCGGTGTTTTATTAAGTTTCCAGTTGCCTGCTATAATAGGTTTACGCATTATTATTTACCTCATGTTTTTTTATCATTCAATGCCGCGATACCCGGCAATGTCTTGCCCTCTAAAAATTCCAGCGATGCCCCGCCACCGGTGGAAATATGTGTCATTTTATCTTCTAAACCGAATTTAGCTACTGCTGCCGCGGAATCCCCTCCTCCCACGATCACCGTCACATCTTTCAAAGAAGCCAGATAATCGGCAATGGCCCGGGTGCCTGTGGCATAAGCGTCCCGCTCAAAAACTCCTAGAGGGCCATTCCACACCACTGTTTTAGCTTTGGACAAAATATCTTTATAATACTGGATTGTCTTGGGACCGATATCCAGGGCTTCCCATCCATCGGGAATGACATCCGAGATCTTGCAATCATCCGAGCTGAAACTCTGGGTAATGACAAAATCCGTGGTCAAAGCCATCTGAACACCCGCCTTTTTAGCCTGCTCCATCAATTCACGGGCCATATCGATCTTGTCTTTTTCCAATTTGGAGTTACCGACATTGATCCCCTGCGCTTTTAAGAAAGTATACGCCATGCCTCCGCCAATAATGATACTGTTGGCCTTAGGGATCAGGTTCTTGATCAATTCGATCTTATCCGACACCTTGGCCCCGCCTAAAATAATAACCAGCGGACGCTTAGGATTGTTAATAGCATTGCCTAAATATTGCAGCTCTTTTTCTATCAAAAATCCAGCCACCGACGGTAAATATGCTGTAATACCGGCGGTTGAGGCATGGGCGCGATGCGCTGTGCCGAAGGCATCATTGACATAAACATCTGCCAAAGATGCTAGTTCTTTGGCAAATGCGGGATCGTTCTTTTCTTCAGCCTTATAAAAACGTAAGTTCTCAAGTAATACCACGCGCTCGGAAGATTTGGCAATTGCGTCTTTGACCGATGGGCCTATGCAATCATTTAAAAATAAAACTTTTTCACCTAAAAGATCCTGCAAATGATGCGCTACGGGCTCAAGGGAAAAATCCTTTTCAAAACCTGCTCCCTTAGGGCGACCCAAATGGCTCATCAGAATGACTTTAGATGCCCCTTGGCTTAAAACATACTGGATCGTCGGTAAAGCCGCCGTTATACGGCGGTCATCTGTAATATGAAATGTCCCATCTAAAGGAACATTAAAATCAAGACGGATGATCACCTTTTTGGCTTTGATATTAATATCCCGCACTGTCATCTTCTGCATATTGCTGCTCCTTCCTAAATCTGATCGATGATAAATTTCAGATATTATAACGAAGTGTGCTGTTTTGTCAAAGATTCCCTGTTGCTGACACTTTAAAGTAAGTTCTGCTCATACCAGGCAATGGTCTTTTTTAAGCCCTTCTCGAAAGAAACTTTCGCCTCAAACCCAAATTCAAGGCGCGCACGTGTGGTGTCCAAACAACGCCGCGGCTGGCCGTCGGGTTTGGTGGCGTCCCAGAGAATATCACCTCTGAAACGCGTCAATTTCACGATCAAATCCACAAGTTTATTAATAGAAATTTCAAACCCCGCACCTAAATTCACAGGCTCGGAGCTGTTATATTTCTGGGCAGCCAAAACGATGCCCCGGGCGGCATCATCGACATATAAAAACTCCCGGGTGGCTCGGCCCGTTCCCCAAACCGTTATATATTTATCTTTCCGCTGTCGGGCTTCGACACATTTGCGGATCAAAGCCGGTATCACATGCGAACTTTCCCAAGAAAAATTATCACCCGGACCGTAAAGATTGACCGGAAGCAAATAAATGGAATTATACCCATACTGCTGACGGTAAGCCTGCGACTGCACCAGCAGCATTTTTTTGGCCAGGCCGTAGGGAGCATTGGTTTCCTCAGGATAGCCGTCCCATATTTTATCTTCCTTAAAAGGCACCGGACAAAATTTGGGATAAGCACAGATCGTACCGATAGCAACGAATTTGGCTATCCCCAACTGACGCGCCTGCTCAAGCAGTTCGACGCCCATCATCAAATTATCATAAAAGAATCTCCCGGGATTTTCACGGTTAGCCCCGATCCCTCCAACCACGGCAGCCAGATGAATGACCATGTCCGGACGGGCCTGGGCGTAAAGCTTGCGGATGGCCGCAGTCTTGCGCAGGTCAAACTGAGCTGAACGGGGAACAATAATATGCTTGCAGCCACGGGCTTCCAATTGAGCTTTCACAACCCTGCCTAAAAAGCCGGCCCCGCCGGTCAAGACCACACGTTTTGTTTTCCAAAAAATCATTGCTTGACCCCCTTAAGCCCATACATGGTCTGCTCAACGAGCCTTATGTCATGGTCCACCATCATATGCACCAGTTCTTTAAAGTTGACCTTGGGTTTCCATTTCAAAACACGACGGGCTTTGGAACTGTCCCCCAAAAGCAGGTCAACCTCTGTAGGGCGTAAATAACGTTTGTCAATACTCACGTACTTTTTCCAGTCAAGTTTTGCATAACCAAAAGCTTCCTGCAAAAATTCTTTGACCGAATGAGTTTCCCCTGTTGCGATCACGTAATCATCCGGCCTCGACTGCTGGAGCATCAGCCACATAGCCTCGATATAATCCCCTGCAAACCCCCAGTCGCGTTTGGCATCCAGATTTCCCAAATACAATTTCTTTTGCAGACCATTCTTGATACGCGCCAAGGCCATTGTGATCTTGCGGGTCACAAAGGTTTCTCCTCTGCGGGGTGATTCATGGTTAAATAAAATCCCATTGCAGGCAAACATGTGATACGCCTCGCGGTAATTGACCGTCATCCAGTACGCATAGACCTTAGCCGCTCCATAAGGGCTGCGCGGATAAAAAGGAGTCTTCTCGCTCTGTGGAGTTTCAACAACTTTGCCGTACATTTCCGATGAGGAAGCCTGATAAAATTTAGTTTTAACACCGGTGTCCCTGATGGCCTCAAGAAGCCGGACCGTCCCTAACCCTGTTACTTCCGCAGTATATTCCGGGATCTCAAAACTGACCTTCACATGACTTTGCGCTCCGAGATTGTAAATCTCATCCGGTCGGATGTTCTTAATCAGCAAATTCAATGAACTGGCATCATTCAAGTCACCATAAACTAAATGCAATTTGCGGGCATGCTCATGGGGGTCCTGATAAAGATGGTCAATACGCTGGGTGTTAAAACTGCTTGAACGGCGGATAATGCCGTAGACCGTATATCCTTTTTTCATCAAAAACTCAGCTAAATACGATCCGTCCTGACCGGTAATGCCTGTGATCAATGCCTTTTTTGATTCTTTCATCAATATGCCCCTTTGCCTTTGATAACTACCGGAAAAGTTTTAAATAATATATATAAGTCAAGCCAAAAAGACCAGTTATTTATGTACCAAATGTCCCAACGTAACAACTTGTCAAAAGACACATCACTGCGCCCCTTGATCTGCCATAAGCCCGTTATACCCGGACGTATGCCCAGACGTCTTAACTGACGCAGATCTTCCTTTTCCACTTGAGCAATCGGAAATGGCCTTGGGCCCACCAGACTCATGTCACCTTTTAAAACATTAAATATTTGCGGCAGCTCATCCAGACTGTACCGCCGTAAAAAAGTCCCCATTGGGGTTGTGCGAGGATCTCTTTTGATCTTAAAAATAGGCCCATCCACTTCATTTTTATCTTTCAGCTGACCCAACAGTTCATCTGCATTGATGACCATACTACGGAACTTATACATAGAAAACATCCGGGCGTTGTGGCCATAACGTTTGGAATTATAAAAAACCGGCCCCGGACTGTCCAGCTTAATCAAAATCATGAGGAGAATAAAAAAAGGTAAAAGAAGGATCATTAACAACAAAGAGACCAAAAAATCAAATATGCGCTTGCCCTTTTGACGATAGTTAACATCAATATCAGAATATTCCAAAATAGGGACGATACCGATATTATATTTGATAAAATCTTGGGCTATATATTCATAACCCTGAGGCACCACCCTGACCGCAATATTAAGCTCCCGGGCCGTCTCCAAAAGTTTAATAAAAACCTGATAATCAGGATGGATCGTAATAAAAATCTGCCGGATAAATTCACGCTGGGCAATACTTTCAAAATCTTTGAGCTTTCCGAGCAAGCCCTCTTTTTCATCATCAAGGAATCCAATCACTTTAATGCCCAAGGCCGGTTGTTTTTTAATTTCATCGGCCAACAGAACACCTATTTTCCCGGCCCCGATAATAACAGCGTTGAAGTTATTATAGCCATGTTCAACTAAAAAATTAACCAGCAGCTTTTTCAAAACTCTCCAAACAGATAGCAGAACGCTGAGGGCTGCTGCGCTAAATATGAGGATCCCCCGTGGAAAATCCTGGATCTTAAGCAAATACACCAGAACGATGGCAACCAAAGTAGAAAGGGCCACCGATTTAATGACCTGCCAAATTTCCAAACTTTCAAACATTTCACGGCGGGTCTGATAAAGGCCGTGAGTTTGATTAAAAAATAAAATAACGGGGACCCACAGAAAAAAAACTATTTTAAAAGGATTGGCTGAGGAAAAAAAGCCTTCCCATGAAATCGCAAACGGCAAAGTGGCATGGCGCAGCAACATCACCAGATAAATCGCCGCATAAATACAAACAATATCGGCAACTACATAAATGCTGTGAATGATCCAGTCTTGTCGAGAATCACGCATGATGATGTCCTGTTAATTTAAGAAAATCTTTAAGCACATAATAAATAAACAAGGTGTTGCCGACCAAATACCTTTTCCATAAACGACGAGGCTCACAGATCAGGCGAAACAGCCACTCCAAACCGCTGTTTTGCATCCACTTAGGAGCCTGTGGTTTGACACCGGATAAAAAATCAAAAGCCGCTCCTGCGCCGACAATGACCGGCACGCCTAACAGGGGCCTGTGATTTTGCATCCAAAAATCCTGCTTGGGCGAACCCAATCCTACCCATAGAATATCTGCTTGAGTTTGATTAATGCGGTCAACCGCTTCCTGGTCACGAAAACCAAGATTCTCCTGAAACCCCGGCGCAAAACTTCCGGCAATGACGATCTTAGGATAATCCGCTTTTAAACGCTGCTCCAATTTTTCCAATGTCCCCGCAGCGCTTCCATAAAAAAAATGCCGCAAACCCATCATCTGCCCCTGTTTGCAGACCTCCAACATCAAATCCGGGCCATAGGTGCGTGCGATATCCCGGCAACCTTTGGCCCTTGCCAGCCAAACTACCGGCATGCCATCAGGCGTGACCATGCCGGCTCCATTAACCGCTGACATGTATTGAGAATCACGCTGTGCTGTCACCAGGGTCGATACAGGGGCGACACATACATAGGTGTGGTATTTTTGTGTAACCCATTGACAAATCTGACCGGCCGCAAAAAAAGGATTGACCCTGCTTATGTGAACGCCTAAAAGAGAGATTGTTTTGACCATAATTCAGAATGGATATTATATAACAGAAAAATACTACATGGGGCAATTTTTCTTTTTAAGCAGTAGTCTATGTTTTGCTGCAACACCTAAAATCGTCCAGATAGGGATCGCCGTATAAGGCAACTCAAGTATCAAGAAGAAATTTGCCGAAACGATCCAGTTAAGAAGAAACGCACAAAGTAATAGACCTGTCCAGTCCATCAACCTATAGAAATCGCGCAGCAGGCCAGACCAAATAAAAAAAAGAGAAAGAACCATGACTACTCCCACAATCCCTGCACGATAAATCATATAAAGAAAAGAATTATGCGCCCCGACCCATCCGTCCGTATGCTGAGAGGTCTTCTCCCCACAATATTTCTTCAACGTTGGGGAAAGCAGTGGCCGACCAAAATCAAAACCAAAAAGAGGTTTATAGTGAACATATTCTTTCGCCATATCCCCCCAAATATAATATCGAAAACTCGTATCGCTTTTCTTAACTCTAAGTATGGGGCCGATATCTTGAACAGCAGCTTGCTTTTCAAAATTAACATCCGGTCCCCTCGTAGACTTAACAGTAGAGATTTCCCCCGTATTAACACCAACGCTCTTGGTAAAATTAATTGCTGCGCCTTCTTTCGTATTAACAATAGCTTCCCTTTTCACAAAAAAATTCACCCGGGACATTTTCTCGATAAAATCTTTGAAGGCGTCCTGTTTTTCAGAGCTCCTCCCGACGGGATGAAAAAGGTATCTCCCCCGGTGAACCTCTCGGGGCAAGCTCGACACCAGAGGCTTCTCATCTTTGATAATAAAGGTACCCAAGACACCCGTTTGACTGGCCTTGAACAAAACTGCACCCAAAAGAAGCCCCCCTAAGACCATTCCCATAATAAAGAGATGCCGATTCCTACGGGAAAAAATGGCGAATAATACGACTATAAAGATCATCGTGATCAACGAAGAGACAAAAACTGTCCTTAAAAAAGGATTGATCATTTCCCCATAAGGGGCAAGGACAAAAACCCCCCCTATCCAGATCATCCTTTCCTCAAACCTTTTTATCTGCAGTGCTAAAATGACCCCTAAGATCACTAAAGAACAAGGCCAAAAATAATAAAATTGTTGAAGAATAAAAATCAACAAGATCAGCGCTAACCCCAAACGTCTTATGTTATCTGACCAAAGCTCGTTGGACCAAAATGAATATCCCAAGACTACAAAAAAAGGATAATAGAATAACGCTGCATCTCGAAAGGCTAAAGGCCCCCAGACAAAATAGCCCATAAATGCTTTAAACAGAACAAAACAAAAATAAGCAACCACCACCCACCCCCAGCGTCCTAATTCCCTTTTTTGCGCGACACTTTTGATCGTAAAAAGCAAAAAAGCCACCCCAAGAAGGATCTCCCCGATAAAAACAGGGAAATCCAAAAAAGAGAATTTAAGATGCACCTGTGCAAACGAACTCCAAAAAAGGACATACCCTACTGACACCATCGCGATAGCGGCCATTCCCAGACGGTCAACCCAAATATATGGAATACCATTTTTCATCTTACCATCCCTGTTTTACTCCCGGCATCGCATAGAGCCCCTGCGACAGCTTCTACAAAATTATTTTTGGAAAATTTCGCCCTCAAACCATCCCTGATCTTAACTACTTCCTCAAAGGACATCCCAAGAACCTGATCTAAAGCCTGTTTGAACGACTGCGGGTCATCCAGCAAAAAACCGCCTTTTGCCGTAAACGGGCATAGAATCTCTTCCACTGATGTCCCACGGAGAAAACATACCGGTGTCCCGTGATAATACCCCTCCAGCGCCGGCAGACCAAACCCTTCAATGGCTGATGGTATAAGAATAGCCCGGGCTTGCTCAATAATAGCACTAAACTCATGATTTTCAATAAAAGGAATATGCGACACCCCGGGATATTCTAAAAATTCCGCCACTGCACTTGTCGATCCAATCAATTTCAACTGCGGCCAACTGGGCCTTTCTTGTGACACATGTGACCAAACCTCCATCAGTGCCTTCGTATTCTTGTGCGGACTTAAAGAAGCAAAATGAAGGATATAATCCTTCTTAACATTCTGCCGGATCTGAACATCTTCATAATCACTCGCCGCATACGTGACCCGTATGGGAGGAGGCGCAATCCTGTAACGTCTGCAGAATTCAAGGATTTGATCACGGGTCGAACAGGAATCTGCCAGAATCATGTCAAACTTTCTTATACTACTTTTCATGAGCCCGATCCAATAAACAAGATCGATTGGGGAACGGGCATGGGGATAGTGATCGGCATAATACTGCAGGATCGTATCATGGACTGTCCCCACCACAGGACAGCGTGGCCGCATGATATACGACACATAACCCTTGGGGTAATAAACAACATCCGGCTTCATGGAATCCAAGATGGGAGCTGACAAGTTATCTGTAAGAAGACGAAAAAAAGGATTGTCCGTGCGCCAAGGCAGACGAGTCTCCTCTACTGTGTTGTTAACAAGGGAAAAAGATGAAGCTGAAACAAGCGTCGAGAGATAAATGTCTGTTCTTTGCAAAAGACCGGACAACAAGCACCGGGTATAATTCGTGATCCCAAGGGTCCTGTCTCGGTGAGGGTTTTGATCTGCCAAATAAACAGCAATTTTCATAAACTGGACTTTAGCAGCCTTTAACGATTGTCCTTTCATGACAATATCTGGGTTGTTTGATATTCGACTTCATCTTTGACCAAGATCTTCACCAGATCAGAAAAAGACATATCATATTCCCATCCTATTTCTTTCCGGGCCCTGCTCGAATCTCCAAGTGTCACGGTAATATCAGACGGCCTAAAGAGACCCCGATCGATATCGACGTGCTCTTCCCATCGTAGATCCAAATTTATAAAAGCAAGCTCCACAAATTCCTGAAGGCTATGCGTCTGGCCGGAAGCAATCACATAATCATTGGGCAAGGCCTGCTGAAGCATCAACCACATTCCCCTGACGTATTGCGGAGCGTATCCCCAATCCCTTTTGATCGTGATATTCCCAAGTTTTAGTTTTTCACGGCTCCCTTTAGAAATTCTGACAGCGGTAGATACAATTTTCTTCGTCACAAAATTGTCCGGCCTTAAGACCGACTCATGATTAAACAGGATCCCCGAACAACAAAAGATCTTATAGGCTAAACGATAATTCTTTACTAGTAAATGTCCCGCAACCTTGGAGATGGCATATGGACTGATCGGATTTAAAATAGAATCTTCAGTAACCGGCAAACACAACGCATTACCAAACATCTCGCTTGAAGAAGCTTGGTATACTCGAGTCTTGATCCCCAGACGACGAACAGCCTCCAAAAGGGCGACAACGGATAAACAATTATACTGCATCGTTTGGTCCGGCTTTTCAAAAGAGATCCCGACAGAACTGATCGCCGCCAGATTATATATCTCGTTTGGCTGAACTTCCGATAAAAGCTTCCCAACACAATCGATATCTGTCAAACGGCATGAGAGCAGTTGAACACGATCCGCAATCCCTAAGATCTTCAGTCTATGCAAAGAATGCTGATGCCCGTCCGATAAAACGCCACTTACCTCGTAACCCTTATCTAATAAAAATTGAGCAAGGTACGCACCGTCCTGACCGGTGATCCCGGTGATTAAGCTTTTTTTGGGTACCTTACGCGTCATGCCTACCCCCAGATTTAAATGAATTTAATCTTCTTCATAGCAAACCAACACATCTGAAGCAAGAGAAGACCGTGACGAAAACGCTGAATTTGGGTTGTGCCATAAATACGGCTTTTATAACGGATAGGCAACTCGATGACCTTCAAATTGAGTTTCACCGCACCGAAGATCAAATCGAAATCACCAAAAGGATCGAAATCACCGAAATAATGACGGTTAGCAGCAAGCTCCTCATAATGATATTTGAACATCACCTTAGTCCCGCACAGCGTATCCTTAAAACGCTGACCCAGAAGCCATGAAAAAAATAACCCAAAAAATTTATTGGCAACCCTGTTCAAAAAACGCATCGCCTCATCTTCCATCGGATAAACCAAACGGCACCCATTGATGAATTCACCCTTGCCGCTGCACAGGGCCTCATAAAATTTAGGCATTTCTTCAGGGGCTACGGTCAGGTCCGCATCAAGGATCATCAGCACTTCACCCTTAGCACGGGCAAAACCAAGGCGCACCGCATCCCCCTTGCCACGCCCCTCCTGTTTAAACAATTTAATGTCTTTATGCGGATACGCTTGTATGACTCGCTCAACTTCCTGATACGTGCCGTCTTGAGAATGTCCTTCAACAAAAATAAATTCCTGATGGGAGCCAAACGCTGGTGTCCGGCTGACCGCTTGCTCAATATTCCCTCTCTCATTACGACAGGGGACTAGGATCGTTACAGAATGGTCTAAAGCCGGCTCAAACAACACCCGGGCGATAATAAAATGGTTCAAAGTTAGTCCGTTAATCCCGGGAAGTTTGGCGATGTATCTATTGACCAAATAACTGATCGGCCAAATATTAAAAGGTAAAAGTGTCGTGCGTTCACTTTTGATGATCTCTAGACCTGCTAATCTTAAAAAATTATTGATATCGTTAAAAGTGAGCCAATTGGCTTCGCGCTGGGGCATTTTGAAACCTATGTGCTCAGCGACCTTTAACAAGGATTGCCAAAGGTAACTGTAATACTCAATAATGATCCTTGTATCCGGCGTACAAAATTTCTTTAAAGACGCCAGGAAGGTCTGAATATCCTCAAGGTCGCTCAATAGCCCTGAGAGAACGATATAATCAAATTTTTCCGTGAGCGCCACCTCCTGAATGGTCCCTTTATAGAAATGTAAAGACGGATATTTCCCCCTGGCCTGCTCTATCATCCCGTCGCTTATGTCAACACCAACCCCCCAAGACGGCTTTAAAGCGGCCAACAAATCCCCCGTGCCGCAGCCAATCTCCAACACTCTTTTCCCTTCGGGAATAAAATAACGGTACTGTTTCTCCAATAAAGAATAATAATAATAGTTACGATGGCGCCAACCGTCACGCCTGAGGGCCAAAGAGTCATAGTAACGAGCAAGGTCTTGTGTCATAAAATGGTTTTCTTTCCTGCTACTCCTTGTTATCTCTTTAGTAAAATTTTAACTATGCATGATGATGTGTTTAATTTTCTGTAATATGTTTTGTGGCAACAAAAGCCCAAATTTTTTGTGCACATCCGGGGCCTTATGCAACAGCCATATCTCCCAAGTCCCATTATGATATAACTTCTGACTTACATCAACACCATTTAGGAATACGGGCGATGCCTCATCGTTGATGACCAAATAATTCTTTTCTCCATCTTCGAGCAAAGAAGCATTGATCATATCTACATAAACTACCCGGGCCAAAGAAAACCCGCGTATATTATTGGCCGTCTCCACATAAGGTTGGGGATAAAAAAACTGGCCTTCTTCCTTTTGATTTAAATATTTGACAGCCTCTAGCACCTTCCTTTTGTCCGCCATTTTAGAAATTTTAGGAATTATATCCATTCCTGGCATTAACATAATAGCCGTAATTAAAATGATACCCAGCCCCCGTAATGCCCAAAGTTGTTGACCAGCTATCCTAAACGCCAGGAAATAAACACAAACCATCACAAACGGGCCCAGCGGAGCCAAAAGATATGTCGGATATCCCCAAGGTAACAACAATAATACATAAACCAAAATCCATAAAGGAAAAACAACAAAAATGGAATCACATAACTTGCGTCCCCGCAATGTGTCTCCTATAAAAATCAAAAAGGAAGCTCCTGATATCGCCAATATTAACTTGATGGCCCCTGATAGCGAGCAAAACCGCCCTAACAAAATACTGGCGGTCATATTCGCCTTATAAGGAGCCGTATAAGCCACTAAGATGCTCTTGATAAAAACAGCATATGCCGAGCCGATCATTATAGACGTGACAAGGATTGTCCAAGATAATCCCTTATTTCGTTTGAATATAACGAGGTCCAAAAAAGCAAAACCAGCATAAGAAATAAGAAAAACTACTCCTGTTTCTTTCCCTAAGAGAGTAACCACGGCTAGAAACAGCGCGATGATAAGATGTTTAGACGATCGTTTTTCATAACTTTTAAAAAATGAATACAAAGAAAGGGTGCCAAAAATAAAAATAAACTTCTCCAGAACGGAAATATACATAAAGATGTTCCAAAAAGCAGGGAACAAAAAGAAGCCCAACGGAAACACCCATTTAACGTAAGAATTCGAGTGGGATTTGAAAAAAATGTGATTCATCAATTGGCCCCACAGCAATAGCACATAGGCACCGGTTAAAAATACTAACAAATAAATCAATAAAGGATATTGAACCCAGTAGACTAAACCGATCCATAAAAACATAACCGGACGGAACCTGCCAAGTCCGTGCATTTCACCTGAAATCTGAGAAATCAACGTAACCTTACCTGACCAAAGATCCTCCGCCATCCGGTGAAATGATAAATCATCCATAAATCCCCAGCCAGGCGCATAAAATAAAAATCCACCGACCACCAACAATAAAAATAAAATAAAAACCATCTTGGCCAATAGCTCCTGGGAACCCGTGTCTTCAAAACAGTGTATTTCTAATTTTTTAATGAAGTTCATAGTTCTTTGAGAATATCATTTTATTCGAGTACGGTCACGCTAAAAATTCTTAAACCATGTCTACCTTAAATTTTACGCCCTAAAAAAATAAATTGATATATAATAACGCCCATGCCGGAAAATAAAGACATCTTCGCCAATAAAAAATCGACCTTTTCTTTCGAACTTTTCCCCCCAAAAACCCAGGAAGGTTACGAAAAACTTCTTAACACCCTTCCCCTCTTATGCGAACTTTCCCCGGATTTCATCTCCTGCACCTACGGGGCCGGTGGCGGCAGTCGCGAAAAAACCCTGGATATCGTAGAACATATTCAAAACCATCACCATATACCATCGGTCGCGCACCTAACCTGCGTTTTGCACACTAAAACTGAGATCAAAAATATATTAGGCGATATGAAACGCCGAGGCATCAGCCATGTACTGGCCTTACGCGGGGACAGCCCTAAGGATTTTCCCGACTGGAGACCGGGAGAAAATAATTTCAAATACAGCTCGGAATTGGTCGCCTTTATCAGAGAGCATTTCGGTAATTATTTCCGCATTGGAGTTGCAGGATTTCCCGAAGGGCATATGCTTTGCCCCGACCGGGATTTAGACGCAAGGTATTTAAAAAATAAAATCGCAAGCGGCGCTGACTATGTCATCACCCAGCTATTCTTCAATAATCAAGATTATTTTGATTATGTGGCTCGCTTGAAAAAATTAGGAGTCACCAACCGTATCATCCCGGGTATTTTGCCTATTTGCGATTACCCTGCCTTAGTGCGGTTTTGTGCTATGTGCGGGGCCTCCATACCTGATCATGTTCACGCTATTTTCAGACCTTTGGCCAATGATCCTCAAAAAACATTGGCAGCAGGAATTGAATTTTGCCTAAAACAAGGTAAAGAACTCCTCCAGGGAGGCGCTCCCGGCCTGCACTTCTATGCCCTCAACAAAATCCATCCGGTTGATGTGATCATTAAAGAGTTGCGATAAGCTTCAAACAGGAACTACTTCTTTCTGGCTAATATCGCCAAATTTAAGGCATACGGATAATTAAAATTTCTCAATTTTTGATCTAGGAAGCGAAGTGGTTTTTGTGGAAAAAGTTTAAACGGCACTGTATGGATACCCTCACAGCGGAGTATTTCAAAGCCCTCCTTCGTGATCCAAGTCAAGAAATCTCCGGGGCTCACCCAGTTTTCCCAACCTTGATAGTTCTTGCGAAGGCCTAAAACTTGGGCTAAGCGTAACAACCAAAGCCATCTGCGATTGGGAACGGAAATGGATAATAGCCCACCCCCACAGACGGCCTGGGCCAATTTTTTTATTGCCAACTTCGGATCTGACGTATGCTCAATGACATCGGAACAGACAACGACATCAAAGGTCTTCCCTAAAAGAGAGGCGGGTAATTCTAAAATGTCAGCGACAAAACAATGCACCGCGGGAAACTTTTCTGATAATCTCTTAACCAGACGGGAAGAGATGTCATTGGCCGATAGGTCGGCCGGTTTATATCCCAAAAGGGCTTTCGAAAAATAACCAAGTCCGCAGCCGGCATCGAGACATTTTTTCCCGGTAATCCCTCCTTCACCCAAGAAATCATTAACAAGAACCTCTATCCTGCGATCGGTATCATACGAAGAGATAAATTCTTCCCAGTTATCGCTAATACGGTCATAGGCCAGTTCCTTATTATCCATTAACTTCTTCCTTCCAATTCTTGGAATTTTTATATGTTATTTTCTGAACTATATAGATGGGACGACCCTTTACTTCTTCAAAAACCATCGCAAGATAACTTCCCAAAATACCGATCGTAATAAGCTGAACTCCCCCAAGAAAAAGTACCGAAATCAAGATAGAAGCCCATCCGGAGAGGCTAGAATGTGTAAAAAGTTTCAGATAAATCGCGTAAATAATATAAATAAAACTAAAAAAAGTGACCACAAGCCCAAGAAAACCTGCCCAATAAAGCGGCTGGGGCGAAAAACTTAAAATCCCTGTCAAAGCTAAAAACAAAGATTTGCGCAAAGAATATTTGGCTTTTCCGGATAAACGCTTCGGTGCCGTATAAACAATATAGGCAGACCTAAAGCCCACCCAACTGACAAGTCCCCGCAAAAAGCGGCATCGCTCTTTCATGGTTTTTAAAACCCCGACAACCTCCCGGCTGATAAGCCGAAAGTCTGCCACCCCTTCTTTCAAACGGACAAAAGAAATCTTATTAAAAGCGAATAGGAAAAATTTTGAAAAAAAGTTCTTTATCCAGCTTATATTTTCTGTCCGCTCCCGCTGAGCACAAACGATATCAAACCCCTCCTGCCACTTAGCAAGAAACTGCGGGATAAGCTCCGGTGGATGCTGGAGATCTCCATCCATTGTGATCAGAACATCCCCCTCGGCATGATCCATGCCTGCGATCAAGGCGCTTTGATGACCGAAATTCCGCGATAATTTTATCCCTTTGACCTTTGGGTCTGTTTCCGAGAATTTTTGAATTATTGGCCAAGTCCCATCCGAACTTCCGTCATCGATCAGGATAATTTCATAATCCTCGAGCGTTAAAGGGTCTAATACCTTCTTAAGCCTTTGATAAAGCTCCTGCAAATTATTCTCTTCATCATAAAGGGGGATAATAATAGAAACACGGGGCATAGATTATTCTCCTTTTTATCAATGGGAAATCTCTTGCATATACAATCCCCTGATCTCACGAATTTCACGTTCAATATTAAAAGATGACCGCACTTTTTCCGCCGCAGCTTGACCCATCGCCACTGCTTTTACAGGATTGCTGCACACTGATAGAACCGCATCCGCAAAAGATTGTATGTTGGTTGTGTCGATCAGGATCCCGTCAATACCGTTGTAAATAACATCCTGTATCCCTTCAATATCTGACGCCACACATAATCTCCCCACCGACATAGCTTCTAAAAGTGCGATCGGCAAGCCTTCGCGCTGTGAAGGCATGACAAAAACTTCAAGCTCCTGCATGGCTTGTCCAACATCCCTGGCCCATGGTTTAAATTCAATTTTTTCTGACATCCCAAGCCTTTGAGCCGATGCCCTCAAAGACTCCTTCTCCTCACCGTCCCCATAGATCACAAATCTTGCTGCCGGTATCGTCTTTAAAATGCGCGGCATAGTTTCTATAAAACGATCCAGCCCTTTTTCGATACTTAACCGTGACAAAGTCCCAATGACCGGCATTCCTGCCGCTAAACCCGGATAGGAAAGACTGACCCCCTGTTTCTGTGTCACCTCAATGCCCAGATGAATCAGCTGCACCTTCTGGGGTGGTCGCAAGCCATTCTTAATCAGTTCCTTCTTAAGACCGGCTGATACCGCAACCGTTTTGGTAAAATAATTCTTAAGAAAAAAATTAAGTGTTCGAAAAAAGAACCGCTTAGGGAATGAAATGGTGGACGGCAAAAACTGCGCTTCGCAATGACAAATGAATTTCTTGACCCCGGCCCAATAAGCGGCCCAGCCTGCCAGAACCTGTGTCTGCGTCTCAAAGGCATGGACAATATCAAAACTTTCCCGAATAAAAATGTCCCGCAACGTGAGAATGAAAGGCAAAACCGTCTGTTTTCTCGCGTGCGGTATAAAAATCATATCTTCGGGTCTGACACCGCCCTCGCGCATAAAATCACGCAAAGCTGTTTCATTCTGAGAACAAAAAATAAGCGTTAGCTGAAATTCACTACCATTAAGATACCGATAAAAATTACGAATATGCAGCGCTGGCCCACCGAGCTGATTGAGAGTAGAACAAACCAAAGCAATTTTGAAAGGCCTTGATGACATTTTAAACCCCGATCAGATCATCACGATCTCACCGAATAATCGTTTAAACAAAACGTAAATAATAAAACACAGGCCTTTATGCTTTAAACGGGCCTTTTCCAAGCCTCTCAATCCCCATTTATCGGATTTGGTAAAATTGTATAGCACAAACATTTTTTTAAGAAACGGCGTATATTCTTGATTATGCTTCTCATACAATGTCCACAAAGCACGATCACGTTTAGCAGTGTTAGTAATCCTGGAATGTACGCCCTGGTTATAACTGACAAGATACTCCTTAACATTATACGCTTGGGGAATTCTATTTTTCTGCATAATAGAAAGCCACATATCCCAATCCTGCGCGGCCGGGCGATTTTCATCAAAACGGCATTTTTTTATTGCAGCGGCTTGGGCTAGAACAAAACTACAGGATCCAAGATAATTATAATACAGCATGTCTTCATAATTTATAACACCCAATTGTAGGACACGCTCAATACTTTTCTCCGTGCAAGAAATGTAACTGCAGCCGACTAAAGGATACCTCACAGCTTCTTTTAACTGAAGTTCTATTTTCCTAGGCATCCAAAAATCATCATCATCCAAAAAAGCAATAAAATCCCCCTTGGATTCAGAAATCCCGAGATTACGGGAATAACAGGCCCCGGAAGATTTTTCATTCTTAACATATTTAATCTTTTTATCATAGCGCAAGACATCATCGCAGGTGCCCCGCTCATCTGAATCATCGACCAAAATAATCTCAAGATTGCGATAGGACTGCTCTATCACGCTTTTAACCGCACGAATAACGAATTGGGGCCTGTTTTTTGTCGTAATAATACAACTCACCAGATAATCAGGAGACATCCTGCCACCTTATCTCATAAACATATGTTTTAACCCCGCTCAAATCCCTCTGAAAAACAACGGTAGTTGCCGGTCGACCGACGCCGTATTCGGATGAAACCCATCCACCGTCCGTGTCAGCATTGCTGCCGCTTATCAATTTACATTTATATTCGAAAGGATCCATAACAGCAAGCCTGATCGGCACGTTTTGAGTGTGATATATACTGAACCCTCCGGATACTTCTTTGACCTCCAGGCCCGGGCTCATCTGAAAACGGCATTCTAAAATATTATGACCGGCACTTTCCAGATTATCCACAATAGTCATCTTATCAGAATAAACACTGAATCTTCTAGACCATTGGACCGGTACAGACAACCTCTTAAACCCTTCACAGGTGATGAGCAGAGTTAAGCATTCCTCCGACCGCACAACGCTAAAACCTGTTTTGATCGAACGATACACATTAACCAAATTTAGTTTATTAACTTCACACAACGGACCTAAAGAATCGAGCAACAACGAGCTATGGGCCTTTGCGCTTTTGGTAAATACATGTTCTGCTTCATAAGAGAAACGCCCCGGGTCCGCAAATATCTGGATGCCATTGTAAAAAAAAACAAAACTGCCAAGGTCATAATGTCCATGGTTTAAATATCCGGATTTATCCCTATCAATATGCCAGAAAACCGTTACGCGGCCAGCATCAAAACGGATGAAATCACCTTTATCACAAGCTCCTTCCCTCTTTTCATTGACATCATCGCTTGGTAGTGTCCAATTGAGCCAAACTTTAAGTTCTTCCCATCCCGCCTTTTCATGAGGAGCGAACCATTGCGGCGGGAAATCCGGTGAAATGTCCCCAAACATGGGGATAGCCCATGAATGATCCTCACCGTAAACACAAAAGAATTTACATGACTCCCGCATGAATAAAACCCATTGCTGCATAAAATCAGCGAACGGCTGATCATTGACATGACGGGAAAGATAATACACCTGTTCATACCTCTGGCACAATAAATACTGGTAGTGCGAAGACCCGTCTTTCAGCATGCCATCAGGATAAAATGTCTTTTTTGTCCAACTAAGAAAAATTTCCCTCCCTTTCTGTCGAGCACGTTCATTATTTAATACAATACCGCTTACATAAAGCCCTCTGGCATCATTCAGTAAATGATTATTTGTAAACCTGCCGCGATATTCAAGATTATTGATCAGATGATCCAACTGTTCATTCATCGATTTTGAGATCTCACTCAAAGCATCAGCAGGAATAGGGATCATTTTCTTAATGATTAAAAGTATAAACGGCCAATTGGCCAACCTTTCTGCTATAGAATAACTTTCCCATGCAAGGCCTCCACGTACATCTTCCTTTTGAGATATCCAAGAAAGGATGTTCTTTAAAGCTATCTGTGCATAAATGGGCGAAGGATACCGCAATAAAGTGCTCAAAAGCCATCCAAAACGATTCAAGGCAAAAGAGTCCTCCTGGTCTCTATACGGATGGCTCCAATTGATATCGGAGGTAATTTTTATATTCTGGGTAGCCAATTTAATTTCCGCATCTTTGGGCAGCGGCCCCGCATAAAGTTTAAATCTGACATCTGGTAATTTATCTAATGACAGGGGCATTTCACCTGCCATCCCATGCCCGGCTTTGCAAAGCGCGGCCGCTCTTCTGAAGGCCCCGATGGCCCTTAGCTCAAAACAACTGACAACAAATCCAATCCCACCTAAAACCAGCCAAATCACGCCCGAGGGATACCTTAGCAAAAAACTACGGAAAGCTTTTAACTCCAGATGGGTGGATACGTTCATAAAAAACCTTCGAGAGTTAGGTTGGATGACTCGATGGGATCAACCATCAGCCGGTACCATATTTCAAGACACGCAATCTTCCATAGATCCCAAGGGACAATGCTTTGAAAACGGATGTTCTCTTTTTTAAGCAATTGCAATTTTACCAGCATCCCCCCTTCAATGATACGCTGCAAAGTGATCCTGGTCCTGTTATCGAGCCAATCATTCAACGGAGCGCCAAACCCCTCTTTCTTACGATATAAAACTTCATGGGGTAAATAGGGCTCCAGCATTTTTTTAAAAATATATTTCTTCTCCCCGTTTTTAATCTTCCACGAACTCGGTAAATGGGCCGCCAGCTCAACAAACCTGTGATCTAAAAGCGGTACCCGTCCCTCAAGGGAGACGGCCATGGCGATCTTATCTAAAAGAAAAAGGACATTCGACTGAAGGTAACCGTCAATATCTTCCGCTAAAATACGGTTCAAAACATCGTTCCCGAAACTCGCTTTTATTGCATCTAATGCATGGGAGGGGAATTCATTTGTATACCCCGGAAAAACGTCTCGCCAATTACCCGCATTATAAGTCTTGCCGTGCAATCTGCGGATCACTGAACCTGCCCCTAACTGATCAAAAGCAGAATAGGCCCAACGTCTAACCAAAAGATCCTTCCGGTGATGGGCATATCCGGAAAAAAGTTCGTCCCCCCCGCTTCCATTCAAACACACAGTAGCTTCTTTTCTGGCCATTTCAGAAATGATATAAGTGGGAACACTTGCCAGATCACCAAACGGCTCCTCTAAATGCCAGATCAACTTAGGGATCAACCGTAAAAAATCTTGACGACCCACCGCCACCTCAGAATGGATCGTACCATATCTCTTTGAAACCATCGCTGCATATTGACGCTCGTTAATCTTGGACGATGATTCAGGAAAGAAAACGTGAAAAGTCCTCAAAGGAATAGGGGACGCCATTGCCCCAAAAGCTGTCACTGCGCTGGAATCAACTCCCCCGCTTAAAAACACACAGATCGGAACATCCGCGCGTATTTGTAATTTATTCGCATCTTTAAAAATAAGGGTCAGCCGTTCAACCGCCTCAGCTTCAGAGCCCGGCAAAGCTTCAGCAGGCCTGTCTGATAATTCCCAATAGGGCTCAATGACTATCTCATTAGAGCTGTCGATCCGTAAATAATTCCCAGGCTGTAATTTTTTGATTTGCTTAAATGGACTTAAAGGTACAGAGATGTACATGCAATCCAGATAACGGCTGATTGCTTGCCAGTCAAGCTCCTTTGAGACAAGGCCGCTTGCCAATAAAGATTTTAGTTCGGAAGAAAATAAAAAGCGCCCCGAATTGTTGGAATAATAAAGCGGCTTGATCCCCAACCGGTCACGCGCGATATATAATTGTTTTTTCTTTGCATCGAAAAGCGCCAATCCAAACATCCCGTTTAACCGCTTAAGGCATTCGATCCCATATTCTTCATATAAGTGCACAACACATTCAACATCGCTATTTGTATAAAATCTATGCCCCTTTTGCTTAAGTTCCTTCGTCAATTCTTGATAGTTATAGATCTCGCCGTTACAGACAATCCATACGCTTTTATCCTCATTGCTGATGGGTTGATTACCAGTCACAAGGTCAATGACGCTCAAACGGCGGATGCCCATGCCAAAACCGGCATCGATATGAAATCCTTCGGAATCAGGGCCGCGGTGCAACTGCTGATTGGCCATAACACGCAAAAGACCTTCACCATTTTCTTTTATATTTGAATAACCAAAAATACCGCACATAAGGCTTCTTTCTCTTTTTATTCACGTGCTTTTTTAGAAGCAACAATATTCCATCCAAATCCTATAGCCGCCCCTAATCTTTTCTCAAAGTCAGTTTCAACGTAATTCGGAGCTCCGTAAACTAAAATGCCGCTTTGCCAGGCCTTACGCTTTAGCGCCTTCGCAAGGATCAGACTGATATGGTTAATGATAGGAAGTTGGGAAAAAGAAAATGAGTTCTTTCGTAACGATTTAATTTCAAAGCACCCGAGCAGAACAAGCAGTTCTTTTCTAGAATATACCCTTGTCATTGGGTTCTTTATAGAATCGAATTTTGGTTTTCCTTCAGTTAAAATACCGAGCCATTCTGGTTGGGGATATCGGAAGACCATCCCGGAAAAAATGCTTTTAGGCAGCAAATTCAACCAATATAATGCCGAATGCCTTGAATAAAGCATCAGGATGGCCTTACCCTTAGGTTTTAGGACCCTTTGCACTTCTTTGATACATTTCTCGGTGTTTTCCGAATGATGCAGGACTCCGTTGGAATAAACGAAATCAAAGGAATCATCCAAAAATGGAAGATTTTCCGCATCTGCCTGGAGAGCTAGGCCTGCGCCTTCTTTGACCAAAGACAATTTTCTCGCCGTAGAAACCACCCGTTCCTTTGTTATATCCACCGACGTCATGCAGGCACCATATTTCTTAAATAAAGCGGAATGCGCTCCACCACCACTACCGATTTCTAATATTTGTTTATTTTTGATCTCTTTTAACGGCATCTCCGTCACCGCCAAATGTCTGCGCTGCTTGAACATTTCTTCCAGATCAACAAGATAGCCATCTAAAGACTCCGAAGTTAATCCAAGATCGAAATCTGTATACCATTGTTTGCATACATCACCCCAAAACCGCTGGATCTTTTCTTTTTTAAGCGATGTACTGTTTCCTGAAAGCATAGAAACAACATTTTCCGCCCAAATTTCATACCGGCAATTACAGCTCGCACAAATTAAGAACTTTTCATCTAAAGAAGCCTTTATGTCCGCTCTTTTACATTCAGGGCATCTTAAAAACTTCAACATCTCTAATAACATTAAGCCCATTGTTGCTCCTTAACTTTTATTGATCACTGCTATTTTTCCGCCCTAATATAAAGAGAGCCTGCGATCTCTGATATCAGATGGACTCTCTCAAGGAAATTGCCAATCGACCTGACTAAAGGTATTAACGCCCGTGGAGTCCCGGGATGTAAGAAATCAAAAGGCTTTATGTGTATATTCTTAAAACCGGCAACACTCAGCATCCTGGCTATTTTCCAACGGAAAAATGCGGTTTCATCCGGAGAATCCCCCATCATTCTTTTCAGAGCAGGGATATTCTTTTGCAGTATTATTTGCGGATTGATCATGTTCGGCTCCGTAAAAAAGATCGTCCCTGATTTTTTTAACACTCTGTAGAATTCTGCGAGCGCATTTGCTGTATCCAAATGATGCAAAACAGAGCTTCCGATGATCGTATCAAAGGAGTCCGCCGGAAAACTTAAAGAGTAGGCGTTCTCTTCTTTAAAGGTCACATTGCCGCATCTTATATCCCGCCGGGCCACCGCTAATAGATCAGAAGATATGTCAATGGCTACTATTGCGGCGCCGGTTTTCGCCAATTCTTTCGTAAAATAACCGGTCCCGCAGCCTATCTCCAGCACTTTCATCCCGGGATGGATGTGAGATGTCAACATTTTAACGCGGCATTTCAGCCTGATCTTGCCGGCGTGGCTTTCCCATCCCCATAATTTACCAGGATCATGCTTTAAAAGATGCTTGGCATGATCAACTTCATTCTGCAAACGCTTTTCAATATGTGTTTCATCAGTACTCATTCTTTTACTCCTCAAAATCTCAGCCTGTATATTCTGGTCCCGTCAGGAAATTCTTTAACGATCTTGCCGTTTTTATTCAAAAATACTTCCTGTTGATCTGTCCTTTGGTTATAACTCCGTATTTGCCTATCAAATGCAGCCGCACGGTCAAAAGCATGTAAATTATTTAATACTTCAAGCATATGTTTAAGATAAGGAAGGGTATTCTCTCTTTCCTTTGGGTCAAAAACATAATATTTAATTCTCTGGCTCCTTATCAATTTTTCTTCTCGGGGCCAATTGTAGGGGAGGCAGTAGTAGCGTGCCGAAATATTTTTTATATCCGGACGAATATAATAACTTGATCCTGCGTCTTCATTGGCCAAGCTTGCATTTTTTTCGAGATTCTTATTAATGTATTCTACCAAAGGGCTCCAATAATATTCCTCATTCATGACAAGCGGCATATACAAAAGCTTCCTGATGTGGTGAGCCCCGACAAAAGTGCTGATTACTGCCACCAATAGAACAATCATCACCATCCATTGTTTACCTTTCTTTGACAAAAGAGTCATAAGTGCCGCCAGACTGATCGCATAGATGCTTCCGGCGAATATCGCCGTCTTATAGAACGCAAACGGCCAAGATGAGATCTCAACAAGAAAAAAAGCCAATAGAGAAGTTAAAAAAAGAATGTTAATATCCCTCCACTTGTCTCCTCTGGCCTTAAAGAGATAATAAAAAGAACATGGCAAGCCTATCAGGAAGACCGGAGTAAGCCCAAAAACCCAATAAGAAGGTTCAAAAGGGATGAACATGGAAAGATAATAAAAGAATTTTGGCCAAAAATAACCGTGATCGCTAAACACTACATAGGGATCTAACAGCTGTTCAGCTCTGATGAGTCGCCAACGGGTTATATCCTCTATATGCGCCATCATGGGATAGATGGGTACACCGAATTCTTTGACATTGTAGATGATCCAAGGCAGATAGACGATCAATGCGACCATGCAGAACAGGACGGCTGCTTTTATCCTCAAATGCACCTTCTGAGAACTGTTCAATAACAGCGGCACGCAAAGCGCCGGCATTAACGCTATCCCATAATATTTTGTGCTGAGCATTACCCCCGCCAGGATACCGGCGAGGACCAGATATTGATTGGAGTCCGTTTTTCTGAATAAAAAAACGTAATACATTGAAAAAAGCATAAAAGAGGTAAGACCAACGTAATTATTCACATCCAAAGAAAAATTCAAAAGCACAGAAAATCCAAAATAAATCGCCACCGCAATGAATCCCGCAAAACGTGAGAAGAAATCCCTGGCAAAAATATAAATCGCCGCAATAACCAGCACATGGGTCAACCAGAAAATAAGATTGGCCGCACGGACATCCGAAAGAATTGTCGCCAGAAGAAAAAGCATGTGCACCAGTGCCGGATTATACGTCGAAAAATTGTCCATCCCCAAAGGAAGGGTCAACTTATGACCAAAATGTTTTAGGTTAATGCAGACATTGACGAATTGATAATGATCGGAGATGACATCCGAACCTGTTATAAAGCTAAGCAACGCCCAAAACCAGATAAATAAAGAGAAGAGAGTTAGAGCAATTACCAAGGTTTCCGTCTTCGCGAAATTAACCTTAATATCTAACGGAAGGAACTTTTTCCTTAATCTCATCACAGGGAACATTAATAAAAGCAGCATAAAACCCCACGCATAATGGGGCTGATAAAAATCACCTGCACACCCGAACATAAATACAATTTGCCCTATAACGCCAAGACCAAAAGCCAAAGATGTAAAAACTCTGGCTAATCCCGGGATTGACCTTTTTTTCCCTTCGATAAAAGATACAATCCCATCACCCAGTCCCCATCCGGCCATGACCATCATTAAAAAAACCAGGACAGCTCTTAAAAGACCTAATACCGCCATTGCTATTTACACCTCTGACTATTGGGCAGGGCTTAACATGGCGCCTATGGTAATTCGCGCCTTCTTGATCAATTCAGCCGCCATTCCGAACTTCCAGTGATCAGAAACCATTACGAACAAATAAAATAAAAGCACCGTTGTGACAAATACACCATAAATAACCCTGATATTTCGCGGGGGGACAGGATCTTCTTGTCTTCTAAATAGACTCTGGAACATGTTTCATCCCCTCCAATATCCTCGACCATAAAGGAAGCGCCGGGTCGAGATTCCAATACCTTGTAAGGAAATCTTTACATTTTTCGCTGTTATATAGCGACGGTTTTCCTGCGATCTTCTCCATGACATGCCTCAACTCCTGGGGGGTCGTGACATTGTGATAATAATGTTCGAAGTCAGCCAACGGATTCATTAGCATAGCATCAGGAAAAACAGGGATGATAATCTCGCAGCCATATCCTAACGCCTCCATGGCCACCGTGCTGGTGGACACGATCACGCCCCAGGCATCTTTTAAATAGTCAGAAATATTGCCATGCTTAATAACGAAACCTGCTTTTAAATAATCTACCCCCATCTGGGCAAATATCTCTTCGAGCGGCATTGACGGATGACCCTTAAACCAAATATCAAACTGATCTGCCGCAGGAAAAGCCCTTGAAACTAACATGACTAATGCCCTGGCCTCGTTTCTGTTATATGAGCCTGCCACCAACAATAATGGCCTTCCTTGACGTGTTGTAAGCCTATTCGTGAAAATGTTGTTAAGATATAAATAGCGGATCGCCTCCGTCTGGGTGAGATTTGAGTACCCTGATTGGGACAAAAGATCATATAAATATTGACCATTACAGGCAAAGATATCCGGTTGTGGCATATCTGAAGGATTACCTGTACTCACTGTTTCAGACCTGTCGTAAAAATACCCAAGATCATTATTGGATACGGATGAATGCTGATAGCCTATTGTCCTTATTTGCGGATTGATGTCCTTTTTAGCCGCATTTAATGCTTTTTCCCAAGCATGCATCTCACAAAAATACAAGCAATCTCGGATCCCGGAGATTTGCTTAAACACTTCTCTGAAGATCAATGAATAAAGAATGCCCTGAACGGCAATCGGACCGTAAAATGATACCTCCCAAAGAGATTGAACAATAGGATATCCCTGCCATCCGACGGGACCAGCCGTAAGATATTTGTTTTTAAGCTTGTCGAACAAAAAAAAACTCACCGCTATCTGTCTTATCCACAAAAGAAACCCTTTTATGGCAACTTTCAAAGTCAGGAACTCTTCCAAGATGAAAAGATTCTCCCCATTCTTGGAAAAATCATTCGCCAGCTTTACGGCATCTTCAAAATTGTATCCATCAAGCGGCACAGGCATAAGAAGCCAGCTCACAGGAATATCCGCCGCTTTCAATTTATCTTGAAGCGCCAATGCATATTTATTCCTAAATACCCTCTTGCCGGCAGCTTCTTTGTCTATGTTGGGGAAATAACTTGTAAAAAGCAGTCCTCTTGCCGATGCTGTTCTCATTTTAAAATCCGGCAAACCTTTGCGCGCCCTGCGAGCGCGCAAAATAAGATGCCTCCAAGCAATGATGCCCTGTAAAAAGCTTCCCAATAATCCCAGACAATCCAAATGATCGAAGAACCGGGAGTTACAATGATTCACAGACTGGGCCCTTGAGATGGGAATTACTTTAACGGACAAATGCCTATTCTGGCAAATACCCGTTAAGGCCTTATGAAGTTTCCGGTTTGAAATCGACAATAAACACAGACCGGGATCTTCACAGCTGAACAATTTTTCGACGGCATGGATTTGAGCCATACGTAAATACGCATCCGTTTTCAATGTGTTCTTTTCTGAAAGTAGGCCGAACCACCAGGAACTAACCGAGCAGCCGGGCACCATCAACCAATCCTTAACCGTTCTTGAAAATACTTCGGCATTCCCGATATCCGCAGACCATTTACAAATCTTTTTCCTTAATTCCTTAACTTGATCGCTGACGGCCTGAGCACTGTTAATGACCTTGACGGAAGAGTGCTCACCCGCATGGATATGCTGTATTACAGCAGCCAACAATAAAGGGTCGCTGACCAGAGGAAAAATAATAACTTCAGAGGAATGATATTTCTTTAAAAGATCCCGAAAGGTATCCGTATCAAACCAGCTATCAAAAATTAAACAGATTTTCATGGTTTATTTATCAGACAGCAGGGAGATCAAATAAGATTGAATAAGATGGTCCATGATCAAATGAACATCTTCTACGGGCCCATATTCACCGATCTGGGTTTTTACATGAATGACATGCTCACAAAGACTTTTAAGTTTCCCGCCGCTAAATCCAATAAACCCTATGGTTATACCCCCTGCCTTTTTCGCAAATTCCACGGCACTGACAACATTAGGGCTGTTGCCGCTGGCAGAAATAGCGACCAGCACATCCCCGGGGCTAAAAAGCTCTTCGAGCTGGACCGTGAATATCTTGTCATAGCCATGGTCATTTGCGGCGGCGGTGATCAGGGATGTGTTGTCCGTCAAACTCAAAGATTTAAATCCGGTGACCTTTGCTTTTCTTCCGACCTCTCCGATATCCTGCGCAAAATGGGAAGCCGTCGCCGCACTGCCTCCGTTACCGATAAAAAAAATGGTCCTTTTGTTCTTGCGGGCTAATAAAAAACAGTCTACGACCTTTTCCACCTCATGGAGGTCCAGCCCCATCAAAATCTCATGTAAATGCTTGATGTAATTTTTAAAATAATCTTTTCTGCCCGAAGTATCCATTTAACCCTCCTAAAAAAGAATGCTTGAACTTGACGCTTTGACATTTAAAACAAAATCATGACCTGCCTTCTGTACGCATACCTCTCCGCCCGCCGCTTTAACTAAAGCCAATCCTGCCCCCACATCCCAAATCTTAATACAATTTTCACGATAGCCATCGACCCTTCCGCTGGCTACATACGCAAGCGACAACGCGGCAGAACCAAATAAACGGACTTTTTTGAACATTCTAATATCCTCAACGAACTCAAGTAACGGCTCTTTTGAAAAATCAGAACTAATCGGAAATCCGGTACACAGTACAGCTTTTGATTTTTCTGTCACAGGACTAACCTTGACCCCAACCCCATTCAACCAGGCCCCGCGCCCGACACAGCCCGTAAAAATTTCTTGACGGTTAAAATCAAGAACAACCCCCAACAAAGGTTCCATATCTTTCCACAAGCCAATAGAAATGCAGCTCATGGGAATACCGCGATAGAAATTAAGCGTTCCGTCTAACGGATCAATGATCCAACGATAACTGCCCCTGCCCCCTTGACGAGCCACCATTCCCCGTTCCTCGGACAATATAGGATAGTCCGACTTGCGTACAATATTTTCTATGATAACCCTTTCAAGTTCATAATCCGCTTCGAGCTTGATATCTCGATTCAAATCAACCTTCGCATGTCTCAAGGCAGGATGGTCTTTCAAAGCAATTTCGGCAGCAAGCTTTGCCGTATCAGTTGCCAATAACAACAATCCGTCCAGATCGACAGGGGCCATAAAATGCCTTTACTTAAAGGAATCCATGAGATTTAAAACTGCTTCCATCTCCATTTCTCGACGACATTCAACCGTATATGAACCGATATGCGGCGTTAAAATAACTTGTTCATATCGACAGAGAATACCACTATACGGTTCTACATCGAATGTATCCAGCCAAGCCCCGGCCACCTTCTTACCATCAATGGCCTTCGCCAGGGCTTTTTCATCCAACAGACCGCCACGCGCGACATTTAAAATAAAAACACCTTCCTTCATCATTTCAAATTCACCGCTTCCCAACAACCGATCTTCACCGCTTGCATGCAAAGTGATGATATCCGCCTTTTTAAGCGCCTCTGACAAAGGAACGATCTTAATGTTTTCTACTTCCCCAGAAAGCAGGGGGTCAACAGCCACTACCTTGGCACCAAAGGCTGCCAGCAGTTGCCCTACCTTTCTTCCTATTCTTCCAAATCCAATAACGGCAACACAAGCGCCCTGCAGTTGTCTGCCGATACGCTTAACCCAAGTCCCCTGATGGAGCGACTGGTTCATAGGAGGTATCTGCCGTAAAAGAGACAGCAGGCAACCCAGTGTCAATTCCGCAACTGCTGTTGTTGGGCCGGACGGAGTGCTGCGCACGATAATGCCTAGATCTCGGGCGGCCTGAAGGTCCACATTGGAAAGTCCTGAACCGCATCGTGAAATCACCTTTAAACAGGAAGCTTGCAATACCTTGCGGTTTAAGGGCTCCAAACCGGCGATCAGCCCCACCACTCCCGGCAGCAATTTGAGAAGTTCATCCTCTGTTAGTTTCCGCTTATAAGGGTTGTGGATGACCTCGAAACCGGCAGAGGCGAGTTTCTCCAATGGAGATTTATCTGTTTCTGCAAAAGTTGACGGCCCAAGCAATATCTTGATCTTTTCAATGCCCAAAACAGTGCCTCCACATAAAAATATTGTTCGGATTATCTTTTAAACAACATGCATGTTCCCGGTGTCTTGTTATGATAAGTATTTTCAACCGAAGTATTTAAAATTTTAACTAGAGTGTACGGCTTCATCCAATCTTTATATGTTTCCACCGATCTCGCCCGACTGATAAACTGCCTACCTTCAGTAACGTTTTGTGTGACCGCCACTGCTTGTGTCTTCTCAGATATTAATATATACCCGTTAGGCACTAAATGCTTTATCGCAGTAATAACAGCTTGACAATCTTCATCGGTCAGATGCTGCAACACCGTCCATGTCATGGCAAAATCAAACGGCCCCAGTTTTCTTTGATCAACCATGTTCAGTGAATCACATTGACAAAAGACTATGTCCGGCAATAAAGACTTGGCAACATCTAAAAGATGACCTTCTCTCTCAAAACCGACAACCTTGGAGGCATACTCCTTCAAGACCATGATCAACCGTCCATATCCGCACCCGACTTCACAGGCCGACGCAATCGGACCGTTCTTTGTTACTTCAGACAAGACCGAACGTAGTGTCCTTCTTTCAAGATAGTTCCTCACATTATCCGCCGGCCCGACAGCATCACTCACAGCGTCGATCGTCCATACCATTCGTGCGTCTTTATCAAAGAATTTTCCCCATAACTTACGCCGTATCTGAATGTACGCGGACTTTAATAAATAAATAAACGGTAAACTTGTCGCATCATAGCGGGACAACTCGCTTTTACTGAAAAATTTACTCTCATTTTGATTCATATCTCTCCCATGATAAAACTAGTATGATCCCCATAGAGGATCATTTTTCATATGCTGTTCCACTTGCCGCACATCTGCCGGGCTGTCGATTGAATACACCGCTTTACAAGGGTACGGGGCGATCCTTTGGTGATACCCATGATCCAAAAACCTATTGCTATCGCATGATTCCTTCAACTCGAGCGGGGATTCCGGCAAGCCGGTAAATGTTTTAAGGAAATGCCATCGAAATCCAAAAATACCTCCGATCCGACGCGCACCAAGCTCAAGGCTGAATTTTTTACAATAGGGTATCGGTAAGCGGGAAGTATAAAGAACATCCCCTTTGATATTATGGATAATTTTAACGATGTCCGGATTCTTAAATTGCTCTTCATCTGCAATAGCAATGGAAAGTACCGTCCCATGGACCTGCTTGTTTTCTTCAAGGGGACGTACGACGGCCGTGATCATGTCCGGATGGAGCATCGGTTCATCACCTTGCACACATACAACAATATCCTGATCATCAAGATCATGCCCGCACTTTTGGGCCGCTTCGGCAACCCTGTCCAATGCGCGGGTATGACGGTCCGATGTCATGATCGTCGGCCAACCTTTCGATTTTCCAAAATCAAAGATTTCCTGATCACAAGTCGCCAGATACAGCCCGTCCCATTTGGGGAACATCGCCGCCCGACAAAAAACATGCTCCACCATAGGCTTCCCGCAAATCGGATATAAAGGCTTTCCGGGAAAACGACTTGCGGCCATACGGGCCGGGACAACACCTATAATCTTCATTCCACTCCTCCCCGTTCATCCAGATTTCCCAATTCCCCGTCCCCCTGACAATGGGCACTCAAAGAAAGACCCGAACGAACGGCAATAGGAAACTGCATCCATTTTTCCATCAGCAGCATAATCCGTCCCAACCGAGCCTTACATTTACGACGAACAGATCCTCGCATAATGATCCCTTTGAAAATCTCGGCCTCATCAGTCGGCATGGACCCGTTGCCCTTAAGCACATCAATAAACATCAGCGCTTCGGCTGTATAGCCATACAAACTAAGCAAAGCTAGATACCCGGCCCTGGCTTCTGCCGTGCTCCATGCAGACTGGTTAACTTTCAAGAAAGGATCCAGGCAAAATAAAGCATCCCCGAACATGAGCATACCTTTGACGCTGTAATTTCTTATGGCATCTGTACTTTTGGGACTCCAATAATTCCTGCGCAGATCCATTAAAATATAACCTCTCTGGCGCATATGGCTCATGATCTGATCAAAAGAACAGGCTCCCTCGCGAAACGGATGAAAATACACTTCTAGCTCAGCAAACAAAAAAACCTTAGCACATCCCTCAAGAACAGCAAGCTCATGGCCCTCAACATCAACCTTGATATAATCAATCCGCTTTATACCCTCGGATGCGCAAATAGCATCCAAGCTGTGCGTAGTAAAAGATATTTCACCCTCAGGCGTAAATCTTTCAGCATCATAAAAATAAGAAACCCTGTCCATATTCGTTTTGTAACAAGAAGATGTCTTTCTCTTCTTATGTAATTCAAGTGTGATCTTTTCATTCTCCCTACCTATAGCGGCGTTAATATGCCGCTCTCCCTGCTTGGCCGCCGCGTTAAGCCGTGCGCATTCATCCGGGTCAGCATCGAAACCAATAATATCCACTTCTGACCGGACAGCTTCCAGCCTCTGATGAAATCCTCCTGCACTGCCCACATCAACACACACAGGCCGCGCATGAACGCTCTTCAGGAGTTCTTTGGCAATGGCAACATACATATCCATTATTCTCCCTGCCCGCTCTTTGTAACTGTAAAATTAAGCAATGATATCCGGCGCCTGATCATTAAGTTTATATTTATCTCGCCACTGGGGATCGGCACAATAGATCCTGTACACTAAACGCATGGTCTCTAAAGCTTCCGTCGAAGAACCCTCCACCACAGGCTTGCCCTTTAAAACCACATCAGCGAAATCACAAATTTCATCCCACCAGGAGTTATCTTGGTTATAACGTATCGTCACCTCCCGAGGGTCACCCTCATCTTTATCATCCGCATATGCGACCAGAAGCGTTTCTGCACCATAACTTTTTGAACCGGACAATATGCCGGAGAGAATGATCATGCCGCGAGCCAACGTGATCTCCAATTGAAATCGATGGCGCCACTGGGTTGCCGAAGAGTGCAGCATGGCCACAACCCCATCTGCTGTACGCATCAAGGCATAGGCATTATCTTCCACATCGTGGTGCCAGTAACTATTGGACACAAAACTGTGAACATCCGTAAAATCCCCGGCAAAGAGCCGCATCAGGTCCACCATATGGATGCCCTGATCTAATAAAATACCACCGCCTGCCAAGGCTCTTTTGGTGCGCCAATCTGAATCAAAACTGATGATCTTGGATTTTCCGTAGACACCCCGCATATTGATCACAGCCCCAAGCTCACCGGCCTTGATGATCCTCAACGCCTCCCGAACCGAATCGTGATAACGGTGATTGAAACCATATTTGAGCTTCAGTCCCGGATGTTTCTTTTCACAGGCTATTACTCTGGCGATATCATTCAAATCCCTCCCCGGGGGTTTTTCGCAAAAGACATGAAGCCCACGTTCCAGTCCCGCAACCGTCACTTGAGCGGCGATATCATTGGTCAAACAAACAAAAAGAATGTCCAGATCTTCCTTGAGCAGTTCTTTGTAATGGGTATAGAACCTGACTCCGTCATCAAATTTTCCGTCACTCGAAAACACGCGGTCACATAAAGCCACGGTCTGCAGTCCTGCGTGCTTATCAATGACTTCACGGCGCCGTTTCCCCACAACACCATAACCTGCAATGCCGACTTTTAATTTTTTCACTGGATGTAATCTCCTTAGATCATCGGCGTCCGATAGAGATTTGCTAATTCCTCATCCGCACGCCCCAGACGTTTCGATTCTTTGTCGCTATCGACATCCACCGATGCCCCTTCTTCATCGGCACGGTAAAAAGAATGAAGTAACTTAATTGTGCTTAAGCAATCTTCTCTCCCAACCGGATAAGGAACATCCTTGTACCAAAATGCCCCGATATCCTTGTACATCTCCTTATGTCCATTGCCATAAATACACCCCGAAAAGTCTTCGCTAAACGCCGCACAGGCCGATGGATCGGGTGTAAAAATCTGTAGTTCGTTGACTGCGATCCCCCCTATCTGAGCTAACCCTTTTTCACAAACAAAAGAAATGGAGGCCTCAAAATCATCGGGACGGGCCGCAGTCGTCACTTCCAGTACTCCCATGGCGCCGCTTTCATAAGCTACCGTCGCAACAACGCTGTCTTCGACCTCAATATCAGCGCCTAGCGTACGCATGACAGCATTGACTTTCTTAACAGCCCCGCCTAAATTTCTCATCAGATCAACATGATGAATGCCCTGATTGGTCAATGCGCCTCCATCCTGCGCATAAGTCCCGCGCCAGGCAGCTAAATCATAATACCGCTGAGGACGACACCAGCGCACACGAACAGACACGATACGAACTTTTCCGAGCTCCTCATTATTTAAAGCTTTCCGTACTCTTTGTACAGCCAGATTATAACGATTTTGAAAAACAGGGAATACATATAATCCGAATTTTTGAGCCAAATCATACGCTTCTTTAAGTTGTGAAGGCCGCATAAACGTCGGCTTTTCTACAATTATATTCTTTTTATATAAGCTTAGCATCTCCATGGCATGTTCATGATGCATCCCCGAAGGCGTAATCACAGCGACTGTGTTGATCTGCGGTAAATCCCGCAACATTTGGCGATAATTAGTGAAATAAGGGACATTGAATTCCTTGCCATACGCCGCCGCTTTTTCCTGAATTAGATCACAAACCGCCAAGAGCTTTACACCTTCTGTGTCCCTGATCGACCGGCAATGATGACCGGCGATACGGCCGCAGCCTATAATAGCAACTCTGATTTCTTCATTTTTCATGGCTTATTCCTGTTTTCCATTAATAGTTTGACGAATACACTCAATAAGCGGATTAAACCGTTCCGGAGTCGTTGCAGAAAACCGGCTGAAACCTTTCAGGCAGGGTTCCTTAAAATCAAGCCTGTAAAGAACCTTGTTTTTTAAATGCTCATGCACTGCTGAGGCGTGAGCACCAAAAGCAACGTGAAGGAAATTACCGTGTGATTTCAATACTTTGAGCCCCAGACCTTGCATGGCATCCAGAAAGAATTCTTTCCCGGCATTTAATCTTTTCACCGATGCTGTCATAGCATCACTGTGCTCAAGCATCTTTTCCATGATTGCGAGGGCAACTGTATTCACTTCATACATGGGTCTAACCTTATGAAGTAGCCGAGCCACCTGCGGACATGATGCCGCAAAACCTATCCTTAAACCCGACAATCCCCAAGCCTTAGCAAATGTTTGCGTCACAACTAAATTTTGATATTCATCGACCCATGGAATAATCGTATGAGCATAGAACGGATAATACGCTTCATCTATGAGGATGAGCGCACCTGCTTCGCCTGCCGCTTCAATAATGCGGCGCAATTGGTCAGGAACAAAAACTGTACCTGTGGGGCTGTCCGGATTAGGGAGGCAGACTAATTTAGGCCGCGACCGGGCAATCATTTCTAACACTTCTTCAACGGGCAAAGACGGCCCTTGATCCGAAGGATGATATTCCAGCGGGATAACCTTCGCCCCGTACATGGCCGAATAAACAGCATACATGGCAAATGTGGGCACCGGATGGATCACCACATCACCGGGGTCAATAAAAGCCTCAAAGACAGAGCGGATTGCGCCGTCTGATCCTGCCGTTAACAACAAATGATCAGCGCCGATCCCAAGATAGGCCCCTAATTTATGATAAAGAGGAGCACACTCCGGATAAGTGCCGATAGCCGTCTGGTCAATTTCAGAGAGGACCCTGTTGGCTAATTTCGCCATTTCCGGATCAGTATTTTCGTTTTTATCCAACCATAGCAATGCCGGATCCCTGGGAGTTCCTGTTGTCCAATCCGGCCTAAATAGTTTCGGGTCAGCGACAGGTCCCCTGGCTTTCGGTGCTATGTAATGATGTTTATCCATATAAGTCATCCTCTGATAAATAAATCCGCCGGTAAATGCAGCTCGCATGATACATCTTTCAAATTATGATCAGATTTTCTCACAGCTAACGCCGTAAAAACCAATCGATCATATTTTGTCCTGGCTGTCCGGGAAGGTGCCCCCCAATATCCATAGGCCATAATACGGTCCGGCTTAGGCTGAAGACCGGATAATAACGAAAATGCATGGGAAGCATTCAATACTATATACGGCGCTTTTTCAATCCCCTGCTTTTTTTCCGGGGCCCCTTTTCCAAAATAAATATACTGAAAGCTCTCAGACAAAGTAAGTAATGACTTCTGCGGGGTCAATCGCAGGGTTAAAATAAAATGTCCCCCGACACGAACATACTTCCAGCATTCGCTGATGATATCTTCCGTCGCCTTATTCCAATCCGCACAGCTCAAAGAAAAAACGTTATCAAATTTTTCGGCAGGCAGCTGGTGAATGTCCAATATATCCCCACAGATAAATTGGCTTGGACAATTCTTTTTTACTTTCCTTTTTTGGGCCTCCTCAATAGCTGGAGCGTTAATGTCCACGCCGACATATTGCGACACAAAAAAACGCTCCCTTAGCGCCAACCCAAGCCCGCCGGCGGCACAGCCTACATCCAGAATCTTTCCCATTTTACCATCTGTCCCCGCGACCTTCTCGAAGATCCATTTTTCAGACGGATAAAATTGGCCCCATTTTATCCTGTTCGTTGTAAAATATTCTGAGATCTGCTTTGTCTTATATTGAATATTTTTAACTGCCATAGGCTCATGACCTTAAAAAAAGGGCGAATCATTCCTCCCAATCCTGATATAAATCAGACGCTGTCGTATCCTTTTCTAAAACAGCTCCCCAAAACCCTTCAAGATCAGTGGCCCTCCAAAATGCCGCAAGGAGGCTTCTTAATAAAGGGATTTTACGCGGATACTGATAGTACGTTTTGCTGTGGATAACTTTCCAGCCCGCATGTTTAAAAAGCAACGACCAATCTTCCGGACTGAGTTCAAAAATGTGTTCTTCTTCCGCAGAAATAGGTTTAACGGAGTTAGTCCGAATATAGTACAGCCCGACCCTGCTTTTTTTTAGATAAGGTACGGTTACAAGCATCCTAGAACAAGTGCTTTTTTTGGCTAAACGACGAAAAAAGATCACCGGATTATGCAGGTGCTCAACCATTTCAAATGAGGTAAATAGATCGATTTTCTTATCACCTAAGTCTAATTCTTCTGCACGACAATAAATGGCTTCCAACCCCCGGGCCTTAATTCTTTCTATGGCCCTTGGGTCAAGATTAACACTGATCGTATCAATATGGAATTTGTCTTTAGCCAGCTCCTTTAAATACAGCATATGCGTTCCTGATGAATCCCCTATATCCACAACTGTTAATGTCCTCTTTCCCATACCCTCAATAAGTGTCAGCATCAAAGAACATTGGAACGCATGCATGCCCCGCATTTTAACGGACGCATAATCATTAAATGCCTCCATCCCGAATGAGTATTGCCGACTAAGATCCGGAACTATACTTTTTAACTTCTTGACCAGCGGCCCCATGCCGTTTTCGATTAAAGACGCATTAATTGAGAGTTGAGCCAGCCTTTCATAAAAACGGGTCGGCTTTATCCCCAAGCTTCGTAATAATCCTGCAACCTTTTCCCTAAGCATTACCTCTCCAAATATTTATATCGGCTTACCGCAACACTGTGCCCGCTCAGATTGTTTAACATTTTTAAGGTTATTGGCAAAAACTTGCCATATCGGCAAATCTGAAGTGCCCTTGGGCTTGATATAAGCATCTATATATTTCTTATACGCAGTATCATCCACTGTAAATTCCCGGTCCGTATCAACTTGGAGGTCCCCGTTTAGATTAATAACAGATTTATTAAACAAACCCGCCATAAAGTCTATAATTTTCGCATCTTGAGTCTGATGCAACTTTTCGGTTGTCACAAAAATAATTGGTTTATTAAATAAAGCTGCAAAGCTGACCGACGCGCTATAATGAACGATCGCAAATTTTGATCGCCTAACCAATTCTGCGGTTTTCCCTTTAATAACAAGCCTGCCGTTAAAATAATCCGGTAAATCCTCATAGGCCGAACGAGGATGGGCAGCGATAACCACACGTACCCCATATTTGTTCTCCAGCAAATCAAAAAACTTACAAAGAATCGAATAATACTCCTCGGGTTCCACATGAGATGGGCCACACCAGTCCGGGTGAAAAGGAATATAATTATCCAAAAAAACAGCCGTATGATCATCTGTCTCCAGAGGCTTTTGAATTTCTTGAAGATAAAGGTCATAGTCAAAATAATGTGACCGGATGATCTCGGTTGTTCTGTCGATTGTGCACCTCGTGAGGGTGTCGCCTCCTCCCAGCATCAGCACGATCTTGGCCGGCTTGACCCCAAGCCACTGGAATGGTATTTTATAGAATAGGTGTACCCTCAATTTTTCAAACGATAAATTTGCCAACCGTTTAAATATATTGCTCCTGCCGGATTTCATATCAAAAGTTGGAAAATTATACGCGATCAAACAATAAGGCAGCCTGAGGTCTGAAATTTTTCGATAAAGAAAAAAGGTTTCATAGGAGTAATCAACGACACAAATAATCAGACAGTCCTTGGTCAGACCGGATAATGCCCCAAGAGCTTCTTTCTTTGTCAATAAAACGCGGTAAGCCTCAAATTGACTTTTATCAAAAGGCTCTGAGATGCCCCATCTCCATGGATTAAGAAACGGCGTAAAATCCCAGACTTCCACTTCAAAGCCATTTTGTTGTAGAATTTCAACGCCAAAACGCTCTTTATCTTTCTGGCTGAATACCGATGATAGCAAAAAGACGATCTTTGTCACTTCTTCGCCTTTCTTAAATATGGCAGAATCCCTGGGAATGGATTTTACCTAAAACTCAAGAGCAATAATAATATAACGGACAGCAAGAAAGCGCAATAGCAAATTGAGCTGTCTGAGTAACCCAAGTCCCAAATTAAAGCCGCCAAAAATCGTAATCAGCGTTGACAAATAAAAAGTATTACTATAGTATTATTCAAAATTATACTTATAAAATTATTAATTTATATAATTTTATACTCCTGTTGCCTGTTTGCAATAGGTGTCTCAAAGCATAGGTATTCCTCTTGTCTTTCAATACTCTGCCATTCCTCATATTTTTTCCGATTGTGACGGCATTATATTTTTTATTCCCACAAACCTGTCGCTGGTGGCTTCTCTTGGGCGCCAGTTGTCTTTTTTATATGTGGTTCATCCCGAAGTATATCTTCATCCTCTTTTTTCTGATTCTTATCGACTATTGCGCCGGGATATTCATTGAGGACACGCAAGGGAGAGCTCGTCAATGCTGGCTTGTCGTCAGCATCGCTTCAACCTGCATAGTCCTATTCTTTTTTAAATATTTTAATTTCTTCAATCAAAACCTGGCCGCTATCGGACATTTCTTAGGCTTAAGCTATCCTGACCATGTTTTCGAAATCATTCTGCCCATTGGTCTTTCATTTCACACCTTTCAAAGCCTCTCTTACGTGATCGAGGTCTATAAAGGCCGACAAAAAGCGGAGCGTCATCTGGGAATTTACGCCCTTTATGTGATGTTCTACCCTCAGCTCGTATCTGGGCCTATTGAACGTCCTCAACATATGTTGTTTCAGTTCAGAGAAAAACATTATTTTGAATACAGGAGGGTGACTGATGGCCTTAAATTAATGGCCTGGGGGATGTTCAAGAAAATTGTAATTGCTGACCGATTAGCGATTTTTGTCAATGAAATCTACACTGATCCGTCTTTATATCACGGCCCGGCTTTTGTTATGGCCACAATCTTTTTTGCCTTTCAGATCTACTGTGACTTTTCCGGTTACTCGGATATCGCCATTGGTGCAGCCCAAGTTATGGGTTTCCGCCTTATGGATAATTTCAATCGGCCTTATTTTTCAAAATCCATTTCAGAGTTCTGGAGACGCTGGCACATATCTCTATCAAGCTGGTTTAAGGATTATGTTTATATTTCGTTGGGGGGGAACAGATGCGTCCGCTGGCGGTGGCAAATGAATATTTTCTTAACATTCTTATTAAGCGGCATGTGGCACGGAGCCAACTGGACTTTCTTTATTTGGGGGGCACTCAATGGATTTTATCTTATATTCGGAATCTGGAGCGCTTATATCAGAAACAAGCTGAGCCAATCGATTGGCTTGACCCGTCAGCCAAAACTTTTAAAATTCTGGCAGGCAGGGGTGACATTCTCTCTGATCTGTTTTTCCTGGATATTTTTCCGAGCTAAAGATATTCATGACGCTTTTTATATTGTTTCTCAGTTACCAAAGGGATGGGGAGAACTTCTTGAACATATATCGACACAGGGTATTGGAAAAGGCATCTACGGCTGTTTGGGATTTGGAACACGGCAGCTTATTCTCCCATTATTGCTGTTGGTCAGCTTGAATGCAGTCGAGGCCGTTCAGAGGCACAACAATATCCGCCATATGTTTGCAGGTAAGCCTGCATGGCTGAGATGGTCCTTCTATTATGGCATTGTTCTATCTATGGTTTTTTTAGGAGTTTATGGAAAAAATTCTTTCATATATTTCCAATTTTGAAATTCAGGATATCAAACGTTTCTTATCAAAAGCAGCCCGTTTTTTCCCAATTTTGATAGGGATTGTTTGTTTAAATATTTTGGTTGACCCAGGGGACATGTTCCTTGAGAAAGACCATGCACGAAAAACCGCAACTCAATTGGCTTGCGGAAAAAATATCGGCAACTACCGCCCCGTTGACGATGTTTTAACACGAAAGTATACGATTGAAATTATGCCTGTGTCAGATATTGTCGTGCTCGGTTCAAGCCGTTCGGCAGAAATCGGAGAGAACATCTTCCCTAACAAAAAGATCATGAATCTTTGGATCAGCGGTGGGAGCTTACTTGATGATCTAGCTTTGCTTTCTGTTATGGACGAGCAGAAGAAAATGCCTCGAACCCTTATCATAGGAATTGACCCTTGGATGTTCTCCTCAGAGCCACGGCGATCTGAAACCTCTGATGATATACAAAAGTTCTTGAAGAAATTAGGATCAAATTATCACACTAAACCGTCCTTTGATCAATCTTTCTGGATCATATTGTCACTGAGTTATTTTCAGCAGGCGGCCAATATCCTATTCACACATGATCATCTTTTTGTGCGAAGAAATTTTCCGACGGATGAAAATTGCCAAAAACTTGAGTATACGTTATTAAAGGACGGGACTCTCTCGTGGGCTGAGACTTATCGGGCTAGGACCAAAGAAGAAGTGCGACAACTAACGATCCCAACCGTTCACATCGGGGGAAAAATGTTCACGTTCAAGCCAGATCAGGCTCTGGAAAAGGTTATGGAACAAATGATCCTTTATTTACAATCCCGAGGGGTTGAAGTCATTTTTTATTTCCCCCCTTATCATGAGTATGCTTACCAATGGATGTCTCTTAAAGAAAAAACGTTCAAGGTCCTCGAGATGGATCGCTATTTCCAAGATTTAGCTCGAAAACTCAAAGTAAGAATTATTGGCTCTTTTGATCCGCGTCAGTTTGATCAGACCGGGGATGGTTTTTATGATAGCTACCATGCTCGACCAGATTTAGTCAAAAAGATTTTCAATAGCTATGAATCTTCCCCCAAGTTTTAAAAACACTCCTTGGGTTCATTAACGCCGATTTTCATCCTTTTTTTTAAACATGTCGGAATCCCCGGAAATTGGCATTCTTTTGTAAATAAAGCTCCTCCATCTGCCTGATCGTCGAAGATAACCTTTTCTGATAATAATTAGAAATCAGCCTGGTGTTGGCCTCGAGTAGGCTCCGATGGAATTCATCATCGCTCATATCCGTAAAGTTGATCGCGAGTAGATCAGAATTAATATGTTTATTTTCATAAAAATCTTCACAATCCTTAAGCAGACCTTTTTCTATGGCATAATAATAAAGCGGCGAACCCGGATAAGGAGTGACCGGACGGATGGTCCTCATCTGGGAACCATCATCATATTTTAATAAAAATTCCACTCCCTTGTTCAACGTTTCTTTATTTTCACCGATATTGCCGAATATGATATTAAATCCCGGACTAATGCCTTCTTTCAGGGTCGCTTCGATCCCCTTTATGATGATCTCCACGGTCAATGATTTCTTCATATTCTTTAATATCCGGTCATCCATGGCTTCAATACCATAATTAATGAAAACGCAGCCCGCCTTTTTCATCAGCTTAAGCACATCAGGTTTAGCATAATTGAGCCTGCCGTTGCAATCCCATCGCACATTTAATTTCTTTTCAATAAAATAATTGCATAATGTCATTGTGCGTTCTATGGAAGACATCATGAGCTCATCTGAAAAGATGATGTAGGTAATATTATATGTCTTTTTCAGGAACTCTATTTCTTCGACGATGTTCTGTGGGCTTCGCGGCCTGAATCCTTCATCCAGCCTGTAGCAAAAATTACATGTGAACGTACATCCCCTGCCTGATAAGACAGGCATTGAGAAATCCACATTTTTATTATGCGGAGCTCTCAAAAGCCTGTAATACTCTATCGGAAAAAGCGCATAGGCAGGAAAGGGTATCGTATCAATATCTTTGATCAATCCCCTGCGTTCATTGATAGTCACGCGGTCTCCCATGCGGTAAGCGATCCCTTTGATATTATTCAAGGGTTTTTTATCGGTCAAAGCTTCCAGCAGTTCCACGACGGTCAATTCTCCCTCACCGATCACGGCGACATCAGCCTGTGTTTTCTTAAGAAAGAATTCCGCCTCCGGGGCAGGTCCGTGTCCGCCAATGATGTAAAACGGCCTGTTTTTTGACCTGTTGATAGCCTCGGATATCTTCAATAATTTCCTGTATTGGTAATACCCTGCGATCACGCTTACGCCCACGACATCATATTTATTCTGATCCAAATAAGCGGTGAGATGCTCATCTGGATAATGGCATTTATCCTGACTGTATACCTGCACCTCATGCCCCTCTTTCAAAAGTACTGCAGCAATATAGGCCAGGCCCTGCGGGAACCAATGTATATATGCACTGTCATCGTAAACCACTAACAATACTCTCATCGCTTACTCCTTTGGCGCACTCTTTGTGTCTTCAAACAAAAGCCAGCAAATTCAAAATCCATATGACTGTCTATGTCGACCGACCTTACGGCAGGCATAATATAAGCGTAAGTTTTCTTGCCCAGAAATTGCCTGTTCTTTTTTAAATAGCTCCAATTAGCTAGATAAATAGCGCCATTGATTCTATAAAAAACCGGCAGCTGTTGCCTGTTCTTATTCACAATTTCCGGTCTTATAAAAGTCCCCATACAGCCATTCTTAGGCAAGACATTTGCCCCATAAGGATGATGCTCTGTCTTGCATACAGAAACAATGGCTTTAGCATTCTTTTTAAAAAGCCATTTTATCGCGTCATCTATATCCCTAGACTTTCTTAGAGGAGATGTCGGCTGAAGAAGCATTATCAAATCATAAGAATCATTATTCCTCTTTATCCATTCCATGGCATGGAAAACGACATCCATCATCGCTGCTTTATCAGTTGCCAATGCGGCAGGCCTCAAGAACGGCACTTGGGCCTGGTATTGTTTGGATATATTGGCGATTTTTTTATCATCTGTACTGACGATCACCCTGTCGATATATTTACTTTTCTTCGCCTGTTCTATTGTCCAAGCAATCAAAGGTTTCCCCTCAAGCAAACGGATATTCTTATGCGGCAATCCTTTACTGCCACCCCTGGCAGGCACCAACGCTATGATCCTTTGATTCTTATACATGGGTCGGCCTCAAGCTTATCATCTCAACACCTGTAATTTCTCAACAGCATTTTTATATTCTTCCCACTGACCGACATCTATATAATCGCTTTCATTGACCGGATAAGTAATGACCATCTTATTATTTTTTATTAAATGCTCTATCAGGTCGGGCATGTCAAAAGGTGAATTCTTAGGGATGAACTTCAAACATTCTTTACTAAAAATGTACACCCCTGTATTGATCGTCAGCGTATATTCCGGCTTTTCTGTGATGCTGACAATTCTTCCTTTTTCTTTTGATTTAACAACACCATACGGTATTTTATGATGTTGAATAGACGATAGGACCGTCATTAAGGCCCCCTCTTTTTTATGAACATTGACAGCATCCTCAAAATTCACCTTAACCAAAACATCGCAGTTGGAAACTATAAAAAGATCCCCTATCTTTTTTTCCAAAAGCTTTAAGCTGCCGGCCGTTCCCAGGAAAGTTTTTTCCCAAATATAGGTTAATTTATAATCTTTCTTTACACTCTTGAAATAAGATTCAACCATTTCCCCTTTATGGTTCAGGGTCAAATAAAAACTATTAACCCCCTGCTTTTTAAATTCATCGATGATCACCTCAACAACAGGCTTATCCCCGATAGGTATCAACGGCTTTGGAAAAACTTTTGTAAAAGGCTCGAGCCTCGACCCCATCCCTCCCGCCACTATGACTACGGGAATGTTGACCCTGGCCGTTATAGGCATATCGGTAAAAAGCTGATCCCATGTTACAAAATCTAATATTTTCCCCCCTTTTTCTACAATAGGGATCAGCCCGACCTTGCTTGTCACCAGCATCTCTTTGGCGAGCTCGGGGGAAAACTCTTCCTTTTTTATATAAATCGGTTTTTTGTTATAGACCTCCCGGATATCATTGTCCAGACTCTTACCGCTTAATATATACCGCCTAATATCCCCATCCGCGATTGTCCCTAACAACTTTTCCTCATGATCTACCACAAGCAGTACTTTTTTCGCTGTTTTATCTAATTTCTTTAAAGCAAATTTGATAGACTCAGTTCTATGGATCAGGATTTCTTTGACCATTTATAGAATCTCCTTATGCCTCTTTTTAACCCGGATGTTGCAACAGCAAAATACGGGTTTAATCACTGCTTAACAAAAACCTCTTGGATAATATTCTGGACCCAAGATCTACCGTCTTTAGGGCTTGCACGATATTGCCTGAAGTATCCCCCTTATCATAAGGATCTCTCATCATTTTGATATTGGCCTTAAAGTCCTTCCTTAACCCCTGCTGTATAGCGTTATAAATAGCCTCTTGATCATCCGCAACACTGATAACATTCCCCGTCGTAAAACGCCCTCTCTGGCGGTTACCTATATTAACAACAGGAAGCTGGAATGCCATCCCTTCATGTATCCCGCTCGATGAGTTGCCAACCATAATATCCACATGTTTCAAAAGGCTATAATACATCTGCCAGCCCAGACTTTTAAAGACCTTGACCTGCGGCCGTCCAATCCTGAAGGATTCCAAAACCCGAATGATCTTTTCTCCGCCCGCATCGGCGTTAGGATAGGTAAAAATAATCTCCCCTTTAACTCTGGCAAGCGCTGCAAAAAGAACCTCAATGTAGTGATCCAGCTTATCTAGCTCAAGAGTAACCGGATGATATGTGACCAAAATCGCGGGTGAAAAAAGTTCAACGCCCAACTGTGTCTGGATGCTTTCGCGGCTAAACGGCACAAATTTCTTAAGATTATCTATCCAAGTGCCCCCGACAATTTTGATCCTCCATGGCTCCTCCCCCATTTGTCTAACTACCGCAGCATTCTCTTCAATAGCAACAAAATGAAGATGGCTCATTTTTGTGATCGCATGGCGGATCTGTTCATCGAGCGCCCCTTCAGAAATCTCCCCTCCTGAAATATGCGCAATGGGTAGATTCATCATCATGGCCGCAGTCGCGGCTGCAAACATTTCAAAACGGTCTCCGGTCAACAAGACAATATCAGGCTCTAATCTCTTATAACAATCAACAAACCCGATAACCCCCAATCCCACAGATTTGCCAATCGCCGTTTTGCTGTCTGAAGCCATCAACATTTCGACGCGATCCGCAATAAGATATCCGTCCTTCTCAATTTCTTTGACAGTATAACCAAAGGCTCCTGACAGATGCATCCCTGTGACAACCAGCTGCAACTCTAGTTCATTAGATGCCGCGATCTTTTGGATCGTTTGATACAGCGTGCCATATTCCGCCCTTGATCCTGTAACCACGCAAATTTTTCTCCTCATCATGTCTCCTTTAGCCGCCCCAGAGGCTTGTCGCTCACAACTCTATCATTTCATCATCGTGGAAATCACGCTTAGCCCGACGGCCGATAACCCGGTCCCACGCCATGGGACTGATCCCCGTTCCAGGCCGTTTAGCGATCAGATCTTTCTGTGTTAATATCTCTCCCTGACAGATATCACGTGCCGCAAAAATACTGCGGCGGACAACTGGAATATTCTTTAACTCACAAGCCGAAGGCTGCTTTTTACCGTCTCCCATTGCTAGTTCAACATTTCTTATACTCCTCACCAAAGACAATAGCTCCTGCGGATCCAGCGAGGCCTGATGGTCCGGCCCCGGCAGTCTCTTATCGGTCGTAAAATGTTTTTCAATAATCCCGGCGCCTAAGGCCACCGCGGCAATGGATACTTCGATACCGTGAGTGTGATCAGAATATCCGACTACAACCCCAAACTTTTCTTTCATGGTCAACATCGCCCGGATATTTACATCAGCCAATGGAGCGGGGTACTCACTGGTACAATGAAGCAAGCTGATATCCCTCCGTCGGGTCCCATGCTTGATCAATACCTCCATGGCCGAGGCTATCTCTTTAAGATTTGCCATTCCTGTAGAGAGGATCACCTTCTTACCAAGGCTGCCTATATGGCGCAAATGTGGATAATTTGTGATCTCGCCTGAAGCAATCTTAAAGATGGGCATCCCCAGACGGTCTAAAAAATCAACGCTATCCGCGTCATCTGGTGTCGAAAGGAACAGAATCTTCTTTTTACGGCAATATCGTGCCAGTTGTGAAAACTGCCCATGGTCCAACTCCAGACGTTTGATCATATCAAATTGCGACTCCTGACGGCCGCGCTTCTGCTGATATTCCGCCAAAGGTGCCAAACGGCTGATATTCTTTTCCGTGCGAAAAGTCTGAAATTTAACGGCGTCTGCACCGCTATACGCGGCCGCATCAATCAATTTTTTCGCCAAACGCATATCGCCGTTATGGTTGACCCCCGCTTCGGCTATTATAAAAACATGCCCCATATTAGCTCTTCTTTAAAAGTAAAAAGAATGTTTTCAACATGCCATCCAGCTGCTCTGGAAGAATATCCTGATGAACGGGCAAATTCAAAATTGTATTTGAAATCGCATGTTCATCAATAAAAGATTCATCTATCTGGTCTATCAATTGATGATATAAGCTGACCGCCCCGAAACCTGCTTCATTCAACGAAAAATATAACCGGTCCCTAGTCTCGCGGTTTGGCAAAATGACCGGAAAAGTTTGCGGTACATGCCTCCCAAGTACGGGACGCAAAAGGCGAAGGTCGTGTTTACGGCCCTGCCCGCGCAGGACCTTTAAAATATCCGTGTAGTTTTTTCTGCGCCGTTGGGCGATCAGAGGCAAATTATACCTGAATAAATCATTGTCAAAAGCAGATTTCGTCACCTTCATGTCCCTATCCGAAAGAACCATGCCCCCGTCATTTCGAGGAAACATTTTATGTAATGAAAAAATGGCGTAATCAAAATCATTAGACGGATCATTGTAAAATGTATAGAACGCGTGGGCAAAATCCTCGATGAGCACCATCTTATACGCCCGAGCTAATTTTTTCACGCTGTCGATATGCTTATCTATAAAACCAAAATAATGGATCAGCATCAACATCTGCCCGGGATTTTGCCGGATAGACTTTGTTAAAGAAGGCAGATCAATATTCAAGGAGCGGTCCATATGATAAAAAACATACGGCGTCCCGGCAGCGGCAACAGGGTCAAATACCCCTGATCCTTCCCGCGTGCTATAACCGATATACGCCGGAAGTAGGATCTTTTTGGCCCTTAGCTGCGGCTGGCTTAGAATATGCTTTAATCCCTCGCGGGCAGAAGAAAAATAGTTCCACTTAAAGGCAAAAATATTTTGGTTGGACTGTTTCTTTTCTATGATCATATGATCAGTGTTAATGCCTGTATTTTAAAAGACGTCCGCTCGGTTCTCTTTTTACATTTAAGTTTTCCCAACGGGCACAAACGTCCTGGTATACTTCCTCATTGAATATACTCTCTCCCACATAAAAAGTCGCCGTGCGGTCAGAAAAATTCTTCTTATAGGACAATAACGGATCACTCTCCTCATTGCCCCTTCCACCCCCGATATGTAAATATCGATATCCAGTCCCCCGGCACCAGCCGATTAGTTCATGATGAAGATAATTCCCAACACCCGTTGATAAGACCGCCCTGTCAATGCCCAGAAGATGACAATGCGCCATGGTATTGCCCAGCAACACCAGCATAACGGCAATCGCGCGTCCGTCAAGCCAGCAGGAGACCAATACATAATGCTCAGCCATCGTTTCCCGAAGGCTCCTGTAATACCCCGGCGAAAAGAAATAAAACCCCGCCGCTTTGTTTTCAATCATTGTTGCTTCATAAAGTTCTAAGAACGCTCCCCAAGCTTCTTGACTTTGATCAAATCGCACTTTAATGCCCTGCCGGAGAGCCTTGTTGATGTTCTTGCGGTTGGCATGCGTGTAAATAGCGCTCCAGAGCCGGTCTTCATTCTCGGTCAAATCGACATAAACGGTCTGACACATCCTTAAGATCTTCCCATGATAAATATCCGCTAAACACTCGCTGTTATCCAAAAGCGGGTGAAATTTTATAACCTCAGCAATCACATTGCGTTTAACCGCCTCACGGTAAAAGGTTTCATACGCTAAACGAATGAACCCTTGATCCGTTGTATTAGCGACAGGGCCGCCGTATCCATAAGGTGTGCAAATATCAAAATATCCCCTGGCCCCGGGGATCTCTCCTAACATGAAAGGATAAATATAAATGTTGTCCTGTTCCACGTAAGCGTAGCAGTTTGCGCTGGTCGTGTCATTGGCATAAAGCTCAAGATATTCCGGCGTATAATAAACATCCTGTTGCACCCTGGGCAGCGCCGAGGAGAACTTTTGCCACATTTCCCGCCGAGAAAGATCCCACCAAAAAAACTGCGCCGACATTCCCTGTTTCTCCCTGATTATGAACGCACATCTCATGCAATGTTACACTCAGTATCTTATTTGATTATTGCTTAAGGCTGCTATTTCACTTACATCTTGCGGGTGGGAAGACTCCCATTCTTCTCTCTGTGCACGCAGCAAAACCAAGTGAGCTTCAATATTCTGACTTGTCAATTTTACTCCAAAATCTGCATAATTCTGTCCGCCTGAGAAATTGCCATCAAATATCCTATCCAGCAGGATATCTCCAAGCTCTTTTTTATAGTGCATGCTGTCCCAATACCATTTCATTTTAGCCCCTGGATCATCTGGAACTATTTCCGTTGTAAATTTGTTATACCCCGTAAAATCCCATAAAACAAAAGGTTTTTTGCCATTTTGAAAGGCAATCCTTTCGTTTGTCGCGATTAACCGTTTTTTAAATTCTTCAAACTTACTCCACCCTTGAGAAAGGCTCAGGATTTCTAAATGTCTAGCATGGCATGGGGAAATAAAAAGCGTGACTTTCACTCCTTCCTTATATGCCTTATTAAGAACCCGCTCCCAAGCCTGCCAATGTTGGTCTTGAAGGTCCAAATGAAGATAAAAATGATAATAGGCGGCCTCTGAAGTTCTGAAAGATTTCTTATACCCCTCTCCTTTCTCAGTCCCTTTCAGCATATACATAAAATTATGCTGCCCATTTTTCAAATATATATCTAGGCTGCTGCCGCTTATATTACGGATGACTGTCTCAACGGAAGACTGCAAAGCGTCATAACTAATGTAATATTTGATCGGCACTGACTTTCCCAGGGCTTCCTTATCAAAAGTATCCTTGGTTAAAAAAGTTTCTCCAAAATTTCTGTAATCAGTGCTTATTATAAAATTTCGACAACCATTGCCGATCGCTGTGTTAAGAATATATTCGTATTCCGTCGGTGTCATGGAATTCATGGCCGCATTAAAACCACGGATCCCTCCAAAATTGACATTTTGCGGGTCTATCCCTATATCTGCACTGCTATTTCCCAAAACACATAAAAGTGGTTTTATTCTTATTAAATTCCTTTCTTTAAAAATCCTGTCCCTGTGCTCTGTTTCTGTCTTAATTGAATTTAGATGGGGTATGGCTGGTGAATCAAAAATGTCAAAAGGATCAATAAACCAATTAAAACCGATCACAAAACTGATCACTATTGAAGAGAGTGCCAGGATTTTAATACTGAATTTCCGCCACATATTCAACACCTAAAATTGAAAATAAATAAACCGGGATATTTTGCAAAGGTGTAAAACTGCCGTTAAAAACACCCCTGTGACGATAAGTTGATAAGGCGTCGTCGGCTTAATTTGCCTGTTTAATTCCATTGAATTCTTAGCGCCAAGAACGCACACCGCAAATAAAAACATCAGCAATATCCCTTTATACCCCCGCTCTTCAATGCTTCCAAACCAATCACCAAAAATTATCCCAAATCTTTCCAAAAAACATAACCTGGTCCTTAAGGGGGTCGGCAAAACAAGCCCGCCGGCACCAACCATGCCTCCAAGAACTTTAATAGTGCTTCCCCAATCTTTTGCCCTAAAAAATACCCAAGCGACGTTTACAAAGTTGAAAGTGATAAACCAGCCGAGCCAACTTGACATTCTAAAGCCTAAATCCTTCCAAACTCTATGGATAACTGTAGCTATCCCATGGAGTCCTCCCCAAATAACAAACATCCAAGAAGCCCCATGCCATAGTCCCCCAACCAAAAAAACAGTAAAAAGATTAAAGTAATTGTGTAGTTTTGACCCCCGATTGCCCCCCAAGGGAATATAAACGTAATCTTTCAGGAATCTGCTTAATGTCATATGCCATCTTCTCCAAAAGTCTTGTATGTCACTTGCTTTATACGGAGAATTGAAGTTAACCGGCAGTTTAATGCTAAAGAATAAACTCATGCCTATGGCCATATCTGTGTAGCCGGAAAAGTCAAAATATAGTTGAAACGTATAACTTAGACTAGTGGCCCAAGCTGAAAAGAAATTAAGTGTTGTAGCCGTGTCAAATCCAGCATTGGCCCATTGGGCAAATGTATCGGCTATAATGACTTTTTTAAAAAGTCCTATGGAGAATAAGAACAGACCGTGAGCGACATTCCGCCATCTGATCACCCAATTCCAGCGAGAATAAAACTGAGGCATCATTTCTGCATGATGAAGGATTGGCCCTGCCAAAAGATGAGGGAAATAACTAACAAACAGCATGTAATTTAACAGATCGTATTCTTTGACTTTTCCTTTATAGGCATCAACCAAAAATGCGATCTGGGTAAAAGTAAAAAAACTGATCCCCAGCGGCAATACCACATGAAGCAGCGGAAGGTTAAAAGAAAAGATGGTGTTTAGATTTGTTAATAAAAAATCGGTGTATTTAAAATACCCCAGCAGCCCCACATTAAATACAACGCCAAAAAGAAGAAGCTGCCTGGAAGATAAATATTTGGTTATTTTCTTCTTGTTCGAACTGTAAGTCGTATTTTCTTTTGGTATTATCTCCGCAATAGCTGAGCCTACAAAAAAATTGATAAATATGCTCAATAGCAATAAGGGCAAATAATAAATGCTCCAATAACTATAAAAAAATAGACTCGCGGCAACTATCCATAATTTGCTGCCAATGATAAGCCTTTTATGCGTAAGCCAGAAATAACCGGCAACAACAATTGGTAAGAATATAAAGATGAAACTGTATGTATTGAATAGCACGATGCCCTTACCAAAATTCTAAATTGTAATTATACTCTCAAAAGGTCTTCAGCCTTGAAATCGCTTCTCGATGAGCAGGGTTCGCCTGAATCGTTTTTTGATAATATATGGCCGCTTTTTTTTTGTCACCTTTTCTCAGATAAGCTTCCGCGAGATAAAAATTGGCAAAATCAAAATGAGGATACCGACGAACCACCGAAGAAAAATTCTCAATGGCCGTATCAACATCATATTTGCGCAAATTGGGGTTATTGCGAAAACAAATATCAACAATGGCTTCTTCCCTGATCTGCTGAAGTTCTTCGGGGGCAAATTCCGGCGTGTGAACAATGCTGCGGTGGAAGCTCCGGATCGGATCAAAATCTCCTTCTTTAATATAGCCTTTCTCCAAACAAACATCGTACATCTTAGTCTTAGGCAGCGGAGAAAAGATCGAAAAATAGGCCCAGTCTAATTCCAGTCCGCGCGCATAATCGATCGTTATTTTCATATCCTCTTTTGTCTCTCCGGGAAAACCCAGCATAAAAAAAGCGCGGACATCAATCTTGTGCTTGCGGATTGTCTGCACCAGTGCCGGAATTTTCTTAAGATCGACCGGCTTACGCATCAACTTCGTCAACACCCGCTGGCTGCCGCTCTCAATGGCTATAGTGATCGAGTAACATCCAGACGCCGCCATTTTCTCGATGATATCGGGACTAAGCGTATAAGCCGCAATACCGCTGGGAGCATGCCAGAGAATGTTGAATTTGCGTTCGATCATACCATCAAAAAGTTCGATAGCACGCTTTTTGTCCGCCGTCAGATTATCATCTTCAAAATGAAACTCCTGTATCCCGTACTTGCCAATCAACTTCTCCATTTCATCCAGAATGTTCTTGGCACTACGCTTACGCTGGCGAGCCCCCCAATGCGGCCCCAAGGCGCAGAACGTGCAATGGCAAGGACAGCCGCGCGAGGTGATCATTTGCATGTAGGGCGTCCGCCGATAAAACCCGTGCGACTCACCACGGTCAAAATAACGCTGTAAATTAAAAAAATGATATGCGGGAAAATCAATTTTATCCAGGTCTTGAATGTACTGCGTCTTGGGAATAAACCGTTTTTCTTCGCCCTTTCGGAAGGCCACCCCATTGAGCTCATCCAAGCCCATATCCCCTTCTAGGACCTCCAAGATATCCAAGAAAGTACGTTCAGCCTCGCCAACGATCACAAAATCAACTGCTGGATAAAGTCCTATGGCTTCCTCTGCCATATTACCAATATGTGTTCCTCCGACAATGGTAACAATATCAGGGTTAATCCTTTTTGCGATACGGCAAACATTCGCCATATCGTCCTGGGCTGCGGAAAACAAACAGGACACCCCAACAACGTCGGGCTGAAAGTCCTTTATCCTTTGGGCAAGCTCTTCATCGGTAAGCCCATAACGAAAATATGTCGCATTCTTCATCGGGATCCCGGTCTGATTGTCCCCTTCGATCAAGGCATCCAACACGCTCACCTCATAACGGCCGGTATTCTCGATCGTTGCCGCGATATAAGCTATCCCTAAGGGAATAAAGACAGTCACGCGGGCGACTTTGGCGGAAAAATCCGAAGGACGCGTCACAGGCGGGACGACCAGAAGCACTTTTCTTATTTTCTTCATGTCTTTTTCTGGCATATGATCAGCCACTCCTTTATCTCAATTTCTCTGTTTTTCTCTGTCCGAACAGAATAATCAAGGCTCACCATATTAAATTCATTATAAAGATCACCTATTTCCTTCTCGGCAGTAAACCTTGTCAAGCGACCATCACGACGAAAAGCCCCTTCATCAAATTCAATATAGGTATTCTCTTCCCCTTCAAGTCTTTGGCCTTTACCGTCTCCTGATGTCCCGCTCATCAGCGTTTTGGAAAATAATTTCCCTCCGGGCTTTAAAGTCCTGCGTATTTCTCTGATTATTTTCTTTGAGTCTCCGTAACTGTTCGCGTAAATACATTCAATATCCACTACACAATCAAAATAATCATCCTCAAAGGGCAACTTAATGACATCTCCGACCATGACCCGGGCCGACAATCCGTCTTCTTTTAATCTTTTAATTGAACGCTCGACCCCGGTCTTACTGCCTTCGATTCCGGTCACATCAAATCCTTCCTTGGCTAAATACCACAAATTGGCTCCCGTCCCGCTTCCCACCTCCAGAATCTTTACCTGTTTGCGGTTGGGGACGTTGTAATAATTCCTTCCCATGAATCTCACTAGATCTTCTGCCGGGTATCTGCCCCATTCTCTATCTTGAAAAACCTTCTCCCAATGACTGTCCCACATCAATATTCTCCCTGTGATCTTCCAAATATTCTTACAGCAATAACAATTTCTTCGATTTCATTCTCTTTCAAAGTGGTACTGCAAGGTAAATTAAGTACACATTCCCGGAATTTAACCGCGTTCTCGATCTTATACGCCTGATTCCGACCATACGGAAGCTGTAAATGATTTAAATACCAGACAGGCCTGGATTGAATACTTTGTTTTGACAGATGATCCATTAGCTTATTACGGTCTATCCCATATTCTTTCCTGTCCACCAACAACGAATAAAACCAATAATTAGGTGAAGTGCCTGGGGGTATTCCCAGCAGTCTGACACCTTTAATGGGCCTTAGTAGCTTGCCATACAATTCATAATTACTCTTTTTAATCCTTATGAATTTTTTCAACTGTTCAAGTTGAGCCAACCCCATAGCCGCCTGCACATTGTTCATCCTAAAATTATACCCGATCTCATGATGAATATAATTGACCGGGTCATCTTTAGCCTGATCAACTAAGTAGCCGGCCTTTTGGGCCATGGCCTTATCACCGGTTACGATCATGCCGCCACCGCCGGTAGTAATTATTTTATTACCATTAAAGGAAAAAACCCCGATATCCCCGATTGTACCGGTAAATTTATTTTTATACGACCCCGAGGTATAATACGCACCTAAGCTCTCGGTCGCATCTTCAATCACTTTTAACCTATAAGCTTTTGCGATTCTCATGATTTCCTTCATATCGCAGGGATTGCCAAAAATATGAACTGGGACGAGGGCCCTGATAATCCTTCCGGTACTCTTATTTCGTAAACCCTCTTTTGTGACCTTACATTCTTTAACACAAAATTCCTCCAACTTGACGGGATCAATGTTCATATAATCATCACAATCCATAAAAACCGGCTCTGCTCCAAGATACTTAACCGCATTCACAGGAGCAATAAATGTGAGTGTCCCCACAATCACTTCATCATTTGTCTTGACCCCACAGAGCCTAAGGGCGACCTGTAACCCCGCGGTCCCGCTCACGCAGGCTACGGCATAGGGGGATTTAACATAATGACAGAGAGCCTCCTCAAATTTCCGAACAAAGCTGCCTGCCGAAGAAACCCAATTGGTATCAATGCATTTCTTGACGTACTGTAATTCCCTACCTGACAAATTTGGAACAGAAAGGGGGATCATTTTCATCGATCTTTTATATATTATAGATTTTAGATTTATACATATCCATGTTCTTCTTGAACCACTCTATTGTTTCCTTCAAGCCTTTTTCTAATGTGTATGTGGGCGCCCACTTCAATATCCGCTTGGCTTTAGTATTATCCGCCCATAATCGTTCCACTTCACTCTTGATCGGCCGTCTTCTATTCTTATCGTCTTTAATGGTGATCTTTACCCCCATGAGCTTGGCAATCAAATGAGCTAATTCTCGAATAGAAATTTCACTATTACTGCCAAGATTTATGATTTGGCCCACACCCTGATCAGACATCCCCGCACAAATGAATCCATCCACTGTATCCTCAACATAGGTCAGATCACGAGTGGGATCCAATGCTCCCAATTTTATTGTCCTATTGCCGGAGAGTACTTGGGTAATAATGGTCGGAATGACCGCCCTTGCTGATTGCCGGGGACCATAGGTATTAAAAGGACGAACAACCACGACAGGAAGATCAAAAGAGCGAAAAAAAGATAACGCCAAAAAATCAGCAGCAGATTTGCTTGCCGCGTAAGGGGACTGGGGATTGACCGGATGTTTTTCATGAATAGGGACAAACTCTGCGGTCCCGTATATTTCACTGGTTGATGTATGAATAACCTTCGAAACACCAAGATCCCGGGCGGCCTGAAAAATATTTAAAGAGCCTTTGATATTGGTTTCAACATAAGCCTGCGGAGAAACATAAGAATAGGGAATACCGATCAATGCTGCTAAATGAAAAACCGTATCAACATCCCGCATCGCCTGCTGAACAACATCGAAATCACGAATATCCCCTGATACGACTTCAATGGCATTTTTGTACTGAGAGCATTCCAACCACCCCCAAGAACCGCTGGAATTATAATGAACAAAAGCCCTTGGCTTATAGCCCTTTTGAACCAACTTCTCAACAAGATGGCTTGCGATAAAACCGCCTGCGCCAGTAACTAATATTTTTTTCATTGTGTTTTTACCTCATGTCGTTCACGCTACAATATTCAACTCTTGAAACCGTACGAGATCTGAAAAAATACCGTTTTGACGGCATAATTCTACATAACTCCCGTGTTCAACTATACAGCCCTTGTCCAAAACATAGATCGTATCTGCCCTCTTGATGGTGGCCAATCGGTGAGCCACCACCACGACTGTTGTCTTTCCGGAAACGGTCTCAATGGCCTTCTGGATCAATGTTTCGGAATGACTATCCAACGAGCTGGTGGCTTCATCCAAAAAAAGTATATCCATGTTCCTTAAGAAGGCCCGCGCCAACGCCAAGCGCTGGATCTGACCGCCCGAAAGACGCACTCCACGGTCACCGACGACGGTGTCAAATTTTTGCGGCAGTTGATCAATAAACTCCTCAGCATAGGCCATCCGGCAAGCTTCTGCAACCTCCTCCTGAGAAGCCTCAGGATTAGCCCATAAAAGATTTTCCTTGATAGTCATGTTAAATAGTAAGCTATCCTGCGGAACATATCCAATCTTCTTTCGATAAGAATTAATTTCAAAAGTTGATAACCCCACCCCATCGATCGTCACTTCTCCAGAATTAATCTCATGAAATCCCATTAATATGTCAATGATGGTCGATTTTCCGGCACCTGACTTGCCTACAAAAGCTACAACCTTGCCCTTGGGAATAGAGAGACAAATGTTGTGCAACACCATGCCTCTTCCCGGATACGCAAAAGAAACCTCCTTCATCATGACTTCTTTCGTAAACCCTTTGAAAATGTTAGTACCTGAAACCTGCTTCATGTCCAAAGCCCGTTGACGCAAGTGTTGGATCTGCTCGTAGCCCGGGACGATATTCGAAATCGCACTCTTTTGCGCCACCAAATTGCCAAATAAATTTGTTACTTGTAACAATGCTAACAAAAGAACGGCCACTTCTGATACCGGGACCATGAACATCCGGGAAGCAAACAACGCGGCAACAACAACAATAACGCCAACCGGCCGATAGGATGTTGTTATGACATAAGCAAGGATTTGAGATTTGATCGTGCAATCTAAATGAGCATCATACGCAACTTCGATCTTTTTTAAGACTTGCTTGGCATTGCCGTGTCCGAGCACTAATTTAGCCCCGCTAATGTTCTCGTGATATAACCCCCAACAGACATTGGCGGTATGCGTATTAAGCCGGCCTAATTCATACGCAGATCGACTTATAAAAATAAAAAACAACGAAACAAGGCCGCCTAAGCCAAGACAAATGCAGGTCACCTTCCATGATATGCAAAAGGGAACAAACAATAAAACCATAATCTGAATAAGATTCGCAAATATCCCCCCCATGGCCGTTAACCCGTCACCGACTGCATTGATCTCACGATTCAAGGTGCTGTATATCTTCCCCTGGTCGCTGCTGCTGAAAAAAAGCCACTTGGCATTAAAAAAATCCTGCATGGCGCCTAACATGAAGTCTTTAACGATCGCATACTTGGTGCGATAAATCAAAAGGTTGCAAATAACCTGCAGCAATGACGTGGCGATCACTAAGACAACAAAAACACTGACCAAAAAAGGTAACGACGTCGGCAGGCCCACGGATCGAAAGACAGCAATGACCTTTAATGTCATTGAACTTCGTCCATGACCATCAGGGTAAAGAAACATATCGATAATCGGAGGCAAACTTAAGAAAGAAACCGTGCCCAGAAAACTCATCGCTACAGCGACGATGACATTGGACAGAACCATGCTGGGATGCTTTTTAAAAATCGATATGATAAAAGCCAATGCTTTCATATTGAGCCTAACAGATCCCTATTTTGCATTAAAAACTTCGCGCCTATCCTCGCATGAAAAACGTTATGCCGAACATCTGGCTTATAAAGCCCCCAAAAACGTTTCTGCAACTCTTCATCTTCTTCGTTCGTCCGCCAACAACCTTTCATCCTTTCTTCCTTTTCAACAATGAGATCTAAAACCTCTTCAGGCGAATTTTCAACGCATTCAATACCTCTTTCTTCATAAAGTCTTGTGTTGATGAAAGTCCCCACATCTGTTTGTATAATTTCACGAAACTTCATAAATCTCTTTTCTTTCTTTAACCATAATTTCTTAGGAATAATAAGCCCCTTTTTCATCCACGATACAAGATACCCACAAGGGATATAATTCACAAAAGCCAGCTCTTTTCGAAAAAGGCTTGCCACGACATCCAGGCCAGCCCCGCACGAAATAAAAAAATGGCATTTCGACGGTAAATACATATCCATAAAATCATCTCTCCAAGGGCTGTTCGCATAGTCAATGAGACTTGGGAGGGCTACAGGGAACCTTTTATTGACCACGGCCCCCATCCTTAAAACATAGTACCCCCTGTTCACCAACTCCCTGACAGCCATGACATAATTATCTATGTTTACATCCCGATAATTATGGTAATACCAATCCTCTGCCGGTAATAATTTATTTAAAAATGCATTGTCGCGAGCAAGTAGGCAGACAAAGGGCTTGCCTACGGGGATACCCATGGCGCGTAATACTTCCTGGCCATGATTCTCCTCTTGAGGCGTAAACGAAAAAGGCGGCGGAGCGTCGTTGGTGAAACCATAAATATCGGCTGCACCGCGGGTGCAGTGATAATGAAACGGCTCCCCGCCAGGTAGCTCATCATTGGCCCATGCAAGCCAACGGCCAAGTCCGAAAACCGGAATGACCCTTGCCCACATTTTTACCAACTGCTTATTGCATCTGCCAGGATGGTTAGGATAATAAATATTTATGACCTTCGCATCATCATGCTTACCATTCTTGCGCTCCAGCAAATAAACATCAATATTGCCCGCGCCATGGCCGATACGTTCCGATATAGGGAATAACCGCACCCAAATAAATGGCCGCAGAATGCGCATCAATAGAACTGCCGGCAATGCCAACAAGAAAGCCGGAAGCTTGGGGAGTACAGCAAAGAGTACCCACTTCCAGTCTTTTTTCTCATACTTGTTGTACTTTTTCCCCATCGATTTCCTTAAAAAATTTAGAATCACCCCTTAATGAATGCGGAGCCTGCCGTTATAAAAAGCGATCCGTCTTTATACCCCTTGGGCATCTGATCCTCAGATACAACCTTCCGCCAATTAATTTTTTGGGCAAAAAGATTGACCTTCAACTTCTTAAAATGCTTAAAAATAGCGCTGGCATTCTCCTGGCTCTGAACTTCAACCATGGCATCTGTGCCTGTCCAGTCCGATCGTTTGGTGGCTAGCAAGATATCTTTTTCATGACCTTCGGCGTCAATCTTAACTAGGTCCGCCCAATCCATGATCTCCTGAATCGGTTCGGTCTTTACAGGAAAACGTTCAAGCTTCCCATAAAGATTTGCCCTTGAACCGGCAATATGGCTGCCCGTCGTATTACCTAAAACTTTAACAAATTCTTTTATCGCCGCTTCATTGGATACCGCTGAATTGTGCCCTGTAACGTGGGCACAACGATTAAGAGCAAGGTTCCTTTTCAAGATCTTGTAATGCCCTGGATCAGGCTCATAAGAATTCACATTAAAACCGCAACGGCTTAATACTATCGAGTGCAGACCGATATTCGCTCCTACATCAGCAACATTTTTATACCTTTTACGATTTTGCCAATAAAAACTAAAAATAATCAACTCATCAAGATCAAAAAGATTCAACGAAGAAACAGCTCCCATTTCAAAATAGGGAAAAATAATTCCTCCAAAAGGACCAAATTCCACAGATCGCAGTTTAGATGAAGACTTGAAAACATGCTCCGCTTCTTTCCTAGCGACTTTTTTTAACAACAAATGTAATGGGTCGCTTGGCGCATGATGTTCTGTGATTAAAGGCAACACCTGAATCAAATCAGTTAACACCAAAGACGTTATCATCTTTACCTCCAAATTAAAAAACCTTATACACGAATGACTTTAAAGGCCACTCCGTTCCCGCCGAAATCAAAAAGATGCTGCTTTTGAAAAGCCGGGTTACTCATTTCAAATTCTTTTAAGGCCTTCCTTTCGCCATGATGATCATTTTTATTGAGAGCATTGTAATCATCAAACAACAAAACAGAACCGGGGGCCAAATATTCTTTTATAAAATCTAGCGTCGCCACACAGCTTTCATAAATATCTGAATCAATGACGCAAATGGCCGCTTTCTTAAACTTTTCTTCCTTTTTCAGCCGATCAAAATACTTTTTCTGAAAAAAACCCTTAAATAATTTGATTCTCGAGAAATCTGCATCATTTTTTAAAAGCTCGGAAGTGACGAAATCATAAGAAGCGGCATAATTCCCTTTAGCCCATTGAATGACCTCATTATCGACCTTAGTCTGGGGAAGTCCTTCAAAAGAATCAAAGCCATATAGGGTAAATTCGCTCCCCACATATTCTTTGGAGACCTGTTCTGCAAACCAAAAACTGAATCCCTTAAATAAACCAAATTCATAATAAGCTTGCCCCTCACAAGACTTATCTAACATTTTAAAAGCTTTCAAAATTCCGATTAATAGTGCCGGGGAAAGCGTATAAAACAATTCATTTTCGTTATGAAGTTTCGCATGCTCTTTGGCTACTTTTTCGGCCCGGATCCTTCGGATCAAGTGTTTTACCGGGGTTGATTTAATAAACTCTTTGATCTTTAACATTTTTTCCATTTCAATTTTCCCTATTGTTGCGCTCCTAACTTATGATCTCACTCGTCCATCAACAATTAAAAACTGTCCTATCCATCACCTCTGCCTATAAACTCTTTCTCTGCTAAAATATAACTTTCAAGTGTTCCAATATCGCGATGATAAACATCATTATGAAAGGTGTATATCTTTCCTAAATAATACGGCAATACTTCGGTACTAAAATCGATTTTGCTTTTATTTAAGCTTTCTAAAAAATCAAAAACCGACCCCTCTAGAATATAAACAGCCCCATTGGCCAGATTTCCCGGAGGGTTCTTCACTTTTTCATGAAAAGCCTGTACCACTCCCTGATCATCTAGCTCTACGACTCCGCAGGATTCAGGTGTAGGCGTAGCAAATGTCATCATCGTAATGGCACAACCTGCCGGACGGGCCTCATGTCGGGCGATAAATGCCCGCACATCGAACTGCGATAAATTATCCGCATGGATCAACATGAAAGGATCACAACCAAAGAAACTTCGATTCTTTAAAACTGTCCCCCCTGTGCCAAGAAGCTCACCCTCATAAACAGTTTTAACACAGCTTCGATATTCACTTCCATTAATGTACCCCTCCACCTTATCTGCAAAATAATGTGTATTGACCAGAAGCGGCTGACAGCCGCCTTCAATTAATAACCGCAACCAGTAGGCCAACAACGGGCGGCCTTGTATAGGGACCAAACATTTAGGGATATTATCTGTCACGGGCCTTAAACGTATCCCAAGGCCGGCTGCTAAAAGCAAAGCCTTCAACTTTTTATCTCCATCATTAATTCATTCACAGTCAAAGGAATATTGCCGATACGACTAAGCTGACAAGCGGCTGCAATCGAACCTAAGTACGCGGCCTGCCAAATATCAGCCCCGACCGCTATGGCCATCGAGGCGCATGTGAGCAACGAATCCCCTGCTCCGGAAACATCTTTAGGTGACGCATTCATGGCCGGCAAACGGTCCGTTACCGATTCTTTGGGAGAAGCTGAGGGGGCATGAATAAGCAATCCTTCAGCTCCCAATGTTAAAAGGATATTTTGGGCCCGTGCCTTGGTCCTGAGCATTTCCGCTAGGACAACCAACCCTGCATTAAAATCACCCACTGAAATTCGAGCTTCCCGCTCGGTCGGCGTCAATAACAAAGCATCATGAAAACGCGATACATACCCGATCTGGGATGAAGCCTGGCTGTCTGCGACTATCATCACATCCTTGGCCTGACAAAGAGCAATGATTTCATCCACTAAAGGTTGAGGAAGGCAGCCATAATTAAAATCGGAGAATATCAACAGCTTTGTATCATTCAGAATATCGCTGAGGTTGCGAATGATCTTCTTTTGTATACCTTGATTGATGGGGTGCTGATGAAAATGATTGACCCTTAACAAAGTCTTGCCATGAGCACGGAACCTTTCCTTGCGTATGGTGGGACGACTTTCATCCTCGTAAATATGCGCATTAACGCCATATTTTTTTAAACAATGCCGGACAAAATCAGAAGGCTCATCCTTTCCCACGACCGAAAAAAAGTGCACATCAGCCCCAAAACCGCGTGCATGTGCCGATACAATACCTGCCCCACCTACAAAACGGTCTTTGGCAATTGGTGTCACTGCAATGGTCGGGTCTTCCTGGGACATCCCCAGCGGATCACACGTGATATACTCATCCACAATCGTTTCACCGATGACCACCACCCGAAGGCCTTTCATTTTCCCAACAGTTTTCCTCAAGTCCACCAAACTAAACCCATGGCGGATCAAGAAATCTTTGGGCTTCACAATCGTTGAAAAATTCAAGTTCTTAAACTCATCCCGTAAAAGGTCCAATGAGGAAAAACTAGCCTCCCCGGAACTAAAAAGCAACTTCCCCCCATAAGATTCAACGGCCGCCGATTCCGGATTGTATTGATTCTCATGTTCCTGCCCCTTAACGACGAAATCGGGTTTTAAATGCCGGATAAAAACCTCAGGGGGCACGCTTAAAAGAAAGGCATACTTCACCCAGCTCGTTGATTGCACACCGTCCAATCGAAGGGCCTGCGGTAACAGCGTTAACTGCGTCAAGGCATCCGCTTGAACCCCCACCACAAGAAAATCCCCGCATTGAGCGGCAAAACGCAACAAACGCAAATGCCCCGGGTGGACAATATTAAAATTACCTGAAACAAAAACAATCCGCTCTCCCTTACGGACCATCTTCTTGATTGCCTTTAATGCTTGTCGTGCCTTCATATCAAGTTTTAAAGCCATTGGAATTCCTTCTTTTTTCAGCGTATGCTTTCTTAAACTTTTACTATTGCGTCCGAATAAAACTTAAATACTGCATCCCTCTCCCCCAAAAATCTGAAAACCTCCCCCAATTGGTCTTTCCAGTAATCTCTGGGTATTGTTTCAGGCCCAATAGAAAATCCGCCAACGAGTCCGCAGTACTGGGCGAATAATCCCTTACTTTCATCTCCAGCCTGGATATTTCAGTACAGATGGCCTCAATATATTTTTTATCCCTTCCTTCCCCAAAAAGTTTTATCAGCTCCCATATAGCCTGACAATGACCCATAAGCTGAATATTGTCTTCAGCAGATCTCGCAGGAAATTCAAAACGGTAATCAAGAAAATTATGAAGATTCCGTAGATAACACTCTTTGGCAACCGCATTAAAAGCCCGTTGCTTGCCAAAAACATCTTTATACCAGCGCCAATCGGTAAAAATATACGGTGATACTCCATAAACATCAAAAGAAGAATCTAACGCTTCGATCGCATGTCCGATAGAGAAATGGCTGCCCCGACACCACATATCCTTGTGCAAAATCGCGTCTGCGACCCAATCTTGATGAGGCCTGCTCATGCCTTTTAAACTTTCCAAATGCGGTTTAAACATGGCTACCAGCACATTAACATTCTCTTCGTATGAAAGGCCCTCATTTATAACCATATTCCCAATCAAATAGCGCAAAAGATCCGCAAAAACTCCGACTGCATCTTGACAAGTAATAACACAAACACCCCCCGGCTTGGTAAAGCCGGCGATAGAACGTGCGAATTGCGCAGGATCTTTCTGATTAGGGATCAAACCTTCGGAAATAACCAGATCGAACAGCTCATTATTATGATATTCTTCGATCAGAGAATCTACCAGCTCATAGTTCTTTTCTCTTGGAAAATATTTTGTGAAGAGCTCTATACACCCTTTCAATGCCGTCGGATTACCATCGACAAGAACGTATTTTAAAGGCTGAAGGCTCAAAGTAAATAAAGAATTATATCCGCTGCCCGGGCCGAACTCGATGACTGTACGGCCGTTAAGAAAGGACGGCAATATACCCAGACGGCGATACAAAAATGCCCTGCGGTCATAATGCTTCTTGAGGTCTGAGATATCCTGAGAAACAGGGGATATCTTGTGTTTTTTATAATAATCAATAAAAGGCCGTTGGTGATTATTCTCCATACCCGGCTGCTTTCAAAATGCCTTCGACCGAAAGCTCGGCCTCTGCACACAATTGTTCGTAGGTACCATATTCGCGCACAAACCCTTTAATTCCCAAATTGATCAACTTGACCCCAGAAATATCTGTAACGATTTTTCGAACATCATCGCCAACGCCGCCAAAAACATTATGTTCTTCTACAATGACCACTCTTTTAGTCTTTGATACACTTTGATGGATCATCTCGGCATCTAACGGATGGATGGTTGGGATATAAATAATCTCGATGCTCTTTCCCTGCTTCTCTAATTGTTGTTTGGCTAAAACTGCATTCTTAAGCTGCGGCCCTGCAGCAATGATCGTTAAGTCAGACCCCTCCCTCAATCGAATGGCCTTCCCAAACTTGATCAAAGAAGGATCAATGACCTGATCATGCTGATATTCCGGAAGCCGAAAAAGGGTCAGGTGATCATTACGATATGTCTCTCTAAATAGCAAATCAAATTCTACCGGTGAGGCCGGATAAACGACCTGCGTACGGGGAAGGGACTTCATCAATGCAAAATCATCGTAACAGTGATGGGTACATCCTAAATTGGAATAATCAAAAGCACTTCCTACCGTGATTATATTCCCCGATAATCCTTGATAGCAAAAATCAAGTTTAATTTGTTCGAAAGAACGCTCTAAAATAAACGGGGCAATCGTATGGACTACCGGATGAAGCCCTGTTTTGGCCATCCCTGCCGCCATGCTGATGATCGTTGGTTCACAAATGCCGACATTATAAAATCTTCCGGGACAAGCACGCGCAAAAGGCTGTAAAATAAAATGACTGATATCCCCGATCAAAACAGAAAGCTTGGGATCTGCCCGGCCTACTTCCAGCATTGTATCAGCAAACTGTTGCCTCATTTTCTTCATACTCATTTCAACGCCTCCATGATCGTCTTATACTCTTCCTCATTGGGAATGCGATGGTGCCAAACCCCGTGTCCTTCCAACATGGGAACACCTTTGCCTTTAACAGTCTTGGTGATGATGACATTCGGGGTCCCTCGGGAAGAAAAATGAACATTCCCTAACGCCTTCTTAATTTCCTCCTCAGAATGGCCGTCAATAACTTGAACATTCCAGCCAAATGCACGCCACTTTGCCGGTAAATCATCTTTGGGCATCAGTTGTGCCGCCGAACCATTCCAATCAACAATGAGACAAAGATTTCCTAACTCCATATTGTTTGAGACATTGGCCGCTTCCCATATTGTACCCTCATGGCATTCGCCGTCTCCCACAAGAACAAAAACATGATTTTCCCGATTTTGAATACGCAGTCCCAAGGCAACGCCAACTGCAAACGGAAAACCATGCCCTAGTGACCCTGTACAAGCTTCGGCTCCTGGGACCTTCGTGGAATCAGGATGTTCCCCTAAAATCCCGCCTTTTTTACAAAAATTGGCGATATCCTGATCTGTCAGAAATCCATGCTCCCTTAACACAACATATAAAGCTAAACAACCGTGTCCTTTACTAAGAATAAAATAATCCCGTCCCTCCCAATGCGGATCCTTGCTATTGAACTTTAAGAAATCTCTATAGAGAATTGAAATAACATCAATAATAGAAAACGAACTAGGGATATGGCCATCCCTGCCTTTACATACCATATCCACAATCTTTCGACGGAATTCATTGTTCATTTCTGCTCCTTACAACCCCTGACGCTTTGACACGACCGTCAGTCAAGGGTCTTGAAAAATGTTATTGCCCAAAATACCCTCTGCCTTGTCCACCATCAATCGGAATGACACTCCCGGGATTGAAAGAAGCCTGCTGGGAACAAAGAAAAGCAACAAAATTACCGATCTCGTCAGTTTTTCCGAATCGGCCGATACGTTGACGCTCAGTCAGATATTTTTTGACATGTTCCGGCCTCTCCCTGGAAGTGATATCCCAATACCCTTTTTCTGTAAAAACAGCCCCCGGAAGAACAGCAGAAACCATCACCCCATCCGCAGCCACATAGCCGCCGAAACTACGCGTATACGCCGTCAAAGCTGCTTTCATCGCACAGTACGTTGCCGGCCCATGGTTCTCCATCGCTGAAATCGAAGAAATATGAATAACACGTCCCCATTTAGCCTTCTGCATGCCGGGCACTAAATAAACATTCAATTCAACCGCAATCTCAAAATTAAAACGATAGACTCGCCGCCATTCCTCCCGCGAACAAAAAGGGTCGGTGATACCCAATGTCCCGCCAAGATTATGCACCACAATCGCCGGATCACCGAAATTGGCCCTTAAATCCTTGACTAAAAGTCCCGGGGCCTCATCTGGGGACAAATCCATCACTATGCCGTGATGACCAGCCGATCGGCCCCCCATGACTTCAACGGTTTCCTTCACATCTTCCTCTGTTCTCGATACAACGGCAACGCGTGCTCCTTCCCGAGCTAAACACATCGCTATAGCCCGACCAATACCCCTACCGCCACCCGTCACTAATGCTAATTTTCCCTTAATTCCTAAATCCATGACTTACTCCTCAAGTAGAATGAAAAATAATACCCGATCTGTTAGTGTGCCATCTGTAAGACACAACGCAACGCTTCCCCCCGTCGCACCATATCCAGAGCTTCGTTAATCCGGTTAAACGGAAATTCATGGGAAATCATCCCATCTAAAGAAAGGCGTCCGGTGTTTTGCAAAGAGATCAAACGGGGAATGACATAGTCCGGGTTGACATCTCCGCCGTGAGATCCGGTAATGCTTTTACCAAAATGTAAGGGAAAAGAATCAATGGTGATTTTCTCTCCGGCTAACGGTACCCCGACTAATACAGTACGTCCCATGCCCGAAGCCAACTCATAACAAAGCTCCCGGATTTCTTTAATTCCGGTAGCGTCGACCGCCACATCAGCCCCCTGAGGAAGAACCTGCCTTATTTTTTCAACAGTGTTTTCTTTTTTAGAATTAATGACGTGCGTGGCGCCAAACTTCCTGGCTTGTTTAAGCTTATCATCATGGATATCGACGGCAATAATGGGATTTGCACCTATCAGGGATGCCATTAATATAACGGACATACCGGCGCCCCCCGCCCCTACGACCACTAACGATTCCCCGCTTTTTAAACGGGCATCGTTATGGACGACACCATAGCCGGTGGTAATAGCACATCCATAAAGAGCCGCCAATTTAAGGTCGAAATCTTTGGGGATCACGGTAACCCGATTTTCCGAGACGATCGCCTTTTCGTTGAATGTCGTCACCCAGCCCGCATTGATGGGCTTTCCCTTCCAAAGGTATTTCGGTGTGGGAGACTGTATACCACGCCCCGGACGCCAATGCATGACAACATGGTCACCTGGTTTGACCGTCGTGACCCCCGGACCGCAGGATTCAACGACCCCACCGCCTTCGTGCCCCAACAAATGAGGCAAAAATTTATCCGGCCCCTTACGTGCTTCGATCTCATTGATCTGTGCCCCGCAAATGCCGGTATAAAACACCTTAACAAGCACCTGACCGTATTCCAGGGACAAGGGCAGTTGGACTTCATCTAAAACCAAAGGCTTCCGGGATTCTACCAGTATCGCTGCTAACATTGAAATTCAACCTCCCTTAGATTACTGGGCGATAAACCAAAAATAGTCGCCCTGATACCCGGTCTCTGCAAATAGTTTCTTCCAATCATCGGCATGCATATATGTTTCGGCCGTTAGATTCCATTTCAGCATATTCTGATGTTCTTTTTCATTACGCCAGGCATCCACCGTTAAAAAAGCTTTGCCGCCGGACACCCGTTGCAGTTCGCGCAAAGCCAATTTACATTCATCCAGTTTAAGGTTATGGACCGTGTTGATGCATATCACCAGATCAAATGAGTTATCCTGAAACGGCAATTTCTTGGCATTGCCGACATGAATAAACGGCTTCATGGTCTCGACGGCATTTTCTTTGGCATAGGTTGAGATATCCACCCCTTCGATATGTGCCTGAGGCATCAATTTCTTAAAATCATACATCATGAAACCCTTGGCACAACCCACATCCAGAATGCGCGCATTTTCCGTTAACCGGTAATGGTCGCGAAAACGACGCACAGTATCTTTCCAGAACCTTTCTTGATAGGAGTACCCGCCGTAACCAAACATCCGGTCACCGTCGAAATATTGCTGACCGAACTGTTTGGCGATACGCTTGTTTTCATCCGTGGCAAGCGCCCCCCGCTCATCAATAGGCCGTTTTGATCGAGGATAAAGATCCAATAAATCAATTTCTTGTCCCATAATCTCTCCGTTTTTATACTTTTAAAAATTCGATAACCTGCATGCCGCACACAGCAGCATGCCTAAAATGGCCCGTTAAAATTGGCTTTTTCCGGTTTGACTTCTGCCGCCAAAACAGGTCTTCCTAAAACTTTTAAACAGGCGTCCGCTATGTCCTTAATGGAAGGATAAAATGCCGTCTCCAGAGGAGCGCTCGTCGGTACAGGCATATCTGGCCACATGACCCGTACAGGGGCTGATTTAAAAATCTTCGGGTCTTTTTCCGCCAATGCGGCTATGATCTCTCCGGAAACACTGCATGGTTTCCAATCCCCCTCTACAAGAACCAAACGACCGGTCTTCTTGACTGAAGCATAGACCGTCTGTACATCCAACGGCCTTAAACTCCTCAAATCGATTAATTCTACCGATATGCCCTGCCCCAGGAGCACCCGGGCAGCTTTCTTGGCTTCAGCCACCATATGCGATGAAGCAACCAAGGTAACGTCTTTGCCCTCTATGGCTACATGGGCTTGACCAAAAGCTACACGATAAATCCCCTCTGGAACATCTTGATTTTCATCATATAGCCGGCGATGTTCAATCATCACGACCGGGCCGCCTTCCTGCAAAGCTGAAATGATCATCCCCTTAGCATCATAAGGCGTCGCCGGAGCCGCCACCGTAAGACCGGGAATATGCGCAAACAAAGCATGCATGCTTTGAGAATGCTGCGGCCCTTGCCCCCATCCCCGGCCTACAATAAGCCGGACTAAAACAGACATTTCCTGGCGGCCTGCAAACATACACTTCCACTTAGAAGCATGGTTGATCAGTTGATCAAGAGCGAGCAGGAAAAAATCAACTCTTTGGTTGACCATGATGGGACGCATCCCCTGCAATGAAGCCCCAAGTAAAATCCCTAACGTCCCGTTTTCGCATGCGGGGGTATCAAAAACACGCTTATCGCCGAACTCTTCTTTGAGCCCCACGGTCGAACCAAACACTCCTTTGGGATCAGGAACGCCTAATCCGCAAATAAAAACCCTTTTGTCATGGCGCATCATCACGGCTTGAGCATCCCGTATGCTTTCTGAATATTTCATACTCTGATCGTTTCCTCTCGAGGGAAGGCTGCTTGGCGGGCAAAAACTAAGGCCTCATCAATTTCTTTTTCAAATTCATCTGTGTAAGACTGCACCTGGGCTGCCGGAAATTCTGCGGCCAATGCTTTGATCGGGCAACGAATCATCCACTCTTCTCCCTCTTGTTTTGTCCGATACCCCAGGTCCCAATCGTAATTAGGCCCCACATGTTCCCGCCACCGATATGTCATGACTTCTATAAAACTTGGGCCTTCCAGACGCCTCGCCCTGTTGACCGCCTCCAGGGTCTTAGTATAAACATCCCCCACATCATTACCATCACAACGACTGCCCGGCATACCATAAGCCTCAGCACGCTTAAATATATCAACAGAAGGCTGACGGTCACGGAGATGTGTCGATGTTGAGTAAAGATTGTTTTCACAAATAAATACAACAGGAAGCTTCTTGAGCGAAGCCCAGTTCAAACTCTCATGAAAGACACCTTCCTCAATGGCCGCATCCCCGGCGGGCGCGATCGCAACCCTGTCTTCCCCTTTGATCTGAAATGCCAACGCGGCACCTACGGCATGAGGAACCGTTCCGGCGAGAATAGACGATGAACCCATGACCCCCGCAGACACATCCAAAAGATGCATGGATCCTCCCCATCCTTTGCAACAGCCGGCTTCTTTCCCCATCAATTCTGCCATCATCGCACACAAATTCCCGCCTTTAGCGATGTACCAACCATGCGAACGATGATAAGGAGAAACCGTATCCTCTGGCCTTAAAGCAGCACAAACTCCTACGGCAACGGCTTCCTGCCCCGTGTAAAGGTGCATGGGTGTCTTAATTTCATCTGCTTGATGGTAAATAGCGGCCAGTCTCTCTTCAATGAGTCTCAAACGGAGCATTCCTCTAAGGAGCTTCTTTTTTAAATCTTTGGATATCATACCTTTGCCTCGGCCTCCAAAGATTTCAACATTTTGATGTTAAAATAGCGGGGATTATTCATAGAATCCTGAAACTTATTGCCCCGGAAAGCCTTGAGCAAATCCCGCACCGCATCTTCAATGGTAAAACGGGGCACAAACCCTAGTTCTTTTTTAATTTTCTCGGAAGATATCCTGTAAGAACGGATATCGTCTGAAGGCTTGGTTTCAATGGTCGCTTGCGGCCGTTGGGGAAATTCCTGGGCCATTATTTTCTGAACGATCAAGGCGATATCCGCGACTGATCGATTTTGATAGCCGGCATTGTAAATCTTACCGGCAATTTTGGACTCGGGCAGTTCCAATAACTGTACATACAAATCAGTTATATCATTGATATGGATATTGGGTCGTTCCTGTTTGCCTCCAAAGACCGTAATATGGTTCTTATGGTAAGCATGATTAGTCAAAATATTGACCGTCAAATCAAAACGCTGCCGGGGAGAATAACCGCAAACCGTAGCCGGGCGTATGGTGATGGTGGTAAATTCCGCTGATTGATATTTCCCTAGAACAGGTTCGCACATGCCCTTATATTTGTTGTAATCCGTGATCGGCAACAATGGATGGTCCTCAGTAACTTCCGGGGCATCGCTGACTCCATACACACTGCAGGTCGATGCGTAAATAAATCGTCTTACACCCTTATCTTTGCTGATGCGTACCAATGGTTCAAAAGCTTCATAATTGACTTTTAAACTCAAACCCGGGTTTAATTCAAAAGATGGATCGTTGGAAATACAGGCCAAATGAATAACAGCGTCACACCCTTTAAGGGAGTGGCTTAACAGGGCCTGATCACAAATATCGCCTTTAATTTCAACCAAATTGGACTTATCCTTGATATCATCAAAAATATCCTCACCATAAGTGTAAAGATCCAGGCACTTAACCCGGTACCCTTTATTTAAAAGCTTAGGGACTAACACCGCTCCCACATACCCCGCACCACCTGTCACCAGAACAGTTTTAAGTTGATCCATTTCTCTGATTGTCCTTTCGATTTAATATTTTAATGCACCCTCAATCTCTTACTAAATATTTAAACCAATCTTTAGTTGCTTCCTGTATTGTTTCAGGGGTCCATACCGGTGCTTGCCGCCAATAATCAATATTTTCTACGACCTTGTCGACCCCTTGCTCAAAGGATACCTGCGGCTGCCAGCCAAGCATAGACTGAATTTTATGTATGTCCGCCCAAGTGCAGTCCGGCTCACCTGGTCTTTTAGGAATATGCACCTTCTGTCCTTGCAATAAAGAAACCAGTTTATTAACACTCTGCGGATGGCCTGTTCCGACATTAAAAACTTGGCCGCTCACATCGGAAAAGGCCGCAGTATAGAATGCTCTGGCAACATCCGTGACAAAAATAAAATCGCGCGTTTGACTACCATCACCGACCACGGTAAAGGGTTTATTGTTTAATTTCTGGCTTAGAAAAACACCGAAAACAGCCCCATAAGTGCCTGATGTTCGTGAACGGGGTCCATACACATTAAATAATCGTAAAGAAATAACCGGCATATGATAAACCTGCCCCCAATGTAAGAGAGCACACTCTCCCATATATTTTGTCAACGCATAGGGATATTGAGGGTTAATCGGTGCTGATTCATTAGTAGGGTAATGCTCGGGAAGAGGTACCCCGTAACAAGAAGAAGACGCTGCATAAACGAACCGTTTAACCCCTGCTAAACGGGATGCCTCAAGCACATTCATCGTGCCCGTCACATTCGCCATATAATAACTTCTTGGCTCAACAATAGAAGGCACAATATCTGCCAACGCGGCCAGATGAAACACCATGTCCTTGTTTTTAAATAGAGAGCTTATGCTGTCAAAATTAACAATGTCCTCTTTAACGAATGTCAATCTGGGATGGTTTTGACAATGAGCGATATTGGCTAAGCGCCCTGTTGATAAATTATCGACGATCGTAACGCTATGCCCTTCCTGAAGGAGATGGTCCACCAAATGACTTGCAATGAAACCCGCTCCCCCCGTGACTAAGACATTCTTCCCCATCTTCCTTACCTCTCTACAGCCGCAAATCCGTTATTCTTATGGCTAGCCAATTCTTTAATCAAATCCACATAACGCTCCCCGCCTGATCCCGGACTATCTTCATCTTCTCGGCAAATAAGCACCAGTCCATCAGGATTTTCCAATTGAGATTTAATCCGTTTAACTTCAACCCCAACCCATTGAAACTGTACTAAAGAACTCTCCACCAATTGGGCAAAATCTGAATCGCCTAAAATATAAAACTTCCTGTGGCCTTTTGTATAAAGGCTTTCCAAAATATCTAAAAGCTGCTTTTTAATTAACCCTATGGAATTAATGGTGTTTAGCGTGTATTTGACGGACTTGCGCATCTTCTCCGCAAACCCTTTGGGGGTCAATAGGTATTCGACTTTACGACGGTCAAGTTGCTTGATACGGATGTAGCCTTTAGTCACCAACCGCCTTAAAAGCATATTGGTCATTCCTAAAGAAAGATTCATGTGGCGGGAGAGATCGCGCTGATTGGCCGCAAGCCTGGCACCTACAATGTTGACCAGTTCAAATTCACGTTCGTTTAAAAGCTTATTGGGCATAATGGGATACATTGTTCAATAATTGAACATTATAACCAAAAATTGAGTATGGTCAAGGGATTATTTGTGGCACTTTATAAAAAAGGCCAGCTGCGTTTTTTTCACAGCTGGCCTTTTGTCCGAAACAAAGTACTCAACTACCCGATTAGCGGAATTCTTATTTTTTGGTAATATATCTCACCAAATCAACCACGCGCATCGAATAACCCCACTCATTGTCATACCAGGAGACGAGCTTAAAGAATCTTTTCTCCCCTTTGAGATTATTTCCCACCGTGGCCAAAGAATCGTATATGGACGAACGCGGATCATGAATGAAATCCGTCGATACTAATTCTTCATTAGTATAGCCAAGATACCCTTTCAAATAGGTCTCCGAGGCTTTCTTCAAAAGAGCATCGATTTCCTCGATGGAGGTCTCTTTGACGGAACGGAAGGTTAGATCCACGACCGACACATCCGCGGTTGCGACACGAAAAGCCATGCCTGTCAATTTACCCTTGGTCACAGGTAACACTTCCCCGACCGCCTTGGCGGCACCCGTGGAAGACGGGATGGTATTGATCGCTGCCGCGCGTCCGCCGCGCCAATCTTTTTTGGAAGGGCCGTCCACAGTTTTTTGAGTGGCAGTATAGGCATGGATCGTCGTCATCAAACCGGTTTCAATGCCGATGCCTTCCTTGATCAAAACATAGACAAGCGGAGCTAAGCAATTGGTGGTACAGCTGGCATTAGAGATAATATGATGTTTGGACCCGTCATATTCCTTCTCATTGACACCCATGACGATGGTTTTAACATCCCCCTTGGCGGGCGCTGAAATGATCACCTTTTTAGCTCCGGCTTGCAGATGGCCGGCAGCTTTTTCACTATCGGTAAAAAGCCCGGTCGATTCAATAACAATATCAACACCCAAAGCTTTCCAGGGAAGCTCGGCCGGGGTTTTGGTGGCCGCGACACATTTGATCTTGTGTCCGTTAACTACGATAACATCCGCCTCTGTTTTGGCCGGATCACTTTTAGCGGTCGATACCGCATGCTTAAATTTACCCTGGACAGAATCGTATTTGATCTGGTAAGCAAAGTAGTCTGCGTCCGTAGAAACATCCACGACCGCCACCACATCAATTTCATTGCCCAAAAGTCCCTGATCGCAAATGGCCTGAAAAACCATACGGCCGATGCGCCCAAACCCATTAATACCGACTTTGACTGCCATAATTTCTTCTCCTATTCTAATTGATTTATGATCTTAGTATAAACTTCCTGCGCAACACCCAGACGCGGGAAAATTCCATTGCGCGCCTTGACCCGAAGCTTGCTGGTAGTTAAATTGACCTGGATGACACTCACCGTCACATGATTTCCGTAAACAGTAGCCTCAATCGTACCGTCTTTAGGGTGTTCTTCTTTGATCGTGCCCATAATAGATAAAACCTTCCGGGCCGCATCCACCAGTTCTTCCTGCCCCTTGGCGCTGACACCTTCGAAGGTATCACGGGTTACGGCATATCCCCCCACAGCTCCCACGCCGCCGATAACCAAAAACCAACATCCGCTGGAAAAAATACATAAGGATGATACCAATAGCATTTGAAAAATTCTTAAAGAAAATTTCATAGGATTAGCCCTTGCCTGGTTTGGCCCCATGATTGGCCTTTTTAGAACGCCAGTTTAATTTCCCCTTACGTAGTCTTTTGCTCATTACTCTCCCCCCTCCCTAACCCTCCCCACAAACGGGGAAGGAAGACATAATTGCCTTAAGTTGAGTCATTTTACTAATAATTCGCCATGGTTTCAAACTTTTTAATTCTTTCTTTGAACTTGACCCGGTATGGACCGCCACCATGCGTATCCCCGCCGCATGGGCACATCTAACATCAATCGTCATATCTCCAACATATAAAGCCTGTGCTTGATCGAACCCCAGACGCTTGGTAATCGCCCATAACATATCCGGATGCGGTTTAGGTTTGCTGGCACGGTCTGCACAAAGAACACTATTAAAAAGATCAAGAGCTCCAAGAACATTCAAGATGATACGTGTAAATTTATTCGGACGGTTACTGGCAATGGCGATTTTATACCCTTTGCTTTTTAAAAACCCTAACACACCCTTCACTCCGGGCAAAAATCGAACAGTCCCTTTCTCCTTTAAAACTTTAGCATGATTCGGCCGGTAGATAGCAAGAGCCCTGTCTGCCAACTTTTCCCCGACGAATTTAACCATCAACTGTCGGTCGCCTTCACCAACACTGCGCTTGATCTCTTGATCCGATCGAGGCGGCAGACCCAAAACTTTTAAAGTATAATTCACACTCCGGGCAACCGCCGGGTATGCATTAACGAGAGTGCCGTCTAAATCAAAAATAATTAATTTAATCATAGTCTTAAAGGGTAGCAGAAAACAAAATGACCAGTCCGATGACCGCCAGAAGCGATCCAATAAACCCCTTGAAGACTAAAACCACAGCATCCCACTGCTGTAAAACCAGAGTAACCCCAAAAATTGTCACAGCGAATCCGGCTATAAACAACATCACTTTACGAAGCATTGGCCCTCGCTCTTTCTTCGCCGGTCGATCTAGGCCGACTTTTCCAGCGACGGTGCATCCAGCCCCACTCCCGGGGATACTTGCGGATATAGCCTTCAATGATATCCGTCAGCTTCTGGACGTTGTATTGGATGGTTTCTTCGTCGCTCGCTTTTTGTTCCAGATAAAAATGCGGCTCGATCAAAAGGGTATGATGGTCTCCATCCCCCTCGCGCAGGGTGAAAATCGGCAATAACGGGGCGCCGGTACGCATGGCAAAAATAATAGGGCCTGTGGCTGTCCCTGCCTTCTGTCCAAAAAAATCAACATACACGCCTGATTTGCTGCCGGTGTTCTGATCGAGCAAAACCACTAATAATTCCTTGTTCCGCAAAGCTTTCAGTGACTGGGCCACACAGGCTTCGCGGGGATAACTATGTACGGTTTTCAAGCCTAGCCGTGACCTTGATGCCTGAAAATCTTTCTCGATGATCTCATCACGGCTGGGGCGAATGATGGCATTGGTGGGATACCCCATCTGTGCCAAATAAAGCAGCATTAACGGAAAGTTGCCAAAATGCGCGGAAATACCGATGACCCCGCGTCCTTCTTTCATAGCCGCATCCAGGTTCTTCCGGGAATCCCCGGTAAAAGAAAATGTCTCTTTGATCAAGTGCGGACGCACCGTGAAAGTCCCCAGCTCAATGGCCCCGCGTCCTGCGTTATAAAAACATTCCTTGCAAATTTTTTCTAATTCAGCTCGGGATTTTTCCTGGCCGAATGCAATACTCAACGTATCCATAGCCGATCGACGCATACGCCGCACAACAAAATACGCGACCGACAACAATCCGTTGGTCATCGCCTTGATAGCAACGTACGGCAAAGCCCGAAACAGCCATGAAAAAAAGTAAAACGCATAGCGCACCAAGGTTCTTTCAGTTTTTTTCTTCCAGTCTGTGGCCATGGTCATTTCCCGATAATGGCGCTGATCGTCTGCAATAAATCATTCGGGTTGACTGGTTTAGTCAGGTGGGTGACGGCTCCGGCTTCCAGTTCGGCTTTGATATCATCTTCAGAATCTTTAGCCGTCAGAAAAACAACCGGAATGCTTTTGAGCACATCATAAGCTTTGATTTTTTTGCACAATTCTCGTCCCTTAATGCCCGGCATGATAACATCCAGGATGATCAGGTCCGGACGTTCATTGAGCGCCAAATGCAAAGCCTGCTCTCCATTTTTTGCGGAGATCGCAGTATATCCTGCCTTGCTTATGATAGGAACAATGATTAAATGCGCACCCGGATCATCATCAACTAATAAAATTTTCTTGGACATAGGTACTCCTGTTTAATGGAACATCCTTCTTACCCCCACAGCCACTAATATACACAAAAAACACAGATAAGTAAAAGCATCTCCGTATTTTGTATAAAAAGTCTTCCCCTGCCCTAAAGGCAGCCGGCCCCAGCTTGAAGCTGCGATAAAAGTTTTCTTCCCATGCCCGTCGTGAACGAAATGAAGGATGCGGCCGTACGTATCAACCCATGCGCTCACACCGGTATTGGCCGCACGGACAAGAGCCCGCCTGTTCTCCACACAGCCGAACACCGCGGCCTGCAATTGCAAAAAAGGCGCCTTAGTGTCTTTGAACCATGCGTCATTGGTCATGTTGACAAAAAACTCAGCCCCTTCTTGGGTAAAATTACGTCGCAGATACCCTAAAGTATCTTCAAAACAGATCAATACCCCAAATTTCTTTTTCCCGCCCGCCGCTGAAAAAATTTTATACGTTTGCCCTGAAGTAAAATCATCAAGCTCAACAAAATTATTGATCCAGCCTAGAATCGGTCTTAAAGGCAGGTACTCCCCAAAAGGCACCAGATGAATCTTATCATACCGCCCCTGAATTTGTCCATCAGCACCTATCAAAAACGCAGAATTATAATAATGTCCGTTTTCATGGGCCACAGAACCGATGAGAATGGGTACCCGCAAACGAAGCGCGGTTAGCTGGATCTTCTTCACTAAAAGAGGCGCATCGCTGATAATACCCGGCAGCGACGTTTCCGGCCAGACGATAAGATCAAGCTTGCTTGCCCCAAGCTGCTCGGTCAATTGAAGAGCTTGGTTCACGATCCAAGGCTTGCGTTCTTGGTCCCAGTTGACTTCCAGAGGAATATTCGGCTGTACCACCCCAATATTGACCGCTCTATATTGTTTTTTTTGACTGGCGATCAAAAGTCCATAGATCAAAACCCCTAATAAAATGGCGATCACAGCTATCTGAGCGCTGAATAACGAACGTCGCGCGCGATCGTCTTTTTTCAAAATTGCCCGCAAGGTTTCAAAAAACAAGAGATTGACTAAAATAACTACAAAAGAAACCCCGTATACGCCTGTTATGTCCGCCATCTGGATAAACAAAAGATTCTGATATTGCGAATGCCCCAGCATCACCCAGCCAAAACCGCTGAACAAATGTGCCCGGATATATTCTAAAGCTACCCAGCTCGAGGCCAGAACAAAAATACGCGGGGTTATAGGCAATTTCTGAAAATAAACAAACATCACTCCAAAAACAGCGAAATAAAGAGACAAAAAAGTAATTAAAAGAATCGCGCCCGGATAGGTGACATAGACAAACCATCCCAAAGTGCCGAAAAAAAACAAGAACCCGCACAAATAGGCCCGCCGGAAAGCCCTCCATGGTGCCTGTCCGTCAAGAACGTGAAATAGCGGAACCAGCGAAACCCAAGCCAAAAGCGCCCATTCGATACGGGGAAAAGAAAGTATTAAAAGACCTGCAGATAATAGACAGGATAAAAAAACCATTTTATGTACCGCAGCATTTTTTGTACTTTTTGCCGGACCCGCAAGGACAAGGTTCATTGCGGCCGACTTTATCAGTGCTGCGCACCGCCGGAGCTGCTGAAGGCATAGCCTGTTGAGATAACGAGGTTTCCTGTAATATTGCCTGTTGAGGTGCAACCGGTGTGGGAATACCTGCCTGAAATTCCTGATGGACCGCCTTCTGCGGGATCGTGCTGAAGACGGAACGCGGACGAACTTCCTGCGGCATCGCCTGCAACCTAAAGATCATCGCTGCCACTTCATGATTGATCGACCCATACATGGTCTTAAATAATGAGAAACCTTCTTTTTTATACTCGACTAAAGGATCGCGCTGCCCCAGCGCACGCAAGCTGATCCCGTCTTTAACTTGGTCCATGGTATGCAGGTGTTCTTTCCATTTAGTGTCAATGACGTGTAAAAGGATCATGCGCTCCATTCCGCGCATGACCTCAGGCGTCACCTGGGTCTCTTTGGCTTCATAGGCCTGGGTCAAAACATGAGCAAGCTCATCTTTAACCTGCTGACTGTTAAATGAACTCCACTGATCTTTGACGGGGCTGATGTCCACCGTAAATTTAGAAAGGATATCAAAAGCCACAAAATTTAAAGCTTCTTCACTTTGTGCGAGAGCATAGTGATTGTCGACCACCTCATCTGAGGCCATCAGCACAGCATCCAAAATGACATCCCGCACGTTTTCCCCCTCAAGGATAGAACGGCGCAGACTATAAATGACCTCCCGCTGCTTGTTCATGACATTGTCATATTCCAGCAATTGCTTGCGGATCTCAAAGTTATAGTTCTCGACCCTTTTTTGGGCCACCTCAAGCGCTCCGGAGACCATGCGGGATTCAATGACCTCGCCTTCTTTCATGCCCAGCTTATCCATAACGGTCATAATATTTTCAGAAGCAAATAAACGCATCAGATCATCCTGCAGGGAGACATAAAATCTCGACGAACCCGGGTCACCCTGACGGCCGCAGCGGCCTCTTAGCTGATTATCAATACGGCGAGATTCATGACGTTCGGTACCGATGACATGCAAACCGCCGGCGGTCAGCACCTGTTCTCTTTCCTTGGAAACCTGATCTTTAAATTGGGTGATGAAGGTTTTGATCATCTCTTCCCGAGCTTTGTCATCGGCATCTTTAGACTTTTCCGCGGCCAATGCCCGTGCCAAATATTCTGCGTTGCCTCCCAGCACGATATCCGTACCGCGACCCGCCATGTTGGTCGCAATGGTCACCCCGTTATACCGGCCTGCCTGAGCGATAATATGTGCTTCCAGTTCATGATATTTGGCGTTAAGGACCTGGTGAGGGATCCCCTGTTTCTTAAGAAGGCCTGCGATCAGCTCGGATTTTTCTATGGAAATAGTACCCACTAAGACCGGCTGGCCTTTTTTATGGCAGGTTGCAATTTCATCGACGACTGCGTTGTATTTCTCCTGCATGGTTTTATAAATACAGTCCGGATAATTAACACGGATCAGCTGGCGGTTGGTGGGAATGACCACCGTGTCCAGATTATAGATCTGCTTAAACTCATTGGCCTCGGTATAAGCGGTACCTGTCATCCCCGCCAACTTGCCGTACATACGAAAATAATTCTGGAAGGTGATGGTGGCCAAGGTCTGATTTTCACGCTCGATCTTGATCCCTTCACGGGCCTCCACGGCCTGATGCAATCCGTCAGACCAGCGGCGTCCCGGCATCATGCGGCCGGTAAATTCATCAACAATAATAACCTGCCCGCCCTTGACCACATAGTCTACGTCCCGGGTGAAAAACTCTTTGGCACGCAGGGCACAAATGACATGATGCCGGTATTCGTTGGTGTCGATCTCATGCAAATTCTTAACGCCAAAAAGAAGAGCGGCCTTATTCTCCCCCTCTTCTGATAACGAAATAGATTTAGCCTTCTCATCGGCCAAATAATCAAACCCTTTATAAAGATCTTCACCTTTATGCTTAGCATCGATCTCCTGCGCCTCGGTGACCCGGCGGCCTTTTAGCTGCCGGGCGATCTCAAAAGCTTTATAATATTTATCCGTGCTTTCTTCCGCAGGCCCTGAAATGATCAAAGGGGTACGCGCCTCATCCACCAAGATACTATCAACCTCATCAACGATCCCATATGCATGCCCGCGCTGGACCATTTCTTGTTTAAAAGACACCATGTTGTCGCGTAGATAGTCAAAGCCGAACTCATTATTGGTCCCATAGGTGATATCGCAGCCATAAGCAGCCTGGCGTTCACGCGGGTTCATATCATGCTGAATGACCCCTACCGACAACCCCAAAAATTCATAAATAGGGCCCATCCAGTTACGGTCCCGGTGGGCCAAATAGTCGTTGACGGTGACCACATGAACCCCGTCACCGGTCAAAGCGTTCAGATACGCCGGCAGGGTAGCCACCAGGGTCTTTCCTTCACCGGTGGTCATCTCCGCGATACCCCCGTTATGCAGCACCATGCCGCCGACTAACTGCACGTCAAAATGCCGCATATTCAAAACCCGTCTTCCCACCTCGCGCACAACCGCAAAAGCTTCATTAAGGATCTCATCTAAAACGCCCTGCTTGGATTCAAATAATTCCTTTTCTAAACGCTTGATCTCAACAACCAGATCTTCGCGTTCCTGCGCCGAGGATGCCTTGCGGTAATTGGATTGAAACTGTTCGTATTCGTTCTTTTTAACGCTGATGGCCTTGAAAATGCGGGCTTTGAATTCCGAGGTCTTGGCCCTCAGGTCATCGTCGCTTAAGGCTTTGATGCTCGCTTCCATAGCACAAATTTCTGAAGCGCGTTGGGATAACCTTTTGACTAGACTTATTGAAGGCAAGGGCGCTTCCGGATGAATATGGATCTGTACCGGTGGATTTAAACGGTCAATAAATTTTTGGGCACTTTGCACCATCCCATTACGTACAATAAAATCAAACATCGTCGTTCCCTCGTGTTTTAAGACGTTTGTCCCGGTCTTCGGGTCTGGTTTTTAAAAATCCTTCGATAAAAAGGTCGATCTCTCCGTCTAAGACCTTCTGGGCATTACCTGTTTCCGCCCCTGTCCGATGATCTTTGACCATCAGATACGGATGCAGCACATAGGAACGGATCTGTGAACCCCACTCAATTTTCTGTTTATCACCGGCCTCTTTGTTCATCGCCTCTTCCTGTTGCTGACTTTTTAGGGCACTTAACCGTGCCCTTAACACTTTCATGGCCTGGGCTTTGTTCTGCAGTTGAGAGCGTTCCTTTTGAGATTGGGCTACGATATTCGTCGGTAAGTGCGTTATACGCACCGCAGAATCCGTAGTATTGACCCCCTGCCCACCGGGCCCTGAAGCGCGGTAAACATCGATGCGCAGCTGGGATGGGTCTATGTCGACCTCGGTATCATCATCGACTTCGGGGATAACTTCAACGGACGCAAAGGAAGTATGCCTGCGCTTATTGGCATCAAACGGGGAAATGCGCACCAGCCGATGAACCCCTTTTTCCGATTTTAAATATCCGTAGGCCTTGTCCCCCTCGATGCGCAAAGTCACATTTTTAATGCCGGCTTCATCTCCGTTTAAAATATCGATCGTTTCGCATTTATATCCTTTTAAATCCGCATGACGCAGATACATGCGCATCAGCATAGAAGCCCAGTCGCAGGACTCCGTCCCCCCGGCGCCGGCATTGATACTTAAAAGCGCGTTGTTTTGATCAAAAGGCCCACTGAGGTGTGCCTGCAATTCCAAGGCGTCAATTTGCGACTCTAACACAAGAGCTTCATCGGCTAATTGCTTCTCTAAATCTTCATCATCTTCTGTCAAAGACAAAAACTCTTTTGCATCATGCACGCGCTTCAAGCATTCCGCAAAAGGCTCAACGATATTTTTAAGCCCCTTAAGCTCCTGCATGGTCTTGTTAGATTTTTCCTGATTATCCCAAAAACCTTCCTGAGACATCCGTGCTTGTATGTCGGCTATGGCCGCCTCTTTGTGGGATAAGTCAAAGATACCCCCTTAGGCCGGCCAGCCTGTTGGCAAGTTCATCAAATTTCTTGGTAAGATTATCTGTCATACACTAAATCGGAAATATGCCGCATCCCCGTCCTGCATGATATATTCTTTTCCCTCAAGGGTCACCAGATTTTTTCCCTGTACCGCTTTATAGGAACCCAGTCTTTTAAGGTCATCAAATTTATAGATTTCTGCGCGGATAAACCCGCGTTCGATATCCGAATGGATTTTTCCGGCGGCCTTAACGGCCATCGTTCCTTGCGGGATAAGCCAAGCACGGGTTTCCTGCGGTCCTGCCGTGAAAAAACAGATAAGCCCAAGCAGCTCTTTGCCGGCCTGAGCCAGCCGTGCCAAGCCCGGCGAGGCGATTCCTGCCTCTTCATAATAAGCTGCGCGCTCATCTGACGGCAATTGCACGATCTCGGATTCAAGCTTCGTGCATAAAGCAACCAAAGCGGCGCCTTCCGCAGCAGCGCGCTCGCGCAAAGGTTTAAGCAGCGCTTCATCTGGAGCTCCCTCATCGGTATTGGCCACATACAACAATGGCTTGGCGGTCAAAAATTGAAATTCATTCAAGATTTCCGGTGGTATATCTTTGACCCGGCGGGCCGGGATCCCTTCATTGAACGCTTTTACACAATCATTTAAAGCATTGCATTTGGCAATGGAGTCTTTGTCTCCGGACTTGGCTTTTTTAGACCAGCGGTCCAGTGATGTTTGGCACTGCTGAATATCCGCCAATAAAAGCTCTGTTGTGATGATGTCCGCGGCAGACTGCGGATTAAGCTCTGTCATCACATTGACCACATTCTCGTCTTTAAAACAACGCACCACGTGGGCTATGGCATCGACCGAACGGATATGCGAAAGAAATTTATTGCCTAAACCCTCCCCTTGGGACGCCCCCGCCACTATTCCGGCGATGTCCACAAAACGGATACCGGATGGGGTAACCTTAGCGGAATTCCATTCGCGGCTTAAAACTTCCAATCTCTCATCAGGCAGGGGAACAATACCGATATTAGGCTCTATCGTCGTAAAAGGGAAATTTTCCGCAGCCGCCGCAGCGCCGGTCAGAGCATTAAACAGCGAGGACTTGCCGACATTGGGCAGCCCGACAATACCAATTTCCATCAAAAAACCTTTCTAGGATAGCGTATATCGTCATTCTGAGGCAAAGCCGAAAAATCTAAGGACATCTTAAGATCCTTCACTACATTCAGGATGACAGTTAGGGCACACTTAAAAACTTGAACATGATAATCTTAAAATTAAAGCTTGTCGAGGTGTTTTTTAAAGGCGTCTTGCTGCCTTGATCCGGCGGACAATAATCTGTTCCATATCCAACAGTTTGGCTTTTTTCCCGTCCATTTGACCGGCATATCCGCCGGGAGTCCCATCGGATTTAATTACCCTGTGACAGGGGATGATCAAAGGATAGGGATTTTTACGCAAAGCCTGCCCCACCGCACGCACCGCCTTAGGCTTTCCTATTCTTCGGGCAATCCACTGATATGAACGGGTCTCTCCTAATGGAATGGTCAATGCGGCTTTCAAAACTTGCCATTCAAAATCAGTCAACTCTTTTTTAATTTTCATGATTTAAACCTTATTTAAGAATTTTTTAGCACGCAAAAGTGTATGGTATTTCAACCCAAACCGGTGTGCCTCATCGCGCACACGCATCAGAAGCTGTAGGCCCAGAGAATCATGGGCCATCTTGATAGGAAGGCGCTTGGTTGGAGTAAAAACTTCTTCTTCCCGCTTGGCTAACGAAACCAGATTTAAGGATAAATTTAATTTCTTAACCTCCTGCATCGCAGCGGCCAGCTGGCCTTTCCCCCCATCAATAACGATCAAATCCGGAAAAGCCCCCCCCTCTTTTTGGAGGCGGGAATAACGGCGGCGCACGATCTCCGCGATCATCTTGAAATCATCGATGCCTTCAACAGTTTTGATGCGAAATCTGCGATAATTGTTCTTGTCCGGTTTGCCGTTTAAAAAAGACACCATCGAGCCGACAGACTGTTGCCCCATCGTATTGGAAATATCAAAACATTCAATACGTACTAAAGCGGCTGTAAGCCCTATGGCCCTTTGCAGCTGTTCAGCTTCTTTAAAATAATTTATATCACCGGTGCCTGAATACAAAGCGCCGATCGCACGGATCTGGTCGCGCAGGCGCGCCGCGCCTTCAAAATCTTTGAGCCGGGATAATTCTTCCATTTCCAAACGCAAATTCCGATAGAGATGGTCCTTTTTGCCGTCCAGAATAAATTTGATATGGCGGATATTACGGGCATAGTCCTGCGAACTGATCTTGCCCTCGCAAGGCCCCTGACAAAGGCCTATATCATAATAAAGACATAATTTCTCCGCAAAAGGCTCGCAGGTGCGAAAAGGAAAAATCTTACGGATGATCTGCAGGGCCTCACGGATAAGCGTCGGATTGACATACGGCCCATAAAGCTCTGCGTTTATGTCCTTATGCTTGAGGGCATTGAATCTTATGACGGATATTAAAGGAAATTTTTCCTTGGTGATCTGAATAAAAGGATACGTTTTACCGTCCTTAAGCTCAACATTGTATTTAGGCTGATACTGCTTGATAAGGCTGGCCTCTAACAACAAAGCTTCAGCTTCCGAGGCGGTTTGAATGGTGCTAATGTCCGCTATATTGCTGACTAATCTATCAGTCTTTAGGGTTCTGGCATTAGGACGAAAATAGGACTCAACTCTCTTGCGGATATTAATCGCTTTGCCAATATAAATCACAGACCCCGCAGCATCCTTATACAAATAAACGCCGCTGCTAGTCGGTAATCCTCTTAATTTTGACTTAATATCCGTCATTTAAAAAATAGGGGGACGTTTTTATTTTTCTATCTTCTTCTTTAATGCCGTCCATAAGAGCAAGCAGTTAACCATCCCCGCAATACTGCTGGCCAAGGCTATACCGCCTACTTTCAAGGGAAACATCAAAATTGCATTTAAGACTGCGTTGATCACGAGACATGCCGTCGCTGTCTTAACAGGCGTCTTGGTGTCTTGCAGAGCATAGAAAGCAGATACTAAAATTCTCGACGCGCCAAAAAACGGCAGGCCCAGAGCGGCATAGAACATCACCTGAGAGGTGATATTTGTCGAGTAGGCATCAAAAGCCCCGCGCTGAAAAACAATATGGATGATCCATCGTGAACCAATGGCCATAACCAAAGCCGTGGGGATTAAGATGAGCATCAGATTCCGTAGTGCAAAAAATAGCGTTGATCTAAATTGTGCCATATCCCCTTCCTGGGCGAGCTTAGAAAGTGACGGCAAGGTCACAGACGACAGGGCATAACCAAAAACACCCAGAGGAAACTGGATCATGCGATTGGCATAATAGATCGCGGCAATACCACCGGCCCCCACGATAAATGCCAGCGACGCACAAAAAGTGTCTATGAAAACATTCATCTGGTAAACCGCGGAGCCCCATAATCTGGGCAACAAAAGCTTCCCAATTTGCCTGGCCCCTTCATGGTTAAGGGTAGCAGGTCTCTGCCAACAAACTCCCCTGCGGCGCAAAGCAGCCCACTGGGCCAAAAACTGCCAAACCCCTCCTATCAAAACACCGAAAGAAATGGTATATGCCAAGGGCCAAGAAAAAAAGACCGCCACCCAAACGCTTAGGATCATAGCCAGATTCAACAGGCACGGACCAAAGGCCGGAGCAAAAAAAGCGTTTAAAGAATATAAGATCCCTGCCTGAAATGCGGTCAGGGCGATCAAGATCAAATAGGGGAACATGATACGGGTCAGATCAACTGTCAGTTGTAACTCGCCGGGTTCCCGGGCAAATCCGGGCGCTATCATCCGCACGATCCAGGGCGCCATGACCATGCCTATAACGGTGATGATCCCTAAAATAATCACGCTCCAGGCCAGGACCGCATTGATACATTCCTGCCAGTGCTCTTTAGATCTTTTCTGGGAGTATTCCAAAAGAACAGGAACAAAGGCCGCGTTAGCGGCTCCCTCCCCTGCCAAATCCCTTAACAGATTAGGAATGCGCTGGGCAACAAAAAAAGCTTCCGCTAAAAAGCCTGTGCCTAAAAATCGTGCCAGGATCACATCCCTCAAAAATCCCAGTACCCGTGAGGATAATACCCCACAGGCAACAATGCCGCCGGATTTCAAAAGATGGGAACGAGATTTATCAGTTGACATATTCGGGGTGGTTTGCTAATATCTGTGCCTTATAACAATCAAAAGGAGAATTTCTTCATGCCACAACGCCGCACTGCTATCAAAGATTTACGCAAAGCCCATACCAAACACCTGCATAATCTGCAGATAAAGACTGACTTGAAACATACAGTCAAAAAGTTCCTGACTTCCGCGACCGCTAAAAAAGACGATTCTAAGGATCTCTTAAAAGAAATTTACAAAAAATTCGATAAAGCGGCCAAACGTCATGTGATGCATAAAAAAACAGCCGCCCGCCGTAAATCCCGTTTTGCAAAAACTTTAGCGTTGGCGAAGTAATCCCAGTTCTACCACCAATTTCTCGACCGCGTAATGGGGTTCAAGACGACTGCGTTTAATGTTGAGGTCCGCCTCCTGCAGGGCTTGAAGTCCCCGCTCAAAACGTTCTTTACCGCAAATCCTGCCTTCTTTGCCCCAATACCACACCAAAGCTCCCATGATTTTTAAGTCAGGCACATGCTCTTGATATAATTGATGAAGCATTTTTAACGCATCAGCGCTTCTCCCTGCTGTTATCAAACGGGTCATATCAAAAGCGTTCGGTCCTTCTGCCAAGGCAAAAACCTCACCCTTGGCGTAAAGGGCTACATCTTTTAAATCATCTTTGAGTATTCTTTCAGATGATTCTAAAATGAGCTCACAATACTCCGCTGGTTTCTTACAAAAATCGAGTAGAACCTTTACATCTGAAGCTTTTAGTCGATGGGCTTGGCGAAGGACAATCAAACGATAAGGAGCGACCACCGGCAGGGTTAGAAACGCTTTTTTGAGCTTCTCATCGGGGAGTTCTTTGGCATCGAAATTGTCGAAATCAAATGCCAGCGCTTCTTGAGAGTTTTTGAATAATTTGTTTCTGATTTCGGCGATCCTGGCATCTTTTCGCGCCAGGTCATCACCCAAAAATAGATAGATCATAATTACCAGCTCTCAACGGTACGTTCGACAACACGAGTAGCAAGGTCAGTCAGAGCGGCGTCAAGGGCTTGGGATTGGGTTTGGGCCTGGGAACCGGTCGTAAAATAAGTTGCCTCTCCGGCAAAAGACGGCTCCGTCCAAAGGATCTTACCTGTCGCGGTATCGGTCAAAGACATTGAGATAGTAACGTGAATACGATATTCCTGGACATTCTGATTGACGTCGATACGCAAAGAATCCTGATCAAGGCTGATCAGATCACCTTGCAAAACCAGATCTGCTTTGTCCGGATCGGCGATATGCAAATGCCCATCGAATAAAAACCTGTCAATCACAGCTGTGCGGACATTGGTTTCCAAAGCAGGCACATAAAGGGAACGGACATTTTCGCTGACATAAGATATTTTATTTTTGAAAGGCTGAATGGCAATCTTACGGTATTGAGGGGGCAGAAGCGATCCGGTCGTATAGCCGCAACCGGCCAACTCTAACACAAGCAAGATCGACAGTATAAGACGAGTCATCATTCCCCAATGGACTTTAAACGAGCCTGGGCTTTGGGTGCCCATGTCGTATCCGTATAGTTGTTCGTGATCTCTTTATAATAAATCCTCGCAGATTTCAGATTTTTCTGTTTTTCATAGAACTTGGCGATGACAAAATTATTTTCCGCTTCTTTTTCTTTAAGAAGGGAGATCTGCTGTTTGGCCTGCGGGGTCAATTCACTGTCCGGGTGATTCTTGACAAATTCCTTAAACTCCTGCATGGCCACATCCGTCACCTTCTGCTCATGTTGTGGGTTGGAAGCACGGCTGGTATCAGCCATGGCAATCTGAAATTTAGCGGCATTGGCCCATTCGGAGGTCGGATAATCATTCATGGTTTTGGCAAACTCATCCCGGGCCTCCTGATACATCCCCTTCTCCTTCAAAAAAAGCCCGATTTTATACTGAGAGATCGCCGCATACTTGCCGTAAGGCGCATCTTTGATCACTGTGCGGAATATTTCAATAACCCTCTCATCACTTCCTAAAACAGCCTCTGACCATTTGCTGCGGTGATCACGGCCTTCGATCATATAATTTCCGATCTGGTACTCCAAACTCACAATTTGTGCGGCGCGTTCGCTGAAAGGATATTTATCAATGACGATCTGATACGCTTTATAGGCCTCGTAAGGCTTATTCATGTCCTGCAGACACTGGCCGATAAAAAATTGGGCTTCAGGCGCTTCTTTGGCACGCGGATAATTCTTGATTAATTTTTTAAATTCATCAATAGCCTTAGGGCACTTCCCCTGATCCATAAAACTTTGGGAGTACTCCAACTGGTCTTGAGGGGTCGATTTAACCTCCCATTTAGGGTTAATGAATTTCCCTGTTTCGGGAGTCCAAATCCAGACGGCGCGACCCAAGGATGGACACAGCACTAAAAATAATAGGGATAAAACCGTATTTCGACGGAACATATTTTGTAAATTTAACATAGTTAACCCCCTTTGTCAACCCGCTTAAGATTGGAGTCGGATCAACCGGGGCGTTTCTGCTTAAGATTAAGTGCGCCGGCAATCTTAGCCGGAAGAGAAGCTTTCAGGTGTATTCCGTCGCTTAAAAATTTGACCTCATGCACCTGCCCCTGGCTGTGAGCCAGATTGATCAAATCCATACGATCCGCCGGCAATATGATGTCCACTTCCTGTGAATCTTGCCCTAAGATATCCTCGATCAGCAAAAACAGCTGTTGAATATTCTCTCCCTTAAGGGCCGAGATGCCTATGGCGCAGGAAACATCCCTCTTGAACTCTTCCAAACGCTGCCTGTCAGATAACTTATCTATTTTATTCAGCACTATAATCACAGGCTTGTCCATAACCTTGAGTTCATCAAGCACGGCATTAACCGCGTCGTAGAATTTCCGATAATCGGGGTGGCTTATATCCAGCACATGCAACAACAAATCCGCCTCCTGCACCTCCTCAAGGGTGGCTTTAAAAGCTTCGATCAACCCATGCGGCAAGGCATGCATAAACCCGACGGTATCAGAAAAAATGACTTTACGGTTATTCGGCAATAAAGCCTGGCGGGAAAGTGAGTCCAAAGTGGTAAAAAGCCCGTCGTGTACAACTGCTCCTGCCTCTGTCAGTGTGTTTAACAAGGTCGATTTTCCGGCATTGGTGTATCCGACGATGGCTAAGGTCGGTATCTTCTGCTCATGGCGTTTTTTGCGTTTGACTTGACGGCTTTGGGTCACTTCTTTAAGGTCTTTTTTAAGCCTCGTGATGCGCTCCCCGATGCGTCGCCGGTCAACCTCGAGCTTGGTCTCCCCCGGACCGGAGGTGCCGATACCGCCGCCTAAACGCGACATCTCTTCACCATGTCCGGTGAGCCTTGGTAGCCTGTATTGCAGCTGGGCTAACTCTACCTGCATTTTGCCTTCCAAAGAAGTCGCACGCCGGGCAAAAATATCAAGAATGACCTGGGTGCGGTCTAAGGTTTTAATACCAAAAGCTTCCTCAAGGTTTCTCTGCTGGGTGCCCTTAAGGTCAGTGCTCACAACAACAGCATCAACACCCCCAACCTGACACAATGCCGCGATCTCTTCGACCTTGCCCTTGGTGAGCATATGGGATGCTGTGGGCGGCTGAGTTTTGCAAAAAACTGTCTGCACAACTTCACCTCCGCAGGACGCAATCAACTCCCGCATCTCGGCCGCCTCATCATCAGGAGACCAACTGCTATGCGCATGTTCAACGACAACAGCTAATATAATTTTTTCTTTCATATCGCTCCTAGGCACTCCTCCTTGTCAATCTATTAGACCGGCAATAACGCCCGCTATCTGTTGCGCAGATTGGCCGGACACAATATCTATCCATGTCAGGCGCTTGTCCCGTCGAAACCAGGTCAGTTGACGCTTAATATAGTGACGGGTATTAAGTTTCATTAAATATTTGGCACGGCTTAGATCGTGCTCATTTTTTAGATATCCTATCACTTCCGGGACACCGATGACTTTACCGGCTGTCACGCTCAAAGGTAGTGACGCAATCTGCTTGATCTCATCGACTAAGCCTTTGGCAAACATCTCTTCCACACGGGCCTCTGCCCTTTGATAAAGCTCTTCGCGCGGCCGGTTAAGAGCAAAAATCTTAATAGGCATTTTCCCCCATATTCCTTCGCGTTTTGGCTGTAACTTCGTAATGGGCTCTCCTGTTGTCAAAGCCACTTCCAAAGCCCGAATGATCCTCTGAGTGTCGTTAGGGTGGATCTTTTCCGCCGCCTGCGGGTCTAAGACTTTCAAGCGCTCATGCAAAACCCCTAAGCCATTCACAGATGCCTGTTGTGTTAACTCTTCCCGCAAACTACCGTCGCTAATATTTTTCTCAAAAATACCGTCTAACAAAACAGACATATACATTCCGCTGCCGCCTACGATCAATGGTGTTTTGTTGCGTGTAAAGATGTTTTCGATGGCAGAGGAAGCCAATTGGCGGTAGCGTGCCACATTAAAGTCTTGTGTGACTGAAACGATGTCTAACACATGATGTTTCACTTCCGCTCTAATCTCAGTGGAAGGCTTATCGCTGGCAATTGCAATTTCCCGGTAAACCTGCATGGCATCACAACAGACAATTTCACCATTAAGATGCCGGGCCAGCGCCAAACCGATCTCAGATTTACCGACCGCGGTTGGACCGACGATAAAAATAAGAGGAATCTCTTTCATCAAGGATAAATCAAGGTGGGATAACCTAACTTAGCCAAACGTTTTTCCAGTTCCTCGGCATCTTTAAGAGAGCTCATCTGCCCCACGCGCACACGATAGAATTTCTGCCCATCGGCCCTGGTTGTCTCAACAATATAAGCGTACTGTCCGCCGCCTTTCAAATCATCAATTAAAGTGATCGCCCGGCCTTTGTCTAAGAAGGATCCCACCTGAACTGCAAAATACTGCTTTTCTTCCAAAAGCTGACGGGCAATGGGAGCTTCGGGACTTTTAGGAAATTCATTGATGACCCTATTTAAATATTCATTGGCTTTCTCCCAGCGCATCAATTTCAAATTGGCACGGGCGATCTTTAAATAAATAAGACTTAAAAACGAAGAATGCGGGCTGTGTTTTAACAGTTTGCCCCCGGTATCGAGCGCGTCCTTATAATATCCCGCCATATAAAATCCCTCGGCCATGCCCAAGGCCGCCCGGTCATAAATATCCTGATTAGGATGCGCATCCATCACTGTTTGAAATGCACTGCGGGCATCGGTGTATTGTCCCAGACGAAGCTGCGCCAAACCAAAATAGTATTGCGCCTCAGTACGCTGGGAGGGATCATTGCTGTCTTTGAGCACTTGGGAGGCCAATTGACGAACCTGAGCATAATCTTTATTCATAACGGCAGCCTCAATGTCGGGCAGGCCGGCAAAAACCGATGGGACCATTGCAAAAACGAATGCTAAAAAAAACATCCCTTGCAATGACACGGTTAAATGTCTCATAATCATCCTTTCAAAGCTTGTGTTAAATCCGCGATCAAATCTTCCGCCCCTTCAATACCGACGGATACACGCACGGTTTCTTTGGTAATGCCGGAAGCTCGAAGACCTCGAGGGCCCATAGAAGCATGGCTCATAAACCAGGGAGCCTCCACCAATGATTCTACACCTCCCAGTGATTCCGCCAATGCAAAATATTTTAATTTTTTGAAAAACTGATTCAAGGATACTTTTTTAGTCTTTAACTCAAATGCCAGCATGCCCCCAAAACCTTTCATCTGCTCTTTAATCAATGCCTGCTGAGGATGACTTTTAAGGCCCGGATAATAAACTTTCTTAACACAAGGGTGGCTTTCAAGGAAATGGGCAATTTTAATAGCATTCGCCTGATGCGCCTCCATCCGAGGCCCCAAAGTTTTAATCCCCCGCAAAACAAGCCATGCGTCGTACGGGGATTGGGCAACCCCCAGAGCATTAACCAAAAACCGACCCCGCTCGTGGAGCTGTTGATTACCGTAAATGATCGCACCTCCAACAACGTCCGAATGACCGTTGATGTACTTGGTTGTCGAATGCACCACGATATCCGCTTTGAATTCAAATGGCTTTTGAAAATAGGGAGACAAAAACGTGTTGTCAACCACACTTAAAGATTTTATCTTCCGGGCCAATGAAATGACTGCCCCCATATCCACAATATTAAGCAAAGGGTTAGACGGTGTTTCGATCCAGACCATTTTGGTATTCTTTCTGACCGCAGCCCTGACCGCGGACAGATCGCGCATATTGACAAAAGAAAATTCATAACCCATGGGTTTTAAAACAGAATTAAACAAACGCCACGTCCCGCCGTAAATATCATTGCCCGTAATGACATGCTCCCCTGGTTTGAGAAAAAACAGCACGGCGCTGACAGCCGCCATACCGGTGGCTGTCGCTGAACAACCAACTCCGCCTTCCAAGGCCGCGATATTAGCTTCCAGGGCCGCACGCGTAGGGTTGCCTGAACGAGTGTAATCATAGCCCTTGTTTTTCCCTATCTCATCGAAGAAAAAAGTCGAAGTCGGGTAAATCGGGGTGATCACCGAGTTGAATGTTTTGTCAATGCTGACACCGGTATGTACGGATTTAGTATATATGTTCATATAAAATTATTATATCAACTCCCCCACCTTTATTGCAATCTTATTCTCACCATGTTATTTATCTATCCTTTCATATAAAGCAACATTGATCGGCTTGATCCCTATAAGGGAACTAGTCAAAAACGCGGCATCAGCTTTATTTAACATTTCCAGCGTTAAATTCTTCTCTTTCAGAGGAATTTTTAAACGTCGCACCATCCGTATAACTTGCCTACGTGTTATGCCGTTTAAACATCCTGATGTCAATGGGGGCGTATATAAAATACTATTTTTGATCCAAAAAATATTAGCACGGCTGGCTTCAACAATGTGATCGTGACGATTAAGTAAAAGAGCCTCATCATACCCATGCGTTTTGGCATAGGCATAAGCTGCGGCGAACATGCTATAGTCTAAGGATTTTACATCGGAAAAACGAGCAGAAGCCAGGCGATCAGTCTTAACCAGACAAACGTGATATTTTTTTTTGTTAGAAATCTTATAAGGTTGTGCCGAGGCCATCACATGGGCCTCACTGCCCTCTTGCCATACCATAATCCTCACTCGGGCGCACAAAAGATGATTTTGAACTAATATTTTTTTAAATAACGATGGATCGATTGATGGTCGTGGGACCCCTAAAACCTTAAGCCCCCTGCAAAGTCGACGCAAATGCAAATCAGCGTCAAGAATCACCCCGTCCAGTGCCAGCATCGTTTCAAAAACCCCTTTGGCCTTAAAAACTCCGGGCGTCAATGACCGAAGAACCCTCGGGGTCACAAAAATATATTTTCCGTCTAAGAATATCGTGTATCTCATAATAAACTTTTCGCAAAGAAGCCGACGGGTATGTTTTTTCTAAGGCCTGCTACCCCACAGGCGCACAGGGGGGTGCTTATAATTATACCCCCGAAGCGCCGAGCTTGTGGGGATGGGGGTCGTGCGTCCGGCCTTAGAAAAAATATACCTGTTGGCTTTTACACACGCCTAAATATTTTATTAAGCGCATCCATTAACGGCTGGGCCTTGATCCAAGTTTCCTGCCACTCGGTCTGCGGCTTGGAATCTGCCACAATTCCCCCACCCACATGAAAAGTTATCTCATCGCGTTTTAAAAACATTGTACGTATCATCACATTAAAATCCATGTTTCCCGAAAAACTAATATACCCAAGCGCCCCGGTATAAAGTCCTCGAGGACCGTGCTCTAACTTTTTGATAATTTTCATCGCCTCTATTTTAGGACAGCCGGTTACGGACCCGCTGGGAAAGGCGGCCTTCAGAAGGTCAAACTGGTCAAAACCCTTGTAGAGACGCCCCTCGACCGTAGACGTGGCCTGGAACACGGATGCGTAAGTCTCGATCGTTCGCATGGCCTTGACCTTAACCGACGAATAATCACAGACACGGCCCAGATCATTGCGTTCCAGGTCTGTCACCATCAGAAGTTCAGCAATTTCTTTAGGGCTCTTGAGCAGCTCTTCTCTAAAATTCCGGTCCTGAATTTTATTTTTTCCGCGTGGCCTCGTACCCTTCATCGGTTTGACTTGAACGATATCTTTTTGCAACCTCAAAAATCTTTCCGGCGAAGCGCTTAAAATGACCTGCCTCCCATCATCAAAATAAGCCCCAAATTCCGATGGGAAAAACCTACGTAAAGCTCCATATAGATCCGTGGGTTCGGCATACCGGCGCCAAGACGGCAGGTTCACCCTGATTTGATGAGAGAGGTTGATCTGATAAATGTCCCCACGGCGTATGTGCTCCAGAGCAGAGCGCACGGCTTCTATATAGCCTGCCTTAGTAAAATTGCTTATAAAATCAAGCTGTTTTGAAAATGGCTTGGAGACCCTCTGAGGCATTAGCGTTTGATGCAAACTTCTTAAAACATCTTTCAAACGATTTTTTGAAAGACTTGAGACAATAAGCCTGCGGGCCTTATGATCCACCGTCAAAATGGTATCGTAAAATCCAAAAAATAAAGAACCGTCGAATCCCAAATACCCGACCGCTCCGGCGGGAAAAGAAAGGCGGCTTGCCTTCTGAGAAAACCGGTGTTGATTGAAATTTTTCTTTAATTGGGATAATTCACAGGCGGATATTGTAGTAAACGGATCAAACCCGATATAAGAGAAACGTGTTTGTGAACGATCAAGACTGCTGTCTAAGAAGAACGCATTCGGCTGGTCTTTAAAAATACGAAAAATATTGAAGGCATCCCCCGCAAAGCGCAGGGAGTATTGAACCATAGGTTAAAAAAGCAATGACTGGACTTTCTGATGTAGTTTAAATATGGGCTTCTCGACGCCGAATTGTGTGATAAAAATGGATGCCTTATGCAAATCCTTGTCCCCGGCCATCTCCATCAGACGCAAAAACACCGCCACGGTCAGCTGAACGTCTGCCATCGCACGATGGGTCTGGTCCACTACGACACCTAAGGATCGGGCCAGATAGGCGAGCTTATGATTGCTTAAATAGGGCAAAAGATCCCGGGCCATCTTTAAAGTATCCACAGCTGGTGTCTGGTCATTGAGCCTGCGGCCGAGTAAGGCCAACTCATAGCATAAAAAATTAAGATCAAACCGCACATTGTGTCCGGCCACACAGGCCCCGCCGATAAAATGGATCATCTCAGGCAGAATATCCGCGGCAACAGGAGCTGTGGCAAGCATATCATCTGTAATATTATTGACCAAGGTTGCTTGCGGCGGTATGGATCTTTGAGGATTGACCAAAGAATAGAACTGATCCACCACCTGTGTCCCTTTGACTTTTACGGCGGCGATTTCAATGATGCGATCGCCGTCTGTCGGTGAAAGACCTGTGGTTTCCACGTCAAAAATAACAAATTCGGCACCTTTGATATCCATTAACACCCCTTTAATCCCAGCATCGATACTGCATAGGAAGGAATTAACTCAGAGGGATGATATGCTTTTTTGGCTCTCGCCACGTTTGGCATAGCAAAATCATCCATGGTATTGATCCGGCTAAAATTTTTTAATTGCTCATCGGCGCAAAAACTCCTGAAAATATAGGCCGCAGCGCCAGTAATTCTTAAATCTGTGATTTCCGCATAAACGCAAAACGTCATTTCGTCCAAGGGGTAACCAAAGGTATACCCGATGGTCTCGCCCTTGACCTTCAAAACCCGTACAATGAGCCCAAGTCTGCGCCAATGGATCAGCAAACGCTCGTGCACTAGACGATTCTCTTTAAGCATGAAACGAAAAATATCGTCGCTGTTCGCCTCTGCACGGGCGGCGGCCCAACGATCATAAAGCGCCAAACAAGCGCTCAGATCTTCATCCTGATAAGGTTTAAAAGAACACGCCCCCTGACGACTCACAAAACAATTGTAATCATGGCGCTTGGACTTATAAGCATTGCCATGAAGCGCCTTCAGGTCCTCTTTACGATAGACATATTCCGCGGGCTTTAAGTATTGATTATAACGGTTCGGGTCAAAGGATAGCAATAAATTTTCCGGAATATTTTCTATGCGGTTGACCGCCTGGGGAGCTTTTCCACGCGCCATGTGCGCGAACACAAGCTCAATAGTCGATGAATCTACCCTTTCCCCCAAAGGCGGCAGATATAAAAAACATCCCGAATCTCCATGCGCAAAGATACATAAACGTTCCTTTACCATCTTTATTTCAAAATCAAAAAAATCACACCAGGCAAACAAGCTGACAAAAGAAAAACTGGATAAAGGTCTAGGTCCCTTTGCCAAAAAAGATTCCACCAAAGATTTTTGTTCTAACAGCTGCGTATCATTCATAAGAAAAATCGAACAGATGCAGTAATTCCGGGGCAAACGGCGTGTAATCATGAAACATGGCTTTATTCTTGATTAAAAATTCCCGAATATCCTGTCGGCTAAAAAAGTCTTTCAAATATTCGACATAGGCCTTGAACTCTTCTTTGGGCTGATGGTCCTGAACAAAGGGGCAGCTTAAATGCACATAGACTTGAATAGTGTCGGTTCTTTGGGAAAGAATAAATGGATATAAGAGACATTCAAAAGGCCGCTTGTTATAAACGCCACAGGTGTTGTCTGTTGTATTAAGGAAACGGCAAAAATGTTGTCCACAGACTTGAACACTTTGGACATAGTCTTCGAACGTCCCTAAATTTTTCTGATCATTTTGTCCTAATTTAGGACGCCAAATAGAATCTGCCTGCTTATACCGGCAGCATCCGTCACATTTAAGACAAACTAAAGATGGAACAAATTGTTTAAGGGATACTTCGGGTCTCATTATTTGACCACACTGCCTAAGGCTATATCATGATCCGGCATCAAGAGAGCCATATCCTCAGCATTCGAAGACGCCAAAAGCATGCCGTTGGAAGCCTCTCCCCGGATGACGGCCGGTTCCATATTAGCGACCAGAACAATCCTCCGGCCAATGAGCTGCTGGGGAGTATATGCCTTACGGATTCCGGCGACGATCTGGCGCACATCACGCCCGGTGTCTACTTGCAAAACATACAAGCGGTCCGCATTGGGATGTTCTTTAACTTCTTTGATTTGAGCGACCAACAGCTCGATTTTTTTAAAATCTTCTATCGTTGCCATCAATTCTCCTTCGTTAAATATTCTCTTTTATAAATTCATGCGTGATGCCGTGGGTTTTTAGATAATCGCGGTAGACCGTCCCGTCATTTTCATTTTGAAAATGACCATTATAGTAAATTCCTAACAGATATTTCCCGCGCTCAATGGTGCACAAGCGCCAATTGACACTTAAGAATAGTGCCCCTGCCAGCAAGGCCCAGAAGACAATATTCCTTCCAAAAATTACTTTGAGCATCAAAGCCCCCAATATAACATAAACATGGTTCCTATCATAAAGGTAAAAAGTGCGATGGTGGCAGTGATGTATACCCACGCGCCCCCAGGAGGACGATATGTGAACTCCACGGTGTGCGGCCCTTCGGGCACCCTGACGCCCTTAAAAGCTCCGTTCGCCCTTAACAATTCAACCGGCATTCCGTCTAAATAAGCTTTCCAGGATGCGGTATAACTATCATTATAGACCAGAATTTTAGGCCTAGAAAAATCTGTTTTAAGCCTCAGTGTATTAACATCAAAATGAATGACATCAAGCTGAGGGGAAGATTCGCTCACCGCCTCACCCGCCGAATTTAGATCATCATAAAGAACGATTTTATAACGAGCATACTGTGACAAAACATCTGCTGGGGTGTGCTCGGATAAGTCAAATGTAAAACGCGGTACTGATTCCGAAAAACCCACATTAGCTGGAGCATCGGTCATGTTCATGTCATACCAAAAACCTTCATAATGACCGAACTGATAAATGCGGTTTGAGTCCACCTTGGGTTTATCCGGACGCACCCAGCCAAATACAGGTGTAACATGTGCAGATGGTAAAACATATTTGAATTCTATAGCGTTTAATGCATAGGCTCTCATGATCCACGCAGGCTGAATAACTAAAAGAACAGTAAAAGCGCCTGTCCATAGTCTAAGGGGAAAACGAAATCCCCCGGCATAATAAAATACAAATACGACTGCAGACAAGCCTAAGGTTATCCAAGAAACCGCGGGGACTCCTTGAAAATGCATCAAAAACCAGAAAAAACCCACATGCAAAGCAATAATACCCCCAACGGCCCATTTTTTAGAACGGCCATCAGCCGGCTTAACACCTATGAGCGCCTGCAATTGAACCACCGCCAATAATATCAAAATCGGTATAAAAAACGCCCCAAAGAAGAAAAAATTGCGAAAATACGTGAACAAAAGCACATGCCTGTACAAAAATCCAAATAACCCCGCTGCATGCCCGCAGGCAATCAACCCAGTTAAGACCGTCATGACGCTCAAAAGTACAGTTAAGCGTTGAAGCGGTAAAAACAGCGACAACGCTAAAAGCACAAACACCCATACGGGAAGAAAAAATAATGAATCGCTACCATACGTGATCTTGTCTAAATGTCCGAATAAATACTGCATATCAACACGCTCACCCAAAGTCCCGCTGCGGGTGATCTCTACATAAGACATCCCCCCCTGACGGCCCATAGTACGGTCATAGCACTCTTGTGCTGAAGAATACTGACAATGCCGGCCCGGAGACACAAATTCCCCGCGGGCATCTATAATCTTGTAAGCCAAAAGAGGCGCCGCCGCTAAAATAAGACCGACAATACACATTAATGCCAACAACCAATGTTTGCTGAGAAATCGATAAAAGTTAATGCAAAAGTCGCGGGCATGGCTGGGATATAAAATAACAAAAACAATTGTAAAAACCATGCCCACCGTCAAAAAATAGAAAGGCAGGTAAGAATTGATCAATACCATCCCTGTAAAAGCAATCCCCAGGAAATGTCCTCTATTCTTCTGCCGGGCAAAACGTATTAAAAAGAAAAAAAACCAAATAGCAGGAACAACTAATTCAACCAGCTTTGTCTGGGTGAACATGGAAGCCCCTAGGCTTGAGAACATCAGGGCTACATACGCCAGATACGCCATAGAGCGGTTTTTGAGAATTTCCTTAGCCAAAAAATAAAAACCTGCGCAACCGATAAAAAAATAAACTACCAAATAAGCAACAAATGCATTTGCATAATTAACACCGGCTAGTTTTAAAAAACCTATGACCTGAGTGACTGGGACAAAAAGATTACAGATATCCATTAAATAAAAATTCCTGCCCAGACTGACAAAAGGATCCCACAAAGGGACGACACCATTAAGGATATTATTGAAATAAAACTTAGCGGCCCCGTATGTAGTGTGGGTATCCATATTAACGGGGATGATACCAAAAACAAAATCGCGCATTAAGAATATCCAGAATACGCAAGGAAAGAGAAAGGCCCAAAAACGCAGCATGGCAAATATTATAACTGACTTAGGAGTTCTGAACAATTGGTTTTATGCACAGCGAATTACTTAATATCAATTCATCCTATTTTTGATATAATAAATTTTTATTAATCGTTAGAAAATCCAAACATTGACTCCCGTATCCCCAAAGAAAAAAATCGAGAATTTTTCCTTAAGCCGCTACTATCATCTTTTACGTTCCTTAAGTTTCGGACGATTCACCTATTTGATCTTCTTCGTCACGGCTCAATGCAATGCCCGCTGCCGCATGTGCTTTTATTGGAAAGAGATCGATGCATTCAAAGAGCGGGGCTTACTTTCCATCAGAGAAATTGAACGCATCACCAAGGGTTTTAAAAATTTGGCCTACATCAGCTTAGCCGGAGGTGAGCCCACCCTGCGCGATGATTTAGATGAGATCATTCACTTATTTTATAAAAACAGCTCGAGTCGCTATGTTAATTTTACGACCAACGGACTTTTACCCCAGAAGACCGCTGAAATCGCGTATTCCGTATTAACAAAATGCCCTGATATTCTGCTTAAGATCAATCTTTCCATCGACCATATCGGAGAGAAACACGACCATATCCGGGCTGTCCCCGGCAATTTTAACAAAATGGTCCAGACATTGTCCAAACTCAATGAACTCAAAAAAAAGCACAAGAATCTGGTCTTGGTCGTATCCTCGGTACTCAATTCTTATAACAAAGATGACATGAAAACCATCATTGACTATGTCAAAAATGAGCTTAAGCCCGATGCGCACAGCATAGGCTTGGCCCGTGGAAATGCCCGGGAACCGGCCACCAAGGACGTAACCATACCCGAATACGAAGCCATCATGAAATATCTATACCAGCAAAATAATTCTCAAAAAGGCCTGATGCAGGTCTTGCTGAACATGATGATGGAAATCAACAGCCAATTCTTAGCAACCCAGAAAATGGTCCTCCCCTGTGTTGCCGGCAGGCGGATCCTTACCATCACTGATGACGGACTTGTCGTGCCCTGTGAGATGTTAAAACAATTAAAGCCGGACCAGGATTTTGTCATGGGCGATCTGCGTAGACACAATTATGATATTAACTCCATCCTCAAAACTCAAAAATACAGACAAATCATCGAGCACATTCATAAAACCCGCTGCGCCTGTACTTTTGAATGTGCTGCTCTGTGGAATATCACACTTAACCCCCTGCTTTACCCTAAAATCCTATGCCGCCTGTTTTCATGAGCACCCCTAAAATCTCTGTGATCGTACCCTGCCATAACGCCCGGAATACGATCCAAACCTGTGTGAAAAGTATTCTGGCCTGCTCCTACCCTCATTTTGAATGTATCGTTGTTGATGATGTGAGCACAGATGATTCCTGCGAGTTACTCAAAAACTTAAATTGCCGTATCATCAGACTTCCCTCCAATGCCGGCCCCGGAGCCAGCCGCAATGCCGGTGCCCGCGAGGCAAGTGGCCGTATTTTAGTTTTTACTGATGCTGATTGCCGGGTGGAACCGGAATGGTTAAACAGGATCATTTCAAGCCTAACTGACGGGACGGCAGCGGTCAGTGCCGGTTATCATAAGTCTCAAAACCGTGAAACTTTTGCCCTTTTTCAATTCTATGACACCCTTTTTCGCCAAAGAAATACGCCTGATTTTATCGACATATGTATCAGCGCCAATTTTGGATGCACTAAAAAAGCCTTTGACGAATCCGGCGGCTTTTTACCGGCTTTTTTTGGAGAGGATACCGCCTTGGGTCTGGCTATTAGCCGTAAACATAAAATTAAATGGGATAAAAATAACGGGGTGGCCCATTATTTTAATACATCTTTAAATAAATATTTTGCGAAACACATCCAATGGATGGCCGGGCTGGTGCCGATCGCATGGGCACAAAAAGATTTTCTCAAAAGAAAAGCCACCTGGTCTAACCATGAAATTGCCGGAAATTTACTTCTCATGGCGGGTTTTTATTTGAGCGTGTTGCTCATTTTGGTCAATCCGGCATGCTGGGCCTTTCCTGTCCTGCTGATGGCTCTCTACGGTATAGTTAATGCTCCGTTTTTGAATTTTATTGCCCGATATGAAAACTACAAAACTGCGCTTGGACTTTTTCTTTTCATGCCTATGAGGGACACCGCATGGTTATTGGGGCTTTGTTTAGGCGCCGGACGCCTGTTGTTCAAAAAATGCAACCTGCGCATGAAGCCGTTCGCCCTTACCGACAATTAATTGTTATACCTTTACAATCTGCATCTGGTCTTCTAAAATGCCGTTATGCATTTCATTAAACAACACGCCAAATGCTTAATTTTACTTTCAGTTCTATTGGCTGGAATTATCATCAGTGCCCCCTATGTCCGCTTTCAGGAATTCCTCTCTCAAGGCGACCATGGCAGAGACCTTTACGCCGCTCAGGCAGTATATCGAGGAGAGCTCCCTTACAAAGATTTCTGGTGGGTCTACGGCCCCTTGATGCCCTATTATTATGGCTTATTTTATAAAATCTTCGGAATCCACATCAGCAGCATTATCTTAGGGAAGCTGCTGCTCAAAATTCTAGGTGGAGTCCTCATTTGTCTTGCCATGACGGAAATAAGCTCCTTGAGCGCCGCTTTCCTGACGGCCTGTTGGTTCATGCTTTTTGCCCAGGACTTTTTCTTTACTTATAATCACTTAGGCGGCATAGTCGTGATTTTGGGAATTGTTTTTTGCCTGTTATCTTATATTCAAAACCTCCGTCTTAAATTTGCATGGGGTGCGCTTACCCTTGTCTTTCTGTTGTGTCTCATCAAGATCAATTTCGGCTTAGCCGCACTTGCCATGTGTGTCATAACAGTGGCGGTATGCGATTTTGTCCGCAAGCTTACGTTCAATACGACCAAAAAACTCTTTTATGCTTTAGGCCTCATAGGCCTACCTCTTTTAGTCTATGGCATATACTGGTCTCTTTTAAAAAATCTGTCGGTAACTGAAATACGCCAATGCCTTCCTTATATGGAGGGAGATCAGCCGTATAGTACAAGTCCGTGGCTTGCGATCATTAATTTTTTAAAAATAACTTTTCGTACTGCGACATCCAACTGGCCGAATCTTACCTTTGCCGTTTTGATCAATGCCAGCGGCCTGCGGTGTTTATACCTCTTTGCGAAAAATAAATTGGCCCCCACTCGTAAAATCACCTTGGGATTGTCCTTAGGCATGCTTTGCCTGTTTTATGTGTTTAATTTTCATGAATTTCTTAAAAGCGGCGTCTGGTACCGGGCTTTCTGGGCCCAACCTTTGAGTATGATGATCTCTTTTGTGCTCATTGACACAGCCGCCCAAAGCATTCATAAAATAATGCGCAGAATGATTTTCTTTTGTATTGCCATTCTCATCGCATTCTCCTGGTGGTCAGTTCTGCCTCATTTAAATACCTTAAAAACAGAAGGCCAGTACTTAAACCTCCCCCGAGGGGATATCTACCTAACCAACTCCCCCGCCTGGATCGCCACTGTGAGGGAGACTACTGATTTCTTAAATAAAACACTAAAACCGGATGAATTATTTTTTGCCCTTCCCTATGACTGCCTCTATTATTTCCTGACAGATAAAAAAACGCCTACACGCCAGTTGATCTTTTTTGAACATATCAAGATTCCGACCGCACAGGAAAAATCCGTGATAGCCGATTTGGAAAGAAATCACGTAAATTATGTCGTGCTCTCAAGTCGTGCTTACGTCCGTCAGGAGTTGGGACTCGGATTTTTAGGGCAGACCTACTGCCCTCTGATCGGAAAATATATTCAAGACAATTTCATTCCCATAGCCCAATTCGGGGACTGGACTAATGAGCCCGGCTGGGCGTGGAATCACGGGACACTGATTCTTAGGCGTAAGGGAATATAAGGATATATTCTTTCTAAGGCCGGACGCATGACCCCCATCCCCACAAGCTCGGCGCTTCGGGGCTATAGTTATAAGCAGCCCCTGTGCGCCTGTGGGGTAGCAGGCCTTATAAAAAACATATCCTTACATTCCCCTAAAGTGTGAAAATATATTGTTTATGAAATTTACTCCAAAAGTCATTTTTCTCCTTTTAACTATCCTGACCGCTGGGATTTTTGTCTGGCCTGAGCTGAACTTTCAGGACCTGCTGTCTCAAGGAGACCACGGCCGTGATCTATACGCTTTTGATGCGGTCACTCATGGAAAATTACCTTACAAAGACTTCTGGTGGGTCTACGGCCCTCTCATGCCGTATTATTACGGCCTGTTCTTTAAGATTTTTGGGGTGCATATGACTAGCGTATTTTTAGGCCGGGCTTTGCTTGTGATCGCATGTTCTGCCTTTTTTTATTTATCCGCAACGTGCATCATGTCGCCAGGCCTGGCGTATCTGGCCGCTGCCTGGTTTACCGAAACCCGTCAGGAATTCTTCTTTACATATAATCACATCGGCGGTATCACCGCAGAGCTTATCATCCTCTGGTGTCTTTTATCCTATATCTTGAAGGGATCCATGCGTTATTTATGGATCGCTATCATCACGGGCTTTATTTTAGGACTAATTAAAATTAACTTCGGGTTAGCGGCTTTAGCGGGCATTGGGCTTGCGACTTTTTGTATTGACGGATTCAAAAAATACTCTTCGTTTGGGCAAAAGAAAAAATTTTATTGGCTAACAGCTCTTTTTATACCCTTGGGGCTGGGTATTATTTACTGGGTACTTCTCAAAGATCTGCCGCTTTACGCCATCCGCCAATGCATGCCTTATTTCGGTGATGACCAGCCCTATCATGCCTCCCCGCTTTTGGTCGTCCCCTATTATTTGACCCAGCATTGGCTGACATTAGTCCATAGTGCTATGTCCGTTGACATCGCCCTGCACAAATCCCTGCTCATTGGTCTGTGTGTACTGATCGCCAGTAATATGACCATCAGTGTTATTCTGCACGGTTGCACGCTTTTTGGGTTGTACCTGCTGCTTTCCAATAAACTCGAGAAAACATACCGTCAAAACATATTATTAACACTTGGGGTACTCGGGCTTTCTTTTGTTCTCTATTTTAATGAATTTTTAGTCAGCGGGATCTGGTATCGTACCTATTGGTCTATGCCTTTTCTGGATTTATTTCACTTTGTGATGATATCCCTCGCTTTTAAATTTACCCCTAAATTCTTACGTATATTGATCCTGATATTTTTATGGGGACTGGCGATTCTTGGGGTTGTGGCACATATCGGATCGATTGAAAGCCAAAAGAATCCCGGGCACTATTTAAACATGGAAAGGGGCGGGGTTTATGTCAACAATGAACCCCAATGGACAGATACCGTCAATACCGTCAGCCATTTCTTGAACACCACGCTCAAAAAAGACGACTATTTTTTTGCCCTGCCTTACGACTGTCTCTACTACTATTTAAGCGGGCATGAAAGTCCTACACGCCAGTTGATCTACTTTGATCATATCAAAATACCGCGCTCGCAGGAAATTGAGGTGATCAAAGAACTGGAAACCAAAAAAATAAGTTACGTCATCATGTCCAACCGCTTCATTTCTAATGAACCCGGCTTAGGCGTATTCGGTAAAACTTACTGCCCCCTGATCGCCCAATATATCCATGATAACTTCTCCCCCATAGCCCGCCAGGGAGGAGACTGGACCCAGCCGCCCGGCTGGGCCAATAATCACGGCGTGATGATATTTAAAAGAAAACCTTAAACTCCGGCCAATTGTCCCTCTTGGGGGTGCGGCTTAAGCCCCAACAGTAGAGGCAAATTAGTCATCGGCACAATCGACTCAATTTTAAATTCAAGTCCTTCAAAGCCTTCCGCCTTGATGCGATCGAACACCGTACGATCGGGGTGTATTTGCACTCCCGATCTCTCTTTTTGAATGTCCATCTGCATTTTTTCGGAATTAAAATCAATCCCCCCCGGATTTTCTTGAGAATTTTGTGTACCCATCATTGCAGGATCTGTCAGCACCTTCGTCACTTTTTTAATTATTTGTTGCGACTCAAACTCACCAACCCCACCGATTCTTACACGCACAATAGAATTTGGAGCCACCCTTAAACTAATAAGCAAAAGGGTCGAACTAATATTTATAACTCTCCCCTTAAAGACTAAACTAATCAGCTCACCGTTACTTCTAAACTCATTTACGGCATCGACTAATTTAGCAGCTCGGGGACCGTCAAGACTTGCAGAAACTGCTATGTCTGGGGATTCAATATATTGTTGTGCATATTTCCTTGTTATTTGTTTTTCTGTGATCAAATCATGCACTTTATCTATCCCTTTTGGTGAACCATTCAACATGGCTTCATCCTTTGCGGATAACCATTGATTCGGAATACCTTCTGGGAATAAACCATTTTCCCCATTAAGTTCATCTATTAGTTCGTGATCGACATTATCTTCAACAAACGCCCCTGCATTCAACTTTTTAAAAAACTTGTCTAAATTTTTCCCTTGAATATTAACCCTTACATCTTGGGGGTCTTCCCCTTCTATCGTATCCATCTGACCGTCCACATTCTTTTTATAATATTCCAGGCCCCCTTTTTTCCAACGGATACCACCCCCTAAACTAACAAGACGAAATTTCCCCTGATCTAAGGCCTTTCTGTTAAATACTAAAAAATATAAATAACGATCCTTCTCCCTGTCATGGACCCTCACACGAAACACTCCATTAACCCTGATGGCAACCTCAGGCGCCTCCCTAAGCTTGCGCGGCAAATCCTCAGCACTGCCTTCGAAGTCCGGAAGTACCTCAGCGACATTACCGGAAAGAACAACCTCTTGGCCCAAATATTTCTTAGGGATGATTCCCCTATCACTTGTGAGTGTAATTTTAGTGTTCCCGTCTTGAGCCGCCCTGACAGTTTCTTTAGTTAGAAGAACAATATCTTTATTCTTTAATATCCCTTTTAAGAAAACTTCTTCTTCCTCAGGGCCTACGGTCAAAGTGGACACTCGGGTGTAACGCACTTCCGGTATCCCTTGATCATTTTCTGTCTTGCTTTGCCAAACCACTGTTTTTAAATAATTCTGATGTTTTCGGGCCTTCATGGACGCATCCCGGGGAAAAGTATCCACCGTTGCGATGACCGCATGATCTCTTAATCCTGACATAGCAGTGTCAGCCGCATGAACCACCCTTGGCCTTATATTTTGCCAGATCGCTTCTCCCCCTGAAAAATACTTCCTGGGAATCGTTTCTCCGCTGATCTTGTCAATATCTTCCTTGATATAATTAAATACCCCTTTCTTATACGCCCGTAAATAACGATTGAATATCTCTTCATTGGCCTTAGGGTCATCTTGGTTGATCCCCACCCTGACCTTGCTCTGGTCCCCATAAACCTGTGTCAATATCGCGTCCTTAAGCGCCATCTTATACCAGCTGGCAAGTATCATCGAATAAAACATCTGTCGCAATGGAGCAAAATTCTTCCCTTGGTTCACTTCTTTTTCAATGGCAGGAAGAATAATTTCGCGGATGATGCTTGAACCTAATTGGTTGGCTGGGCTTTCCCCCTGGGATGCTTTCACCTTCAATGCTAAATAATCTTCCTCCAGCATTACCTTCAGGTGAGCCCCCACCACATATGCTACATTATCCCCTTCAAACACATCTGCCTTGTCCGCAACGATCCATACCTTATTAAACGTGTTCACAGGGATTTCTGTTGCCCCATACATCTGACGGGCTTTGCTGTAAATCTCATCCCAAAATGTTCGTCCCAAATTCTTTTCCGGATATATAAGAGAGGCTGTCAGTTGTTTTAGGATATAATCTTGCGCCAGCATATCACGACCCATTTCTGTCTGGGATAAATTAGAAGCTATCATCCTGTCTTTTTCATACGGCGACAAATTTACCCATAAATCCTTTTCCGGCACTGTCATAGCCGTCAGAAAATATTTAACAAGCTTTTCGGATTCTTTTTCTAGAGATGGCGTTACATCCGAGATATCATTTCCCGTATCTATAATGAAATCAAAGAGAAACGGATTTTCGGGGTGGACCTTGAGCCCTTTAATCAGGACCGGAGTATAGGCAGGACTTAAATCTACCATGATCCCCGGTTCCGGCAGATTTAAAAGACTCTCTGCGCTGGCTTGGGGAACGGGTGTTACCAAAGTGCATGCAAAAATCGCTATCAGTATGAGATAAAAGGATTTATGTAGCATTCGATCAAGAAAAATAGTTTAAGGTTTAAATGGGTTATTTATACAAGTACAGCATAAACTACTCATATAAATACAAAATGAGGGATATGTGAAATAACGATTAAGGTGTTCTGAAAAACCTTAAATAAAACTTAATTTTCCCATCATCCTATTCTTACTTGCCTCGTTTATATTGATCGTATGCTCAATCTCAAACCGTATCTACCCGAGCAAAAAATCATCGAAACTATCAAAAAAAATGTCCGTTTTGAAACGGCCAAAATGATCGACATTTTTCCATCCGAAGAAAAAGATAATTTGATTTTGAAAATTGTAGAAGAAAGCGATCTGTTACTGGCACAAATTAAGGAACATTTAGCATCCTCAAAGATTTCTCCCTCTCTTGACCTTGCTATCCATGAAACAGATTTCCCAAAAAATTTCACCAACAAAGTTCTTAGAATAGGTATTTATCCAATTTCCGCCAACCCCATCCACTGGGGTCATTTGCTAGTGGCGCTCTCGGCAATCGCCCACTGTTCACTGGATAAGGTTGTTTTTATTATTGCCGGAGATGACCCCAGAAAATCTCAATTAGCACCCTGCCAATGGCGGCACCACATATCTGAACGGGTTCTGTCCAAATTCAGCCCTTTGTTAGCCTACTCCGATATCACTAGAAACTACACGTTCGATGGAGAAACAAATATTTTTAGACTTTTGAGTCTAAATCCCTTCCAAAAAACCGATACATTTTATATCGTGGGCACGGATCACTATTACCGTCTAAATCCTAAGGGAAACGAAATTGATACCATCCAAAAACTAGAAGAGAACATCGCACAAAACTTATGCGTATTTAATAAAATTGTCCATTCCGTTTCGGTGATATTTGCAAAACGCAAAGGCGGTTCTGATGTTCTGATCAAGACCCGGCTAAATGTCAGTTTTATACCTGCTCTTAGCTTTGAGGCGTCCTCAACCATGATCCGGGAAGCCCTGCATAACCCTACGAAACGCCAGTTCTTAGCTCTATTGCCCTACACAGTCTATGAATCTCTCCTCTTAGAAAAAGGAAGATCGTTTTCCCCAAGACCGCTCATCAAGAATTGAGGAAAATATTACCGGAGAATAACTTCAGTTTCTTTAAAACTGGAGGAAGGTCTTTTACCGCGCATTAATATGGTGACAAATTCTAAACCTGCTTTAGTGGGTGCCTGCATATAAAAAATCATACTATAATGGTCCTGGATCCATTGGTCAACTTTTGTCCCGTAATCTTTGCCGAAAAATGCAGCCCCGTATTCAGACATATCCCTGAAGACCACAACAACAAAATTCGGCTGCACCTTTTGAAAAGACTCAATGATCTTTTCTTCTTTCATGTTAGGCATAAACTCGATGTCCTGCATAGGATTTTTTCTGCGGGATAAGAAATTGATCATGGCCCCTTCCGGAATTGTAACAACTGTATCTGTGCTCCTTGTGTTCTTCTGGATCCAGTCAATAGCGAAACTCATCATGGATGGTGTTGAAAATACATGCGGATTCCATGCCAACATCGTGTCATAACCTCGACCCACGGCATGGTCCTTGCGGCTGTAGTAATAATTCGCCCATTTAAAATGGCCTATAATACCGGCCATCAGGAGTGCTAAGCCCAAAAGTCTGCAAACGCTTGGGGCATACCACTTGCCCCTTCCCAAGAGAGGGATGTAATACACAAAGCCTCCCGCCAATAAAAGTGCTCCGGGCATGGCTAGGGCAAATCCATAATGATAGACATGCACATTTAGAAATATTTTGAAAAGCAGGACAAAAGAAAAAATGATAATTGAAAGCAGCAAAAGATTTTTCACTGCCTCATGCCGGGTTAAAGACTTTCGAAATAATGCCCGCAGAGTGACTAACATCATGATCACCAATATTAACGGCAACGGTCGAAACAATAGCCATAGGGCGTCTGAGGTCAAAAAGAACCCTGCAATGACAATGAGGCCAGCTAATACCCCAACAATAACCTGACGTGATAATTTATCTTTGACCCTGCTGACAAGGCCTGATACAAAAACTAGCGCAAATACTGCCAGCATATACCCCAATGCGCTTTCCAACACTAACGTCACATTGGCCCAGAGGGTATTGAATCCCGATAGATTGCCGTAATACCCCGTCGACGCTGGGCTTAACATTGAATGCGCGTATCTGTTAAAAATAATTTCCAAAAGCTTCCCTGCGGTCAAGGGCTTCGGGAATATCCAGAAAAATAACCCGAAGATCAATACGATCAGTCCCATTCTCCTGACACTTGTCCCCAACTCTTTTGTCATCCATCCGTGAAGGAGCATAGTCACAGCCAATGCCGATGTCAGCGCTAAAAATACCTCAAACTTAGTCAGAAAAACCAGTCCCCATAAAAGCCCAAGTATGATCAACCCCAACACCGACGGCCGCAATAACCATTGCTTTAAAACAATGAGCGCTAAAAAGGACAGGATTAAGCCATGGACCACCCCATGCGCGTAAGGACAAATATAATTATAATTCCCCACGTCGGTATATTGTCCAAATGCAAAAATACCTAAAAATATTAACAAGGCAGAATAGGCTGCCCAAAAACCGGCAAGAAATCGGAACAAGGAAAAAATAAGGCCAGAAAGACCTGCAAGCAGAAGAAAGTTGACTGCCACCAGTGCTGTGATTGAAGTTCCCAAAAGACGAAAGACCAGAGCATTAAAATAAACAGAAAATGGTCCGTAGAGATAAAAAAGATCTTGATACAGCATCCTCCCCTGATTGAGCTGCCAAGGGACATACAGTTCACGGCCAAAATCCCTGATAGGATCAGGCCAGCGCAACCAGCTCATCCAAAGCCATTGTCCTACGACTAAAACCAATACGCCCCAAGCTGCTATTTTTTGCATTTTCTGAATCAAGCCCATACCCCCAAATTTTGCATTAGTATATCATAACGCAAAACTTGGATTAACCCCTTTCTCTAAATCGCATTGCGAAGGGTTTATTATTTTGTTATTCTAAAAGACGTGAAAGAAAATTTTATTCTACAGTATTTCCTGCGATGGTCGGGGCTCATGCTCTTAGGGTTCCTGATCTACTCCCAGACCTTTAGATTTGATTTTGTTTTTGATGACCATGGTTTCATAACCAATAATCTCTTCATCAGAAATTTTAATGATATCCGGCTAATGTGGCATTTTTTTCCCATGACCCGCTTGGTGGGTATGTATTCTTTCGCATTGAATTATCATTTCAACCAGCTCGATCCGCAGGGCTATCACATTTTCAATTTTACCGTGCATATGCTGGCCGTAACTCTGGTCTGGGCCCTGAGCCGACTACTTTTTAAAA
>JADFXX010000004.1:155909-156313 GCA_015233335.1 Candidatus Omnitrophota bacterium | reverse complement strand
TGCTCAGACCCAACTCTTCTTGCCATCTAACCGCCACCCAGTCTCATCCGCATGCACTTGCGGGCTGCCGCGAATGGCCTCAAGCAAAACCTTTTTCTCAACCCCAATCCACCGGCTGATACGAGCCAATGCTTGTGATAAGCCTCCGGCGCTGACTTTAAGGCCTGCCATATCTCGGAATAATTCAACAATCTTGTCGTAAGGCAGGCAATGGTAGTATTTCAGTATCGCTGCTTGGATAAGCACATTGGCCCCAAGATAGCCTTGAGGTACATGCTGCGGGTGATACGGCGCTGTAATGACCTTTTGACAACATGTGCAGTAATACCGGTGTCGCCGGTACTTCCTGACATGAACCTTTGCGGGAATAATGTCTTCTTGGATATGCTCAATAACTTCAACAG
>JADFXX010000004.1:0-155737 GCA_015233335.1 Candidatus Omnitrophota bacterium | reverse complement strand
CATACCGGTGGGCAGATTGTATTAAAAGCAGGTGATGCGACCAGTGCAACAATGATCTCAATTAGTTCTTCTTTTGTTTTCTCTGTCAACATTTGTCCGTCGACCATGGCTTTATTATTAACCATTTATCGACGGATAGCAAAGACTTTTTGATGTTTTTGGATTGCTTCGTCGCCCTGCGGGCTCCTCGCAATGACACGGTTCTCTCAACCCGCTAAACATTTACCATTAGAAAAAATTTATTCTTGACAAAAATTTGATCATGCGATATACTCTACCATGTCCATAGGGAGAGTAGTATATGATATCAAATAAAACAAAATATGGGTTACATGCCCTAATGAATTTAAGTGAAAAATATAACAAGGGCCCTGTTTTAATTGCTGATTTGGCTTATGAAGAAAAGATCCCTAAGAAATTTTTAGAGTTGATTTTGCTTGAACTTAAGAATAACGGTATTTTACAGAGTAAAAAAGGAAAAGGCGGGGGATATCAGTTGGCTCGGAATCCAAATGAAGTTAAAATTGGACAAATCATGCGTATTCTCGACGGGCCAATAGCGCCGGTCGCATGTGTTAGTCAGTCAGCTTATAAGCCGTGTAAGGAGTGTAAAGACGAGCATCATTGTGGGATACGGTTAGTTATGAAGGATGTGAGAGACGCAATGTCGGACATATTAGACAACACGAGCTTGGCTGATGTGGCAATTAGAATTAATAATTTAAAGGGAGAGCGGATCTCTAGTTATCAGATTTAAAAAATTTTAGGGTAGAAGACTACTAATAGCATGGTTTTGATAGTCTTATAGAGTTTTGATAACTTTCAAGGAGAAAAAACGGGCAACAGACGACTGCATGCCTATATTTAAATAATAACTGTTCGAGTGACTTACCGGATTACCGGAAGTATTCGTGAATAAGGAGTAAGGTCATGAGGTCTTTTAGTCGGGTTTTTGTAATGTTTAGTTTGATCACTGTATTACCGCTATCAGGAGTAGTTTTTGCTGATACAAGCTCATTGGAACAGAGATTAAATGATTTAGAGCAACAGGTGGCTATTCTCAAACGTCAAATTGAGAATAGTAAGGAAGAGACAAAGACTCAAGTCACCACAACACCAGTTGTTTTGGCAAATAGCAAGGATGGCTTCTCTATTAAATCACCGGACGGGAACTATAGCCTTAAGATCGGTGGTTATACGCAGATAGAAGCCCGTGAATTCGCTGATAATAATAAGGAAGAATTAGGCGAGGTCAGCAGTATTTTAGCGCGCCGGGTCAGGCTTCTTATTCAGGGAACGGTAGCTCGTGACTTTGATTATTATATACAGCCTGATTTTGGCTACAATAATACGTATAGTTCCATCAGCACGTATAGTCCGACAAGCGCGTTGCTGACAGCTGCTACACCCACAGCCTATGGTGTGGCCCTTCAAGATGCATGGATCGATTACAGGTATAATCCTGATTTTATAATCAAGGCTGGTAAGATGAAAACGCCTTTTGACCTTGAAAATTTGCAGGATTCCAGATTTACAAACTTTGTCGAATTAGGCCTAACAGGCAATCTTTCCCCGCAGCGAGATGTTGGTGTACAGGTCGGCGGGAATTTGTACTTTGACTGGATCACCTATGCGGCAGGTTTATTCGACGGAGCTGCTGATAAAGAAACCGGATATGGCGGGTATTCTTCCGTTGCCAATGGAGATACGGACAGTAAGTCCGGAACAGGCCGTATATTTGCCACTCCTTTTAAAAATACAAGCATTGAGCCATTAAGAGGGTTAGGTATTGGTTATGCGGTCAGTTATGGTAAGCAAAAAGGCAGTGACCTGCCAACCTATATATCACCCGGACAGGCCCCGGTCTTCGGATATTACAACACAACCAATGTTGTTTCCGCCGCGGGTCCGCAGTTACGCACAGAACCTCAGGCGTATTATTATTATAAATCCTTAGGGATCCTCGGTGAAAGAGTTGATGACCATGAATCATTGCAATATTTTACCACGGCTGCTCCGTTTAGCGCCAGCAGCCCCGGTGTTATCCGTGATAAAGTGGATAACAGAGCATTTTCAGTCGAGGGTAGTTATGTGTTAACAGGTGAAGATGCTTCTTATAGCGGGGTCGTACCCAGGCATGATTTTGAACCATCCAGCGGGCATTGGGGAGCGGTTGAATTGGTTGGACGGTATGGGGAACTGAAGTTAGATCCTACGATTTTTACTAAGAATTTTTCTAACCTGAATACCTCCATATCAAAAGAGAATGCATGGGCCACAGGCATCAATTGGTATTTAAACCGCAACGCCAAGGTAAGCTTTGCTTTTGAACAAACCAAGTTTGATCGCGGGGCTTATGTCGCCGGGGGCAACAGCGGGAACAACGGTAACCGCAAGACAGAGAACTTGTTTACTACGATGCTGCAGTTGAGCATATAATTTTTTAAAGGAGAGTAAAATGAAAATTAAAAATCTAATCAATGCGGTATTCGCATTTATCTTGATGTTGGGTCTGACAACAGGATCATGGGCGAAACAGATCACCCTGCTTAATGTTTCCTATGACCCGACCCGTGAATTGTACGATAGCTACAATAAAGCCTTTATTAAATATTGGAAAGGGAAGACCGGTGAAGATGTCATTATTAACCAATCTCATGGGGGAAGCGGAAAGCAAGCTCGTGCTGTTATCGACGGGTTGGATGCTGATGTAGTGACCTTAGCTTTGGCCTATGATATAGATGCCATCGCCCAAAAGTCAAATTTGTTGCCTAAGAATTGGCAAAGTCTGCTGCCGGATAACAGCGCTCCTTATACATCAACCATTGTTTTTCTGGTACACAAAGGTAACCCAAAAAATATCCGGGATTGGGATGATCTGGCCAAGCCCGGTATTTCAGTAGTTACGCCAAATCCAAAAACTTCCGGCGGAGCCCGATGGAATTATTTGGCGGCCTGGGGTTATGCGCTCAAGAAATTTAACGGTGATGAGAACAAGGTTAAGGCGTTTGTCAGTGCTCTTTATAAGAATGTGCCGGTTTTAGATTCCGGTGCTCGCGGTTCAACAACAACCTTTGTGGAACGCGGCATCGGGGATGTTTTGATCGCATGGGAAAACGAGGCCTATCTGGCAGTTAACGAACTGGGACCCGGTAAATTTGATATTATTATTCCTTCCATCAGTATCCTCGCGGAGCCTCCGGTCGCTGTGGTTGAACGTGATACGGACCGCCACGGGACAAAAAGGCAGGCAAGGGAGTATTTGAAATATCTTTATAGCGATGAAGGCCAGGAGATCATTGCTCAGAATTATTATCGGCCACGTAACCAACAAATCGCCCAGAAATATGCTGATCAGTTAAAGCCTGTCAATTTGTTTACAATTGACGGGGTTTTTGGTGGTTGGCAAGCAGCCCAAAAGAAACATTTTTCCGATGGTGGAACATTTGATCAGATTTATACACAGGGGACATAATGTTTTTGCTTAAACAAAAGTCAACACTTCCGGGTTTTCATTTAAGCTTAGGGTACACGGTATTTTATTTGAGCCTGATCGTGCTTATTCCGTTATCTATGCTTTTTATTAAAACTTCGACGATCAGTTTTTCGCATTTTTGGAGCGTCGTGACGGCCCCGAGAACTTTGGCGGCTTACCGCTTAAGTTTCGGGGCGGCTTTCATAGCCTCTGTGATCAATGTTTTCTTTGGATTTCTTATAGCTTGGGTGTTGGCACGCTACAGCTTTCCTTGCAAAAAGATCGTGGATGCCCTTATTGATTTTCCCTTTGCCTTGCCGACGGCAGTGGCAGGGATTGCACTGACAACCCTTTACTCCTCTAATGGGATGATCGGGCAATTTTTATACAAGATAGGTATTCAATCGGCCTTTAGCTGGACAGGGGTAACACTTGCGCTAATTTTTATCGGTTTGCCGTTTATTGTGCGCACGGTTGAGCCGGTGTTACAGGAAATAGACCCTGAAATAGAAGATGCGGCCTCAAGCCTTGGTGCCGGACGATTTCAAATATTCTTCCGGATTATTTTCCCCGCAGTGCTTCCTTCATTGGTCACTGGTTTTAGCTTGGCTTTTGCACGCACGATCGGAGAATACGGGTCAGTTGTTTTTATTGCGGGTAATATGCCCGGCAAAACTGAAATAGCGCCTTTGTTAATCATTACTAAACTCGAACAGTACGATTACAGCGGAGCCACAGCTATTGCTTTAGTTATGCTGATCGTGTCTTTTCTGTTATTGGCACTTACAAATTTTGCTCAGTGGTGGGCATCCAAACGCATCGGGATGAGTTAATATGTCTTCTTTAGCGCGTACAGAATCACCAGTTGTTCGTCGATCTTTGATAGGGATAGCGCTGCTGTATTTAGTTCTTTTTATCTTTTTCCCCCTATTTATTGTATTTGCTTCGGCCCTGCAAAAGGGGATTGCTGTTTATTTTAATTCATTAATTAATCCAGAGACCCTAGCTGCTATAAAATTGACGGTTCTCACAGCCCTGATCGCGGTCCCGCTGAATTTGGTATTTGGCGTTGCGGCTTCCTGGGCCATTGCAAAGTTTGACTTCAGGGGTAAAAATTTTTTGCTGACGCTGATTGATCTGCCGCTGTCTGTTTCACCGGTCATTTCCGGTTTAATATTTGTTTTAATTTTTGGATTGCAAGGCGTCTTTGGCCCCTGGCTGCGTGATCACGGCATAAGAATTATTTATGCGCCTCCTGCCATTATTTTAGCGACCATATTTGTCACCTTCCCCATGGTTGCTCGGGAATTGATACCGGTTATGAAAGCTCAGGGCAACGATGAAGAAGAAGCGGCTATTACTTTAGGGGCCAGCGGATGGAAAACTTTTTGGTACGTGACCTTGCCTAATATTAAATGGGGTTTGCTTTATGGGGTCATTTTATGCAATGCCCGGGCTATGGGTGAATTTGGCGCCGTTTCCGTTGTTTCCGGACATATTCGCGGACTGACAAACACCCTGCCTTTACAGATTGAGATTTTATATAACGAATACAATTTTACAGCTGCTTTTGCCGCGGCCTCTTTGTTGGCATTTTTGGCCTTGCTGACCTTAATCATCAAAACATTGGTGGAATATCGCTTCAGGGCCGAATTAAAAGCAGTCCGCAAAGAGCGGGAGCATTGATATGAGTATTGAAGTGAAACACATCGTTAAGACTTTTGACGCTTTCAAGGCCCTTGATGATGTGAGCTTGAAAGTCCAGACAGGTGAGCTGATTGCCTTATTGGGACCTTCGGGTTCAGGGAAGACGACGCTATTGCGGATCATTGCGGGCCTTGAAACAGCAGACGCGGGGGAGATCTTATTTCAGGGGAATGATGCGAAGGACAAGAAAATTAAAGACCGTAATGTTGGGTTTGTTTTTCAGCATTATGCCCTTTTTCGGCATATGACCGTCGCTGAAAACATTTCTTTTGGGTTGAAGGTCCAGCCAAAACATATCCGCCTGTCCGAAGACAAGATTAAGGCTAAAGTTAAGGAGCTGCTTCATTTAGTCCAGCTTGATTGGGTGGGGAATCGTTATCCATCCCAACTGTCCGGGGGGCAGCGTCAACGCATTGCTTTGGCCCGTGCTTTAGCTATTGAGCCTAAGGTGCTTTTGCTTGATGAGCCTTTCGGTTCTTTGGATGCCCAGGTACGCAAAGAATTGCGCCAGTGGCTCAGACGTTTCCATGATGATTTGCACATTACTTCTTTGTTTGTGACGCATGATCAGGAGGAGGCGCTAGAAGTGGCCGACCGTGTCGTGGTGATGAATCAAGGGCATATCGAACAGATTGGTACACCGCAGGAAGTCTATCATAAGCCGGCAAGCGTTTTTGTTTTGAATTTTTTAGGCAATGTCAATCTATTTCGGGGCCGTGTTATTGATGGGAAATTATTTTTAGACCATTCCGGGGCAAATTTATCGCAGGGCGGGGATCTTTCAAATATCAAGCCAGCTAATTTGTATATCCGGCCACATCAGCTTGATATCTCCCGGCACCCGCAAGGGGACAATGCCATAAAATCGATTGTTAAATTCTTAAACCTTGCCGGTTCCTCGGTCAAGCTTGATTTGAGCACAGAATTTGGAAATGAGCTTCAAGTAGAAATAACCCAGCAGGAATATTCTCAATTAAAGCTTATTAAAGGTGAAAATGTTTTTGTGTGTCCGAAAGATGTTACGTTTTGTGAATACGAAATTTGAAGGTCGGTTATGAGACATGGATTCATTAGGATGTGTTGTTGCATGGCGATGTGCCGCCTTTATGGTGGTGGAGATCCGCCTATGTGACGCATCATTTATGCATTAGGCGCTACGGGACAACCCACTGCCAGAAATCGAACAACTAAAGCCGTGGGTTTTTTATTTTATAAATCTGGAGGGCAAAATGAGTACGAAGCAAAATCCAAAAAATATTGTGAATGATGCCATTATCAAGGATATAGCGTCCGCTATCGGATCGTTAGAGTATGGGACGGTCACTATTAAAGTCCATGAAACAAAAATTATTCAAATCGAAGTCACAGAAAAAAAGCGCTTTGATGATGTCTGGCGCGTCGAAGGAGGTGGTGGAATCTAGGCATCAGGTGTTGAGAGGTTGGAAGTCAGTTGACCGAACTAAACGGCAACGCAAACAGTGATAAAATTAAAAAAATAATGATTTTACCAGACAGCTGGGGAATCCCATTTTAATCAGGAGGATTCTCAAAATGAAACACTTAACTAAATTAGCTTTAATCGTTGTAACTATTTTTTTAACCGGTCATTTTGCTCATGCCGGCCTTCCTTTAAATAACTTGGAAGGTGTGGGCGGTGTCGCGTTTAATCCGTTGGCTTATCCTGCAGAAGGTGAGGCTCTCTATAGTATTGGAGATACCGAGGTCGTAAGTACGCCAAGGTTTGGCACATGGTACACCCATCTGGGGCAATCAAAGATCGATTGGGGTTCTATCGGAGGCGCTACGACCTTACTCAAGAGATTAGAAATTTCGGAAGGGTATCAATACATTTCATGGGCAATTCCAGGGAAGGATTTCCATAAGAATAATATTGGTGCCAAATTTGTGTTATTACCGGAGAATTCTTTTGATACAAAGTTTCTCCCAGAAATCTCTGTTGGAACGATTTATAAAACAACGAGCGATAAAGTCCTTCGTCAACTGGGATTGCCGACACGCGGATCAGGAGAGGATTGGTATGCAGTCGCGACAAAAACAATCACTCAGCTGCCTTTGCCGGTTGTCCTGTCAGCCGGTGTTCTTTCGTCGCAAGAAGTTGCGACAGGGGTCCTTGGTTTTACAAATGAAAGAAGAGAGACCGCTTTTGGAAACGTTGATGTGGTTCTACCGCACAACATTGCTGTAGGGTATGAATTCAAACAAGGAGAAGAATACAATAATACAACACCAATACATGGAAATGCCAATTATTGGGACGTGCATGCAGCATGGCTGGTTAATAAGAATCTAACCTTGGTTTTGGCCTATACCGATACGGGAAGATATGCTTCAGGCAATTCAAAGATCGGATTGGGCAGCGGGCCTGTCCTAAGCGCGCAATATGCGTTCTAATTAATGGAAAGATGAAGGAGGATACATGCCAGAAAATAAGAAATTAAATTTAAAAAGTCTTCTGGATATTATTTCAAATTTTGTTTCCGGGGGAAAGAAATCATTACCCGCCCAAAAGGAATCAACCGAAAGGAGCAGCAAAGTGAGCAAGAACGACGCAAAATTAAGACCTGAAACACTCGCCCTACATGGCGGGCAGGAGGCGGATCCCACGACAGGGGCCCGGGCCGTGCCAATTTATCAAACCACGTCCTATCAGTTTAAGAATACAGATCACGCCGCTAATCTTTTTGGGTTACGTGAATTCGGGAACATTTATACCCGTCTCATGAACCCTACCAGCGATGTTTTTGAAAAAAGGGTCGCGGCCTTAGACGGCGGGGTCGGGGCCTTGGCCGTTGCCAGCGGACAGTCGGCCATTACCTTGGCATTATTGAACATCGCCCAGGCCGGGGATGAAATTGTTTCGGCAGATAATCTTTATGGAGGAACGTATAATCTTTTTCATTATACTTTTCCAAGATTAGGGGTTAAGGTCAATTTTGTAAAATCTAATGACCTTGAAGCTTTAGATAAAGCGATCACTGTCAAAACTAAGGCAGTTTACGCAGAGTCAATCGGAAACCCTAAGCTTGATGTGGCTGATCTTGAAGGGATCTCCCGCATTGCCCATAACCACAGGATTCCGTTCGTTCTTGACAATACGGTATCACCGTATTTGTTAAAACCGTTTGATCATGGCGTAGACATCATTGTTTATTCTGCGACTAAGTTTATTGGCGGGCACGGGACCAGTATTGGCGGGGTTATTGTAGATTCAGGGAAATTTAACTGGGAAAATGGCAAATTTCCGCTGATTGTTGATCCTGAACCAAGTTATCATGGCATTAAATTTGTTGATGCCTTACGACCTATAGGCAATATTGCTTATATTATCAAGGCACGTGTCACTTTATTGCGTGATATAGGACCCGCAGTATCACCATTTAATTCATTCCTGTTTCTTCAAGGACTGGAAACCCTTCATTTACGCCTTCCTCGTCACTCCGAGAATGCATTGGCAGTGGCGAAATACTTAAAAAAACATCCCAAGGTCAGTTGGGTGAACTATCCCGGGCTTGATGACAGCCCTGAAAAAGAGAGGGTAAAGAAATATTTACCAAAAGGTGCCGGTGCCATCCTGGGCTTTGGCATTAAAGGCGGTTTAGAATCCGGAGGGAAGTTTATCAATTCGTTAGAATTGATTTCTCATTTGGCAAATGTTGGTGATGCTAAAAGTCTTGCCATTCATCCGGCAACAACGACTCATCAACAGCTTTCACCAGAAGAGCAACTATCGACGGGTGTAACGCCGGATTTTGTTCGATTATCCATAGGGATTGAGCACATCGAGGATATTATCGCGGATATTGAACAGGCTTTAGCAAAAACGTAGGTTTAATGAAACGAAGCCCCGCTTGGGCAGTCGGCCCAAGCGCGGGGCTTTTAAGAGGGGGGAGTTTATGGCAAGAATATTTTCTGACATCACAAAAACCATTGGCAACACACCGTTGGTTAAACTAAACAGGATTACTCAAGGAGTCGGGGCAACTGTACTCGTTAAACTAGAATCCTTTAATCCGCTTTCGAGCGTTAAGGACAGGCTCGGGATCGCGCTTATTGAGGATGCGGAACAAAAAGGGCTTCTTCAAAAGGGTACAGTTATTATTGAACCAACCAGCGGTAACACCGGAATTGCCTTGGCTTTCATTGCGGCTGCTAAAGGCTATAAGTTGATTCTTACAATGCCGGAAACTATGAGTCTTGAGCGAAGGCAGTTGCTCAAAATTTTTGGGGCGACCCTGGTTTTGACCGAAGGGGCAAAAGGCATGAAAGGCGCGGTAGAAAAAGCCGATGAGCTCGCTCGCGTCACGCCGGATAGTTTTGTCCCTCAGCAGTTCAATAACCAAGCGAATCCTGAAATCCACCGTAAAACCACAGCTGAAGAAATTTGGAAAGATACCGATGGTCAGGTGGATATCTTGATCTCCGGTGTAGGTACGGGAGGGACGATCACAGGTGTTGCTGAAATTATTAAACAAAGAAAGCCTTCATTTAAGGCAATCGCTGTAGAGCCTGATGCCTCTCCGGTTTTGTCCGGAGGTTCGCCTGCGCCGCATAAGATCCAGGGAATTGGTGCAGGGTTTATACCGAAGGTTTTGAACCGTGAAATCATTGATGAAATTATTCGTGTTACCAATGACAATGCCGGCGAGACCGCCCGCCAAGCGGCACGCCTGGAAGGCATTCTTGTCGGGATTTCCAGCGGAGCTGCATTATGGGCGGCGCTTGAGGTTGCCCGGCGAAAAGAAAATGAAGGGAAAACCATAGTTGTTGTATTGCCGGATACGGGTGAACGCTATCTGTCAACATGGCTTTTTCAAGATACCAGGGAATGATGAGCAAAGGTACGCTTAGAAAGTGAAATGGTATGGGAATCAGAATAGGCGTTAATGGTTTTGGCCGTATTGGCCGGCTGGTTCTTCGTGCGATTTGTGATCAGGAACTATTAGGCAAGGGAATTGATGTCGTCGCAGTTGTTGATATTTCGACGGATATCGACTACTTCGCCTACCTGATCAAACACGATTCTGTTCATGGTAATTCTTCCCATCAGGTATCAGTTGTTAATGATGTATTGATCATCAACGGACACAGAATTAGGTGTTTGTCTTCACCTCCAGATCGTTGTGACCTCCCCTGGAAGGATCTCGGGGTTGATCTTGTCATTGATGCAACTGGATTGATGGGGCATGATGATCAAGCTTATGGTCATATTCGGGCAGGTGCCAAGAAAGTTCTACTGACATATCCGGCACAGGGGGATGTTAAAACGATAGTGATAGGCGTTAATGAACATGAATATGATCCATTTAAAGATCATATCATTTCAGCGGCTAGTTGCACGGCACATTGCTTATCGATGCTTCTTTATGTCTTGACTCAAGAGGGGATAGGCATTGAGACGGGTTTGGTGACGGCCATCAATAGTTATACTGCAAGTCAGAAGATCACAGATGGCTTTTCCCAAAAAGACTGGCGCAGCGGCCGTGCCGCTGCAGCCAATATTATTCCGTCAAAGACAAGCGCGTCAAAGATAGCTCTCGATGTGTTTCCCGGGCTTAAAGGCAAGTTGTCGGGGATATCATTTCGGGTCCCGACGTTAGACGTATCAATTGTCGATCTGACGTTCCGTGCCCAGAGGGATACATCTATTCAGGAGATTGATGCGTTTGTCAAAAAAGCCTCAAAAACATATCTTAAAGGATATTTGGGCTATACCGATGAAGAACTTGTTTCGACAGACTTCATTCATGACAGTCATTCATCGATCTATGATTCAAGAGCGACCTTACAAAGTAATGTCGAGACCCAGAGGCGGTTATTTCGTCTTATCTCATGGTATGACAATGAATGGGGATACTCTAACCGTATCGTTGATTTGGTGCAGTATTTGCATCGTGCTGAGATTGCCTTGAAAGATGATTTGATGATATCGACGGGATTGTTGTAGGCATGCTTGAGTTAATGTTTTTTTGTTTGTGCTTTGTAGCCGTCAATAAGAATCATTGTGTCTATCTATACAAAGGAGTATAATATGTCCACTTAAATAGGTAAGTCCCGCCCATAGACGGCCGTCCAATTTACAGTAAGGAATATTATGCGAAACGAAAAGGCAGCGACCGTTAAGGGTGTTTTGTCAGACCCTGCTCTTTTGTTGAAGCGTGCATTCCTTTACCGGGGGACATTAAAACTGGATACCAACGCAATGCGTCTGGTAAACAGCCGGCGTGATGGACTTGAAGGCTTGATCATTGACCGGTTCAACAAACACTTTGTGGTGTATGTTTTAGACGCAGGCTGGCATCCGCATCAAAGGGCCATCACCGACACCTTAGCCAAACATTTTGAGGTTGAATATCTGGTCTTCAAGGACCGCACCGTCTCCCAAACCCGCAGCGCGTCCCATATTGCGGTTGATGTGCTTATCGGTCAAGGAAATTCCAAGACAATCGTTGAAGAAAATGGGCTGCGTTTTCACGTGGACTTAAATGACCACCTTAATCAGGGACTATTTTTAGACATGCGCAAGAACCGTAAATTACTCTCCGCGTATGCTTTGGGCCGGTCCGTATTGAACTGTTTTGCTTACACGTGTTCTTTTGGTGTCTATTGCCGCAAATACGGCGTATCCCGCCTGACCAATGTGGATATCAGCGCGAAATTCTTGCAAAAAGGGAAAGAGAATTATCGCCTTAACCATCTTCATGAAGGCCGCAGTGAATTTGTTCAAGAGAACGCTTCACTTTATCTGGATCGGGTTTCGAAGCGGAACAATTTTTTTGATATCATCATCCTTGATCCACCCTCATTTTCGCAGTTTAACAAAACGGTTTTTAGCGTCAAGAAAGATATGCCCTTGTTAATTGAAAAGGCCTTTCGGGCGTTGACGCCTGAGGGAATGCTTTTTGTTTCGACGAATTTAAGCTCAATCTCCCGGCAACAGTTGGAAGAATGGGCGCGCCAAGCGGCTTTGAAAACCGGCCGTGAAATTATGGATGTGGACCATCTCGGTCAGGATGTCGAATTTTGCGGGTTCGGATTGATGAAGGAAAGTTTTTTATCCGCGGTCCTGATCAAAACGAGGCTGATTCATACCTGATCTAGGATAACTTGAGAAAGAAGGATCATGTGAGCGATACGTCTAAAGATTTCAAAAGTGTAGGTTTAAGTAAGCCCATGCTTGAGAATTTAAAATCACTGGGTTATTTCAAAATGACACCCATTCAAGAAAAGGGATTACCGTTTATATTAAGCAACCGGGATTTTATCGGTCAGGCCAACACCGGCAGCGGTAAAACAGCTGCCTTCGCGTTGGGGATCCTTGCCAAATTAGACCTTACAAACCATATGCCGCAGGCTTTGGTGTTAGTCCCCACTCGCGAACTGGCCGAGCAGGTGGCAGGTGAAATTCGCCGGCTGGGAAGGTTTACCAGCAATATCAAGGTCCTCACCATTTCAGGAGGCGTTGAGGAACACCACAAGATCAAATCATTAAGGCAAGGGGCCCATATCGTTGTGGGCACTCCGGGGCGTATCACTAAATTGCTAAAGACAGGGGTACTCATCACCTGTGATCTTAAGGTATTGGTCCTGGATGAAGCGGACCGGCTGCTTGAAATGGGAACGGTTGCTGAAATCAATCACATTGCCTCATTTACGCCTACGGACCGCCAAACGATGCTGTTTTCTGCAACGTTTCCCAATGGCATTAAAACATTGAGCGCCAGCCTGCAGGAAGATGCCGCACAGGTGACCATTGATTCCCAGCATCAGACGGGCACTATTAAACAATTGTTTTTTAAAGTAGAAAATGAGAAGAATGATGCCTTGTTACGCCTCTTGGCCCATTACTGCCCGCAATCCTGCATTATTTTTTGTAACAGCAGGGAAACGTGCAATAAAGTGGCGGGTTTGCTGCGTACAAAAAAGATCGATTCCCTGCAAATCCATTCAGACTTGGAACAGCAGGAGAGGACATTAATACTGATCAAGTTTGATAATAAGAGCTGCCGGATCATGGTGGCCACGGACCTGGCTTCCCGCGGGCTTGATGTGAAGAATGTGAGCATGGTCATCAATTATGATCTGCCCTCTGACCATGAGCTTTATGTTCACCGCATCGGGCGTACAGGACGGGCCGGACAGGAAGGGATCGCGTTAAGTTTATACACGCATCAGGAACGCGCGATCTTAAGGACCATTGGGGAGTATTTAAAAATCGATTGCGCGACCATGGATTTGAATTCATTAAAAAAGTTTAAGGATATTGTTATGCGCCCATTTATGTCGACCATCTATATTAGCGGCGGACGCAAGGACAATATTCGTCCCGGGGACATTCTGGGGGCCTTGACGAAGGATGCGGGACTTAAACCCGAAGAGGTCGGGAAAATCCATATTTTAGAGGTCAACAGTTATGCGGCCATCAGCCATGATCGGTTAGAACATGCGATCGGTCATTTAAATGCGGGAAAGATCAAAGGTAAAAAATTCAGGGTTGGGAAGGCTTAAATTCTATAAGAAGTTGACTATCGCCGTAAAGGGGAGTATTATCTAATTGACATTCGAGGGTCTCTCCTAGATAGATCATCCATCCTGCCTCAAATGCCGCTTTCGCGGAATTTTCTCACAACCATTTTTTTAAGAACCGGAATTGAGATTTCAAAAAAAGGAGCCTTTATTAAAAAACTTATAATGTATAGAAAAGGAAGAAAGTGCAAGCATTTCCGCTGTAAGCACATATTGAGCATTTATAATGCGGAAGTCTACTGCCGCAACCACTCCGATCCTTCATTACATGACAGGAAAACTGTAGGCACGCGCAACGTCAATTAAATAAGATTTTGGGAGACGCACGGGCAAGTCCCAAAGACAGGAGCTATCAATGAATATTTTTGTGGGCAATGTGGCGTATGCATCTACAGAGGAAGGTCTCCGTAAGGAATTTGAGAATTTTGGTGTGGTTTCCTGCGTTACGATCCTAAAAGACAGGGTTACAGGGATCCCCCGTGGTTTCGGTTTTGTGGAAATGGTTTCCCAGCAGGAAGCAGAAGCTGCCATCAGCGGCTTACATGGCAAAGAAGTCTTAGGCTTGGTGCTCAATGTGAGCGAAGCCCGGGCGAAGACGGAGTATCCACGCTCAACGGACAGGAATCAGGGAGGTGATTGGCACGGCAACGGACTTGGGCACAAAAAGAGGTATTGATTTGTCATGATCTAATTGGGGCATTTCACGGATTAAACAGGTTCTAACTTTGAACCTGGTTTTATAACCCTTTATAAGGTTTTGTAACCTTGTAAAGGGTTTTTTAAAATTGTTAACAAAGATTTATTATCGTATATAATATGTTCAGTGCTGCAAGGACAAGCCAAGAGGCTGTGGAGAGAAGTAGAACACAGATTTGAAGCTTGCTTAGGGACTGTCAGCTTTAGAAAAGTGCATTCTTGATCAGACCAGAATTATTGATCCCAGCCGGTGACATGGAAAAAATGAGATACGCCTTCGCTTTTGGCGCGGATGCGGTGTATCTTGGGATTCCCCGGTTTTCTCTTCGTTCCAGAGGGAATGGTTTTAAAGATTTTGAGCAGGTTGCGACGGCGGTTCATTATGCCCACAATTTGGGCAAAAAAGTTTATGTGACGGCGAATGTATTTCCTCACAATCATAAACTGGCCTCGTTTAATACCTATATCGCTCAACTTCTCGCAATCTGTCAGCCGGATGCCTGGATCATGTCAGATCCCGGACTTATTATGCTGATGAAAGAATATTTCCCCCAACAGGTCATTCATATTTCCGTACAGGCGAATGTTATTAACTATGCATCGGTTAAATTCTGGCAGAATCATGGGGCCCAAAGGATCGTTGTCTCACGGGAGATCACTATCGAGGAAATACGACAGATGCATGAAGTTTGCCCTGAGATGGAATTGGAATCTTTTGTTCATGGCGCCATCTGTATGGCCTATTCAGGACGCTGCCTGATCTCAAATTACTTAAGTCGCCGGGATGGCAATCAGGGGGCTTGTACCAATTCTTGCCGTTGGCAGTATAAGATTTATCAAAAAGATGATCCGTCAAAGGGGACTGGCGCTGAGGAACCGCTTGAGGGGCAGTTTTACCTTATGGAATCAGAGCGCCCCGGGAATTTATTCGAGTTGGACGAAGATGAAAACGGAAGTTATTTAATGAATTCTAAAGATCTCTGTGCTATACATTTGCTGGGGCAGTTGAGGGATGCAGGGGTATGTTCTTTTAAAGTCGAGGGCCGCTCCAAGTCTGTTTATTATGTAGCCATGATCACCCGGGCCTACCGCAGGGCCATTGATGATATGATCACTGACAAGCCTTATAACCCAGAGCTATTGCAGGAAGTGTTGTCTACATCGAACAGGGGTTTTATTGACGGGTTCCTGCATGGCGCCCCGGGCAGTCAGGGTCAAGAATATTTAATGAGCAATTCTCAATACTCATCTTATCGTTATACCGGAATTGTGCGGGAATACGATGCTTTAAAAAGACGTTTTAAAGTAGAGGCGAGAAACTCCATTAAAGTCGGCGGAAACTATGAGCTTTGCCTGCCGCAGAAGAATATTTTAATATCCGTCAAAGAGCTTTTTAATAAAGAAGGACAGCCTATCAATGAGCTGCATGGCGGGGCTGTGTCCGGGTGGATTTCTTATCCCGAAGATCCGGGGCCATTTGTCCTGTTGCGCGAGCCGCTTAAAGGTTCTGTTAACAGATAATTTTTAGTATGCTAAAATTTTTCCTTCATATTATTCAGCATCAAGAAAATCCCCAAACGCCATTTCGTCATGTTATTCTCACGTTTATCGGTGCCATCACTTTAAGAAGTTATCTGGAACTGTTTTCTACCAGAAGCGCAATTCCTTTAGAGGCCTATATTCATTATTCGCTATCCTATATATGCTTAGCGATGTCGCTGGTCATCATTTTTTATTTTGCCACAAGGGAGCCTATTGACAAAATTGCCAGGGTTGTTTTGCCCTGCTTTATAGTTTTATGCCTTGTCCCGATCGCAGACTTCCTGATCAGTTCCGGCCAGGGATTCGGTGTCTATTACTTTATGCCCGGGGAAGACGACCATATGCTGCAGAGGTTTTTTCTTTTCTTTGGGCCCTTCGACGGACAAGGAGGGTGCACTCCGGGGCAGCGCATTGAAATCGCGCTGGTTATTTTTATGTCTTACATTTATTTTTATCTTAAAACGAAGAAAGTCCTGCGCTCGGTCTTTTTTGCTTTTTTCATTTATGTCAATATCTTCATTTATATTGCCATGCCGTTTTGTATGAAAGCTTTTTTTAATGTTTTGGGGATCTCTTTTTCCTATGCGAACGCCGTGATCGTCAGGTTCTATGTATTGTTAATGCTGCCTTTAAGTATGGGCGTATTTTATCTTTATAATAAAAAATACTTCGTTGAAATCTGGAAAGATTCAAGGCCTCTTCGGATCATTCATTTTCTGTTAATGGTTATTCTGGGGCTTGTCTTTACGTTTAATTCCGGCGTCCAAGCCCTGGAGTTGAATTTCTTTTGGATTTTTATACCCCCGGCTGTTATTTTTGCATGGCTATTTTCTGTTATGGTCAATAATATCGAGGACTACGATATTGACAGGATATCAAACACAGGAAGGCCGACAGTATTAAAAACTATCCCCAGTGATCATTATAGCCGTCTGTCCTGGCTCTTTTTTCTTTTAGCGCTGGTTTATGCGAGTGCCGTCGGGTATACATGCTTCTTTATTATTCTGCTTTGGATGATCAATTATTTTTTATATTCTTCGCCTCCTTTCCGGTTAAAAAGAATTCCATTTTTTTCGAAGATGGTCATATCATTAAATTCGTTGTTATTGTTTGAACTGGGGTTCTCTCTTCCCGCAGGAGATGTTATGGTTGCGGTCCCCAAGATCATTGTTTTCTTCTATTTGGTTTGCTTTACCGCCGCCATTAATTTTATTGATATCAAGGATTATCTGGGGGATAAAAACGCCGGTATCAAAACTCTTCCTACCCTTTTAGGCCTCAAAAAGAGCAAGATCATCATCGGGTCGAGTTTTTTAATATCCTATGCTTTGACATATTTTTTGGTCAGAGAGCTCAACCTGTTATTTGTGATGCTGGGATCAGGGGGCATTATTTTTTATTTGATCAATAGAAAGAACTATTCTGAAAGGCCTATATTTATTGTATATCTTCTAAGCATCATTTTTTTGATCGTAAAGCTTTTTATCAGGTATTGGTTTAACTTGCAGTGAAGGAATAGTAGATAAAAATCAGTAAAAACAGGAATCATGACCTATCCGTCATGATTTTTTTCATGTATAAAGAAGCATGAGTCAAGGGATGTTTGATTTCGCCAAGAAAGATTAAAAAAATAAGGAGTGGGTTATGATTAAATTATATGGAAGCGGGATTTCGTCAAGTGTTAGCAAGGTGAGGTATTGTCTTAATTATTTAAACTTGAAGTACGATTGGGAACAGACTAATCCGATGGCAAATGAAACTCGGACACAGGAATTTTTAACTATTTCCCCTACGGGTAAAATTCCGGCTATTGACATAGACGGATTTAAATTATTTGAAAGCTGCTCCATTAACCGGTATTTAGCGACGATCAATAATTCATCGATCTATCCCCAGGATGCCAAAAAGAAGGCCATCATTGATGCCTGGACAGATTATGTGGCAGTCCATGTGGCCAATGCTATGGGCCGTGTCCTTTATAACCGTGTGTTTGCCCCTATGACAGGACAAAAGGTTGATCCCGAGTCCCTGCGCGTCGGGCTTGAGTTTCTCGATAAATATTTCCCCGTTTTAGATAAACAGTTGTTCGCAAATGCTTATCTGGCCGGCAGGGAGTTTAGTCTTGCGGATATGAATTTGCTCAGTGTGCTTGACCCTTGTGAATTAGCTGAAATTAGCATAGACCGGTTTCCATCGCTTAAAAAATGGCGGGCAGGCTTAAAATCGCAGCCTTTTTATCAAAAGTGTTACAGGGATTATACTGAGTTTGTTCAGGAGGCGATGAGCGCAAAAGCAGGTCAATAGAATCCATACGCTCATTATGTTTCGCCCCCGGGCTAGGTTAATGCCGGGGGCGCATCGTTAAGCAGCGAGGACGCATAAGTGTCGGTCAGGCTATCCTTTTAAATTGACAAATTTTTTTTTATTCTTATAATGCACATATGTGCATAATAGGGTATTGAAATGAGACCAAAGAAAACCCGCTGGGTTCAATGTAGCCCGATAGAAAGGCTTTTTAAGCCACAGCATTCTCCCAATTCTCTCAGGAGGGCTGTTGTTTTGACTTTGGATGAATTTGAAGCTGTAAGGCTTTTAGACTATGAGGGCTTATCTCAGATCAAAACAGCCCGGCACATGCACGTTCACCGCTCTACTGTATCAAGGATTATTTCATCAGCTAGAAGGAAAATTGCCCAGTGTTTAGTTGAAATCAATACATTAAAAATCGAAGGTGGTTGTTGTAAGGTCGTTAAGGGTGAATAAAATGGCAGCACTAACAGGCAGGAAACTTTCTTTTTTGGATCAATTCTTAACATTATGGATCTTTCTGGCAATGGCCCTTGGAGTGGGTGTCGGATTCTTTATTCCCGGAGTCGTTGGATTTTGGAATCAGTTTCAGTCAGGGACAATCAATGTGCCGATCGCCGCAGGTCTTATCCTGATGATGTATCCTCCTTTGGCTAAAGTTAAATATGAAGAATTGCACGATGTTTTTAAGGACCATAAGATCCTTATTTTGTCACTTGTTCAGAACTGGATAATCGGGCCCATATTGATGTTTATATTGGCCATTGTTTTTTTACGCGGGGATCCTGAATATATGATCGGGCTTATTATGATCGGATTGGCACGATGTATTGCGATGGTGATTGTCTGGAATGATCTGGCAGACGGAGACAGGGAATATTGTGCCGGCCTTGTGGCATTCAATGCGATCTTTCAAGTGCTGTTCTTTTCACTCTATGCCTGGGTCTTTATCACGATTTTGCCCGTGTGGTTTGGTCTTAAGGGCTTTGTGGTGAATGTAACAATTATGCAGATAGCCAAGAGTGTGTTCATTTATCTTGGTATCCCGTTTTTTGCTGGAATGGTCTCAAGGTTTGTTCTTTTGCGGTTCAAGGGAAAGGAATGGTATGAGAAGGTCTTTATTCCCCGGATCAGCCCCGTCACTTTAGTTGCGCTGCTTTTTACTATATTTGTTATGTTTTCACTCAAGGGTGAATTTATCGTAAAGATCCCGGGTGATGTTGTCCGCATAGCGATCCCTTTATTGCTCTATTTCACAGCGATGTTTTTTATCTCTTTTTTTATGAGCCGCAAGGCAGGGGCTGACTACGGCCGTACGGTCACCTTATCGTTTACGGCGGCAAGCAATAACTTTGAATTGGCCATAGCGGTCGCTATTGCTGTTTTTGGGATCAACTCAGGGGTGGCTTTTGCCGCGGTCATTGGCCCGCTCATCGAGGTCCCGGTCATGATCGGTCTGGTCAATGTGGCCCGTTCGCTTGAGAAAAACATCCGGTGGTGATTTATGGCAAAGCAGAGGGTCCTATTCGTTTGTATTCATAACTCAGCCCGCAGTCAGATGGCTGAGGAATTGTTGCGACAGTTAGCCGGGGATCAGTTTGAGGTTGAAAGTGCTGGTATTGAACCGGGCAAATTGAATCCGATCGTGGTCGAGGTCCTTAAAGAAATAGGGATCGATATTTCCGATAAAAAGACACGGGCGGTCGTTGACTGTATGAAGAGCGGCAAGATCTATAATTATGTTATTACGGTTTGTGATGAAACCAGCGCAGAGCGTTGCCCCACATTTCCCGGCATTGCTAAAAGGCTTCATTGGGGTTTTGCTGACCCATCAAAATTTGAGGGGACGCGGCAAGAGAAGATTGTCAAGACAAGGGCTGTCAGAGAAGAGATCAAACAGAGAATTGAGGTCTGGTTAAAAATATGAGATAATCAGGCCGCTGTAAGAAATAGCTTAGCGGACGGTTTTAAATAATTTAAAGAAAGGGCATGGTTATGAAAGTTGTTGCCATTAATGGAAGTGCGAGAAAAAACGGGAATACTTCTATTTTAATTGATAAGGTCTTTGAGCCTTTAAGGCAAGCGGGTATCGAGTGCCAGCAAGTTCAACTGGCAGGGCATACTGTCCGCGGCTGCAGGGCTTGTTATAAATGTTCCAGCAAAAAGAACAATCACTGCTCTTTTGAAGAGGATATCGTCAATGAGTGTATCGATCAAATGATCACAGCGGACGGGATCATTCTCGGTTCGCCGGTTTATGTGACAGATGTTTCCTCTGAAATGAAAGCGCTGATCGACCGTACTTGCCTTGTTTCCAGAGCCAATGGCAGTTTTTTAAAACGTAAGGTAGGTGCCGCGGTCATAGCTCAGAGGCGCGGCGGCGCCATCCATGCTTTTGACACGATCAATCATTTTTTTACTATTTCTGAGATGATCGTGGTTGGTTCAAACTATTGGAACTTTGCTTTTGGCCGGGAGGTTGGGGATGTGGCCCAAGATGAAGAAGGGCTGCAGACAATGAAGGTCTTGGGTGAGAATATGACGTGGCTGTTAAAAAAGATTAAAGGCGGCGTACCATCCAAAAAATGACCCGGTGCATATGTTAAAAAAACATAAAGCTGCTCTCCTGATCATTTTTGTTACGGCGCTGGGCCTGCGGCTTTGGTTTCTTGCCAGACTTCAAAATGATCTTGTTTTTCACCTGCCCAGCAGTGACCCCCAAGAATTTAATTTTCTGGCATTCTGGATCAAGCGGCACGATTGGTTTTGGCCCGGGCTTGCGGGCCATATACCCTTTCATCATACCCCTCTGTATCCTTATTTTATGGCGGTCATTTACCAAATTTTCGGGTTTCACATAAACGCGGTGGTGATTGTTCAATGTCTTTTGGGGGCTTTGAGCGCATGTTTGATGTATTTGTTGACCTTAAGACTTGCGAATCCTCTTGCTGCTCTTGTCTGTGCGGGGTTCATGACGTTCTATTGGTTTATGATCTATACACAGGTCTTTTTGTTTAGCGAATGCCTGGCCATGACGATCAATATCGCCTTGATCTATGATCTGATCGTAGCTAAAGATTCGTTGAAGAAATATCTTTTAGGAGGATTTTTGTTTGGGGCATCATTACTGTGCCGTCCGGATCTTAGCCTTTTTGCCGGGCTTATCCTATTATGGATTTGGAGGCAAGATCAGAGCCACAAACGCGCATTGTGCCATTATGGGGCTTTTATACTGACGGTGGCGCTTGTTTTAGCTCCGGTTTTATTTCGAAATCACGAAATTTCAGGCTCGTGGACGCTGCGCTCCCAAGTTGCTTCTAATTTGTATCTGGGGAATGACCCTGATTCTTATGGGTCGAATATTTTTGTTGAGGGAGGCCGTCTGTGGCAAAATTTTATTACCATGCCTTACCGGGAACTGCACAACAATGCTTTGACAGAATCCCAGGTCAATAATTTTTACTTCCAAAAGACGTTTGAGAAAATAGAGGAACATCCGTTTTCCTGGGCTAGGCTTATTTTTGGGAAGGTCTGGTCTTTTTTGACCGGCCGTGAATTTTTGCGCTCTGAGGATGTTTACTTCAGGAATTTCTTTGTCGTGCCGACCTCACTGCAATTTTTGTCCACCTCAGTCATATTTGTTTTTGCTATTTCGGGTTTTTTCGCGGCTTGGAAATTAAGAGAGCGCTATCAACTGCTGAACCTTTTTTTATTATCGTCTGTGATGTCTATATTTTTTCCGGCTAAAACGCGTTATCTTGTGCCTATTATTCCTTTTGTGATGTTCTATGCCGCTTTTTTTGTTTCTACTTTATATGAAGCCGTCAAAACACGGGATAAATCCAAATTGGTGAAAGTGGTCGGGGTGTTCTTAGCCTGTGTTCTGGCATCTTTTATAAACCCGTTAAATTTAAAAGAACCGGATGTCTCTGAAACTTATTACTCTTTAGCTGATAATTTGTTTCGTCAGAAAGATTATGGACTTTCCCAACAGTTTTATCAGCGTGCCTTGGCCCTTAATCCATTTAATAGCAGCGCTTGGAATGGTTTGAGTTCTGTCTATTTCTTAAAGCGGGATTTTACAAACGCCCTTTATTGCCTAGGGAAGGCGGCAGAAACGGATGGGCATTTTGCTGAAAAATATATCCTAGCCCGTAATGTCGTCCTGCAAGGGCTGCCGGTCCCTTTGTCATTGATTTCCCTTAACGAGGGGGATGTGGACAGCGATGATGATGAATATGTGAAAACTTTTCAGTTTTCGCCGGTGACTAAGCCCGGCCTGAGAACTCGTAGACATAGCTCGGGGGATAACGCTGCTATTGCCCGGACCCGTCCCATTGGTTGAAATGGACATGAGTAGAATTGAATTTATCGCGGGGCCTGTCATCTCCTGTCGGGACACCGACTGCGATCACGCATAGCGGACTTATGCCTTCCGGCAGGCAGAGTATTTTTTTGACGATCGCGACCCGGTCCTGTCTTGGATGGGCCGCGGTCCAACAGGCGCCTAAATTCAAGGCTTTGGCCGCGATTAGAATATTCTCCGCAGCTGCTGAACAATCCTGCACCCAATAGTCCGTTGAAGATCCTCCGTGGGCCACACTTAAATCACTGGCCACAACGATGGCGTGTCTTGCCGTTAAAAGCATCTTGGAATAAGGTAATTCTGTCCCAAGCCGATCGATCAGTAGTGGATCATCTACGATGATAAACCGAAAATGACGCGTATCACGCGAGCTGGGGGCCGACATTCCCGCTTTTGCCAGTTTTAACAGGATTTCCCGGGAAACAGGGGCCTTGGTATACCTTCGAATACTCCTTCGTTCCAAAATAAATTTTAGAGTGTCCATAAATGTCCTTTCATTAAGCATCATTCTAACAAGAGCTGCCAAGTTTTTTCTAGTAATTTTCAATTTTTTTTGTATGGAATGCTCACAGAATAAACATTAGAATGTAAAGAATTGGTGCTGTGTTTTTATCAGGAGGATGGCAATGCAAAGAATTCTGTTTGGCATGTGTGTTGTGCTGTTTTTTTTAATGGGCCTGCTTCCCCAAACTTACGGAGATTCTCAAAAATTGCGGATATTTGTCGTTAATAGCTATCACAGAGAATATGTTTGGGAACAAGAGGTGAACGAAGGATTTTGTGCGGCGATGCTGGATTTTAAATTTTTGGACAGTAAGGACCAGGCGGATATATATACAAGCCTTGATTTTGTCGAAACTGATCACATTGTTCTTAAAAAAGTATGGATGGACAGTAAAAGGAAAAATATAAAAAATGATCTCAAGGAGGCCACCAGGGAAATCTTAAAACAGATCAATGAATTTAAGCCGGACCTGATTGTCGTCGGTGATGATAATGCGTCAAATTATATTGGCAGTAATTTTGTTGATACTAAGACCCCTGTTGTCTTTAGAGGGATCATTGAATCTCCTGTGAAATACGGTTTGGCTGATTCACTTGAACATCCGGGGCATAATATTACAGGTATTTTAAAGCCGGGTTATCCTCAAGACACGATAGAAAACTTTTCCAAACTGGTCCCGCAAGCTAAAACTTTCGCGATACTTGCTGATAATTCCGAGACCAGTAAGGGGAAGATCCGGGGAGTTGTCCGGTATGAAGAAACAGGTAAATCCCCCTTGAAACTTACCGAGATCGTCTATGCTAATTCGTTTTCAGAGTGGCAGGACGCGGCCTTGAGGCTTCAAAAGAGTGTCGACGCTTTTTTAATAGTCAACCATAATACGCTTAAGGATGAAACGGGCGCTTCGGCGGATCCCTTAAAAGTGACGGCATGGTATTTGCAGAATATTAAGAAGCCGGATATGACATGGGAAAGGCAAATGCTCAAAGAAGGGTATCTTTTAGCGGCAGATGATTCTGCCTATAAACAGGGGTATGAGGTTGTCAGGTTGGCAGATATGGTTATTCATCAAAAGAAAAGCCCTGCGGATATTCCTTGTTTAATTCCCCAGCGAGGCAAAATTTTGGCCAACCGTCAAAGGGCGCAAATGCTGGGCATTGATGTGTCCGATAAGAATTTTATTGAGGGGTTTGAAGAGAAAGCATCAGCTTTGGAAAAATATCCGCGGGGTTGAAATTTTGTAGTATTACGAGGAGTGTTAATCGATGCGAGAATTCTTTTTGGGGCAGATGGATTATGTTTTTTTTATCTACGGCCTTGCTTTTGTCTTGCTTGCTGCAGTATGCGGTGCCCTTCATAAAAATAATAAGACACAAAATTTTTGGTATTGGCTGGGAGCTTTTGGTCTGATCCATGGGGTCAATGAATGGCTGGATATGCTGGCCTTGAGCCTTGGAGACACGGACCAGTTTAAATGGGTCCGTCTGGTCATTATGGGAGTGTCGTTTGTATGCCTTTTTGAATTCGGACGTTCTCTATGCGTGTTTTTAAAATATATGAGGATTGGTCTTTGGATCTACCTTCCGTTATTTTTGGCAGTTTTTTTAGAAGTATCTGAAGGGACGAACGCTCTGAATGCAACGATCCGCTATTCTTTTGGATTTGAAGGCGGACTATTGGCGGCGCTGGGACTTTGGCATTTATCCCGGCACAAGGAGATGGCCGGTTGGAGCATGGCCCCGGCAGCAGTGGCGATGGCCGTATATGCCGTTGCTGCCGGGTTCATTGTGCCCAAGGCCCCAGTGCTGCTCGCCGGCATGATCAATCACGACACGTTTTTAAATTTTACCGGATTCCCTGTTCAGGTATTGCGTGCTTTTACGGCGTGCGGTATCGGGGTTATGGTTTGGTATTACAACGAGGAGCGCTATGCGATAAGTAATGCTCCCCATGCATTGCGCCAAGTCAGAGTTTCGATCGTAGGCTTACTCCTGCTGCTTATAGCTCTTCTTACAGCTGGGTGGTTCTGGACAAACCAATGGGGACAAAGACAGGCTTCTTTTAATCGTGCACAACTTTTAAGCGATGCTTATCAGGTGCTTATGACCGTGGAGCCAGGAGTGATCAAAGATTTATCAGGGACAGATGCTGATGTCAACAATCCTTCCTATCAGATATTAAAGTCCCGCCTTCAGCACCTGCGTCAAGTGATGCCCTCTGTCCGGTTCATTTATTTCCTGCGTAAGGTTGAAGGGAAAATCATATTTTTAGCGGATTCTGAGATGCAGGGCAGTAAAGATGAGTCGCCGCCGGGGCAGGTATATGACGAGGCTCCGGTGCAACTTAAAGATGTGTTTAGCGCAGGGAAAGGGATAACGGGCGTTCCTTATACAGATCGATGGGGAAGATGGGTTTCGTCTTTTGTTCCTTTTCATGATACCCATACCGGCGAATTGATCGCTGTCTTGGGGATTGACCAGAATGCACATAATTTTGAACTTGAGGTTGCGGTCGGAAGACTTAAAGGAATAGTGCCCTTGGGAATCTTTTGTATAGGGATCCTTTTTGGATTTACCTACTGGCGAAGATTTTTGGCGGCTATGTACCACGCTCGGGAAGGCGCAAAACCAGACATGTTGGTTCAATGGGGGATGGCAGTGCTTATTGGAGGGGTAGGACTGACTTTGACTGTTATTCTTTTTCTTGAGCTGCAGTCCAATGCACAAGATGTGTTTAGAACAACTTTCTTTCAAAGAGCTGTCACACGTGTTCAAAATGTTTCTCAAGAGCTGGAGCATCAGATCGAACGTTTAGATGAGGTGCGCCGGTTAATGGATGTTAAACAAGATGTGGATCGCCAAGAATTCAGCCAGTATGTGTTGCCGCTTCTTGGGGATGTTCCCATCCGCGCGTTTGAATGGGTCCCCCGGATTGCCCGGGCGGACCGTATTTTTTATGAGAGCAGTGCAAGGCAGGACGGCATGGAGGGGTTTAAGATTTTTGAAAAGGACGCCGCAGGCATGAAAAGACCTGTTGTGGATAGGGATGAATACTTCCCGGTTTATTACTTAGAACCGTTCAAGGACAATGAGGCGGCGCTGGGCTATGACCTTGCCTCTGAGGCCCTCCGGCGAGCTGCTATGGAAAAATGCCGGGATTCTGCCCATCTTGTGGTCACAGCACCGCTGGAGCTTCTTCAGCAGGGCAGGAAAAAAACAGGTGTCCTGTTTTTCATGCCTGTGTATGCGAAGGACCAGCCCATACGGACACTCCAACAGCGCCGTATGAATTTGAAAGGGTTTGTCCTTGCGGTTTATAGTGCGGATGATTTTTTTAAAGAGATTTATTCTAAAATGCCTCCGGAGGGTTTGGCGTGTCTCATCGAAGACCGTACGGCACCAGCGGACAGGCAGATTTTATACCGGCATAAGGTCAGGGACGGAGTTATTGATTGGGACCATCCTGTTTTGAAATATGTTATGCCCCTAGATATTCCTGAGCGTCAATGGCAGGTGACTATGGTGCCAAGCACTACTTTTGTTGAAAGAAATTTATCCCATTTTTATTGGTGGGTACTCCCGATCGGTTTTTTCTTAACGGGGTTAATCGCCAGTTTTTTAAATTTTATGGTGATTGCCCGGTATCAAGCTGAAAAGTTGGTCAAATCGCGGACAGAGGAATTATACAGGGAAAAGGAGAGTCTTTTAAAAACTAATGAAGCTCTTGAGCAAGCTACGGATCGGGCCAATGCGGCGACTGTTGCCAAGAGCCAATTTTTGGCCAATATGAGCCATGAGATCCGTACTCCTATGAACGCGATCTTGGGATTTTCAAATTTGCTGCAGGAGACCAAACTTGATGATAGGCAGAGAAAATATCTTGAAACCGTCAAATCCAGCGGACAGCTTCTTTTGGTATTGATCAATGATATTCTGGACGTTTCCAAAATTGAAGCGGGAAAGATTGAGCTTGAATCCATCAATTTTGACCTTGAATATCTGGCAGGGGACTTGGCGAAAATGCTTTATCCTAAGGCACGGGAGAAGAATATAGACCTTTTGTTTTCTTTTGAGAAAGGGATGTCCCGTCAGTTTGTCGGTGATCCGACGAGGATAAGACAAATTATCCTTAACCTTGTTAATAATGCCGTTAAATTTACAGATAAAGGTTTTGTAGAGGTCCATATCAGTCCGGCCAGAGGGGGCGCTATTCCTGACGGGTATGAGAAGATTATGATTTCAGTCAAGGACACCGGCATTGGGATAGCGCAGGCAGATAAGGCCAAATTGTTCCAGTCTTTTGTCCAGGTGGACACTTCAATCACGAGAAGATTTGGGGGAACCGGTTTGGGACTGATGATCTCCAAGGCCTTTGCCGAGAAAATGGGAGGGGAGATCGAAATTCGATCTGAGCCCGGGAAAGGTTCGGAGTTTATTGCATCCATTGTGCTTCAAAAGGCCCAAGACCAGCCGTCTGAGGGGATTTCGGTGCTGGATGAGGGAGTTTTAAATGGCAAGACGGTTGGGATCGTTGATGATAACGAGCGTGCACGTGAGATCCTTCAGGCTTATTGTGAAGGAGCGGGGATGAAGGTGGTGTTTTTGGATCAAGGGGCCAAAGAATGCTTTAACCGGCTGGCATCTGACGGGGATGTGCCGGATATCATTATTTCGGATATTATGATGCCGGATATGAGCGGAATGGAGCTGGTGCGAAAATTGCGTCAGCAGAAACGGTTTAGTGCAACCAAGATCCTTGCGCTGACATCTGATGCCCGGCCCGGAACAGCTAAAGAAGCGAAGGATGCCGGATTTGATGCTTATTTAGCGAAGCCTGCCTTAAGACGAGAAGTGATCGATGTGCTATGTACAATGCTGGGGGACAAGCGCATTGATAAAAAAGAGATTGTCACGCGCCATACGGCAGAAGAGCTTTCTCTGAAAGGTATCCGTGTGCTGGTCGCAGAGGACAATTCGACAAATTGGGAGCTTTTAAAGGTCTATTTTGATATGTTCGGCTGTATCGGTGAGCACGCTTGGAATGGACGAGAGGCTGTTGAGAAGGTCCGGACAAATATTTATGATGTGTGCCTTATGGATATGCAGATGCCGGAAATGGACGGGCTTGAGGCCACGAGGACTATCCGCCGTGAGTTTGGTCAGGACCTTCCCATCATTGCCCTGACTGCAGCTGTCATGAAGGAAGACCGGGGACATGCTTTTGGGGCGGGAGTTAATGATTTTTTGATCAAGCCTATCGATCCGGGTTTTTTAAAAGCTGCCATATTGAAATGGGGAAAAAAATAATGGGGGGAACCAATGATTAAGAAAAGCTTAGGGGTGGTTTTATTTTTGTTCTTGTTTGCAGGCACTCTTTTAGCCCAAGATGCCATGGACCAAAACAATATGCCTTCACAGGGAGAGCAAGTGGGCCAGGGTGGCCCAGATATGGAAAAACAGCGAAGCGGTCCCCCAAGAATTCCGCCACAATTTGCTATTGACGCTTGTACAGATAAGGCCCAAGGGGATGCTTGTGAAATGACTACTCCTCGCGGGACAAGATCCGGAATTTGTCATTCTACACCGGACCAGAAATATTTTGCCTGCATGCCAAATCGTCGGAAGATGTCATCGCAGGAACAACAAGAAGGTGAAGAAGGCCCCGGCATGAGGGAGCAAGGGCAATCGGAAGATCAGGGAGCCCCCAAAGGAGAGTAAGCTGCTTTGCCAATGCACCTGAAAGATTGCTTCGCTTCGCTCGCAATGACACGTCTAATCATCGTAAAGGAGTTGGCCTATGTCTCTGTCCATGTATGAAGTTTTGATCCCTGCTTCAATCCGTCAATTAAACAATTTATCAGGAGTTCTGAAAAAAGCAGAAGCCCATGCGCTGTCTCGTAAAATTGAGCCGGAAGTTTTTATTAATGCCCGACTCGCACCGGACATGTTTCCGTTGTCGCGTCAAATACAAATTGTCAGCGATGTTGTCAAAGGCGCCGGCGCACGTTTGGCAGGAGTTGAGATCCCCAGTTACCCGGATACAGAGAAAACTTTTCCGGAGTTGTATGCCCGGATCGAAAAAACTATTGAGTTTTTAAAAAAATTTAAAGCCGAGCAGATCAACGGTTCTGAAGAGCGTCTCATCACTTTAAAGATGGGGGGGAAAGAAGCGAGTTTTCAAGGACAGCCTTATTTATTAAATTTTGTGCTGCCTAATCTTTATTTTCATGCCTCGATCGCTTATGCCATCATCCGTCATAACGGCGTTGACATAGGCAAAAAGGACTATCTGGGCAGTTTCTAACGAGGGGGATATGTCCGTATTGTTTTTGTTTTCATTCCTTGCAGGGTTTGTCACGATTTTGGCACCGTGTATTTGGCCGCTGCTGCCCATTGTCCTTTCCGCATCTTCCCAAGCGGGCAGACAAAGGCCCTTAGGGATTACCTTAGGGGTCATGACAAGCTTTAGCGTCTTTACTCTTTTTATTTCTTATCTGGAAAAGATTTTTCATCTGGATGCTAATGTTTTTCGCCTGTTAGCGGTTATCATCATCGGACTTTTGGGGATATCGATGATGATTCCTGCCTTGGGAGCCCGGTTTGAGACCTTTGTTAATCAAATTCTCAGCCCCTTTCAAAATAAACTCAAAAAACAGGGCGCAGGTTTTGGCGCCGGATACATGACCGGTTTTTCCATTGGACTTGTTTGGGCCCCTTGCGCAGGACCGATTCTTGCGACCATAGCCACATTGGCCGCTACACAAGCTGTGGATGCCAGAGTGATATTGGTAACCTTGACCTATGTCTGCGGACTGGGAATTCCCTTATACTTTTTTTCTTTAGCAGGATCAAAAGTTTTTGTCAAAATGCGTCAGGTGACCAAGTATACCGGTGTCGTTCAACAGGTGTTTGGGTTTATCATGATCGTTGCGGCCCTACTGATCTATACTAATTATGACAAGGTCATACAGGTTAAGATCCTTGATCTATTTCCTTCTTATGGAAATTTCTTAAGCAGGGTTGAGAATAATGACCAGGTGGCTCGTCAGCTTGGGAAGCTTCGCGGGGAAGGAGAGACGAGCAACAGGACATCTAAATCTGTAGAGGGCCTTTCTGATATGGGACCTGCGCCGGAACTGACGGGGATCAGTTTTTGGCTTAATAGCCCTGCTTTGACTATGGCACAACTTCGAGGTAAGGTCGTACTGGTTGATTTCTGGACCTATAGTTGCGTTAATTGTGTAAGGACTCTTCCTCATGTGACAGATTGGTACGAGAGATATAAGGATAAGAATTTTATTGTCATTGGCGTTCATACCCCTGAATTTGCTTTTGAGAAGGAGCCTCATAATGTTCAAAACGCCCTTCGGGAGTTCAAGATCAATTATCCTGTTGCTTTGGACAATAATTATGGAACATGGCAGGCTTATAAAAATCATTATTGGCCTGCAGAATATCTCATCGATCGTAAGGGGAATATCCGACACATTCATTTTGGGGAAGGGCATTATGAGCGAATGGAGCTTAGCATAAGACAGCTTTTAAAAGAATCAGGACAAATTCTTGACGTTCCCGTCAGCGCAAATCCGGACATAACGCCACATGATGCTCTTACCCCTGAAACATATCTTGGAAGGGCCAGAATAGACCGTTTTGCTTCCAATGAGAGGATTGTAGGAGGAGCACAAACTTTTACTCATCCGGCTTTTCTTGCCTTGCACACCTTTGCGTATGAAGGCCGTTGGGATATTAATAATGAATCGGCAAAAGCACAAAAGGGTTCTGCGTTATTGCTGCATTTCAAGGCTGATAAGGTCTTTTTGGTTGTTGGCCCCGGTTCTAGGGGCGATCAGATTCAGGTTTTTATTGATGACAGGCCGGCAGACCCCTCGCAGGCAGGCGCGGACCTCAAGGATGGCAGGGTCATTCTTGATGAAGAGAGGCTTTACCATCTGCTTGATTTCAAAGGGAAGATTGAGCCCCACCTCCTGCGTCTTGAGTTTAAGAATGACGGCATTCTTGTCTATGCTTTTACCTTTGGCTAAGGGGAAAGCCGCTTTTTATTAAACCTCCCTGGAAATACAAAAAATTGGCATTATTTGGGTATGGATGGTACACTTTGATATATTACTAAAATCAAAAAGGAGACTTGTTGTATGCTTAAACTTGATAAAAAAGCGTGTATTTTCTTTAAGTCTTTAGTTATTTTTGCCGTTTGCTTTTTCTTTTTGATCCCCTTATCCCATGCAGATCAGAATGCGGATTCCTCAAAATCAAAAGAATTTGAAAAATTTTATGTTTATAAGGATAAACCTTCTCCTAACCATTTTGCTGCTTCCGGTTTTATGCCCGACGGCAGATGTGTCCAGATCAATGATGTATGGATTGAAAATTGCGGGGGGAACAGAAGCTGTATTCAGGCTAAGTTTGACAGAGATTGTACGGCCACAAGTTCCGGGTGGGCCGGTGTATATTGGCTTGAGCCTGCTAATAATTGGGGAGAGGTTAAAGGAGGATTTAATTTAGCAGGAGCCCATAAGCTGGTTTTTTGGGCCAGAGGAGAAAAGGGTGGTGAGGTCGTGACTTTTAAAATGGGAGGGGTCGGGATGGGCCATCCCTATCCTGATTCTGATTCGGCGACGAAGGAATCTGTTGCCTTGACACAGGATTGGAAAGAATATTCGATCGACCTGACCGGCAAGAATTTGTCCCATATTATCGGAGGCTTTGCCTGGGTGGGAACGGCCAAAGAAAATCAGTCCAACATTACGTTTTACTTGGCTAATATTTATTACATTTGAGCCGGGAGAACAGACATGAACAGAAGAAAATTCCTGAGCATAACATTTCTTTTATTTTTATTTGTTGCTGTGACTGACCCTTCGGCATTCGCCGAGCGTACCTGTACACATCAGATTGAAGATTCAGGAGGGACTAAAACCATTATCACGGACTGCACCTCTTCTCACAATCAAACCTCTGAAATCACCCGGAATTGGCATTATATAAGTTTTTTAGTAAGCAATTTTATGGATCGTGTCAATCAGGGCATCCAAAATATGCAGAGTCAATTTTCGACGATGATCACAGGGCAGGACCCCAAACAGTTGGCGGCGGACACCCGGCAGAAAGAACAAGACGCCAGGGATATGCAGCGTCAGATCCACGAGGGACAGGATATTCAGGCAGAGGCGCTTAAAGACCGGCTTGAAATGCAGAAGCTAAAGCAACAGGATTCAAGGAGGGCTTTGAACGAGCGGCACTGATTGCTCAGGATCGAGCCAGGCCCCTGTGATGAAAGCCTCCGTCGTATGCCCCCATGATGACTAAAACACCAAAAATATTTTTGTGGTTTGGTATTGTGCTGATTTTGATCATAGGCCTTATTCATGTGATCGATGCGAAAGACAGCATGAGCGATGCTGTTTATAAAGGTTGGCTTTTTTATGCGAATGGCGCGGCGGCCTTGGTTGCTTCGTTTGGTATTTATTGCAAACATGACTGGGGCTGGACTCTTGGAATTTTTATTGCGACTGCATCTTTAATCGGGTATGTCATGAGCCGCACGGTGGGGTTGCCCTATGTCCCAGCCGAACCTGATGCATGGTTCGAACCGATGGGTGTGGCATCCCTTATTGCGGAAATTTTATTTATGGCCGTCTTTATGGCAAGGGTGATGAAAGGACAAAGATGAAAAAGCATGAGCATAAGAAAATATTGCAGGATAAAAATGTCCAGAAAAAGGCTAAAAAGAAATTTTATGAGCAGGAGCTGTTCGGTTTGCAGATGGAGTTAGTCAAATTGCAGGAATGGATCAAGGCCCGCGGCCTTAAGGTGGTGGTGATCTTTGAAGGCAGGGATGCCGCCGGTAAAGGGGGAGTGATCAAACGGGTTGCCGAGCATCTGAATCCCCGCATCTGCCGTATCGTCGCCCTTGGAGTGCCGACGGAAAAAGAGAAAACGCAGTGGTATTTTCAGCGCTATGCGGCACATCTTCCGGCCAGCGGCGAGATGGTGCTTTTTGACCGCAGTTGGTATAACCGCGCCGGGGTTGAACATGTCATGGGTTTTTGTTCAGACAAAGAGTATGAGGAGTTTTTTCGCAGCTGCCCGGAATTTGAGCGCATGCTCATCCGCTCGGGGATCATCCTTTTAAAATATTGGTTTTCGGTCAGTGATGAAGAACAGGAGAAGCGTTTTCAGGCGCGCCTGCAGGACCCCACCAAGCGTTGGAAATTAAGCCCCATGGATATGCAATCCCGGGCGAAATGGGTGGAGTATTCTAAGGCCAAGGACCAGATGTTTAAATATACCGATATTAAAGAGGCCCCATGGCGGGTGGTGGATGCGGATAACAAAAAAAGCGCCCGTCTTAATTGCATCCATCATCTGTTAACGCAGATCCCTTATAGGAACCTTCCTTTACCACCGGTTAAATTGCCGAGACGCCAATCTGATACCGGGTATGTCAGACCTCCTATCAATAGTCAAACCTTTGTACCGATGGTCTATTGAAATGCGTTTTTCCATCCTTCAAGGGGCTCTTCCCATTAAAAAGTCCGGTTTGTCCAATGAAGTGATCGCGGGCCTCACCCTGGCCGCCCTGGCAATCCCTGAAGTGATGGGTTACACTAAGATTGCCGGCACACCGGTCATTACCGGTTTATATACCCTGCTTATTCCTATGGTTTTGTATGCCATCTTTGGTTCGTCCCGCCATTTAGTTGTTTCTGCTGATTCAGCGACCGCGGCCATTCTTGCGGCGGGATTGGGACCCCTTGCCGCAGCGGGATCCCATGAGTATATGGCACTCGCCGGAGTCTTGGCGTTAATGTCGGCCGGCCTATTGATCTTCGCGCGTGTGATCGGACTGGGTTTTATGGCGGATTTTCTTTCAAGGACCGTTCTGATCGGGTTTTTGACTGGGGTCGGCTTCCATGTGGCCTTTAGCGAAGCCCCCGGTATGCTGGGCCTCTCGGGTGCCTGGCAGGGCGTGATTAATTTTTATGATTTGGCGATATCGATTGTTGTGATCGGAATTATTTTGGGAGCGGAGAAGTTTTCAAAGAAAATACCGGGAGCGCTCATTGCCGTGGTTGGCATGGTTGTTGTCAGTATTGTATTTGATTTAAAAGCCCACGGGGTCCATACTCTGGGTGAAGTGCCTCGCGGGTTGCCCCGGATCGGTTTGCCGGATGCCCCTTGGTCGATTGATCTGGTTTTACAGATGCTTCCTACGGCTTTTTCAATGTTTATCGTGATTTTGGCCCAAAGCGCCGCGACCTCGAGGGCCTATGCGGCACGATATAACGAACCTTTTAACGAGAATACGGATCTGGTCGGTTTAGGGTTGGCTAACATCGGCGCCGCGTTGTCCTCAACCTTTATAGTCAACGGAAGTCCGACCAAGACACAAATGGTCGATGGCGCCGGCGGCCGTACTCAGTTGTCCCAGATCATCACGAGCCTGATCGTCCTTTTAGTCCTGCTTTTTTTTACAGGTCCGCTTGCGAGTATGCCCAATGCTGTCCTTTCTGCGGTGGTTTTTCTCATTGGCCTGCAATTGATCGATATCCAGGGAATGCGCAAAGTCTGGTGTCAAAGGCCATGTGAGTTTTGGGTGGCGCTGATCACGACCGTCGTGGTTGTCCTGATCGGTGTTGAGCAGGGCATCGTCATTGCGATGGTGCTTTCCCTTATGGAGCATGTGCGCCACAGTTACCAGTCTCAGAATGCCGTCTTGACAGTGGATAAGACCACGAATGCCTGGCGGATCCTGCCGGTGAGTACTCCCCAGCAGGTTTTGCCCGGACTTTTATTGTACCGTTTTGCGCACACGATCTATTATGCCAATGCCCAACAGCTTTTCGAACAGGTCATTGGCTTGGCCGAAGGGGCCCAACCCCCTTTGTCATGGCTTTGCGTTGATGCTTCAGCGGTCGCTGATGTGGATTTTTCTGGGGCTGAAACCCTGCGCGAAATCCACGGTATTCTTAAAGAAAGAGGGGTTCGTCTTGTTTGGGCCAATGTCATTGATCCTGTCAGGGCCGAGCTTGATCGCTATGAGATCACCGGATTGATGGGGGAGGACGCGTTTTACCAGAACATCTCTGATGTAGTGGCAGGGTTTCGTAGCCTTAAGAAGTTTTAGCAATAAATGCTTCGCTGATCTTTTTTCTTCGTAGTTTTCTGACAGTCACCTGAAAACCGTTTCCGGAAATAATTTCGCCGCCATTGAAAGGTTTTATCGATCGGCGCTGACACCAGTCGGCCAATCTTAAATCGCCTTCATTGCCCAAGGAAAGCGCGGGGTCTATCCCGAGAGTCTTAGCGACCCCTGACATCAGAACAGCTCCGCCGATCAACCATTGATTGCCGTAAGGAAGGATATGGCCCGGAAGGCGGTCAAATTCATCCTCTATTTCTCCGACTAGTTCTTCAATGATGTCTTCCTGTGTGATCATGCCTATGATCTGTCCCTGTGCATCTTCGATCATCCCGATGTGCAGTTTTTCCTGGATCATTCTTTCTAATACCTTTGAGATGGGGCCTGTATCCGGAAATTTCATGATAGGACGAATAATCCCCCTGATCGTAGGATCTTCGGGATTAATCTTAAGCGCCCCAATAATATCTTTGAAATTAACGTATCCCTGGACCGTCTGAGGGTCGCCCGTAACCCGACAAACAGGGAAGCGGGTATGCATATCCAGATGGGCCTGGATCAAAGCATCTGCCAGGGAGCTGTCTTGGGGGATCATGCATATGTCAGCGGCGGGGATGGTAATGTCTTTGATGGGCCTTAAAGAGAGTTGGGCCGCGGACATAACAATTTTTTCCTGTTGGGCGCCGATTAAGCGTGAGGTCCTGGCTAAGGACAGTGCCGCTGTCAACTCATGCAGGCTGCTTTGAGTGTCGGGGCCTGAGCTGTCAGCGGGTATTTTTTTACTAATGAATTGAATTGCTGTTTTAACGATATTTTCCAAGGAAGAAACAAGGGGATAGGCGATCACTGAGAAATATTTCATCATTTTGGACAATTTCAGGATCACCTGTTCACTGTTTTTGATCGCGTAAGTTTTAGGGATCAGTTCGGCAAATATGATGGTAAAACCGCTTAAAGGGATGATCAAGGTGACCAAACTTAAGAATTCCGCAATTTCTTTTGATACCCCGAAGCTATTCTGGAAATATGGATTAAGCGTTTTTGTGATGCCGGCACCCCCTATGGCAGCCGCGATCGAGCCAAACAGGGTGACCCCTAGTTCCACAACTGCTAAACTTGCCTCCATGCGATCTTTCATGAACAATGCTTCAAGGGCGCCTTTTTTTTTGGTTTGAACTAAGTATGTGAGTTTAGTCCGTGAGATAGAAGCTAGAGCCATTTCGTACGCCGCAAAAACAGCGTTTAAAATGATCATGATGAGAATTATAAGCAGTTCGTATAAAAAGGACATAGGGATCTCCATTCGTAAGTACAATATCGGATATTATTTTAGAACGATAAAGTCTTTGCCGCTAGTTATTTTGATTGAATATTATCAGAGAAAATATTATATTGAACTAAACAGGAGGATTTTTATGAACAGAACTCTTATTATATTGATGTGCTTAGCCTTGTCAGGGTGTGTCACGACCTTGGTTACAAAGGAAGTTCAGGTGAAGAAAGACGCTAACGGGAAGGTGATTGAAACAACCGAAACCGAACGTGTCACGCAGCGAGGTTCGGCCAAGGGCATGCAATTTGATTATTTAAAAAATAAACAAAATGACACGGCTCCGGCTACTATTTATTATTAGGAGTGAATGCTAAAATGCTAGAAAAGATACTGCATCCGGGCGCCGAAAACGTTGGCGTAGTGGTTTCTTGATTCAGTGTCTGATGTAACGGCCGAGTAAGTGTTCTTCCCGGTAGAGTAGTCGTCATAGGTGTAGGTTAATGCGCCTACCAGCCGGTTGGGGATGAAATGATAATTGATGGAGCCGGTCAAGTCGAATGTGTTGGGGATGGTCACATACACTTTTGTCCCTGTCGATAAATTGGTCAGATAAGCATGGTCTGTAATGGTATATCCTGCCCCGAGATTGATTGATAAACGTTCGGTAAGTCTGGTTTGAGTGTTCAAGCCAAATGAATAGTTAAAGTATTCCTGCTCCAGATAATTGTCATCATTCGCGTAGGACTCATAGTATTTGTTCCCCACATAGGTTGTGGTAAAAGTGCCTTCGATCGTAAAATTCTTCATTTCACGTCCAATGCCTGTGACAACAGCAATGGGTTGAGTGCCGGAGGCGACTGTGCCGTTACGACCGCTGCCGGCTTCTTTGGCTGAAAAGGCGCTGGGAGAAATATTAAATGTCAGGTCAACATCGGCAGGGAAACTGGGTTGTTCCAAGACCCGGTAGATCGTGCCGATTGTCGGGTTATTAAAACCCTCATTGTTGTTATTGGTGACAGCTCCGGTTGTAGAGACGGATTGGGCGGCCTTGTTAAATGCATAGGAGTCAATCAACCGAAGAGTCAGTCTATCAGAGATGCCGTACTGAATATTTTGGGTAAAGGTGTTCGTATCGACGGAAGACTTAGCCGTGTTTTTTCCTAAATAATTATAAGTGCTGGAATGGGCCAGACTGTAGGTATAAGCCGTTGCCCCGTAAAGCTGTCCTTTCAGGGGCAGAAAAAGCGGGTCGGAGATAAAACGGGTTGAAATCGGTTCAAAGAAAGAGGAGGCGGTCTGGTAATCCGATGTATTCGAGGATACAGCATTAGGGGATGGTAATAGGCCTAAGATGCCGCCGGCAAAGGATACACTCGCCCCTAACAGATAGGTTTCATCAGCACTGCCGTGCGTCAGCCCAAAATCAACTTCACCGTTGATTTTCCAGTCATCATTGATCTTGTAATTTATGGACAAGGCAATGTCTTGTGAATTCGGGCCCCCTTTAGTCGTCGCATTGGAATATTCATATTTTACGGTAGCTGATGTTGCAGGAGTAATGTCATATTCTAATCCGCCGTCTAAACTCACTTGATTACGTGTTTCCTCTCCGGGAACCTTGCCGATGAAGGTGTATGAGGCATCAGCGACGGCTTTAATATGGTCGATTATTTTTTTAGTGAATCCTATTCCGGGACCGCCGTCCCAAGCCCCTGAACCCAGACCATCCTTCACTGAAGCGGTAGGGGTTTTAAGGTAGGCGGTCAGGGTTACGTCAACAGGGGAGTTACGGCCTTCTTCAAGCAGATAGTAACTGCCGCTCAAAGAAATATCCCCTAAACCCGCGATGGTAGGACTGATAATTGAGTTGGTGGCTGTTTTTACAGTTCTTTTATTAATGATTTGTCTGCCGATGGCAGTGGCGATCACATTTCCTGTCTGCCAGAGTGAGGGGATTGTCACTGAAACCATGGCGTTTGCAAAATCTCTTTGAAGAGAGGAATCTTCTTCATATGTTTCGCTCTCTTGGCTTGTTCCGTATTTACCTCTGGAATATTTTACAGATTGAGAGAATTCCCAGCTTTTATTATCATTAGTATCGGTTTGCTTGTCTGTAGTGTTTGAAGAGGTGTCAACTTGAAAATCTTTTTGGGCGTCTGGTCTGGAATTTAAAGCGATCTGTTGTGTTGTTTGGTCCAAGGAGGAATCATCAGCCCATGCAAGCAGGGAAGAAAGAGAACAAAACGTCATTATACAAATAACATATAAGGGAAGACGGGGGATCATGATCATCTTTTTAGTTTTTAAATTACGCCAATTATGTTTTAATAATCCATCAAATCTGGTATTATTTTTAGTATAACAACATCCACCTTTATCTCAAGAAAATAATCAAAAAGTGACTCTTTACCCCATTTTTAAAAAACCTGAAGATTATACTACTGATCCGGATGTTGTTTTAATGCTTGAATTTCAGAATGGGAATCCGCGTTCTTTTGAAGTTCTGATGCGCAAGTATTATCCAAGAGTCCTTAACTTTTTATACCGATACGGCTTGAATCGCCATGCAGCCGAAGACCTGACCCAGGAGATTTTTTTAAAAATCCATCAAATGGGGGCCAATTATCGGCCTCAAGCAAAATTTCAGACCTTCCTTTATACCATCGTACGTAACAGCGCGCTTAATGCCATACGCAATGAGCGTAAATATGCTGTTTCGCTGGATGAAGAAATAGAATCAGAGGAGGGCAGTATGGTGGCTCAGCAGGCGGATGATAAGAGCCTTTCCCCTTTGGAAGAAATGCTGGAAGATGAAAAGTCGGCCAGGATTCAGGCCGTGATCAATGAGCTTCCGGAGAACCAACGCAGTGCTGTTTTCCTAAAGCGCTATGAAAAAATGAGTTATGAAGAGATTGCTCAAAGTTTGAACTGTTCGCCCAAGGCCGTTAAATCGCTTTTAAATAGGGCTAAAGAGACGTTGAAGGTTAAATTGACGGATATATGAGAATAATTCAATGAATAGCGGAACTTTTAGGGGTTTGCCGTGTTAGAAAGATAGGAGGTTTCAACAATGGAATGCAGAGAAGTTAAAAATAACCTTTCAGCTTTTCTTGATCGGGAGTTGGATCCTCAATTTTTCAAAGAGATCGAAGCTCACCTGGCATCTTGTCCGGGCTGTCTTCAGGAAAGTCAGCAGATGGCGCGTGCTTGGGGATTGCTTGATTTGGCGCCAACGATTGAACCTTCAGCGGATTTTGTGAGCAGATTTTGGACCAAGGTGGCAACACAAGAATCAGCTTATGAACGGTTTTTAAGGGGATTTAAGGCTTTATGGGGCAACAGGCGGTTAGTTCCTGTTGTTACGGCTTTAAGTTTAATGATCATTATCGGTTCGACCGGAGTCGTCGAGCAGATCAACATGCAGAATAAGTTAAGTCAGATGAAAACGGATGATATTGAAATGCTTAAGAATATAGATCTTGCCGAGCATTTTGAGACTATTAAGGACTTGGATATTATTAAAGATTTAGATAGTGCCCAAAAAGAAAGTGTTACCTAGGAGGCACGGATACTATGAAAAGGGTTATCATCTTTTTTAAATTTATCGTCTTGATGGCTGCAATGTCCTTATGTACCCATAGTTGGGCGGCAACGCAATCTCCTTGCAAGAAAGAAGACACAGGCAAGCAGAGCAAGGCCGATGATACAGATATGGAAGTAATTAAACGGCTAGATTTATTGCGAAATTGGGATATTGTCGGCCCCGAAGGGCCGGATTTGAATAAAGGAGCGATCCATGCTAAATAAAATGATACCCGGTATTTTTCTTTTATTTCTTGTTTTGATCATATCCCCTCAATCGGCGCAAGCCCAGAATACGCAGTATCAAGACAATATTGCTTTATGGAACAGCTTGACCGAGGCCCAGAAGCAGGAATACCGCAATCGTCTGCAGGAATTTAAGAGCTTGGATCCTGCCATGAGATGGGAAATTTTAAACCGGTATGACCGTTTCAAGAAACTTTCTTTTGCCCAAAGGCAGAGGATCCGTCACAATTGGCAGGAATATAAAAAAATGTCCCCCGAAGATCGTCAGAAAGTAAAGGAAAAATTAAAGGCGTGGAAACAGATGTCTGCGGAGGAAAAACATAGGATTGAAACAAATTATAAAAATTGGGAAAAAATGTCGGCGGAGCAAAAGGAACAGGCCCGTAAAAAATGGCGCGAAAGCCATAATAAATAAAAAAATAACAAAGAAGCATTTATCAAGAGAAGGTCTATGGGACAAACATTATCAAACCTATGGGATTTGCCGAATCATGCCGGATCATGCTTCCTGGAGACTTGTGGGGATGTGGATTTTAAGAATGTGGGGCTTGAAGAGCCCACAGGCGCGGATGCTCCTTCGATCGTATCTTCTAAGGAGATAAAAACAACAGTGAGCAGAGATCTGTTAAAGGGTTGCGGACTGTTTAACTGGTTACAGGAGGCCGTGCGTGTGCGCTGTTCAGACCTCTTTTTGGCCGACGGAGAAGGGCCGGTTTTCAAAATTTATGGAAAGTTTGAGCGGCGGATTGCCAAAATTTTGGCGGCCGGGGAATTATCTAAGATCGTTAACGCCATCCTTTCTCCTGAAAAATTGCAACAGTATAAAAACGGGCAGGAAGTGGACCTGGTCTTGGATGTCCCCGGGACTTCCCGGTTTCGCCTGAATATTTTCAGGCATCAGAAAGGGACGACCATCGCCATCCGGCCCATTCCTTATAGTGTCCCGGGCATGAGAGAACTTGGCCTGCCCCCGGTTTTTGAGGACCTTACGCGTTTTAAACGGGGATTGATCCTTATTACAGGTCCGGCCGGCAGCGGCAAGTCTACGACGTTGGCTTCTTTGATCAACCGGATCAACCAGTACGAAGAACGGCATATTATTACGATCGAAGACCCTATTGAATATTTTATCGATAATGAGCGGTCGCTTATCCATCAGCGCCAAGTCGGCTGGCATACGGCTTCTTTTAGCGACGGATTAAGGAACGCCTTGCGGGAAAACCCTGATGTCATTGTTGTTGGAGAAATGCGTGACCTTGAAACTATTATGCTGGCATTGCGTGCCGCCGAGACGGGACACTTGGTCTTGGGGACGATGCATAGCGGCACTGCTGTGCAGGCAATCACCCGCCTTTTGGATGTTTTTGACGCAGAAAGACAGCCCCTGATTCGCGTCCAGTTGGCGCAATCCCTTCAGGCAGTGGTCTCGCAACGTCTGTTTAGAAAGACGGACAATAGCGGAATGGTGGTTGCAACCGAGGTGCTGATCGCTACTTTGGCCATCCGTAATATCATCCGTCAGCAGCGTAACCATGAGATCCATGGTTATATGGAAACGGGTATGTGCGAGCAGATGCATACATTTAAACAAAGTATGCAGAAGCTCGTTGACGAGCATGTGGTGGATGCCTCATGTATGAAGGAAGAAGAGTGAGGAAAATGGCAAATAGGGAGGAAGTATGAAGGCATCAAGGTTTGTATTAGGGGCTTCGATCGGTATGGGAGCAGTGATCTTATGTACGGGGACTATGTCGTTCGCAAAGACACCACCGGCGACCTCTTCCATAAAACAGGACATCAGAAAGGATCTTCAGGATATAAAATTAGAAAAAGAGAAGATCTCGAGTGATATCGTTAGTTTAGATTTAGCCAAGGCCCAGCTGAAAACAGATCTCAGGGCACTTGCCAAAGCTAAAGCGGCCCATGACCCTGCCGCTATTAAATTAGCGAAAGAAAAGCTGCGAGGAGACCGCAAGACCGAACACAAAGCCCAAGAGGCCTTAAATCATGATCATCAGAAACTCAATGCCGAGAAGAAAGATCTTCGTCATGACAGGCGCCAAATAAAACATGGAAAATAAAATTTAGGCATAAAACGGAACTTTTTGAAACCTTGAGTGTTTAAACCTTTAGAGAGTTGAAAAATTGAGGGCAGCAATCAATCAAGGAGGATGTATGAAGGCATCAAAAATGGTTTTAGCTTTAACAGTTGTACTGGGAGGGACAGCATTGCTTGCGATCCCGCAGGGCTATGCGCAGAATATCGGTCAGGATCAAAAAGATATCCGTCAAGATATTAAAGATATCCAGAAAGATACAAAAGGTATCCATGCCGATACGGTTGTGCTTGCAGAGGACAACGCAGATGTGAGAGCAGATCGTGCGGCCTTGAAGGCTGCTTATGAGTCGGGTGATCAGGCCATGATCAAGGCTACTATAGAGCAGTTGAACAAGGACCTCCGTGCTCAAAAGGCAACGAAGGTTGACCTTATTAAGGATGAGAAGGATCGTGCCAAAGACAAAGTGGGCCTTGGACAAGACGAGGCTAATCTGAAGATCGATAAGGCCACTGTCAATGATAATAAGAATATTGCCAAAGACAGGACGGGGATCAAGGATGATGCCGCGGCCTTGAAGGAAGACAATGATTATATTAAGGCTGATCGTCAGGCTTTAGCTGTCGCCAAAGCTTCCGGAGATCAGACATTGATTAAGCATGCCCAAGATAAATTAAACGTCGATGTAAAGAAGCGTAATATTGAAAAACGTGATCTTAAGAAGGAAGAGATCGACATTGCAGAAGACCGGGATATTCGTAAAGATCTCCAAGATATCAAAGGGGACACGGATAAGGCCATAGCCCTTAAGGCCCAAGTGAAATCAGGATATGAACAAGTGCGGGATGATCTGAAGGCTCTTCAAACCGCCAAGGCGACTCATGATCCGGCGATCATCAAAGCGGCCAAGGCTAAATTAAACGAAGATCATAAGGCCTTGAACACAACCCGACACGCGCTCAATCAAGTGCGTCGGGATATCCATAAAGATAGACAGGACATTAAACACGATAAACATAACAAATAATATTGTACACTCAACGGATGATCATTAACAAACCCCTTGGTGAATTTCATCAAGGGGTTTTGTTTTTTTACGGATTTTCGTACAAAATGCCCAAACTTTGTATATACTTATAGTAGTGGTTTGGCAACTTGGGAACAGGTTTCACTAAAAAGGATGAAAATTATGCCGAAAAGTATTCATTATTTATTGTTACTGATGGTATTGATCGTTCCTACCGGCTGCGAAACTGTGAATGGGGCGGCATGCGGCATGGGAAAAGACGTGCAGAATGCGTCGAATCCCGATAAAAACGGCTGGAATACTCTCCAAGGGGCGGATGCCTGGGTGCAGAAGAATTTTTGGTGATCTTTAAAATTTTAGTTTTTTAATGATTAAATAAGTGATCGTAAAAACCCCTCCTTCAATGATCGCGGTGGCCATAGCCGCTCCCACATAAGAAAAACAATATATAAAAATAATGATCAAAGGCAGCCCTATCATGGCCATGCTGATGTGTATCCTCGAATAGGTTTTGGTCTCTCCGCAAACCAGCAGAAACTGCACACGGAAAGCATTGGAGCTGATGAAGAATATCGAGATCAGCAAAAACCTTAGAGATAATACGGTCGCGGGGTATACCCCTCCGCAGACAAGCCGCACGATCCAAGGCGCCAAAAGAAAGATGACCGGCAAGAAAATCAAAGAGATAATGATGGTGATCAGCTGTACTTGCTGCATGATTTCAAATGCTCTTGTTTTATTTCTGTTGAATATTTTGCTCAGGCGCGGGAAGATCGCCTGAGAAAAAGAAGACAGGGGGAATGTTTGGACTGCATTGGCTATTTTTTCCGCAATGGAGTAATATCCGGTAAGGGTGTTATTAGTTAAGAGCCCCACGGCAAAAATGCGTGTGATCGTATATGCATTGATGGCAACATCGGAAATAAAAACATTCCATCCTTCCTTTAGCTGATGGCGTATTTCCCGAAATTCCGGCAATTGGAAGGGTATGTCAAAGCGGGTTAAAATAATGTATTGCCCTCCCAGCCCGGTCAAGAGCGAGACTATAGAGGTTATGACGGGGACCAGCAGATAGTCATTCCTCCCGTGTATAAAAATAAAAATAAGTGACGCATAAACGTATTGTCCGAAAATACTCAGGATCGCTGTGTACTTCATCCGCTCTGTCCCTTGGAAAAACCAGGAGGGGAATAAGGACCCACCCACGACTGCGCCAAAACTCAGGACATAGATGACCCAGTCGCTCCTGAATTTAGGGGCAAAATACACAATGCCCCCCAAAATAACAAAGCTGAACAAAACCAGGACTAGCTTTACCGTCATGACGGCAGCAATGACCCTTCGGACCTGAATTTTATTTTCAAGGCAAAGGGCGATTTCTTTTGTTGCAGAAACGCTAAAGCCGTAATCCGTGAGGATGCAGAAGTATTGAACAAAGGCCTGGGCGAATGCGATCAGACCGAATTTTTCAGCACCGATTACCCGAAAAAGGTAGGGTAGAATAATGATCGGTAAAATATAGCTTATGACCTGCAGACCCGAAAGGGAGATGACATTATGCAGCCCCTTTTTACTTCCCGGATGCTCTATCATTTTATAAGTTTTCTGGATCAATTTTATAAGAGCACGCATAGATTTAATTTACTCTTTAGTTGGACATAAATAAACACATTTTTGAAGGATTTTTAATTTGCGATGATATAATTTTTATATGATCAAATTTCCTCAAGACTTTTTCTGGGGTGCTGCGACCTCTTCTTATCAGGTCGAGGGCCAAAATGTTCATGCGGATTGGTGGCCGTGGGAAAAGAAGGCCGGGAAGGAAAACTCCGGCGATGCCTGCCGTCATTATGAGCTTTACCGGCAGGATTTTGATTTGGCCCAAAGTTTAAACCACAATGCCCACCGTCTCTCCATTGAATGGAGCCGGATTGAGCCTAAGGAGGGAGAACTTTCGCTTGAGGCCCTGGACCATTACATCGATGTGATCAAGAGCCTGCGCGCTCGCCATATAGAGCCCATGGTGACCCTGCATCATTTTACCAACCCGATCTGGTTTAGCGAGCAGGGCGGGTGGGTCAATCCCCGTTGTGTGAAACGCTTCTTGCGTTACTGCGATTTTGTTACTCGCGTTTTAGCCAAACATGTCCACTATTGGTTTACCATCAATGAGCCGACCATTTATTTTTCTCATGCCTATCTTTGGGGGATGTGGCCTCCGCAGGAAAGGTCTTTTTTTAAGACCAAGGCCGTCGGAGACCAGTTAAACGAAGCCCATATCGAGGCCTATCGGTTGATCCATAAGATTTATCATGAGTTAAACATCGCGCCACCTGCTGTCAGCATCGCCCATCATATGCAGGCCATTGTCGGCTGTACCCAAGGATTAAGAAACCGCTGGGCCGTGGCCCTAAGAGAACAATTGTATAACTTGGAAATTATTGATCGTTTAACACGGCAGAAAGCCCTTGATTTTATTGGAGTTAATTATTATTCGAGGCATTTGGTGGATGTGCGTAGCTGGTGGATCGGCAACTTGCTGATGGAAACCTGTAAGGGTAATCACCATCCCTTGAAGAAGAATTTTTTAGGCTGGGATATTTATCCCCAAGGCCTTCACCATGTGCTTTTAAATCTCAAAAAATATAATTTACCGGTGATCATCGCGGAAAACGGTATTTGTGCGACGGATGATCAGCAGCGGTGGGAATTTATCCGCGAGCATCTTAAGAATGTCCATCTGGCCATGCAAGAAGGTGTCCATGTTAAGGGGTATCTTTACTGGTCGCTTTTGGATAATTTCGAGTGGGCTTATGGCTTTGCCCCCAGATTCGGATTGATCGATGTCAATTATCAAACGCAGCAAAGGACCGTCAGAGAAAGCGCCAAGAAATTCGCTCAAGTCTGCAAGACAGGTGTTCTAGAATAATCATATTCACGATCAGGCCGCAGGGATAGGGTTGTTCTTTTCAACTCACGGTCATTTTCTTAACGTCAAAAATTTATTATTTTTTGGGTGTCTGAACAACTCGCTCTTTATTTCTCTGGAAATAAAGAGCTCAAACAAGTTCAGACATCCTAGATCCCCTGTTTTTTGCTCAGCAAGGGGGGGCCGAAAAAACAAAAAATTTTTGGCTAAAAATGACAGTGAGTTGAAAAGAACAACCCTATCCCTGCGACTGAGCCGGCGTAATATTGCAAGGATTATAAGTGAGCGGTAAGGATGAATAGTTATTATGTATTCGGCACATTCGGGAATTTTTTGCCAAATGTCCGCGAGGCTTTACAACAAAAATGTTCCAAATAGAGAGAATCTTTAGAACATTTTTGTTGTAAACCGAAGCGGACGGCAAAAATATTCCGTGCCGAATACATAATAACTATTCATCCTTACCTTACAGGAAATTCATGGATTTATATGTCGTAAAAATAATTGAAATCCTCGTTGACTCTCTTGTCAGTTGTTATAAAGTAATGATATGTATTTCAGAAAGTTGGAAATATTCGGGTTCAAGTCGTTTGCCCAGAAGACCGTGCTTGAATTCCAGCCCGGCATTTCTGCCATCGTTGGCCCCAACGGCTGCGGCAAAAGCAATGTATTCGATGCCATCCGCTGGGTTTTAGGTGAGCAAAGCGTCAAGGAATTGCGCGGCTCATCGATGGAAGATGTCATCTTCAACGGCACCGACCAGAAAGCCCCCTTGGGGTTCGCGGAAGTCAGCCTTACCTTTTCTAATGAATCAAGGATCCTGCCTCTTGACTGCGATGAAGTCATCGTCACCCGCCGTCTTTTTCGCTCGGGCGAAAGCGAATATCTGCTCAATAAAAATGTCTGCCGCTTAAAAGACGTGGTGGAGCTCTTTTTAGGGACCGGCGTCGGTGCTGAAGCGTATTCCTTGATCCAGCAGGGCAAGGTCGACTTGGTGGTTTCGGCAAAACCGGATGACCGCCGCCAGATCTTTGATGAGGCCGCTGGGATCACAAAATACAAAAGCAAAAAGAAAGAAGCTTTAAATAAACTGGAAGATACGCAGGGCAATTTGCTGCGTATTAATGATATTGTCGTCGAGGTTAAGCGTCAGATCGGCTCCATTGAACGCCAGGCCAAAAAAGCCCAGCGTTATAAGGAGGAATTTGAGGTCCTGAAGAATTATGAGCTGTTTTATGCCCGCCAGCAGATGACGCGTCTGAATGATGAGGGGGAAGAGATCGCGGCGGCCGTCAGGGCTTTGCAGATCCAGGAAACGGAATTGACCAGGCAGTTGGAAGACTTGAATAACCGGATCAGCGGGGAAAACGAACAGCTTCAAGAAATTGAAGACCGCATCAATGAGCTTAAAGCCAAAGATATCCATTTAGAAAACGAAGCGGTCATTAATACCCGCCAGATTTCTTTTAATGAAGAGCGCTTGCAAAATATGGATGAGACCTGCCAGCGTCTGGAAACAGACAAGGCGGCAAGCCTCAGCCGTTGCGGTGTGCATCAGGCTAAAATTGAAGAGGTCAAGGAAAATATCACGCGTCTGGATGAAAACCTGTCAGCTTTTCAGGAGCAACTGCAGCAAAAGCATGTTGAACTGGGTGTATTAATGCACGCGATCAACCAAGCTAAAGCGTCTATTGATCAGGTGGAAGGAGAAATGTTGGGCCTTCATGGCCAGCAGGTGGCCTTTAAAAACCGGTTAACGGAAAACATGAAGGCAACGCTTGAGACCCTGGGGCGAAAAACCCGTCTGGAACATGAAAATTCCAAGATCAAGAATGAAAAGGTGCAGGTGGCAGAGCGTTGTGAAGCCCTTGATTCTGCCTTGGGGCAGACGAAGTACCAAGTACAACAACTAGAGGCGGATTGCAGTCAACGTCGACATTCTTTACAGGAGACCCAAAGCCGATTTTTTGTTCAGGAAGCCTTGGTGGACGACTTAGAAAAAAATCACGTTTTCCTTTTGTCCCAAAAGGAATTTATTCAGAAAATGCAGGTGCAATACCAGGATATCCCTGACCCTGTCGTGGAAGGCCGCTTTATTGCCAAGGTTGCCCCAAGCGCCAAACAGACCGGCATTATCGGCAAGATCAAGGATGTCCGGGTCATTCCTGCCACAGAAGAGTCCCCCGAACTGTATGAGATCACTTATGAAACTAAATATGTGGAATTGGATTTGCAGTACTTAGAAGACCGCGTTGATCAGATCAACAGAAAATTAGAACAAGCGCTCGAGGCCCGCACTCATTTAAACCAGAGCATCAGGGAGCAAACGGGCTTAATTGAGGAAGTTCTTAAAAATATTCAGCAGCAGGAAAAGAAGCTCTCGGTCCTTGAGGCCCAGAAAAGTGATTTTGAGCAGGTCAACGGGAAATTGGTGGGTGAACTGGATGTGCTTACGGGTGAATTTGGGGAAGTGGAAAACCTGCTGGCCTCCTTGAAGGTCCAGGAAAACGAGCTTACCCTGAATTTGGATGGTATTAGCGGACAGATCACACGTTGCCAGGAGGACATTAAATTCAAGCAGGAGAGCATTGCCGCCAAGATCCAAGAGAGGTCGGAATTGAATGTGACCATCGCGCAATTAGAAGCTGAAAATTCCGCCCTTTCTGATAAACGCAAAGGTTATGAAGATCATCTGCTGCTGCATTCCCAAAATCTTGACCGCGATCTGGCAGACATTGCGCGCTTTGAGTCGGAAAACCGTGAACTAGAAGCTAAAAAAGTTAAGGTCAGGGAAGATATTGTTTTGTTGGGGCAGATCATCCTACAGCTGCGGGAGAAAAAAGAATCTTTAGGCATGATTTTAAACGACCATACAGCTAAAAAAGAAGAAATGTCCCGGCACCTGAATTCATTGCACAACGGCATACGCGGTATCGAGGATGAAATAGTACGGGTCAAAGGAGACATGCATAATCAGCAGATGCGCCAGCAGGAAGTGCAGTTTAACCAAAGATCCCTCAAAGACCGCCTGATGCAGGCCTACAGGATAGATCTAGATCAAATACAAAATGAAGCAGTGCCGCTAACCCGGGGACATGTTCCCGAAGGGAACGTGTCCTCAAGCCCGCTGCCAAGCGAAATAGCTCTGAATGTGAAAGCAACCCAGGGAACCGAACCGATCGTCGAGCAAGCTTTTGAACCCCAACTGAACACCGAAGAGCTGGCCCTGGAAATCGAACGGTTGAAAAAACGCTGCGAATCTTACGGAGCGGTCAATCTGGTGGCGATCGAAGAATTTGAAGAACTCAAAGGCCGCTATGAGTTTTTGACTAAACAGCAAAGCGATTTATTGACGGCCCGTGAACAGCTTTTATCAACTATCCAGAAAATCAACCGCACTACCCGTCAGATGTTCACTGATACTTTCACCCGGGTCAATGAAGAATTTAAGATCTACTTCCGTATGCTTTTTGGGGGAGGGGAAGCCCAGCTGGTTTTGCTTGACCCTGATAATGCTCTGGAGTGCGGTATTGATATTGTGGCCAGACCTCCGGGCAAGAAATTACAAAACATCAGCCTGCTTTCCGGCGGGGAAAAGACCTTGACCGCGATCGCCCTCATTTTCGGGGTATTTAAAGTCAATCCCAGTCCTTTTTGCGTCTTGGACGAAATTGATGCGGCTTTGGATGAATCCAACGTGGACCGCTTCGCACTCCTGCTTAAAGAGTTTGCTAAAATAGCCCAGTTTATCGTTATTACTCACAATAAAAATACCATGGCCGCGGCCGACATTATGTATGGCGTGACCATGCAGGAACGCGGAGTGTCCCGCATTGTGTCCGTTAAATTCAATGAATACAAGCCCCAGCCACCTCAAGCATCTGTTCGTCTTGAGCCTTCTATGGCTGTCCCGGCCGCGGTTTAAACACATTCTGCTTATGTTGCGGTTTTAATTATTAAATAGAACCGGGTTTGTTTTTGCTTGATTATAACTCATTTGTTTTCAATATTTTGTGTTATGGGCTAGCGGTAAGCGCTTTCTTGACAGCCGTATAGTCACATGTTATACTTCCCCTTACATCGTAGGCATAATTATGTTGACACATCTCATTAAAAGCATTAACTGGCTTGACATTGCTTTAGCTTTTTTCTTATTGCGAGTCATTTATATCGGAGTTAAAAACGGCTTTATTACCGAGTTTTTTAAGGCTTTAGGCGTTGTTATCGCGGTCTTTGTCAGTCTTCATTATTATGCTGTATTTGCCGCTTGGCTGGCAAAAAAGACCGCCTTTTCCGGCGGATTTTGGCAGATTGTGATATTGGGGCTTCTTTGGCTTGCTGTGAGTGTTGTTTTTAAGTTCATCCGGGATGGGGTCTTGGCCTTATTTAAGATAGAAACGACTCATGAAGGGTTTGATAAATACGCGGCGGGGATTTTAGCGGTTGGACGCGGTATCTTGCTTTGCAGTCTTATGATATTCATGGTTTTGTTGGTCAATAACGGCCCTGTGACACGCATGACCTTGCATTCTTATAGCTATAAAATTGCCGGACGGGCGGCAGTAGGCACATATAGCGTTTTGTTTAATAACTTGGTGGACAAGCTTTGGGCAGGTCAGCACTATAACACGGCTGCCGCTTTAGTTTTACACCCTGAAAGTAGAAAATAGTTTTTGGATGTAAGTTTTATGGGATTGATCCCCAATGATGTCATTCATCAGGTTATTGAACGTTCGGATATTGTTGAGATCATCGGCAATTATACGGCCTTAAAAAAGGCCGGTCGCAATTTTAAAGCTCTTTGTCCTTTTCATCATGAGAAAACGCCTTCGTTCGTGGTCAATCCCGACAAGCAGATCTTTCATTGTTTCGGCTGCGGTGTGGGAGGTAATGCGGTTGGTTTTCTCATGCGCCAGGAACATTTGGAGTTTCCCGAGGCCGTTCGGTTTTTGGCCAATAAAGCAGGGATCGCGGTCCCCCAAGACGCCTCGGATGCGCCTAATCCCTCACGCCAGTTGCGCGAGGAGATTGTCAAAGTTAATACACTGGCAGCTCTTTTTTTTCATGATGTTTTGTTGACCCACCGGCAAGCCGACGCGGGTTTGGCCCGGGATTATCTTAAAGGCCGGGGGGTCGATTTGGAAACAGTCAAGAAATTCCAATTGGGGTTCGCCCCCAATGAGTGGGACGCTCTTTTAAAACATTTGAGATCCAAAGGGATCAGCGAAGAGTTGATGCAAAAAGCGGGGCTCATCATTGCCCGCGAGGGTAAAAACGGGCATTACGACCGATTTCGTAACCGGATCATTTTTCCGATCTTTGATATTCAAAACCGTCCCCTCGCTTTTGGGGCCCGCACAATGGAAGAGTCTGACGGCGCCAAGTATATCAACTCTCCCGAGACCGTACTCTATACTAAAGGCCAGCATATGTTTGGCCTGCAGTTGACTAAACTCGCGGCGGGGAAATTGGATCAAATGATCGTAGTGGAAGGCTATATGGATATGATCATGCCTTACACCCATGGGATCGAAAATATTGCGGCCTCTTTAGGCACGGCTTTAACAAGCGAACAGGTCAGATTGATCCGCCGCTATACGTCGAATGTTGTGATGCTCTTTGATACTGATGCCGCCGGCCAATCGGCCATTGTGCGCAGTCTTGATCTGTTGATCGATGAAGGTATGAACGTGCGTGTGGCGACTTTGGCCCAAGATGAGGACCCTGATTCGTTCATACGCCAGCAAGGCCTTGAGGCCTTCAGGGCGCGTATTAAGGACGCTCAGTCCATTTTGGATTTTAAATTCAATTGGCTTAAGGGGCAATATGGCCTGGCAACGGTTGAGGGCAAATCTAAGATCAGTCAGGAATTGCTTCTGACCATCGGACGGTTTAAGAATGAAGTGGCCAAGTATGAATTGACCCGGCAGCTCGCCCGTCTTTTGAGCGTCCCGGAGTCGGTATTGTTTAAACAGGCACCGGCCAGCGTGAATCGACAGGTGCCTGGCAAAAGTCCCGAGGATAGGGCCAAGGGATCAGCTTCGAGCGTCAATACGGAAGAATTATTGCTGGCGTTGTTTTTAAAGGATGCGGCGTGGGTCAAAGCCGCAGGTGAGGCCGTCAGCCCCGAAGATTTTTCAGATGGACAGATGCGTCAGGTGGTGCAGGGAATTTGGGAGGTGGCCTCTCAGCAAAGAGAGTGGTCGATCAACGATCTGTTGATGCTTTTAAATAATGAGCCGGCCCAGAGTTTGGTCACCCGTTTAATTAGCATGGAAGAGGGCAAGTTAACTGATGCGGCCCGGGTTTTTCAGGATTGTATCGGAAAGATCCAGAAGGAAAGACAAAAGAAAATCCGGGGGCAATTGTTGCAAGCCATCCGCCAAGCTGAGGCCGAGGGGGATGGCCAGAAATTGGAAGAGCTTCGCGAGCAGTTTAATCAGTCGCTTAAAACCAGTTGATCAAATGAGGACATTATGAAAGAACCTGTCAAAGAAAAAGATCCTAAAGATCTGCAGGGAGATTTGGACAAGTTGGTGACCCTCGGCAAAAAGAAAGGCTTTTTGACCTATGAGGACGTCAACGAAACTTTGTCCGATGCCATCGATTCTTCCGAAGACATCGACCAGGTGTTTGATGTGCTCGACGGCCAGGACATCAAGGTCGTCGATACCGGCGAAGAGGCCCCCGTCATAGAGGACGCGGTGGAAGAAAGCCGAGAACAGCAGGTGCGGCGCCTGCGCGAGGAAAACAAGGAGGATGATGTTTATTCCGATAAGTTCATCCCCTTGGATGATCCGGTTAAAATGTATCTCAAACAGATGGGGTCTATTCCCTTGTTGACCCGTGAAGAAGAAATCTCTTTGGCCAAACGTATTGAGGAGGCGGAATTGCGGTTCGCGGAGGCCTTGTTCAAGACCTACTACGCACGCAAGGAAGCATTGAGCATTATCAATCAGGTTTTGCGCGATGAGATCAATGCGGAAGATGTGATCAAGGATGAATTGGAACGTCGCGGCCGCCTGATGAAGGACCTGGCCCATATCCTTGAGCATGTGCGGCATACAAGAGTGGGCTCTGATATTTCCGCTAAATCGATCGCGGAATTCAAGCTGACTTCAACGATCAACGAGGAAATTGTCCTTAAGATCAGCGATCTTATTGCCAACATCGAACGTGTTGAAAGACACCTGAAGGTCAAGAAAAAACCGGCCAATGCACCTGAATTTAAAAGACAGCTCATTGCTTTGCAAAAGGAATTAGGTGAGCCCGTCGAGAAGGTCAAGGAGCAGCTGCGGGAGATCAAGACCCGGCAATCCCGTTTTAATAAGGCCAAGAAATTGTTGGTCGAGGCGAATTTACGATTGGTCGTCTCCATTGCAAAGAAATATATCAACCGCGGTCTGTCTTTTTTGGATCTGATCCAGGAAGGCAATATGGGCTTGATCCGTGCCGTTGAAAAATTTGAATATAAACGCGGGTATAAATTTTCGACCTATGCCACCTGGTGGATCAGACAGGCCATTACGCGTTCTATCGCGGACCAGGCACGCACCATCCGTATTCCGGTGCACATGACCGAGACGATCAATAAAATTATCAGGGTCTCGCGCGTCTTTGTGCAGGAGTACGGCCGTGAGCCTTCCGCCCAGGAAATCGCCAAGGAAATGCGCCTGCCAGTCGTCAAGGTCAAGGAGATCTTGAAGATCTCCCAAGTGCCGATCTCCTTGCAGACGCCTATCGGCGATGAAGGGGACACCCACTTCGGGGATTTTATCGAAGATAAAAAGGCGGTGTCACCGGCGAATGCGACCTTGCATTCTATGCTCAAGGAAGAGATCACCTCGGTGCTATCGACTTTGGATGACCGTGAACGTAAAATTTTGGAATTGCGCTTCGGTATCATGGACGGCACCAGCCGTACCTTGGAAGAGGTGGGGGCGGAATTTAACGTCACCCGCGAACGTGTGCGCCAGATTGAATCCAAGGCCTTGCGCAAATTGCGCCACCCGACCCGTTCTCGCCGTATCAAGTCGTTTTTAGACATGGCGGCCAAAGAAGCGGAAGCTGTTATCTAGTGAGGGATAAACAGCTATTATGTCTTCGGCAGGGAATATTTTTGCCGTCTTCTTAAATTTACGGCAACAATGTTCTAAAGATTCTCTTTATTTGGAACATTCTTGCCGTAAAATTAAGAAGACTTTTGGCAAAAAATTCCTTAATGTGCCGAAGACATAATAGCTGTTCATCCGCACTAATGGATCGAGCTCTAACTGGAATGTCAAAAATCAATTCACGTATCGCACTTGTTATTACCGACCAGGAAACCAACGCCCAAATCAAGAGTTTGGGCGTTGGTTTGCTCGAGCTGCGCGCGGATTTGTTTAAAAAATTGGATCCGGCCTATGTTGCCGCTCAAGTGAGACGCCGCAGGCTTTTAAAAATTCCTTTATTATTGACCGTACGCAATCAGAAAAAAGAAGGGGCCCGTAAAATTTTTTCTGATCGTCTTAAATGGAGGATTATCGAAGAGGGTTTGCCGCATGTGGATATGATCGATATTGAATTCTCTTCTCCATTATTAAAACAGGTCGTAATAAAAGCTCATCAAATGGCCAAAAAGGTCATGATCTCAAGCCATTATTTGGATACTATGCCTACAGATCTGGGTTCTATCCTTAAAAAATCACTTAGCGCCAAGGCGGATATTGTCAAAATCGCGGCCTTCGCGAAAAGCTGGGATGATGTGATGGATATGATCGCCTTTACCCATCAGCATCGCAAACATCCTTTGATCACGATCTCCCTAGGGCCATTGGGCGCGGTGTCTCGTCTTATCTTACCGGCCGCAGGCAGCTTGTACACGTATACATTTTTGCGTAAGCCCACAGCTTTGGGGCAGTTGGACGTCCGGAAGCTTCAATCCCACTTGAAGTGCTATCATATTCCTGCCTAAAAATGAATAAAATTACCGCCGCGAAGTACTCCAAAGAAGAAATACAAGCTTGCATCGCTGTGCTGGAGGATCTAGTCAAAAACAGCGTTGAGTTGGCGCACTTGTCCGATCAACAAAGAATTGCCATTTTAAAAGTGGCCGGAGAGATCTCCCGTCCGGACCGTGATGAAATGCGTAAAAGAAAAAAGGACCGCGTCCGGCTTAAACGTCAGAATATCGACCAACATGAACGCAGGGTCCGCCAATCGACCGGTATCCGCGCGGCCCGCCAGTCTTCGGTATTTATAGCTCCGAAACTCATAACACATGCCAAAACTCATGACGCATTCCTTGCACAGGAGCTCATCAATCCCCGAGCCTGTTATATTTGCAAAAGTGAATTTACCCGGGTGCATTTTTTTTATGATGCCATGTGCCCGGCCTGCGCGGAGTTTAACTATGCTAAACGCTTTCAAACAGCGTCCCTTGAGGGACAAGTTGCCCTCATTACAGGCTCGCGGTTGAAAATCGGGTATCAGGCTTCCCTGATGATGTTGCGCGCCGGGGCCCGGGTCATTGCTACAACGAGATTTCCTGTGGATGCGGCACTTCGTTATTCCCGGGAAGAGGACTTTGATCAATGGCATAAGCGGCTTCATATTTATGGGTTAGACCTTCGTCATACACCGAGTGTCGAACTTTTTTGTGACTTTATTGGGAAAAAATATGAGCGCCTGGACCTGTTGATCAATAACGCCGCACAAACTGTCCGGCGTCCGCCGGGTTTTTATGCGCATTTGATGGCTAATGAAATGCTGGATATTCAAAAGCTGCCTTCGCGTGTTCAGTCTTTGCTTAGGCCTTTTGAGGCGTGTAAGTCTGATCTCCATTTAAAAAATCAATCCACCGGCTTAAATCAAGCTTTATTGGCCTGGAATGGAAAAATACCCGGCATCGGCCTATCTGCCTCAGCTAAGCTTTCTCAAATCCCCTATACGCATGATCCTGCATTACCGGTTGAGAAAGTTTTTCCTCAAGGGAAACTGGATGCGGATCTGCAACAAGTGGATTTGCGGGTAACTAACAGCTGGCGGCTGGGGCTTGGGGAAATTCCTACCGCTGAGATGATTGAACTGCAGTTAGTTAATGCGATAGCTCCCTTTGTCTTATGTAATAAACTTTTAGCATTGATGAAACGGGAGAATACCGGACAGAAACATATCGTTAATGTATCTGCCATGGAAGGGAAATTCCACCGCTTTACCAAAACAGACCGCCATCCGCATACCAATATGGCCAAAGCGGCCTTAAATATGCTGACCCATACCTCTGCCCGTGATCTAGTCAAATACGGTATTTATATGAATGCCGTGGACACCGGCTGGGTCACCGATGAGGACCCCGCCGCATTGTCTATACGCAAGCAGGAAAACCATGACTTCGAGCCTCCTCTGGATATCGTAGACGGGGCTGCCCGTGTCTGCGATCCTTTTTTCCACGGCATCCTTTCAGGGGCACACTGGTGCGGTAAATTCCTTAAAGATTATTATCCTGTTGACTGGTAATTTGCAATGACAGGTTTTTTATTTGTGGTATAATTCACGGTTCTTACTTTTTCATATTCTCAAAGGGGATAATACATGAGTCCCATATCGCAGGTTCCTGGAAGCAGGGTGCCCTCTAAAGAAGAGATCCTTTTAGCCAAGGAAGCTCAATATTGTTCTTGGGGGGACACCGTTCATTACGCCAAAAACCTTAAGATTTTTAATCTTTGTGAGGGGATTTATGTGTATGACGATCAGGGAACGCAATACCTTGATCTGCAGATGTGGCATTCCGTCGCTAATTTTGGCTATAAGAATCAGTATATTAACAATATCGTCAAAGATCAGATAGACGCATTACCGCAGCTTTCCTGCCAGTATTTGCATGAAGAAAAGATCTTGCTCGCAGAGAAGATCGCCCTTAATATTGAAAAAACTTTTGGTGTGAAAGGAAGGGTGCATTTTAATATCGGGGGTGCGGCCGCGATCGAAGACGCTATTAAGATCGTGCGCAACCATACCGGGAAAAATTCGATGTTTGCCTTCATGGGGGGATATCATGGCCGTACTCTGGGGGCCACGGCCATCACCTCGAGCTACCGTTATCGCGAACATTACGGACATTTTGCGGACCGGGCCCATTTTGTCCCCTATCCCTATTGTTTCCGCTGTCCCTCCGGACGCGGCAAGGATTGTTGTGATCTGTCTTGTTTTAGGGATTTTGAGAAATTATTCGAGTCGGAATACTATTCACTGGTGAACCCTAAAACTAAAAATTGTGAATATGGCGCATTTTTTGTTGAGCCGGTCCAGGCTACCGGCGGCTATATCCCCCCGCCGAAAGAGTATTTTAAAAACCTCAAGCAATTGCTTGACCGTCACCAGGTGCTATTCGTGGATGATGAGGTGCATATGGGGCTTTTTCGGACCGGTAAAATGTGGGCGATCGAACATTTCGGAGTGGTCCCGGACATCATTGTTTTTGGCAAGGCCTTGACCAACGGGCTTAACCCGCTTTCCGGTCTATGGGCCAAAGAACATCTGATCTCTCCCGAAGTTTTTCCTCCGGGCTCGACACATGCGACCTATTCTTCCAATTCTATTGGCACTGCGGCGGCCTTGGGGGTCATGAACCTGATCGAAAAATCAGATTTTGCGACCAGCGTTCCTGAAAAGGGAAAGTACTTCCTCGACCGCCTTAAAGACTTAAAGAAAAAGTATCCCCAGATCGGCGATGTGGACGGATTGGGCCTGGCGCTGCGCATTGAGATTTGCCGTAAAGACGGTATTACGCCTGACCATCAGCTGGCGGATCATATCATGAACATCGGATTAGAAGGGAAATTGACCGCCGCAGGTCGTCGGCGTGGGTTGCTTTTGAGTATCGGAGGCTATTATAAAAATGTTTTTACCTTAGCGCCTTCTTTGTATATCACACGTCAGGAAATAGATTTAGCCTTGGATCTTCTGGATGAGGCCTTTCAAAAAGGATTGGACTTATTATGACAAAAAATTTCTTAACCATTGCGTTATGTTTGACCCTCCTGGGTTGTGCCGATACGGCCAATCAAGTTAAAAAACCTTTCAGCCAGCCCCAGCTTGGCATGACCAAACAACAGTTGATCGCTGCCCTGGGAAAACCTGAAGCCGTGGAAATTTATCAAAAGTCCGATAAAACGAGAGTGGAATTCGATATATACCTTCGAACTTATCAATCTTTTTCCCAGAAAGTCCCTGTTTGTTTAATTGATAATAAAGTGGTGGGATGGGGAAAAACTTTCTATGAAGATCATGTCAGCATGGAAGATACTAGAATAAAATGAGCATCCGAAAACCTTTGTCTTTGGCCAATACCAGCATCGCTGCCTTATGTGACAGGGGGATCGTTTTCTCTACATGTGCTTTGGTTTTTTTTCTGCCTATCTCAATCGCTTTGCTCGATTCTTTCGCTGGTTTGGTCATTTTTTTCTATGTTGTAAAGAAAATTAGCCAGATTGCTTTTCATTGGCCATTAAGGTTTTCCCACTTGAACGTGGTAGCCAAAGCCCGTTTTATTATTGAAGGATTGACGCCTGGGGCCAACATTCTGGGGCTCCCTTTACAATTTTTAGTTTTAGTGTTCTTTATTTCCGTGCTGCAGAGTCAGTATTTTGGGCTTAGCTTGTTCGCTTTTTTTGGGAAATTCCTTAAAGGCATATTTTTATATTTTAGTTTTATTGAGGCCTTTGTGACAGTCAAACGAATTCAGATTTTTTTGAATATTTTACTGGCCTCTGCTTTTGTCGTCCTTGTCAACGGAGTGTCTGAACATTATTGGGGTGTTGATTTTTTAAAAGGTCAAGCCATGGCGGGCGGGAGGATCAACTCTTCTTTTTCTACCTGCAATGGATTAGGCGCTTATTTGTTGCCGGTTATTGGTATTGAATCCCATCTGTTATATCTAACTATAGCTAAAAATAGAGTATCTTTCTTGCAGGGATTTTTGATCGTTCTTTTGATGCTTTTGATAGTTTGCTTGTGCTGGACTTACTCCCGGAGCGCTTGGCTCGGATTTTTGGGTATATTGCTTTTTATGGTTTGGGAGGATCGTCGAAAAGTGCTTTACGCTGGCATCCTATTTTTGATATTTATCTTTTTATTCCTGCCTTCTTTGAGCCATGTTAGGCACTTATCTTTGATCAATGATAATAATCCTGCTGTGGCTCGACAACAGACTCAAGACAAACATTCTTCTTCCACTGTAAGTCGAGAACAATCTGATCCTAAACATTTGGGCGTTTCATTAGTTGCCTCACTGTTGCAACAGGGAGGATCTGGACGCAGGGGGTTTTGGGAAAAGGCGGTCTCGATCATCCGAACGTCTCCTATTTTGGGAACGGGGCTGAATACTTATTCAAGAATTCTCAAGCGGAATCCTGATCCCAAAACATGGTGGTATGCCCATAATTGTTATCTTCAACTTACGGCTGAAACCGGATTGCTGGGGCTTGCTTGTTTCTTATGGATGCTGTTTGTTCTGTTTCAACAGGGATTAAATTCTTTTAGGGCCCTGGAGACTTTGTGGTCTAAAACTGTCCTTCAGGGAACTTTGGCGGGATTGTTTGGCTTTTTCATTCAGAGTTTTTTTGATAATACCTTCTACACTGTCCAGCTCGGCGTTCTTATGTGGCTGGTCATCGGGCTGGCGGTGGCTGTGATGAGGAGTCATACCAATGAATAATAAACAAAAAAACCAAACACTTGATTTTGATTATAAAGGATGCGCCAAAGAAGTCCTATTTGAGAAACTCCAGACATCGGCAAGCGGCCTTTCTGAGGCGGAAGCCCAAAAACGCCTTGACGAATATGGATTTAATGAGTCGGCTAAGAAACAGAAAAGAGCCATCGTTTTTCAGTTTATCCTTAAGTTTTTTCACCCGTTGGTCCTCCTGCTTGTCGTCATCGCGGGCGTCACTTTTTGGACGGGGGACCCTGTCAGCGGTTCTATTATCGGCCTTATGGCAATCATGAGCGTCGTTCTTGGTTTTTTTCAGGAATACCGCGCAGATAAGGAAGCGGAAAGATTAAGCGAGATGGTGCGCGCAACAGCCACCGTTTATCGAAACGGTAAGTCTAAGGAAATTCCCATCAGACAGATCGTGCCCGGAGACATCGTAGACCTATTCGCGGGAGATATGATCCCGGCTGATTTAAGGATCATACAGGCCAAAGATCTGTTTGTTAACCAGGCGGCCTTAACTGGTGAATCTATGCCGGTGGAAAAAACAGCCACTGTGGATTGCACCGCGTTTATGGGCTCCAGTGTTGTGAGCGGTACCGCCTTGGGCGTGGTTTTAAGAACAGGGTTGGCTACTGAGTTTGGGGCCATCTCTAAGCGGCTTGCTTCTATCAATCAACCGACTAGTTTCGACCGCGGTATCAACCAATTCGTCTGGCTTATGATCCGCGCTATGGTGGTGCTGGTGGTCGCTATTTGCTCGATCAATTACTTTACCAAAGGTAATTTTATGGAGGCTCTTTTGTTTTCATTGGCTGTCGCGATAGGCCTGACCCCTGAAATGCTGCCTATGCTTGTGACGATCAACCTTTCCAAAGGGGCCATCGCGATGTCTAAAAAAGAAGTCATTGTCAAACGCCTGAACTCCATCCAGAATTTCGGCGCTATGGATGTGTTGTGTACGGATAAGACAGGGACATTGACGCTCGATAAAATTGTTCTGGAAAGATACTGCGATATCGTCAGAAAAGAAGACGAGGGAGTCCTTAAACTTGCGTATATCAACAGCTTTTATCAAACAGGGCTTAAGAATATTTTGGACAAAGCGGTCTTGAAATATGAAAAATTGGTCGTTAAGCAATATAAAAAGATTGATGAGATGCCTTTTGACTTTTCACGAAGACTGATGTCGGTCGTTGTCGATATGGAGGGAAGACATAAGATCATTTCAAAAGGGGCCCCTGAAGAAATATTGAAAAGATGCACCAAGTATGAACTGGATGGTGAAATCGAGGAACTGGATCAAATTGTATTAACTGATTTAAAGGAAGAATATGATTCTTTAAGTGCTGATGGTTTTAGGGTTCTGGCGATTGCCTATAAAGACATGGGGGCAAATAAGGACGTTTATTCTAAGGATGACGAGCAGGACTTAGTTTTAAAGGGTTATATTGCTTTTCTTGACCCGCCTAAACCAACAGCCCGTAAAACTATTGAGGTCTTGAGAAAGTTGGGGATAGAGCTTAAAGTGCTGACCGGAGATAATGATCTGGTCACCAAAAAGATCTGCAGTGAGGTGGGCCTTGATATCAAGGGCCTTTTGACCGGAGACCAGTTAGAAAAAATGACCGATGACCAGCTTAAGGAATCGGTCAAAACAACAACCGTTTTTGCCCGGCTCTCTCCTATGCAAAAAGAGCGGGTTATACGCGCTTTGCACAGGAATAACCATACCGTAGGGTATCTGGGTGACGGTATTAATGACGCGCCGGCCCTGAAGGCCGCTGACGTCGGGATTTCTGTGAATAATGCTGTCGACATTGCCAAGGAATCTGCGGATATCATCCTTTTGCAGAAGAATTTAATGGTCCTTCGCGACGGCGTTTTAGAGGGCAGGCGTGTCTTTGGGAATATTTTTAAATATATCAAAATGGGGGCGAGTTCGAATTTTGGGAATATGTTCAGCATGACAGGGGCGAGTTTCTTTTTGCCTTTTTTGCCGATGTACCCGATTCAGATCATCTTGAATAATTTCTTGTATGACGCCTCCCAAGTGGCAATCCCCTCGGATGACGTGGATGAAGAGTATTTGTTAAAATCAAGGTCGTGGAATGTCAATTATATTAAGAGATTTATGATGTATTTCGGACCCTTAAGTTCTGTGTTTGATTATTTGACTTTTGGCGTTTTAATCTTCATTTTTCATGCCCAGCAAGACCTGTTTGCCACAGGTTGGTTTTTAGAATCGATGTGTACGCAGACTTTGGTCATTCATATTATACGCACCGGTAAAATACCATTTATAGAAAGTTGGCCGAGTCCGTTCTTGATATTTACATCCATCTACATTGTTTCGATCGCACTGGTTCTTCCTTACACACCGCTTGGGAGTTATTTTAAATTTATTATGCCGCCCGCATCATTTTTCTTGTTCCTCGTTTTAATTGTGGGGGTTTATTTATGGTCCGTTCAGGCCATGAAAGCGTGGTTTATCAAAAAGTATGGTTATGAATAGGATTTTGTAGGGCAATTGATCCTTTAATATCCGCAGTATTTTTCTCAAGGCATTTTAATACTTTTTTAATAACTTTTGGGGCCCTTTTAATTAGCTAAAATTGGCGATCATGCTAAACTTGTTTCAGGATTTATTTCAGGAGAGAAGACTATGATGGATATTGTTTTTATTGGTTTAACATTGTTTTTTGCGGTTGTTACTTGGGGCTTTATTGTTTTGTGCTCTAAAGTATAGGGGGGTATTTATGTTAGCTATTTACTGGATCGGCGGGATTGCCTCATTTGGTTTGTTCGTTTATCTTTTAATTGCTTTGCTTAAACCGGAAATATTCTAACCGAAAGCAGGTTTTCATGAGCCTTAATGATTTTATCCAAGCTGCTTTTTTTCTGATCGTCGTATTTTTGACGGTCAAACCGCTTGGAACGTATATGGCCCATATATATGAGGGAAGCCCTGCGGGTTTAAACGTGTGGTTGGCTCCCTTTGAAAAATGGATTTATAGACTTTGCGGCGTGAAAACGGAAACCGGCATGCCTTGGAAAACCTATGCCGTGGCCATGGTCTTATTTAATGTTTTAGGTATTTTGGCCGTTTATGCTATCCAGCGCCTTCAAGCTTTCCTTCCTCTAAATCCCATGGCCATGCCCGCGGTGTCACCGGACTCTTCCTTTAACACTGCTGTGAGTTTTGCCTCTAATACTAACTGGCAAGGTTATGGCGGGGAAAGCACTATGAGCTACTTGACTCAGATGCTCGCCCTGACTGTCCAGAATTTCGTTTCCGCGGCAACTGGCATGGCGGTCTTGGTGGCTTTAATCAGAGGGTTTATTCAAAAACAGATGAATACCATCGGGAATTTTTGGGTGGATTTGGTGAGAAGTGTTCTTTATGTCTTGCTGCCTTTGTCAATCGTGTTTGCTGTTGCTTTTGTCTCCCAAGGAATACCGCAGACTTTCCATAATAGTGCCGCGGCAAAACTTCTTCAAACTGCTAAAGATAGTAACGGAAAACCTGTTATAGAGCAGGATCTTGCTTTGGGGCCTGTGGCCTCTCAGATCGCCATAAAACAATTAGGCAGCAACGGCGGAGGATTTTATAATGTCAACTCTGCACATCCCTATGAAAATCCAACTCCTGTTTCTAATTTTCTAGAATTACTGGCTATTGTGCTGATCCCCGTGGCGTTGTGCTATTCCTTTGGGGTGATGGTTAAAGACCGTCGACAAGGCTGGGCCATACTGGCCGCGATGTTTATTATCTTTCTTCCCTGCCTGTGGGCCGGCATACAGATTGAACAGCAGGGTAATCCTTTGTTGGACAAATTGGGGGTTGACCAAAAAGCATCCGATTTTCAGCCCGGCGGGAACATGGAAGGCAAAGAAGCCCGTTTTGGGATTGTTAATTCAAGCCTTTGGGCCGTTTCGACCACAGCGGTCGCCAATGGGTCAGTCAACTGTATGCACGACTCTCTTATGCCATTATCCGGATTAATCCCTTTATGGCTTATCCAAATGGGGGAAGTCATTTTCGGCGGAGTAGGCTGCGGGCTTTATGGCATGATCGCCTTTGTGATCGTGGCTGTTTTTATCGCCGGCCTGATGATCGGACGCACACCGGAATATTTGGGGAAGAAGATCGAAGTGTTTGAAATGAAGATGGCTTCCCTGGTCGCTTTAATTCCCCATTTGTTTATTTTGATACCCACGGCCATTGCCGTGCTTACAGTCGCTGGGAAAGCCGGTATCTCTAACCCCGGCCCGCATGGATTTAGTGAGATCCTTTATGCCTTTAGTTCAGCTGCCGGAAATAATGGGAGTGCTTTTGGGGGGATTAATGCGAACACGGTTTTTTATAATGTGATGACGGCGATTGCGATGTTTTTTGGACGCTATTGGCTGGCGATCCCGATGCTGGCTGTTGCCGGATCTTTGTCAGCTAAGAAAATTGTGCCGACAACTCAAGGGACCTTGCCGACCCATACACCGCTGTTTGTTTTCTTTTTGGCCATGGTCGTTCTGGTCGTCGGCGCCTTGGTATTCTTCCCGGCACTCGCCTTAGGGCCTATTGCGGAACATTTAATGTTGGTTAAAGGATAATATGAAAAAGACTCACAGTAACATGACATCGCTTTTTGAGCCGACGATATTAGGGCCGGCTATTATTGAGTCATTTAAGAAATTGGACCCCCGGCATCAGATCAAAAATCCTGTGATGTTTGTCGTTTTAGTCGGCAGCGTTTTGACCACCGGACTGTTTGTGCAGGCATTAGGCGGTCACGGTGAAGCTAAGGCCGGCTTTATTTTAGCCATATCCTTATGGTTGTGGTTTACCATTGTTTTTGCAAATTTTGCCGAAGCTATGGCCGAGGGTAGGGGCAAAGCTCAGGCAGAGAGTTTACGACGTGCCCGTAAAGATACACCGGCTAAAAAGTTGATAAAACCTATCTATGGTTCTGCTTATGATACTGTTTCAGCGACCACCCTGATCAAAGGGGATGTTGTGCTGGTTGAACGCGGAGATTATATCCCTATGGACGGCGAAGTTGTCGAAGGAGTGGCATCCGTCGATGAAAGCGCCATTACCGGGGAAAGCGCTCCGGTTATCCGTGAAAGCGGAGGAGACCGTTCAGCTGTCACCGGGGGGACCCGCGTTCTTTCTGATTGGCTGGTCATATGCATTACGGCTAACCCCGGAGAAACATTCTTGGACCATATGATCGCGATGGTCGAAGGTGCACGCCGTCAAAAAACACCTAATGAAATAGCCTTGGGTATCCTGCTGGTCGTTTTTACCATCATTTTTCTTCTGGTCACGGTGACCCTCTTGCCATTTTCGATTTTTAGCGTTGATCTTGCGGGGAAAGGGGTTGTCATTACCGTGACAGCTTTAGTTGCCTTACTGGTTTGTTTAATTCCGACGACCATCGGCGGACTCCTGCCTGCCATCGGCATCGCTGGTATGGACCGTATGATCCAGGCTAATGTTATTGCCACATCCGGACGCGCGGTCGAAGCGGCTGGCGACGTCGATGTTTTATTGTTGGATAAAACAGGGACTATTACCCTTGGCAACAGGCAGGCCGTGGCTTTTGTCCCGACTAAGGGAGTGAGTGTCGAAGACTTGGCCGATTGTGCCCAATTGTCTTCTTTGTCCGATGAAACACCGGAAGGTCGCAGTATTGTTGTTTTAGCGAAAGAAAAATATGGGATTCGGGAACGTCAAACCAAGGAATTGGAAGCGAAGTTCATTCCCTTTAGCGCTCAAACTAGAATGAGCGGTGTTGATTTGGGAGCGAATCGCCAAATTAGAAAGGGTGCGGTTGAAGCGATCGAGGGCTATGTGAGAAATGCCGGTGGCATCTTTCCCGATGATTTGAAATCGACCATCGAAATTATTTCCAAAGGCGGCGGGACTCCGCTGGTCGTCGCAGAAGGGAAAAATGTCCTTGGGGTTATTCAATTGAAGGATATCATCAAGGGCGGCATCAAAGAACGGTTCGCTGAGCTGCGTCGTATGGGCATTAAGACCATCATGATCACCGGGGATAATCCTTTAACAGCGGCAGCTATTGCCGCGGAAGCAGGTATGGATGATTTTTTGGCGCAGGCCACGCCCGAAACTAAATTAAAATTGATCCGTGAAATGCAGACCGGCGGCCGCTTGGTCGCTATGACCGGCGACGGGACTAATGACGCACCGGCTTTGGCCCAGGCAGACGTGGCCCTGGCCATGAATACCGGAACACAGGCTGCCAAAGAAGCGGGGAACATGGTGGACCTGGATTCTAATCCTACTAAATTGATCGAAGTCGTTAAAATCGGAAAACAGCTTTTGATCACGCGAGGTTCCCTCACGACCTTTAGCATTGCCAACGACGTATCCAAGTATTTTGCCATTATCCCGGCGGTTTTTGTGGGCACTTATCCGGCCCTGGAGGCACTTAACGTTATGCACTTGGCAACGGCCCAAAGTGCGATATTGTCCGCGGTTGTTTTTAACGCCCTGATCATTATATTCCTTATCCCTTTGTCTTTATTCGGCGTGCCCTACAGGCCTGTGGCGGCCAGCCGTCTTTTGCGGGATAACCTGCTTATTTACGGACTTGGTGGCGTCATTACTCCCTTTGTGGGGATTAAACTGATCGATATGATTTTAGTGGCTTTGCATTTAGTTTAAACGGAGGTAGTTAAAATGATCCTTGCTCAAATTAGACCGGCGATCGTCTCATTTGTCCTGTTATCGGCGCTTACAGGCATTCTTTATCCGCTGGTCGTGACCAGTATTGCTCAAAGTGTGTTTCATAAACAAGCCGAAGGTAGTTTGATACTCTTGAAAGACGGCAAGGTCGCGGGATCTTCTTTGATCGGCCAGAATTTTGATGACCCTAAATATTTTTGGGGCAGGATTTCAGCGACAAGCCCTGCTTATAATGCCTCCGCTTCTTCTGGTTCAAACCTAGGGCCTACAAATCCTGCTTTAATGGATGAGGTCAAGGCGCGGATAACTGCTTTGAAAGCGGCTGATCCCGATAATCAAACTCCCATACCGGTGGATTTAGTTACTTCATCAGCGAGCGGGTTGGACCCCCATGTCAGCTTGGCGGCAGCCTTCTATCAAATCCCGCGCATCGCACGTGTGAGAGGCTTATCGCAACAGGAGATAAAAATATTGGTAGATCAAAATACCCGGAACCGATTCTTAGGACTGCTCGGTGAGCCGGTTGTGAATGTCTTACTGGTCAACTTGGCACTTGATGCATATAAAAAATAAATATTCCCTGTTTCTTGCCTGGCTGACCGGGAGTTTAAAAAGTGCTCGCAATGACCATTGTAGCGAGTATGATATAATGCATGGAACGACCTGATCCGGACGCAATCTTAGCAAGGGTTAAAGCTGAAGATAGCCACCGCGGCAAGCTGAAAATATTTTTTGGCATGTGTCCCGGTGTCGGTAAGACTTACGCTATGCTTCAGGAGGCGCGCCAGCGTCAGGCTGAAGGGTTTAGAGTATTGGTAGGGGTGGTCTGCACGCATGGCCGTGCTGAAACCCAGGCCCTTCTCGAAGGGTTAGAGCAAATTCCCCTTAAAAAAGTGGATTACCGTGGCATTACTCTTGAGGAAATGGATATTGATGAAATCCTCAAACGTCGTCCTCAATTAGTTTTGGTCGACGAGCTCGCTCATACCAATGCCTCCGGCAGCCGGCATCCTAAACGCTATCAGGATGTCTTAGAAATCCTTTCTGCGGACATTGATGTTTTTACCACCTTGAATGTCCAGCATGTCGACAGTCGACGGGAAGATATTCTTGCGGTCACCCGAGTGATCGTCGGAGAAACAGTCCCGGATACCATCCTCGACGAAGCTTCTGAAATCACCTTGGTCGATCTATCCCCGCAAGCTTTGCATCAACGTCTGGCGGAAGGCAAGGTGTATGTCCCGGACCAGGCGCGCGCCGCTACAAATAATTTTTTTAAAACTGAGAATCTAACGGCCCTGCGGGAAATGGCCTTGCGCTTGACCACCGCACATGTTAACCGGAATTTGCGTTCGCTTATGTCGGCCCGCGGTATATCAGGACCCACCAAAAGCGGAGAGCGTATTTTAGTCGCGGTAGGGATCACTCCTTTCTCGGAGTCGCTCATCCGCATGACCCGTCGTTGGGCAGGGATGCTGGACGCTTCCTGGATTGCCCTGCATGTCGAAGGCTCTCAACCCCTCAACGAAGAACATAAAGACCGTTTGATGAGGAATTTGAGCCTGGCCCGTCAATTGGGGGCTGAGATCATCCACCAGGTAGGGGATGATCTTGCTCAAGTGATCATTGACGTGGCTAATAACGAAAATGTTACCCAAATTATTATCGGGAAATCTGTTGAGACAAATTGGCAGCGGTGGCTGGGGATCACACCTATGGCGGAAAGGCTGGTTAATCTTAGCGGACAGATCGATGTCCACATGGTGCGTATATCATCGTCAGAAAAGAATTTTCCACGCAAACCAAAAGATTTCCTTCCTCACATTAAGCCGCGTGAATATGGATTGAGCTTCTTGATGTTTGCTATTGCGACCATAGTGAATATATTTTTAGAACCGTTGACGGGCTATCAAACTTTGGGTCTCATGTATTTGCTGACAGTCGTTTTGAGCGGAGTTTTTTTAGGCAGAAGCGCGGCATTAATGCTGGCGGCCTTAAGCGGTGTTGCATGGGATTTTTTGTTCATTCCTCCTAAATACACTTTTAATCTTAGAAGTAGTTACGACCTTGGTATTTTGGGCATGTTTTTTGTGACGGCCTTAATGATGGGACTGGTCACCTCCAAGCTGCGCCGTCAAAAAGAGATCGAACAAAAGCAAAGACAGCGCTCTGAATCTTTGTATGAGTTGACCCGTGCGCTAGCTCTTAGCACTGATGTCGCCCAAGCTATGAGGGTCGCTACCGGACAAATTAATTTGCTCTGCCAGTGTAATAGCAGCGTGTTGATGATTGATGAGAATGAACAACCCCTTTTTGCCAGTCCCTTGGGGGATTATGTAGAAATGACTGAGAATCAGAAAGGCTTAGTTCAGTGGGTTGTGGCTAATAAGAAAGCGGCCGGTCGTTTTTCCGATACTTTAGCACAGCAGCCTTTAATGTACCTGCCCTTAATGTCAACGGGACAGGTGAGGGCAGTATTGGTGATTAAACTCTTGAACGATAAACCTCTGGATTTCGCCCAAAGGACACTATTAGAATCATTTACAGCCCTTATGACGGTGATGCTAGAAAAGGATCAGCTGCTTAAGATTTCGCGGGAAGCTAAGATGAAGGAAGATACACAAAATTTGCAAAGCGCTTTACTCGATAATTTATCTCATGAACTAAAGACCCCCTTGACGATTATTTCCGGTTATTTGGATGCTTTGGTCTTATACCATCAGTGGCCTCAGGACGCAATGGACCTTCTTGAAGAATGTCGTTTGGCCTGCCTGCGTTTGACAAGCGGGGTCGATGCAGTGTTGGATTTGACTAAATTGGATACGGGTAATTTAAGACCTAATTTTGCCTGGTGTGAGGTCAAGGATATCATTGCCCATGCCCTCAAACAGGCAGCCACACAAGGGGATGAAAAGCGCATTTTGCTGGATTGCCCTCAAGGGCCTTTGTATGTGAATGTTGATTTTTATATGATTACGCAGGCATTGAAGAATATCATCCATAACGCTCTCGTGCACGGCCCTGAAGGCCGGGATATTGATGTTCAAGTGCGTATCATGGATCAAAAGATCAGAATCAGTGTCATTGATGAGGGGGAAGGCATCCCTAAAGAAGTTTTGACTAAGATTTTTGATAAATTTTATCGGGGAGCAAAAACAAAAAAAGGCGGTTTAGGTCTAGGGCTTTCCATAGCCCGTCGCTTTGTTCAGTTGAATGATGGCGATGTGGAAGCGGAGAACTTGTCTCCCAAGGGGTTCATGGTGACGATCACTTTACCAATGGTAGAAAAAGAATAAGATGGCCAAGGGGATTGTTCTTGTTATCGATGACGAACCGCAAATCCAGAAAATGTTGGGGGTTATTCTCAATCATGCCGGGTATGAAGTTGTATTTGCTGCCAGCGGTGAAAAAGGATTAGCGGAACTTGTTTATAAAAAACCCCATGCGGTGCTTCTAGATATGGGCTTGCCGGATATGGAAGGCTTTGACGTGCTCTTGCGTATTAGAGAATTTAGCGATGTTGCGGTCATTATGGTTTCCGTGCGAGGCCAGGAAGAAATAAAAGTGAAATGTTTAGAAAGCGGAGCGGATGATTATGTCACAAAACCATTTTCCGCCACTGAACTGACAGCTAGGCTTTCTGCGGTTTTGAGACGAAAAACGACACAGGGGATCGTGAATGAAATTTTTAATAATGCCGGGTTACGTATTGAGTTTAATACCCGTATGGTCGCTCTGAACGGTAAAGCGCTTAAGTTAACTGCCATTGAGTATGGTTTATTGACTTCATTGATCAAGAACGCAGGGCGGGTATTAACGATGCGACAAATTTTAAGGGAAGTGTGGGGGACGGATAATGAAGAGAAATCAAATTCAGCAAGGGTGTATTTAAACCATTTGCGTCAGAAAATCGAAGACAACCCAGCTCAACCTAAACGTATTATTAATGAGCCGGGGATCGGTTATCGGTTTAATTTAATCTAGAAACGATCGTTATTTAAACTATGATTTATTACATTGTTTATTTTTTGACCAAAGTTGTGAGCTGGTTATTTTTTCCTTTTAGTACCTATCAGACTAGTAACATTCCTCGAAAGGGCGCTTTTATTCTTGCAAGTAATCACGCCAGTTACCTGGATCCGGTGGTTTTAGGCATTTGTTCCGTGCGACGGATTAATTTTATGGCCAAGATCGAATTATTTAAAGGGGCCTTGGGGTTCGTCTTAACCCGCCTCGGGGCTTTTCCGGTCAAAAGGGGTGAGGCGGATTTAGGCGCCATGAAAGAAGCTCTCAAGCGTTTGAAAAACGGCCGGGTGATTTTGATCTTTGTGGAAGGTACCCGGCGTATCGGCAATCAGCCTTCCCGAGCTCAACCGGGGGCTGGTTTTTTAGCCATGAAATCCGGGGTTTCGGTCGTGCCTGTTTTTGTCCAGGGGACCGATCATGTCTTGCCTCGAGGCGCTAAATTCTTTAAAAGGGGACGTGTGTTTGCCACATTCGGAGAGCCATTCTCCGTCAGTGATGCTTCCAGTTATGAAGAAGCATCCGGGCGTATCTTAGATAAAATTTACGCCTTGGCCCCAAAGCCGTTTTAAAAAATTCCATTGACCAGACAAAGAATTTCTTGACATTTAAGACTTTTTTGGCATAATTACCAGACTTTGTCGATGTATCCCGCCTGGCGGGATGAGTTATTCGTGCAAAGAATTCCTGTAAAGAAAGAGGTTTTAAATCCATGGATGCAGATAGATCAGTAATGGAAGAGTTGTACGCTAGCACCTTGAAGGATATTAAGGAAGGCGAGGTGTCAAAAGGAACCATCGCGGCAATCACCCCTAAGGAGGTTATCGTCGACATTGGTTTTAAGTCTGAAGGATTCGTCCCGATAGAAGAATTTCGTAACCCCACCGAATTGGCCATAGGGCAGCAGCTTGAGGTTTTGATTGAAAATATTGAGGATGACAATGGCCGTCTGATTCTGTCCTATGCCAAGGCCGAACGGCTGAAAGGCTGGCAGAAGATTTCTGATGACATTAATGAAGGGGATATCCTCGAAGGCCGGATCATGCGTGCGGTCAAGGGTGGGTATATTGTTGATGTTTTCGGTATCGAGGCTTTTTTACCGATGTCTTTGTCAGCTTTCAAAGGTTTGTCTAACCATGACATTACCGCCCACAATTACAAGTTTGTGGTGGCCAAGATGAACAAGCAGCGCCGCAATTTGATCCTTTCCCGTCGTGAAATGGTACAGAAGGAAAGGGAAGAAGTTCGTGAAAAACTTTGGAATGAGCTCAAAAAGGGACAGAAACGTCGCGGCACAGTCAAAGGAATCACCGATTTTGGGGCGTTTATTGATCTAGGAGGAGTGGACGGTCTTTTGCACATCACAGATATGAGCTGGAGCCGCATTAATCATCCCTCAGAGATCGTTTCTGTAGGGCAGAAGCTTGAGGTTTTGATTCTGGACTTCGATAAGGACAATTCCAAAGTTTCGTTGGGGCTCAAACAGATCACCTCAAACCCCTGGGATGAGTCGGTCGTTAAATTCCCTCCTGGTGCCCGGATTAAGGGTAAAGTTGTCAATATTATGCCGTATGGTGTTTTTGTTGAGATTGACAAAGGCATTGAAGGCCTCCTGCATTCTTCCGAAATCACTTGGCAGAAGAAAATGGTCAACCCTCAGGAAATGTTTAAATTAGGGGATGTTATTGAGGTTCAAGTGATCAATGTGGATAAAGATGCTAAGCGCATTTCCTTGAGCATGAAACAGTTAGAAGAAAATCCGTGGAGCAATGCGGCCGCTAAATTTAGTGTCGGTTCGATTGTTAAAGGTGTTGTCCGGGGGTTTACTGATTACGGTGCTTTCGTCGAATTAGGCAACGGGCTCGAAGGCATGATCCATGTCTCTGATATGTCCTGGACCAAAAAAATCAACCATCCTCAGGAAGTTGTTCAAAAAGGGCAGGAAGTACAGGTCAGCATCCTGTCTGTTGAAACTGAAGCCCGAAAGATTACTTTGGGACTCAAGCAGCTACAGGCTAATCCTTGGAACAGCATAGCTGATAAATTTCCCGTAGGTGCCATTGTTCCAGCTGTTGTCATCATGAACTCTAATTTCGGAGTTTTTGTAAAATTGGAAGATGACATCGAAGCTTTAGTTTATTCTTCGGAAATTGAAAAGACTCAGGCCGCAGCACTTAAAGCTGGCGATAAGCTCCAGGTTAAAATTATTAAAGTCGATGTCGAGGGTATGAAAATCGGCGTCAGCGCAAGGTTATAAAAAGCAGGGACAGAAACCACTTTCCCTTAAGGTAAGTGGTGTCTGTCCCTACTTTTTTGGTAGCCAGTTGTATTTTGTTTCTCCTATATGTCCACTCAAGATACTCTTAAAAAACTTTCGCGTGGTACAACAGAAATCATAAGCTTAGGCGATCTTGAGGGTAAGCTCAATGAAGGACGTCCGCTTGTTATTAAAGCTGGTTTCGACCCTACCGCTCCGGATATTCATTTAGGCCATACAGTTTTATTACGAAAAATGAAACAGTTCCAGGATTTGGGACATAGGGTGGTTTTTTTGATCGGTGATTTTACGGCCCAAGTTGGGGACCCAACGGGACGTAATGAATTGCGCAAGAAAATGTCAGCAGCGGATGTTGAAAAAAATGCCCGTACCTATGAAGCTCAGGTCTTCAAAATTTTAGACCCTCAAAAAACAGAAGTGGTGTTTAACAGTCATTGGCTTAACAAATTAAACCTTGCAGACCTGTTGGAACTATCCGCCCACTTAACGGTCGCTCAGATGCTTGCGCGTGCCGACTTTAAGAAACGTTTTGAATGCGGTAAAGAAATCAGTCTGCTCGAGTTTATTTACCCTCTTCTCCAAGGTTATGATTCCGTGCATTTGAAAGCAGATGTTGAATTAGGAGGGAATGATCAGAAATTTAATTTGTTGATGGGAAGGCAGTTACAGGAAGCGTATCATCAGAAGCCTCAAGTAGTTCTGATGACGCCTCTTTTGGAGGGGACGGATGGTGTTCAAAAAATGAGCAAGTCGTTGGGAAATACTATCGGTATCAATGATGAGCCCGATGAGATTTTTGGAAAAATTATGTCTATTAGCGATGATCTGATGCTGCGTTATTATGAGACTCTAACAGATATAGATATGAGGGTCGTTGCCCAGATGCATCCTAAAGAGGCCAAATTGCGGCTTGGGCAGATTGTGGTCGAAATGTTTAACCCCTCATCCGCCGCTTTGAATGCACGCGAGCATTTTGAAAACACCTTCAGCCGGCATCAAACGCCTGATAATATTCCCGAATTTAAAATTATCCCAGGACAGAAATTAGTAGACATTCTGGTGGTTGGGAAAATGGCGGCCTCTAAAAAAGAAGCTCGCCGCTTACTTAATGAAAAAGCCGTGACTCATGAGGGGAAGGTGGTTTTCGACGAGAATTGGCCTGTGACCACTGGGGTTTTGAAGATTGGCAAAAGGCGTTTTCTAAAGCTTGTGTAGTGTTAAAAAATATTCTTGACAATATTTTCGTCTGCGGATATACTCTTGGTTCATTATTTTGGCCTATTTTTTTAGGGCAAATGCTGCAGGCGGTCGGATATGCTGCCCCTGTAGCTCAGTTTGGTAGAGCACGTCCTTGGTAAGGACGAGGCCAGCGGTTCAAAACCGCTCGGGGGCTTCTTCATAAACACAAATCTTCTGTGACTCCGTTATGAGACGGAGGAGCGCAAGGAATCAGGAATAGATATGCGCGAGACAATTCATTTTCAGTGCACCGAGTGCAATCGCATTAATTACAACAGTACTAAAGACAAAAAACAGAAACCAGAGCGCCTGGAGTTAAAGAAGTTTTGTCCTTTTTGCCGCAAACATGCATTGCACAAAGAGACAAAAAAATAAACCGAATTTAAAAACCTGTGACGACATAGGCCTGTAGCTCCAATTGGTAGAGCGACGGTCTCCAAAACCGTGCGTTGCAGGTTCGACTCCTGCCAGGCCTGTTTTATTTTGGCCGCAGGCCAAAATAAAAAAAGATGATTGCCAGGATCCAAAAATTTATTAGCGAAGTTTTTGCGGAGATGAAGAAAGTCTCCTGGACTACCCGCCGTGAGCTGGTGGATTCAACGCTGATTGTTATTTTAAGTTCTTTTTTATTGGGTATTTTTGTGGGGGTTATCGATTTCGCCTTTTCTAAAGGTGTTGCGATAATTATTAAATAATGATGAAATGGTATGTTGTTCATACGCAGACAGGGGCAGAAGAACGCGCGCGAGCCGGACTTGAAAGCCGTATTGCTACAACAGAATTAAAGCAATTTGTTCAAGAAGTTGTCGTTCCGACCGAGCAGGTTTCTGAAGTACGTGGCGGTAAAAAAAGAATCACAACTCGCAAGTTTTTCCCTGGTTACCTGTTGATCAAAATGGATATGACCAAAGAGAGCTGGTATCTGGTTAAAACGACACCAGGAATCACCGGCTTTATCGGTCCAGGAAGACAGCCCCAGCCTTTGACCGAGACGGAAGTGGACAATATACTCAAACGCACCCAGGAAACTGAGTCCAAACCTTCTCCGAAGATTGTTTTTGAGGTGGGTGAGGCGATTCGCATCGGGCAGGGTCCTTTTGCGAATTTTAACGGTTCGGTGATGGAAGTTTATCCGGATCGCGGTAAATTGAAGGTCAGCGTGTCCATTTTCGGACGATCCACCCTTGTGGAGCTCGAATATTGGCAGGTTGAGAAAATTTAAAACTGGAACTACTATGGCAAAAGAAGCTATCGCACAAATCAGATTATATGTTCCTGCCGGTCAAGCAAACCCGGCGCCTCCGGTCGGGCCGGCTCTAGGTCAGCATGGCGTCAACATCATGATGTTTTGTAAGTCTTTCAATGACAAAACTAAAGGTCGTGACCCCTTGCCTTTACCGGTTGTTATTACGGTCTACAAGGATAAATCATTCGATTTTATTATCAAAACACCTCCGACCTCGGCGTTGATCAAAAAGAGTGCTAAATTGGCCAAAGCTTCCGGCACAACCGGTAAGGAAGTCATTGGATCTTTAAGCCTCAAACAGGTCGAAGAGATCGCCAAAATGAAAATGGATGATCTAAACACTATTGATATGAAACAGGCGATTGCCACCATCGTCGGTACGGCCCGTTCCATGGGCATAGAGGTAAAAGGATAAGTTTATGAGAACGAGCAAAAGAATGAAAGAAGCCCATAAGGCTGTTGGTGTTATAGAAAATCCCCTTCCTCTACCGGAAGCGGTCAATCGATTGAGTCGTGCTCCTAAGGTTAAATTTGACGAAACTGTTGAATTGCATTTTAATCTCAATTTGGATCTGAAAGCGTCAGACCAGGGCGTGCGCGGTACTGTGGTGCTTCCGCATGGCATCGGTAAAAAGGTAAGGGTAGCTGTTTTCTGCAAGGGGGAGGCCGTATCCCGTGCTCAGGCGGCTGGGGCAGATTATGTCGGAGATAGTGATCTTATTGAGAAAGTCATGGGTGGATTTATGGATTTTGATGTGGTGGTGGCAAGTCCCGATATGATGCGCGACTTAAGTAAGCTAGGCAAGGTGCTTGGCCCCCGCGGACTTATGCCGACACCAAAGGCAGGTACTGTTACGGCAGATGTGGAACGTGCTATTAGGGAAGTTAAAGCCGGCCGGGTTGAGTTTAAATCCGACAAGCAGGGAGGTATACATTTAGGTATTGGAAAACGTTCCTTTGAGGAGAACAAGCTAGTAGAAAATGCCCAGCATGTCATTGAAGCTGTCAATCATGCTAAACCTGCGGCGGTCAAAGGTAATTTAATTAAAAGTCTGGCCTTGGCAACAACAATGGGACCAGGCGTAAAGGTGGCTCTATGAAAGTTGGAACGCTTTATAGAAAAAAGATGGCTGCTTCTGTTAAGGAAGGTATTTCTCAGAAATCCAGCGCCTTTGTGGTTTCTTATCGCGGTATTTCTTCCGCTCAAATGAATATATTGCGCAAGGATTTGAGACGTAAAAAAGCTGAAGTTCTAGTGTCTAAGACATCAGTAGCGCGCATTGCATTTAAAGAGGCTCAATATGAAGATTTGGCTGGGCGTATTGAGGGACAAATGGCTTTGGTTTTAAGCGATGCGGACGCGTCTGAAGTTTCTAAAGTACTTGTTAAATTCGCGAAAGATTTTGAGGGTTTTGTAGTCCGTGGCGGCTTGCTTGATGGAGCTGTTTTAAGTGAAGAGCAAATAAAGACTTTGTCTGATCTACCGTCGCGTGAAGTGCTTTTGGCAAAACTTTTAGGTACAATGGTAGCTCCGATGACCCGTTTTGCTTCGGGCTTGAATGCTAAAACACGTGATTTTATGTCAATTTTAAAACAGAAAAGTGAAAAGGGAGGGTAGTAAGATGTCTGACACAGCCGTTAAAGAATTAGCCCCTAAATTAGAGGGGATTTACAAGGAAGTTACCGGTCTGACCGTCCTAGAATTAGCCGAGTTGGTCAAGGCGATGGAAGACAGACTTGGTATTTCAGCCGCGGCTCCTGTGGCCGTTGCTGCGGGTGGTGGAGCTGCAGCAGCTGCCGCACCAGTTGAGGAAAAAACATCCTTTGATGTTATTTTGAAAGAAGTTGATCCTGCTAAAAAGATTGGCGTTATTAAAGAAGTGCGTGCAGTAACCAACTTAGGTCTGGCTGAAGCCAAAACATTGGTTGAGTCAGCCCCTAAGACCGTTAAGGAATCTGTTCCCAAAGCCGAAGCTGAAGAACTCAAGAAAAAACTTGAAGCTGCTGGCGCTAAAGTTGAGCTCAAGTAATTTTGAGAACATATCTATTAAAGGTCTCTGCTTCTGACACACGTCTTTTAGACCATCATTAACCTTCCCCCTATGAATTTGCCTTCGGCAAATCAAAGTATAGGGGCATTGACGGGACCATATGGAAAAGCTAAAAGTCAAAGATTTTAGTAAGTTTCAGGATAATTTTGAGTTACCCAAGCTTCTAGATATTCAAACTCTTTCTTATGAAGAGTTCCTGCAAAGGAATATTTCTTCGGATAAGCGGAAGGATCAGGGGTTAGAGGAGGTTTTCCGCGAGGTTTTTCCGCTGGAAAGCTATGATGCCCAGATCCGTCTTGAATACATTGGTTATAATATCGGTAAAGAAAAATATTCCCGTTATGAATGTCAACGCCGGGGCATGACCTATGCCGCTCCCTTGAAAGTCAAGTTACGGCTGATTACGCCGGTCGATATCAAGGAGCAGGAGGTCTATTTCGGTGATTTTCCGTTAATGACGGACACCGGTACTTTTATTATTAATGGGGATGAGCGTGTCGTAGTTTCGCAGATCCAGCGACCGCCGGGAGTTTCTTTTGAAGAGGAAACCCACCCAACAGGCAAAAGCATATATTACGGCCGTGTGATTCCCTCCCGCGGGGCCTGGTTCGAAATTAAATATGACCTTAATGATGTTTTGATCGCATACGTGGATCGCCGCCGTAATTTTCCGGCTTCTCAGATATTGCGCATCATGGGCTTGTCATCTTTGGAAGATATGCAGAAGATGTTGGGGGACCGTTTTGATAAATTGAAAAACACCCTTGAAAAGGACCACACCACGACGAAAGAAGAGGCGCTGCTTGATTTTTATCGTAAGATGCGTCCGACTGAACCTGCGACAGTAGAGGTAGCTGAAACTTTATTTTTTCGTCTCTTTTTTGATCCCAAACGTTATGATCTCTCCAAGGTCGGCCGTCATATAATCAACCGCAAGTTGAATACGAGCGTTGCCATGGATAATCGGGTGCTGGACATCGATACCGTGGTCGCTGTCATTAAATATTTGGTTGCCCTGCGTGAAGGCAGCGGGGAATGTGATGATATTGATCATTTGGGCAACCGCCGCATCAAGTCCGTTGGTGAGCTGGTGCAGAATCAAGTGCGTATTGGTCTCGCACGTCTCGAGCGCTCTATTAAAGAGCGTTTGGTCGTCATGAGTTCTTTTGAAAATTTGACGGTTCATCACTTGATCAACTCACGTCTATTTTCCAATCAGATTCAGGATTTCTTTGCCCGCAGTCAACTCTCACAGTTTATGGATCAAGTCAATCCGCTTTCCGAAATGACCCACAAGCGTCGTATGTCCGCCTTAGGCCCCGGTGGTTTAAGCCGCGAGCGGGCCGGGTTTGAGGTGCGCGACGTTCATCCGACCCATTATGGCCGTGTCTGTCCTATTGAGACACCGGAAGGGCCGAACATTGGTTTGATCGCATCTTTGACCACCTGTGCTCGTGTTAACGAATTAGGATTTATTGAAACGCCTTACCGTCGAGTGGCTGATGGGAAAGTGTCCCGTAAGTTTGAATTTCTGACGGCGGATGTGGACCAGAATAAATATATTGCCCAGGCCAATTCGCCGGTGGATCATGAAGGCAAGTTCACGGAAAGTCTGGTGTCCTGCCGTTATAAGGGAGATTTCCCCCGAGTACCGCCGGGCAAGATCGAGTACATGGATGTTTCGCCTAAGCAATTGGTATCCGTCGCTGCAGCTTTGATTCCATTTTTGGAGCATGATGACGCGAACAGAGCCCTGATGGGTTCAAACATGCAGCGTCAATCCGTGCCTTTGATGGTGCCGGAAGTAGCTTTAGTCGGCACCGGGATGGAAGAGAAAGTGGCCCGTGATTCTGGTGTCGTTGTTTTGAGCCGTGAAGCTGGTACGGTCACCAAGGTGGACGGCCGTGAAATCGTGATTGGCAAGTCAGTTTATCCTTTAAAGAATTTCCAACGTTCTAATGCCAATACCTGTGTTCATCAGCGTCCGCTGGTCAAACTCGGTCAGAAAGTAGATGCTGGCCAGACTATTGCTGACGGCATTGGTACACAGCAGGGCCGTCTGGCTCTGGGGCGCAATGTATTGGTTGCGTTCATGCCATGGCGCGGGTATAACTTCGAAGACGCTATCTTGATCAATGAACGTATTGTGCGGGAAGACGTTTTTACGTCTATCCATGTCGAACGTTTTGAATGTGAATGCCGCGAGACCCGATTGGGGAACGAAGAGATTACCCGGGACATCCCCAATGTCGCCGAAGAAGCTCTCAAGGATTTGACGGAAGAGGGCATCGTACGCGTCGGGGCTGAGGTTAAAGCCACGGACATTCTTGTTGGTAAGGTTACTCCCAAGAGTGAAAAAGAACTTTCGCCCGAAGAGAGGCTTTTGAGGGCCATATTCGGTGAAAAAGCCGCGGATGTAAGAGATACATCTTTGACATTGTCTCCGGGTATTGAAGGTTTTGTGGTTAATGTGGAAGTTTTTCAGCGCAATGAGCGGGGTCGCAAGTCCAAACAGGACAAGGCTAAAGAAGCCACGGCCATCAACAAGATCAAAGAATACTATAAACAGGAAATCGATCTTATAATTCATGAAAAAGATGAGAAGCTGTCTAAATCGCTTGGGATCGATCGAAAACGGGTTGGCAAATTAACGTTAGATGATATAGAAGAAGGTTCGGAAGGCCGTGAGATCATGTCTTTTTATTTAGACAAAATCGCGGAACTGACCGAAGAGGAAGCTCAGGAAACGGATCGTATTCGTCGAGGCGACGAACTCCCTGCCGGGGTTCTTAAACGCGTGGTTGTTTACGTAGCCACCAAGCGTAAATTACAAGTCGGTGATAAAATGGCGGGCCGTCATGGAAATAAGGGCATAGTGTCGCGTATCATGCCGGAAGAGGACATGCCGTTTTTAGAAGATGGCCGTTCGGTCGACGTGGTTCTAAATCCGTTAGGGGTGCCTTCTCGTATGAATGTAGGGCAGCTTTTGGAGACTCATTTAGGCTGGGCCGCAAAAGTACTCGGGTTTCATTGTGAAACGCCGGTTTTTAACGGTGCCACTGAACAGGAAATTCGCGATCTGCTTAAAGAAGCCGGACTGCCTGAGGACGGTAAAACGGTTGTTTGTGATGGTTATACCGGCTTACCTCTTGAGCAGAAGGTCACAGTTGGTTATATTTACATGTTGAAGCTCAACCACTTAGTGGATGAAAAGATCCATGCCAGATCGATTGGCCCCTATTCTCTGGTGACACAGCAGCCATTAGGAGGTAAAGCCCATTTTGGCGGCCAGCGTTTCGGAGAAATGGAAGTTTGGGCCCTGGAGGCTTATGGGGCAGCTTATACTTTGCAGGAAATGCTCACTGTTAAATCTGATGATGTCACTGGACGAAGCCGTATCTATGAAGCGATCGTTAAGGGAGAACAAGCTTTAAGTCCAGGGATTCCTGAATCTTTCAACGTTTTGGTTAAAGAGTTACAAGGGCTTTGTCTGGATATACGCATGGAGAAAGCTATCGTTGAAGGGGAGCCAAAAGAAGAGGCTGCTGCAGCGTAAAAACACGTAGACGGCTGACATCGATATCAGCCTTAAGACATTTGAATGAGGCTGTTAACAATCAAGTTCATGGAGACTAAATGAGCAAAATCGATATTACCAAACAAGATCATATTACGATTCGCATTGCGTCCCCAGAAGTTATAATGTCGTGGTCCAAAGGCCCCGTCAAGAAAGCGGAGACTTTGAACTATCGCACCCTCAAACCGGAAAAGGACGGACTTTTCTGCGAGAAGATTTTTGGGCCCATGCGCGACTGGGAATGTAATTGCGGGAAGTATAAAGGGATTAAATTCAAAGGGATCACTTGCGACCGTTGCGGGGTATTGGTGACGCGTTCATCTGTGCGACGTGAGCGTATGGGGCATATTGATCTGGCGTGTCCTGTCACGCATATTTGGTTTTATAAAGCTGTACCTTCCCGTTTGGCCGCCCTGATGCAGGTAGGTCTGCGCGATTTAGAGAAGCTTATTTATTATGAAGAATACGTTGTCATTGATCCGGGGACGACACCCTTAAAGAAAAAACAATTTTTCTCAGAGGATGAATACCAGGAGGCCGTCGTTAAATACGGAGGCGCTTTTAAAGCAAAGATCGGTGCAGAAGCTGTAAGGGAACTTCTCAAAGAGCTGGATATGGCAGTTCTGTGTAAAAAACTGCGCAAAGATCTTTCCGAAGCCAATCCTAACGGGACCAATTTTAAGAAATTAGCCAAGACCTTAAAGATCGTTGAAGATTTCCGGGCTTCAGGCAATGACCCGGCATGGATGGTTTTGGATGTTTTACCGGTAATACCTCCGGATCTGCGTCCCTTGGTTCCTCTGGAAGGCGGGCGTTTCGCCACCTCCGATCTTAATGATTTATACCGCAGGGTTATAAACCGCAACAATCGTTTAAAGAAATTGATCGATCTTAACGCTCCGGAAATTATCATCCGTAACGAAAAACGTATGCTGCAGGAAGCGGTGGATGCGCTCTTGGATAACGGCCGTCATGGCCGTCCGGTTTTAGGATCAGGCAACCGGCCTTTGAAATCCTTATCGGATATGCTAAAGGGAAAGCAGGGGCGTTTCCGCATGAACCTTTTGGGTAAGCGTGTGGATTATTCCGGCCGTTCAGTTATTGTTGTCGGCCCGGATTTAAGTCTTCATCAGTGTGGTTTGCCGAAGAAGATGGCGTTGGAACTGTTTGAACCTTTTATCATCCGCAAATTGCGTGAGAAAGGTTTTGTGCATACGATCAAGGGTGCTAAGCGCATGGTAGAGCGTGCCAAGATCGAGGTGTGGGACATTTTAGACGAGGTGATACAGGATCATCCGGTGATGCTCAACCGTGCTCCTACGTTGCACCGTTTATCCATCCAAGCTTTTCAGCCGGTCCTGATTGAGGGCAAGGCAATTAAACTACATCCGCTCGTGTGTACGGCCTTTAACGCGGATTTTGACGGGGATCAAATGGCAGTGCACGTGCCTCTTTCGCTGGAAGCCCAGATTGAATGCCGCCTGCAATTGCTTTCCGTTAACAATTTGTTTTCTCCGGCGGACGGGCGTCCGATAGTGTCACCGACACAGGACATTGTTTTAGGTCTTTATTATTTGACCAAGGAGCGTCCGGCGGCTCGAGGAGAAAATCATTTATTCGGGTCCATTGATGAGGTGAAGGTGGCTTATGCGGACGGTTATGTGGATTTACATGCCCGCATCAAATTGCGTTTATTGACCAGTGTTTGGGGGCAGGAGAATCCTTCCATGGTCATTGGGCCTTTGACGAAAGAAAAAGTCAAAACAGAGCATGTACCGTCGGGGACGACTTCCAAAATTATTGAAACCACTGTAGGTCGCGTATTCTTCAATGAGGTTTTGCCCCTGGATTACGGTTTTGTTAACGAATTGCTGGACAAGAAACGCGTTGGCTCTGTTATTGCCGACTGTTATAAACGTTTTGGGCACCACAGAACAGTAAAACTACTGGATGATGTGAAGACTTTAGGTTTCATTAAAGCGACGGAAGCCGGGATTTCCATCAGCATGTCGGATTTGACCATTCCGGAAGAGAAGCCCAAAATTATCGCCAATGCCAAGCAGGAAGTTTTTAAAGTAGATGATCAGTACCGTAAGGGTATTATTACCGGACGTGAACGTTACAATAAGGTGATCGACATCTGGACCCATACGACAGAGACTTTATCAGACCTGGTGTTTAAGAAGATGGACCAGTTTAATCCGGTGTTCATCATGGCGGATTCAGGTGCTCGAGGGTCCAAACTTCAGATACGCCAGCTTTCGGGTATGCGCGGTCTTATGGCCAAACCATCGGGCGAGATCATTGAGAACCCTATCACAGCTTCATTCCGTGAAGGTTTAACGGTTTTGGAATATTTTATCTCGACTCATGGTGCCCGTAAAGGGTTGGCAGATACGGCTTTGAAGACTGCCGATGCCGGTTATTTAACCCGTCGTTTGGTCGACGTAGCCCAAGAGATGGTTGTTAATGCTTTAGACTGCGGCACGGTCAATGGGATTACGGTCGCGGCGATTACCGAGGGTGACGAGATGGTGGTTACTCTTAAAGAGCGCATCGTCGGTCGTGTGGCACTGGATAACATATTAGACGTAGTCACCGATCAGCAGGTCGTTGCAGCCGGTGATGAAATTACTGAAGAGAAAGCTGATTTGATAGAGCAATTAGGTGTCGAGAAAGTGCGTATCCGTTCGGTGCTGACCTGCGAGGCCGGTATCGGTGTTTGCGTTAAATGTTATGGCCGCAATCTGGGGACTCATCGTATTGTCGAGATCGGGGAAGCCGTCGGCACCATTGCGGCCCAGAGTATCGGTGAGCCTGGTACTCAATTGACCATGCGGACGTTCCACATCGGTGGTACTGCGTCCCGAACGATCGAGCAATCATTTATTAAGTCTAAGCAAGAGGGCGTGCTTAAATATCACACCCTGCGCGTAGTTGCCCGCGGCAAAGAATACATTGTTCTCAACCGCAATGGTTCGGTCAGTATTAATAACGAGTACGGCCGTGAGTTTGAGCGGCATCTCTTGCCTCAAGGGACGGCATTAGTATTTGCTGACGGTGAATCAGTGCCTAAGGGCGCGGTTGTTGCCACCTGGGATCCTTATACCATCCCCATCATTACAGAGGCCCGTGGTCGTGTTTCATTCGAAGATTTGATCGAAGGCACCACCTATCAGCGCGAAGAAAATCCTGTGACTGGTGTTGTTGAGCGTGTTGTCGTTGAGCACAAGCAGGAATTTCATCCGCAGATCATCATCAGCGATGAAAAGGGTGAGGTGGTTGGTATTTACTCAATCCCGACGGGTGCCCATATCCTAGTCAACGATAAGGATACGATAGCAGCAGGTGCATTGATCGCTAAAATTCCGCGCGGCGCTTCTAAGACCCGCGATATTACCGGCGGTTTGCCCCGTGTTGCCGAACTTTTTGAAGCGCGTCGTCCAAAAGATCCGGCAGTTATTGCTGAGATCGACGGTATGTGCGAATTCGGCGAAGACAAGAAAGGATTACGCACCATCGTTGTCAAGAGTGCGACGGGTACCGCCAAGGAATACCCGATTCCTCACGGCAAACATCCCAATGTTTATAAGGGCGACCACGTGTTTGCCGGTCAGCAGTTGACTGACGGACCGGTTGTCCCTCAGGACATTTTACGTGTTTGCGGGGACAAGGCTCTGCAGGAATATCTTCTCAATGAGGTTCAGGAAGTTTACCGTCTGCAAGGTGTACGTATTAATGACAAGCACATTGAGATCATCATTGCGCAGATGCTTAAAAAAGTACGCATTGATGATGCCGGTGACACTGAATTTTTAGTAGGCGACCAAGTCGACCGGATGACCTTTAAAAAAGCCAATGAAGCTGTTCTTAAGAAAAAAGGGAAACCGGCCCAGGCCACTCCTTTATTATTGGGGATCACAAAAGTATCATTGACGACGGAAAGCTTTATATCCGCCGCGAGCTTCCAAGAAACAACAAGAGTCTTGACAGAAGCCTCGGCGTCTGGTAAAGTTGACCTCTTGCGCGGGCTCAAGGAAAACGTTATTGTCGGGCATTTGATCCCGGCGGGCACGGGCATGAAAGAATACAATCAAGTAGAAATGGTAAAATATGCCAACGATATCACAGTTGATCAGACACCGCAGACGGCTTAAAATCAAGCGCAGTAAATCGCCTGCCTTGACATCCTGTCCGCAAAGGCGCGGCGTGTGCTTGCAAGTTAAGACCATGACGCCTAAGAAACCTAATTCAGCCTTGCGCAAGATCGCACGTGTGCGTCTTTCCAACAAGGTTGAGGTTACTTCCTATATACCGGGGGAAGGCCATAATTTGCAGGAACACTCGATCGTACTGGTCCGCGGCGGTCGTGTTAAAGATTTGCCGGGGGTGCGCTATCATATCGTCCGCGGCACGTTAGATACATCCGGTGTTGCCGACCGCAAGAAATCGCGTTCAAAATACGGAGCTAAAAGAGGTAAGAAATAATGAGACTGATGGTTCGATGAATAAGTCGAATCGTTTATCAGGCTTTCCGAGATGTGAAGCCAGCATCAGGGAAGATGGCAATAACAGAATAGGAAAATATGAGACGGCGTAGAGCAGAGAAAAGAAAAGTAGTGGGTGATCCTAAATACAATAGTGATTTAGTTTCGCGTTTTATTTCGATTCTGATGGTAGACGGAAAAAAGACCATCGCTGAAAATATTATTTATAATGCTTTAGATATTTTAAAGGAAAAGACCCAGGAAGAAAGTTCAGTCAAGGCCTTAAATAAAGCAGTTGATAATGTACGTCCGCGTCTGGAAGTCAAAAGCCGGCGTGTGGGTGGGGCGACTTATCAGGTCCCGACCGATGTCATACCGGCGCGCGGCATGTCTTTAGCGATGCGCTGGATCAGGGATTATGCCCGCAATAAAAAGGGCAAGCCCATGGAAATTAAATTAGCCGAAGAATTAGTCGCAGCCTATAAGTCTGAAGGTCCTGCAATAAAAAAACGTGATGAAACGCATAAAATGGCCGAGGCCAACCGCGCCTTCAGCCATTTAAGATGGTAACCCCCATTGATAAGGGTCATGAGAGTTTATGGCAACATCTAATGAAGTTCCTTTAAATATGTTTCGCAATATCGGTATCATTGCGCATATCGACGCGGGTAAAACCACGACGACCGAGCGTATTTTATACTACACGGGCGAAATTCATAAAATGGGCGATATCGATGACGGAAATACCACCATGGATTGGATGCCTCAAGAGCAGGAGCGAGGGATCACCATCACCTCCGCGGCGATCACCTCTTTTTGGCGCCAACACCGTATCAATATCATCGACACTCCGGGTCACGTGGATTTCACCATTGAAGTTGAGCGTTCTTTAAAAGTGTTAGACGGTGCTGTGATCGTATTATGTGCTTGTTCAGGCGTTCAGCCGCAAACCGAGACAGTTTATCGTCAGGCGGACAGGTATAATGTCCCGCGCATCGCCTTTATCAATAAGATTGACCGCATGGGTGCTGATTTTGACCGCGTGATCGGTGAGATGCGTGACCGTTTCGGCGCGAACGCAGCAGGCATTGTTTACAATGATGGGGCAGAAGATAATTTCAAAGGTTTGGTCGATGTCATCAATGGACAATATATCCAGTACAAGGATGCGGATGGTATGGAATATGACCGTCTGCCTTTACCGGAAGAATTCAAAGAAAAAACAGCCCAGTACCGCCATATTTTAGTGGAACGTCTGGCAGAGGTGGATGACGAAATTGCTGACCTTTATTTAAACGGGAAAGATCCCAGCAAAGAGCAGCTGATGAAGGCTATTCGTCGTTCGGTCATTGCCTGTAAATTTGTTCCGGTCTTAACCGGTGCTTCCAAGAGAAACAGAGGCGTGCAGATGCTTTTGGACGCGATCGTTGATTTTCTGCCTTCTCCTTTAGATATCCCTCCCAAAAAAGGTTTTAATCCCGATAACAGAGATGAAGTCATCATCCGTAAGGCCGATGATAATGAGCCGCCGGTGGGGTTGGTTTTTAAGATTGCTTCTGATCCTTATGTTGGGAAAATTTTCTTTACGCGCATATACTGCGGCAGGTTTATACCGGGCCAAAATTATTTAAATTCATCCAACGGCAAAAAAGAAAAAGTTGCCAAGATGGTTGTCATGCATTCCAATAAGCAGGAAATTATTTCTTCTGCGTCGACCGGTGAAATCGTAGCTTTTGTAGGTTTAAAAGAAAGCAAGTCCGGAGACACGCTTTGCTCAGAAGAAAATCCGATGGTCCTCGAAGGTTTAAAGCCGCCCGAAGCTGTTGTTTCACTGGCCATCGAGCCCAAGACAAAAGCGGACCAGGATAAAATGGGCATGGTCTTGCGCAAGTTTTTGGATGAAGATCCTTCCCTGCGAGTTAAGTTCGACCATGAAACATCCCAGACGATCATCTCGGGGATGGGAGAGTTGCATTTGGAAATTATCGTTGATCGCATGAAGCGGGAGAACAATCTGGAGGCCAATGTCGGCCGTCCGGAAGTAGCGTATAAAGAAGCGATCACAAAAAAAGTCACTGGTATTGTCGGTAAATATGTCCAGCAAAGCGGTGGCCGCGGTAAATACGGACACGTTGTTATTGACGTAGAGCCGGGCGAGCCGGGCACGGGTTATGTGTTCGTAGATAAGATTAAAGGGGGGGCTATCCCTCGTGAATTCATCAAGCCCTGTAAAGAAGGCATTGAGACGGGAGCACAAAACGGCATCTTGGCCGGGTATCCAGTGACAGATTTCATTGCCACATTAGTGGACGGTTCTTATCATGATGTAGACTCTGATGAAATTTCCTTCCAATTAGCGGCAAAGTATGCTATAAAGGAAGCTTTCCGGAAGGCTGGTTCCGTGTTCATGGAACCGATCATGAAGTTAGAGGTAGAAGTTTCTGATGATCATTGGGGAAATGTAACCGGTGATTTAATGAAACGTCGGGCGCAAATCAAGGAAACCGGTAACCGGGGCAAGCTAAAGACAGCTTTGGTTGACGTTCCCTTGGCTGAAATGTTTGGCTACGCGAATGCGCTGCGGTCCCTCACGCAGGGACGCGCATCATTCTCTATGGAACCTTCGTTTTACGCGCAGGTTCCAAACAGCATTGCCGAGAAAATAATCGGCTCCCGTCAGGATTTCGTTGCTAAAGTCAGCTGATAAACAGAAAAACTGATAACTGAAAACATTTGTAAGATCATATATTGAACATCATTAAACGGAGGATAGAACTATGGCAAAAGAAAAATTCGTGCGTAATAAACCGCATCTGAATATCGGGACCATCGGTCACGTCGATCATGGTAAGACCACCTTATCGGCGGCCATTACCACCGTCTTAAGTAATAAAGGTCTAGCACAGGCCCGTGCCTATGATTCTATCGATAACGCTCCTGAGGAAAAAGAGCGCGGTGTCACCATTAATATTTCGCATCTTGAATACGAAACGGAAAACCGCCATTATGCCCATATTGACTGCCCGGGCCACGCGGATTATATCAAAAACATGATCACAGGCGCTGCCCAGATGGACGGAGCTATACTGGTTGTTTCCGCAACCGATGGTCCTATGCCGCAGACCCGTGAGCACATCCTTTTAGCCCGCCAGGTCAACGTTCCGCGTATTGTGGTTTTCATGAACAAATGCGATCAGGTCCAGGACAAGGAATTGCTGGAATTAGTCGAGCTTGAAGTCCGTGATCTTTTGACCAAATATAAATTCGACGGAGATAAGACCCCGATTATCAAGGGAAGCGCCTTGGATGCTTTGAACAATCCTAAAGATTTTGAAGGTAAAGCCAAACCGATCATTGAGCTCATGAAAGCTGTCGATGATTATATTCCCGCCCCTGTGCGTGAATTGGACAAGCCTTTCTCAATGGCCGTGGAAGACGTTTTCTCCATCTCAGGCCGCGGGACAGTCGCGACCGGTCGTATCGAACGCGGTCGTGTTCATGTCGGCGAAGAGGTGGAGGTTGTCGGTTTGCGTCCGGCTGTTGCCAAGACAGTTGTGACAGGAGTCGAGATGTTCCGCAAGGAATTGGATGAGGGCCAAGCAGGTGATAATGTCGGCTTGCTTTTGCGTGGGGCGGACAAGGACAATATGGAACGCGGCATGGTTTTGGCGCTTCCGGGCTCCATTAAGCCGCACACCAAATTTAAGGCCTCAGTTTATATTTTAACCAAGGAAGAAGGCGGCCGTCACACGCCGTTTTTCAAGGGATACCGTCCGCAGTTTTATTTCCGTACCACGGACGTGACTGGGACCGCCCAGTTGCCTGAGGGTGTAGAGATGTGTATGCCCGGGGACAACGTGACCCTTGAAGTCGAGCTCATTACTCCGGTCGCCATGGAGAAGGAACTGCGCTTCGCGATCCGCGAAGGCGGACGTACCGTCGGCGCCGGTGTTATTTCGGAGATTATTCAGTAATGCAAAAAATACGGATAAAACTAAAAGCATTCGATCACCGTTTGATTGATCAAAGCACCCAGGAAATCGTGGATACGGCCATTCGTACCGGGGCCCAAGTGTTAGGCCCTGTGCCCTTGCCGACCAAGAAAGAGCTTTATACGGTGCTACGTTCACCGGTCATCGATAAAAAATCCCGTGAACAGTTTCAATTAGCGACGCATAAGCGGCTGATTGATTTGGTTAACCCCACATCCAAAACCGTGGAAGCCCTGCGCAAATTAAATTTGCCGGCTGGGGTTGACGTCGAGATTAAACAGTAAGAATTTGTACTATAGAGCCCCTGATGGATGTTAGGGAATCAGGCTCTTAGAGCAGATAAGGAGTACATAGATGATTCGCGGCATTATGGGTAAAAAAATCGGTATGACCCAGATTTTCGATAACGAAGGCAATATTACGCCGGTGACAGTTGTCGAAGCGGGTCCATGTACGGTTTTGGGATTAAAAGAGAAGCCACTGAAGGTCGTTTTAGGATATGAGCCTGTCAAGGAAACCCGGTTGCAGAAGCCCGTTTTGGGATTTTTCAAAAAGATAGGACAGACGGCTTTGAAGCATATTAAGGAATTTGAGTCTGCGGACAATAAAGACTATAAAATCGGTGACCAGCTTAAAGTCGACCTTTTTAAGGCAGGCGATTTCGTGGATGTGACAGGAACATCCATTGGTAAAGGATTTCAAGGCGGCATGGTCCGCTGGAATTGGAATGGCGGTCCTGCAGCTCACGGGTCCATGCATCATCGTCGTGTAGGTTCCATCGGTTCAAGTTCTGACCCATCCCGTGTTTACAAGGGACAGCATATGCCGGGCCACATGGGGATGGAGACCGTGACCGTGCAGAGCCTGCGTGTTATGAGGGTTGATGCTGATCAGAATTTAATTCTTGTTAAGGGCGCCGTTCCGGGACATAAGAATGGTGTGGTGGTTATTAATAGATCTAAGAAAAAAGCCTTCCGTTCATTGGAAGAAAAGAAAGAAGTATCAACATCAGTGAAGAAAAATCCAATGAAACAAAGCAAGGCAACAGCCGGCAAGACGGCTAAAAAATGACGTTAAGGTCATCCTGAGGTATTAGCCGAAGGATCTTAATCAAGGATTAGATATGCCAGAATTAAACGTGGTAGATATTAAAGGACAAAAAGCGGCGAGTGTCGAGCTTCCCAAGGAGCAATTCGGCGTGCATGTCCACGAAGCGGTGATTCATCAGGCCTTGGTCATGTACAATGCCAACAATCGTCAGGGAACGGTATCGACTAAGACCCGTTCGGATGTTTCCGGGGGTGGTAAAAAGCCATGGGCCCAAAAAGGTACAGGGCGTGCCCGTCAAGGTTCATCTCGTTCTCCGTTGTGGAAGAAGGGCGGCATTGTCTTTGGCCCTCATCCGCGAGATTTCGGATATAGTGTTCCCAAGAAAGTGCGGGTAGCGGCCTTACGTGAGAGTCTTAACGCTAAATTCTTAGGGAACAGCCTGGTATGTGTGGATCAATTGGAAGTTCTCTCAGGGAAGACCAAAGAATTTACGGCCATTCTGAAGAATTTAAAAGTTGAGGGTCGTATTTTGGCTGTTCTCGATGGGACTAATGAAAAGACCTTATTAGCTTCCCGCAATATCGCACGGTTGACCTTGGTCCGAGCCGTGGACGTCAATGCCTCGGATGTGATGAATAATAAAAATGTGCTGGTGACTAAAGAAGCGTTAAAAACTTTATTAAAGAGAATCCAATAATGATTACTTGTTACGATATTGTCAAAGCATTGGTGCGGACCGAAAAAGGGACCGCCTTGGAAAAAGAACGTAAATACCTCTTTCGTGTGGCTCAGGTGGCCACAAAAGTCGACGTTAAACGCGCGGTCGAAGAAATTTACAAGGTCAAGGTTGAGGCTGTCAACACTGTCCAAGTTCCCGGCAAACTCAAGCGCGTGCGTGCCCGAGCCGGTTATACGACGGGCTGGAAAAAAGCTATTGTTTCTCTCAAAGAGGGACAAAAAATAGAGGGTGCATAATGGGAATCAAACGCTTTAAACCATTTACCAACGGTGTTCGTCATGCGGCTCTGCCGGATTTTAGTGAGCTTACAAAGGGCAAGCCTGAAAAATCCCTTCTTTTGCCTTTAAAAAGTTCTGGTGGCCGCAATTCTTATGGGCGGATCACTTCGCGTCATCGGGGCGCGGGGCACAAGCGCATGTACCGTGTTATTGATTTCAAGCGCACCCGTATAGATGATCCAGCCGAAGTTTTGGGCATTGAATATGATCCTAACCGCACATGTCGTATAGCGCTCATCCAGTACAAGAGCGATAAGAGTAAATCTTATATTTTAGCACCTGTTGATTTGAGGGTTGGCCATGTGATTATCAGCACTAATAGTGCTGATGTAGATATGTTGGCAGGCAATTGTCTGCCGTTAAGCAAGATTCCGCTTGGTACGGGAATCCATAATGTTGAGTTAAAGCCGGGTTTAGGCGGTCAATTAGCCAGAAGTGCCGGGACATCGGCGCAATTGATCGCAAAAGAAGGTAAAGTCGCACATTTGCGTCTGCCTTCGAGCGAGGTCCGCAAGGTATCGATCGATTGCCGAGCCACGATTGGGCAGTTAAGCAATGTGGAAAATGAGACTGTTTCGATTGGTAAAGCCGGTCGCAGCCGCTGGCTGGGGCGCCGTCCGCAGTCGCGCGGGGTCGTCATGAATCCAGTTGATCACCCGCACGGTGGCGGTGAAGGGAAAGCTCCTCAAGGAAATCCTCATCCGGTGACACCATGGGGTAAGCCGACTAAGGGCTACAAGACGCGCAGTCGCCGAAAATATTCCAACCATATGATTGTCAGAAGAAGGACAAAGTAAAATGGGTCGTTCTGTTAAAAAAGGGGCATATGTTGAAGAATCATTGACGCGCAGGTTTGACCGGGTCGTTGCCAGCGGGCAGCGCCAGCCGATTAAAACCTGGTCGCGCCGTTCCACGATTATTCCTAATTTCGTCGGCTATACGTTTGCCGTGCATGACGGGCGTAAGCATATACCGGTATTTGTAACGGAGAACATGGTCGGTATGAAATTAGGGGATTTTGTCGCCACCCGTACATTTAAAGCACATGGCGGTGTTAAGGCTAAGAAAGCGATGCAGAAAAAATGACGTCCAACAAATGTTGAACGTCATCCTGAGCCGACTGGCGAAGGATCTTTAGGTTTATTAAGATTCTTCGAGGCGCTCAAAAGGACAGGAAAAATATATGATAGCAATAGCTCGTGCCAAATATTTAAGAGTTTCATCGATGAAAATGCGTCAGGTGATCGATGCTATTCGTGGCAAGGATGTGATGACCTCTTTTGCTTTATTGGCTCAAATTAATAAAGGGTCAAGCGCTGCGGTTAAAAAGGTATTGGATTCCGCGGTGAGCAATGCCAAGCAAAAAGGTTTAAGCGAAGAGCAATTATTCATTAAGACGATCACCGCCAATCATGGCGGTGCATGGAAGCGTTTTAGGGCGGCATCGTTTGGGCGGGCAACTCCGATTCTACGTCGGACAACACATTTAACCGTAGGTTTAGACATTAAAACGAAATCTTAAAAGGAGAAATGCCACTGTGGGTCAAAAAGTTCATCCCTTAGCGTTAAGACTTGGATATACCAAAAATTGGCGCAGCCTTTGGTTTGCAGAACGCCGTGATTATTCCAACAATATCAAGCAGGACTTCAGGATCCGTAAATATATTCGTGAAAAATTTGAGCAGGCTGCGGTTTCCATGATCGTAATCGAGCGTTTAGCTGAGCAGATCAAAGTACGCATTCATACGGCACGACCGGGCGTTATCATCGGCCGTCGCGGTGCGGACATCGACCGTTTGCGTGCAGAGCTAAAAGATATTACGCATAAAGACATGGACAAGATAGTCATCGATATTCAGGAAATTAAGAATCCTAATGTGGATGCTCAGCTGGTAGCTCAGGGGGTTGCTTTTCAATTACAGAAGCGGGTCGCTTTTCGCCGCGCCATGAAACGCGCCATCGAACAGTCCCGTGCCGCCGGAGCCAAGGGCATTAAGATCCGTTGTGCCGGCCGCTTAGGCGGTGCTGAAATGGCCCGTACCGAGAAATATCATGAGGGTAAGGTCCCTTTACACACTTTTCGTGCGGACATTGATTATGGTTTTGCCGAAGCGTTGACGACCTACGGATTGCTGGGTGTAAAGGTCTGGATTTATAAAGGGGATGTGATCAAAGATCAGGAAGAAATTGAAGCTAATGCAGTGGCCGCTGCAGCGGCAGCGACAGCGACAGCGCCTGCAGCTGTTATGCAGCCAACGCCGCCAGAAGCATCGGTTGCATAAACGTGTCATTCAAAGCGAAGCGAAGAATCTTAAGGATAGAAAAGGTTGATATATGCTATTGATGCCTAAAAGAGTCAAATACCGCAAAACCCAAAAGGGTAAATCCCGTGGAGTTGCAACCACCGGAGCCCAGATGCATTTTGGTGAGTACGGCCTCAAAGCCATTGAAAACGGGTTTATACCCGCCCGGCAGCTGGAGGCTTCCAGAGTGGTGGTGGCGCGCAAGTTACGTGGTACCGGCAAATTGTGGATTAATGCCTTCCCGCATAAATCGATTACCAAAAAACCGGCTGAAACGCGTATGGGAAAAGGCAAGGGGGATTTGGATCATTGGGTCGCTGTGGTCAAACGCGGTAAAATTATTTTTGAATTAGGCGGTGTCCCCCAAGATTTTGCCAAGCAGGTATTACGTTTAGTCGCGTTCAAGTTGTCGGTAAGGACCAAGTTCATCATTCGTTCAGGCAGTCATTAGTGTGTAAGGGCCGATCGAGTGTCGGCTAAGTGATCGGGGATTTTATGAAAATGAAAGATTTGGAAAATTTAGGGCCGGACGAATTATCGGCCAAAGAAAAACAGTTAAAAAAAGACCTTTTTGAAATGGAATCGCACCGTCAGATGGGACGGGTAGAGAAGCCGGCAAGTTTCCGTAATTTAAGAAGGGATATTGCCCGTATTTTAACAGTTTTAAACGAACGCCGGATTTCTGATAAAAAATAAGGAAGAAAATTCATGGACAAAACAAGAGTTAACCGCCGCAGATTTTTAACGGCTGTGGTCGTCAGCGATAAAATGGACAAGACCCGTGTGGTTCAGGTCGGTAAAGTCCACAAGCATTCTAAGTATGAAAAGCAAGTACGCAATCTAGTGAAATACAAAGCGCATGATGAGAAGAATGCCGCTAAAGTCGGCGATGTCGTGCTTATAATGGAAACACGGCCTTTGTCAAAAGATAAGCGCTGGATTATCAGCGAGATTGTCGGATCGAAGACCTTGTAGAGGAACTCCTATGATTCAATTAAAGACAATTTTGGATGTAGCAGATAATACCGGTGCCCGTAAAGCTTCTCTCATTGGTGTTTTAAAAGCCAAGGGCAAGGCGTGGGCGAAGGTCGGTGACATTGTTCGTGTCAATGTCAAAGAAAGTACGCCGGATGCGGTCGTTAAAAAAGGCAGTATGGCCAAGGGGATCATTGTACGCACTAAGAAGTCCATTCGCCGTACAGACGGCACTTATGTGCGTTTTGACACAAATGCCGTAGTCATTATTGATGACGCAGGCAACCCCAGAGGCACGCGTGTTTTTGGGCCTGTGGCCCGCGAGTTGCGAAATATGGAATATATGAAAATAATTTCTTTAGCCCCAGAGGTGGTTTAATATGTTGCGTATCCGTCGAGATGACACCGTGATGGTCATGGCCGGCAAGGATAAGGGCAAGACCGGCAAAGTTGTGCGGGTTTTGCCTAAAGAAAGTAAAGCGGTTATCGCTAATATCAATGTGGTCAAGAAATCCGTTAAAAAATCCGATACGTATCCGCAGGGCGGGTATATCGAGTTAGAAAAACCGGTAGCGTTGGCAAATTTGATGCTGGTCGACAAAAAGTCCAGCAAGCCGACCCGTTTTTCCGTCAAGGTTTTAAAAGATGGCTCTAAAGAGCGCATAGCTCTCGCCAGTCAAGAAACAATATAACTACAAGCGCATGTTGGCGCCTAATGAAGCAATAGGGGGAAAGTCAAAGTGAGTGCCCGTTTATTAGAAAAATATCGTAAAGAAGTAATTCCCCAAATGCAGGAGAAATTCGGCATCAAGAATCCCATGGCTGTTCCGCATTTGTCTAAAATTGTGATCAACATGGGTGTGGGGGAGGCGATCGGGGATGTCAAGCTCCTAGACCGTGCCGCTGAGAATTTAGCGACGATCACGGGACAAAAACCGACCATTCGCCGCTCCAAGAAGGCTATTTCGAATTTTAAGTTAAGGGAAAACCTGCCGATCGGCTGCAAAGTGACATTGCGCCGTGCGCGGATGTATGAATTTTTAGACCGCTTGGTCAATGTGTCCCTGCCGCGTATTCGCGACTTTAACGGGACATCCCGCAAAGCATTTGACCGTGGCGGCAATTATACGCTGGGCATCTCCGATCAGGGTATTTTTCCTGAAATCGATGCAGGCGTTCGTGATCATCGTATCCAGGGGATGGATATTTCTTTTGTTTTTGAAGGGGGCAATAAAGAACAAAATTTTGAAGTGCTGCGTCTATTAGGGATGCCGTTTAGCAAACAATAAAAGAAATTAAGGAAATTATGGCCAGAAAAGCATTGATAAACAAATCCTTGGAAGTTTCTAAATTCCCAGTACGTCAGCATAACCGTTGCGGTTTATGCGGCCGTCCACGCGGTTATCTGCGTCGTTTCGGTATATGCCGTATTTGTTTTAGGGAGCTTTCATGGAAGGGGGAAATCCCCGGGATCAAAAAAGCCAGCTGGTAGGGCCAAGAATCCGAAATCAACAAAAGTAAGGGAAAAATAAAATGTCTGTTTCTGATCCGATCGCTGACACATTAACCATTTTACGTAACGCCATAGGTGCCCGCAAAGAGACCGTTGAATTCCCGGCCTCCAAACTGCTAGAGCGCATGATGGCTATTTTCAAGAATGACGGTTATGTCGAGGATTTTCGTTTATTGAAAGACAATAAGCAGGGAATCCTCAAAGTTTATTTAAAATACGAAAACAATAAACCGTTGATATTAGGGATTAAACGCATCTCACGTCCGGGTTTGCGCGTCTACACGCAAAATGATCGTATTCCCAGAGTTCTAAACGGCCTTGGGACGGCGGTGATTTCAAGCTCCAAAGGATTGATTTCAGACCGGGAAGCACGTAAATTAAAAATCGGCGGGGAAGTGCTCTGCTATATTTGGTAATCCTGCCAAGTCGCGTTGGGCGACTAGTCGGCGGGACCTGTTAGCTTTGTTTAGAGGGAATGATATGTCAAGACTTGCAAAAACACCAGTGGATTTACCCAAAAACGTTAAAATTTCTTTTGATAAGATCAAAGTTAACGTTGAAGGGCCCAAGGGCAAATTGTCCATGGCGATTCCTTCAGATGTAGTTTTAGAGCAAAAGGACAATAAGTTGTTTGTCAACCGAATAGCTGATAGCAAACAGGCCCGTTCGAATCACGGCACCACCAAACGATTGATCGAGAACATGTGCGCCGGTGTGAGTCTGGGTCATAAAAGAGATCTGGAAATCCAGGGGGTGGGATTTAGGGCCGCTGTGCAGGGCACCAAGCTTGTATTGAACATAGGATTTTCTCATCCCGTCGAATATGAATTCCCCAAAGATGTAAAGGTGACTTCGGCCAAGCCGACAGAGATTTCTGTCGAAGGGGTTGACAAATCGTTGGTCGGGTTAGTCGCCGCTAAAATCCGCGGATTTAAACCCCCGGAACCGTATAAAGGCAAGGGCATTCGTTATTCGGGAGAAGTTGTCAGACGCAAGCAAGGGAAACAAGTCACAAAATAACTCCGATTGTTTTTTTCAAAAAGGGTCGTATAAAGAATAGGGATATATGCTAAACGATAAGGAACAACAAAGGATTTATCGACACCAACGTATCCGTGATAATTTAAGCGGCACACAAGAGCGCCCTCGTCTGTGCTTGCATAGGTCTTTGAATAATCTGCAGGCGCAAATCATCGATGATGCAGCGGGTAAAATACTGGTGGGAAAATCAACTCTCGCCAAAGAAGTCAAAACAAAAATAAAATCCGGCGGGAATGTCAGCGCCGCAAGTATTTTAGGAGAAGTTTTAGCGGCTGAGGCTGTCAAAAAGGGGATTAAGAAGGTGGCTTTTGACCGCGGTGGGTATTTGTATCACGGGCGTGTTAAGGCATTTGCCGAAGCCGCACGGCGCGGTGGTTTGGAGTTTTAATCATATCAAGGAGAGTATGAAAGACATTAAAAAAATTGATGAAAAAGAATTAGCAGTGAAAACCCCGGCCCAAGCTGAGCAGATTTTAGCTCAAGAGGCTGAAAGCGCAGTGTTGCCCGAAGAAGCTGTAGAGGCGACAGCAGCCAGTCAACCCGCAGCCGGACCCGGAGCCCCAGCCCAAGGCCGTGGTGGCCGCAAGCGCGGCGGTGAGCGCAAACCGTTCGCTAAAAAACCATCGTCCTTGACGGATAGCGGTTTGATCGAAAAGGTGGTTTCCATCAACCGGGTGTCCAAAACGACCAAGGGGGGGACGAGGCTTGCATTTTCGGCGCTGGTGGTTGTGGGTGACGGCAAAGGCAAGGCAGGATATGGTTTAGGGAAAGCAGGGGAAGTTGCGACCGCAATCAAAAAGGGTCTAGCCGCTGCCAAAAAGCAAATGATTGTTATTGCCCGTCGCGGGACCACGATCACTCATGAAATCATAGGTCAATGCGGTTCGGCCATCGTGTTGCTTAAACCCGCCTCAGAAGGAACCGGGGTCATTGCCTCAGGTGCTGTACGCGCGGTTTGTGATGGTGCTGGAATTTCTAATATTTTAACCAAATGTCACCGTTCCAATAATCCTATCAATGTGGTCAAGGCAACTTTTGACGGTCTTTCCCGTCTAAAGGCATTACGGACGGCCTCACCACTTCCAACTGGAAACCAAGAAACAGAGAAGATTTCCCATGCAAGTTCACCAATTGAGAAGGCCTGAAGGCAGCCGAAAACGTAAGAAAATTGTCGGACGCGGACGCGGTACCGGTCACGGGAAGCGTTCTGGACGCGGGCAAACCGGTCAAAATTGTCGATCGGGCCGCGGTGTTCTGTTGGCTTATGAAGGCGGCCAGATGCCATTACTGCGCCGATTACCCAAGGTCGGTTTTAACAGCAAATGGCCTCAGCGCTACCAGGTGGTGAATTGCGAAAACCTTAACATTTTCGATGAAGGCGCGGTCATCACTCCTGAACTTTTGAAAACCAAGAATTTAATAAGATCCCTGTTGCGTCCGATCAAAATTTTGAGTGTAGGAGAAGTATCCAAGAAATTGACGGTACAGGCACATCGTTTTTCCAAGCTCGCTCTGGAAAAGATTACCAAAGCCGGCGGGAACGCCGTTGTGCTTGAATAGAAATGTGCTACCAAGCGCCGAAAGATTGTTTTAATACATTATGGTTTCTCAATTTCTAAAAGGATTTTCGAACTGTTTTAAGGTCCCTGAATTACGTCAAAAAATTCTTTTTACAATAGGCATCATCGCAGTTTATCGTTTGGGATGTTTTATCCCGACCCCTGGTATTAACGGGGTAGCATTAAATGAGTTCTTTCAAAAAATGAGCTCTGCCAACGGCGGCGGCAATGTGGTTGGCATCATGGATATGTTCTCCGGTGGGGCGCTTGGGAAAATGACGGTGCTTTCACTGGGGGTTATGCCCTACATTTCCAGCTCCATTATCATGCAGCTTTTGACAGCGGTCATTCCTTCGTTGGAGAAAATATCCAAGGAAGGTCAGGCGGGTTATAAGAAGATCAATCAATACACCCGCTACGGGACTGTACTGCTTGCGATGATACAGTCTTTTTTTATTGCTCTTTGGCTTGAAAGTCCCTCCACGTTCGGCGGTCTTGAGATCGTCAGTAACCCCGGCTGGGGTTTTCGTTTTACGACGATGGTGACCTTAACCGCGGGCACTGTTTTTCTGATGTGGCTGGGAGAGCGCATCCAGGAACGCGGTGTCGGCAACGGGACCTCTCTGATTATCACGGCCGGTATCTTATCCAGGGCACCGACGGCCTATCATTATCTGACACTTTTATTGGATCCTAAAAGCGGAGCAGGTCAACTCCAGCCGATTGCCGTTGTCTCGATGGTATTTTTTCTAATTGTGGTTATCATCGGAGTGACTTTAATTTCTCAGGGACAGCGCCGCATTCCGGTACAATACGCCCGCCGGGCCGGCACAACATCGACAGCCGTGGGGCAAGGAACTTTTATCCCCTTGAAGGTGGATACCGCCGGCATTATTGCTATCATTTTTGCGCAATCCATTATTTTATTTCCGGCGACAATTTCATCCTTCCTGCCGCATAGCGGATTACAGCAATTTGCTTCCTGGATCCAGCGCGGGCATTTGTGGTATTACGTGATTTACGCGGGTTTGATCGTATTCTTCTGTTATTTTTATACGGCCATTGTTTTCAATCCCGGGGATGTGGCGGAGAATTTAAAAAAGCACGGTGGATTCGTCCCGGGCATACGGCCGGGCAAAGAAACCGCAGATTATTTGGATTATGTGTTGACCCGAATAACCTTGGTCGGTTCTTTGTTTATCTGCGTTATTGCCGTCATGCCGGACTCCATTATGGCGTCTTTTAAAGTGCCTTATCTGGTGGCTTCCTTTTTTGGGGGTACGGGCGTTTTGATCACTGTTGGTGTCATGCTTGATACGATGAAGCAGGTGGAGTCGCATTTGCAGATGCATCATTATGAAGGTTTTATGAAAACAGGACATTTGAGGGGAAGACGATGAGAATAGTTTTGTTAGGACCTCCGGGTGTAGGTAAAGGGACGTTAGCGGATCATTTAAAAGAGAAATATCATTTGGCCCATATTTCTACCGGAGACATGTTGCGTGAAGAGACCAAAAAGGATTCTCCCCTAGGTCGAGAGATCAAAGGTTTGATGGAAAAAGGGGCCTTGGTCTCGGATGAGCTGGTCACTCGATTAGTCGTACAAAAAATCGAGCATGGTTTGGATTTGAAGCGTGGTTTTATGTTTGATGGTTTTCCGCGCACGGTTAAGCAGGCCCAAGATCTGGATGCGGCATTGGAACGTGTGCATGCGCCGCTGGATTGTGTCCTGACGTTGGAAGCCGATTTCAATGTTCTTTTGGATCGCATGACTGGCCGTCGGGTGTGCCGCAAATGCGGGGCCTTATATCATGTGACCTATAAACCTACGGCCCGTGAGGGCATTTGTGATGTGTGCGGCGGTGAAATATATCAGCGTGCGGATGACAATGAAAAAACCATTAAAGCGCGCATGGAAGTTTATAACAAGTCCACCGCGCCCATTATTGATTATTACGCTCAACAGAATAAATTAAAAAAGCTAAATGCTAATGTGGAAGCGGCTGAAGTTCGTCTGGCTGTGGCCGCCGTACTTAAATGAAGTCGAGTCAAGGCATCCGGATCAAGAGCCCTATTGAAGTTGACATTTTAAGAAAAGCTGGTAAGATTCTTAGCTCGATTGTAGGACAGTTGCAAAGCTCTTTAACAAGCGGGATGACGACGAAGGACATTGATTTAAAGGCCCAGGAGCTTATTCAAAAGAATAATGTGGTTGCAGCCTTTAAAGGTTATCATGGTTTCCCCGGTGCAGCGTGCGTTTCGGTCAATGAAGGGGTTGTCCATGGTATACCAGGCAAGCGGGTCATTTGTAACGGGGACATCGTCAGCATAGACATCGGGATCATTTACGAAGGCTACTACTCCGACATGGCGGTCACCGTTCCCATAGGGACGCCTTCGGTTGAGATCAGGCGCCTTTTAGATGTGACCCGGGAGTCCTTATATCGCGGCATAGACCAAGCCAGGGAAGGTCGCCGGCTCTCTGATATTTCATTCGCGGTGCAGAATTTTGTAGAGATGCATGGTTTTTCCGTCGTGAGGGATTTTGTCGGACATGGGATAGGCAGGGCATTGCACGAAGATCCGGAGATCCCCAATTACGGCCGTCCTTCAGAAGGACCTGTACTTGCAGAAGGCATGGTGTTTGCCATTGAACCGATGGTTAATATGGGAACCCATCGCACCAGGACGCTTGCGGATGGTTGGACTGTAGTGACTGAAGACGGAAAGCCTTCGGCGCATTTTGAACATACGATAGCCATTACATCCAAAGGTCCTGAAATATTGACGCAATAGAAAACTTATGGCCAAAGAAGACCTGATTGAAGTTGAAGGGACCATTGTCGAAGCATTGCCGAATGCGATGTTTCGGGTAATGCTGGAAAATAATCATAAGGTATTGGCGCATGTGTCCGGAAAGATCAGGATGAATTTCATCCGGATTTTGCCGGGTGATAAAGTAAAGCTTGAATTATCGCCTTACGATTTAAGCCGTGGCCGGATTACATTTAGGTTAAAATAGGCCGCTATTCTAAGGGAGCAGAGGTTGGACTATGAAGGTAAAATCATCAGTTAAAAGAATCTGCGGTAATTGTAAAATCGTCCGTCGCAATAGGGTTGTGCGGGTCATATGCACTAATCCTAAGCACAAACAAAGACAAGGATAAGTCAGATGCCAAGAATTTTAGGTATTGATCTTCCCAAAGAGAAAAGAATTGAGGCCGCACTTCCTTATATTTACGGCATCGGCCCGACTCGAACTCGCCAAATCTTGTTGCAGGCGCAAATCAGCGGGGACAAGCGCGCCAAAGATTTAACGGAAGAAGAAATTTCCCGCATTACCAGTTTGGTTCAAAAAAATTACGTCACTGAAGGTGACCTGCGCCGAGAGATCAATGAGAATGTGCGTCGTCATATGGAAATCGGGACTTACCGCGGTATCCGTCATCGCAAGGGGTTGCCGGTCAGGGGGCAGAGGACCAAGACCAATGCGCGTACCCGCAAAGGTAAAAAGCCCGTCGTCGGACATATCATCAAAAAGGAAGCAGCGCCAGCTAAAAAAGCATAATCTAAGGAAATCGGGATAAAATTTATGGCTAATAAACAAGAACAAAAGCAAGATCCGCAATCGCAAGCCGCGAAAAAGACCGTCAAAACAAAAAAGAAATCTCTTAAAGGGGTCACATCCGGGATAGCTACGATCCAAGCGTCTTTTAATAACACGATTGTGACGATCGCCGATAAACAGGGAAATACCATCAGTTGGGGTTCTCCGGGCCTGGTGGGATTTCATGGTTCCAAGAAATCAACGCCTTTTGCCGCCCAGATAGCAGCGACTGACGCGGCCAGACGCGCCAAGGAATTGGGTTTAATGAGCGTTGATGTTCTAGTCAAGGGGCCGGGCTCAGGCCGTGAGTCGGCTATCCGTGCTCTGGTGGCAGCGGGTCTTCATGTGACTTCGATCAAAGACGTGACGCCAATCCCGCATAATGGTTGCCGTTCACGCAAGAAACGCAGAGTATAAGACAGTATTTTAGTGAAAGGATATTAAATAATATGGGGCGTGATTTAGGGCCAGATTGTCGTCTTTGCCGTCGTGAAGGTGAGAAACTCTTTTTGAAAGGCGCACGTTGTTATACGCACAGATGCGCGGTGTCCCGTCGTGAATACGCTCCGGGCCAGCATGGTTTAAAAAAGGGCAAGCTTTCCAACTTCGGTGTTCAATTACGTGAAAAACAAAAGATCAAGCGCATATACGGTATTTTGGAAACGCAGTTCCGTAATTATTTCTTGAAAGCAACTGCGACCAAAGGTGTGACCGGCCATATTCTTTTACAACTTTTGGAACGTCGTTTGGACAGTGTTCTTTTTAACTGTGGTTTTGCAAAATCCCGTACCGATGGCCGCCAGATTGTTTCTCACAATCATGTGTCGGTCAATGGCCGTAGGGTCAACATTGCATCTTTTTTGGTTAAACCCAATGATATCGTTGAAATCAAAACAGATGATAAGGCCAAGGCCAGTGTCAAGGCGAATGCGGAAATAGCGAAAGAACGTAAAATTCCGGGCTGGTTAGAAGTGGATGCCGCGAATTTAACTCTCAAAGTTGTGCGAATGCCAACGCGTGAAGATGTGACATTTACGGTCAACGAACAGCTCGTTGTCGAGCTTTATTCCAGATAATTCTTATTAACTCGTATGACCCCCGGTTTGACCGCCGGGTGGGGACATAAAACAGCAAGGAGAGTCTTATGGGTGTCAAATGGCGCGATTTTCAAATGCCGAAACGTTTAGACTGCGAAGAAACCAGTTATACCAACACCTATGGTAAATTCGTAGCTGAGCCTTTTGAGCGCGGATATGGCGTAACTTTAGGCAATTCTTTACGCAGGATTCTTCTCTCGTCCATCGAAGGCAGTGCAGTATCTTCCATTCGTATTGAAGGCGTGTCGCATGAATTTTCCACACTCTCCGGTGTTTTAGAGTCAGTGACAGAAATTATCCTTAATATCAAAGGGTTGGTCGTCCGTTCTCATTCCAAGACCCCCAAGACGGTGTATATCAAGGCTAACAGTAAGGGCGAGATCAAGGCCCGTGACATTATTTCTGATGAGATCGTGGAGATTTTAAATCCGGACCATCATTTATTGACACTGACCCAGGATATTCCCTTTAATATGGAACTGGAGATTTCCCGCGGCCGCGGTTATGTGCCGGCCGAGCAGAACAAGAAAGAAGGGTCTGCGGTCGGGACGATCGTTGTAGATTCTATTTTTACTCCGATCATCAAAGTTAATTTTACCGTTGAAAACACCCGTGTCGGCCAACGCACGGATTATGACCGGCTGCTTGTTGAAATTTTTACTAATGGAGCGGTCAACCCCAAAGAAGCATTATTATACGGGGCCAATATTTTACAAAGGCATCTGGATGTATTTGTAGCCTACGGCCAATTACCCGAGGAAGAAGAACAGGAAGAAGAGGTTTCTGCCGAGGAAGAGGCTTTGTATACCAAGTTACGCCTGCCGATTTCAGAGCTGGAATTATCCGTACGTTCTTCCAATTGCCTTAAAGATGCCAATATCAAAACCATTGGCGATCTGGTACGCCGTCAGGAGCCCGAACTGCTGGAGTTCCGTAATTTCGGCAAAAAATCTTTAACAGAAATTCAGGATATCCTTAAAGCCATGGGCTTAAATTTGGGTATGAAAGTCGATACCAAGAAATTAAGGACAAAGTGACCCTGGCGTAATGTCAGCGGCATCCTGAGGCCACAGCCGAAGGATCTAATATAGGAGCAATTGACCATGAGACACGCGAAGGCCGGCAATCGTTTAAGCCGTAATCAAAGTTTAAGAAAAGCGACTTTACGTGATATGGCCAGATCGGTATTTTTGCAAGAGCGTATTTGCACAACCGTCGCTAAAGCGAAAGAGGCCAGGAAGCTAATCGAAAAATTGATCACCTTGGGAAAAACAGATACACTGGCCGCGCGTCGTCGTGCATTCGCGATCCTGTGCGATCATCATATTGTTTCCCGGCTTTTTTCACAAACAGCGCCTCGTTTTAAATCCCGCACCGGGGGCTATACGCGCATTATTCCGTATGCTAAGCGTTTAGGGGACAACGCCGCTTTAGTTTTTCTGGAATTGACCGAGAAGAGCCGGACGATTATTTCAGGTCAAAAGCGTGTTAAGGCGGCCAAGGAGGCAGGGGATACCTCCAAAGTGTCAGAGGCAGAAACCAAGCCAGTGGCCCCCACAGCAGGCGCGGCAGAAACAACAGCGCATTCCAAGGCCGATGTGAAAACGACGCCAAAAGCGGCGGCAAAACCAACCGGAGTCAGAAAGTTGTTTCAACGCAAAACCGGCGGGGAGTAGTTTAATGCTCGTGTCCTTGCGAGCGAAGCGAAGCAATTTTAAAAAAGCCTTCCAGAGCATGGAAGGCTTTTTTATTTACCTTTCTAAAAAGGAGTCATGATGCAACGAAATCAGATCAAGAAATGTTGTATTTGCGGGAAGCCGGGTTTTTCAATTAAATAAATATATTGCAGGACATGTTCTCATTTTAGCGCCCGGATGTCAGACGAAAGATTATCACCCCAGATCCGCAGCGATATTTGGACGTATGTGCGCAAGAACGGCTATGTGTGTTATTACACTCAAATGCCTCTTGAAATGGGAGATCGAAAAAGCCCATGGTTCTGTGTATTTGACCACTGGATACCCAATAACCCCAACAAAATCGTACTGACAAGCGCATTGTTCAATGAAATGAAATCAGACCTCTCTGAAAGAGAATTCTGGGATTTCATTGGCCAGTTAAACAACTATAAGAATAAACAAATTAAAATAAAGAAGAAAAAGCTGAAATATTGGTACCGGCTCAATGCCTAAAGGAAGATTATGTTAAAACCAAAACACAAAACCGTACTTTTTATCATTTTCTTTGTTTTCATCAACGTTCCTTCTGTTTTTGCCCAATCCAGTGGCGATCAAAGCGTCTTTGAGGATCATGCCGCGGGAGTTGTTTGGAAATTTAAAAGTTCCAATCCTATAGCTGTTTTCACTCCTGCAGACAGGGAGAATTTTCATATGATGAACTTCCCTGACGAACCTGTGGGGGTTGTAAGGGTGGGTGAAAGCAAGTATTTCTTTTTTGGCCCATCTAATGTTGTGGATATTACGGAGAGTGTCGAAAAAAGAGGTCCAAGCAAGCTTTACAAGACAAGGCATCAGGGAACCTATAAATTCGAAGGCACCCTGGATAAGATCTCTCCGGTGGTCGATTTCGAAGGCAAGATATTCCCATCCTTAAAGCCCGGTCGATTACAACCATCGCCAGATGGGAGAAATTTTGACCGCGACTATGCCGGAGGGGGGTCGACCTATATTATTGATATTAACGGGAAGCCTGTTTTGGTTCATCTTTACCACGGCGAGTATCATCAGGATCTATTTGATGACGGCAAAGTCCATCATAAAAAATTCTCGTCCTATGCCAGCGCTGGTATAGCGATTGATCCTCAATCTTTTGGCAGCCAAATTGGGAATCACATGATGAAGTTGGGGGAAATTTTATCTGCGCATATGGGCAGAGAAGATTATTTTGCGAAAAATAACGAAGGGGTTCTGGATAGCGGAACTATTTCATGGATTGAGGCGGATAGGGGAGGTCATCACATCAATGAGGAGGGCAAGCAGGAGCCCTATTTGTATGTGATGTTTGGCGAGCGCAATTCCTGGAATGAGGAAGACTACGGTTTTGGCCTTGCAAGGGCCCTCAAAAAGGATGTTTATGCGGCGATAGCGGCCCAGAAGGTCCCGGTATTTAAAAAATATTACCTGCCCGATGGGGCTGATTCTTCTAAAGGAAACTATTTCACAGAGCCGGCAATCGGTGGCCGATCCACCCTTTTGTTTAATAAAATATCCGGAGGGGGATATTTCGCGCATCCGCGTTTAGTTTATAACAGCCACATAAAGCTGTTCATGTTAAGTTATATGGTTAATCAGGACACGGTTTATTTACGACTTTCAGATGATTTAATACATTGGTCTAACCGCATCCGAATCGCCGAAAATGCCGGTGGATTCCTGAACTATCCCGCACTCGTCGCTGATGAGAAATCTTCATCTCCCGTCCTGTTAGCAGATCATTTTTACCTATACTATGTGGCGGGGCCCAAAACAGGCCATATTCTTGAAGACAGAAAACAAGTTACATTTATGCGTAGGGACATTGAGATTGTTCAGTGACCTAGATAAATCTTGCCTGTAAGTTAAACAGTGTTATAATCAAGCAAATTGGTTCCCCACCGATGAAATATTTTTCAATTAATCTAATCCTCCAGAGGGTCTAAGGTTTCATAACTCAGTTTTATTCAACGAAAGGACTATTTATGAGTTTAAACAGTGTCAACATTATGGGCAATTTGACGCGGGATCCGGAAATGAAATATACTCCTTCCGGTAAAGCCGTGTGCAGTATCTCAATTGCCAACAATCGCGTCTACACCAAAAACAGCGAAAAAGTAACGGAAGTTTCCTATTTTGATGTTGAGGTTTGGGGGGCTGCTGCGGAAAATTGTGCCAAATATCTGACTAAGGGCAGCGGTATCATTGTGGAAGGGCGTCTTCGGCAGGACCGGTGGGAAAAGGACGGTAAAACCCAGAGCCGTGTAAGGATCTCTGCGAATGCCGTTCATTTTATGCCCAAAAGGCAGAATAATTCCCCAGAGCCTGATCCGTCAGTATCTGCTGGCGACCAATCGCCAGAAACTCGAACAGCCGCGGCTGCACCCGGCGAAGACATAGCCTGGGAGGAATAAGATTATTCAGGAAACTGACAAGTCCCTGTCCAAACTGCTGAAAGATTATTTCGGCTTTGAGTGTTTTTTGCCCTTTCAGGAAGGAATTATCCGACATGTCCTTTCGGGTCAAGATGCTTTGGTCCTGATGCCGACCGGAGGCGGAAAGTCTCTTTGCTATCAGCTGCCGGCGTTGGTATTGGAGGGGATCACGCTCGTTATTTCTCCTCTGATAGCGCTTATGAAGGACCAGGTGGACGGGCTTAAGGCCAATGGTGTTGCCGCAGAGCTTTTAAACAGCAGTCTCACGGCGGTAGAGATAGGGGCCATTGAGGCCCGTTTGAGGTGCAAAGAGATCAAGATCCTTTATGTTGCCCCTGAGCGATTGGCCGTCGAAGGATTTCGGGAATTCTTAAGGGGCCTTCAGGTCAGTTTGATTGCGGTTGATGAGGCCCATTGCATATCTCAATGGGGGCATGATTTTCGCCCCGAGTATCTAAATCTCAATGACTTGCGGGAAGATTTTCCCAGCATCGGTGTAGTGGCACTTACGGCTACCGCCACTCCTAAAGTCCGTCGAGACATCATCCAATATCTAGGTTTAAAAGCTCATCGCACGTTTCTTTCCAGTTTCAACCGTCCTAACCTTCATTACGATATAAGGCCCAAAGACAATGCTTTTGGTGAACTTTTAGTTTTATTGGAATCCTCTCAACACAAAGGCCGCTCGTCCATTATTTATTGTTATTCACGTAAAGACACAGAGGATTTGTCCGCAAAATTGTGTGCCAGGGGCTTTAAGGCAGAGGCCTATCATGCCGGCCTTGAAGCCAAACAGAGGCATGATGTCCAGGACCGTTTTATCAAAGATGAAACCCCGATTATCACCGCGACGATCGCCTTTGGCATGGGCATTGATAAACCGGATATCCGTTTAGTCGTGCATTTTTGCCTGCCGCGGTCGATTGAAGGATATTATCAGGAAACCGGCAGGGCCGGCCGTGACGGCCTTGCGGCAGATTGTGTTTTATTTTATTCGTATGGGGACAAGTTTAAGCAGGACTATTTTATCGATCAGATCGTAGATCTCTTCGAGCGTCAGCGTGCAAAAGACAAGTTAAAGCTGATGGTTGATTTTTGTGAAGGTTTTAAATGCCGCAGGAAATTCTTGCTTGAATACTTTGGGGAGCAGTATGCACAAGAAAATTGCGGGCATTGCGACCGTTGTATTCGTTGCAAAGATGAATTTGATGCGACTGATATTGGACGGCTAATTTTGGAATGCGTTTCTGCGCTGGGGGGGCGGTTTGGCACACAATATGTTATTGACCTTTTACGCGCCTCACGCAATGCCAGGATCCTCGGATTTAAACATGACAGCCTGCCTGTTTATGGTCGGGGACAATCATATAGCGCGGTCCAGTTAAAAGAGATTATAGGGCTTCTGATCGAAAAGAATTTATTGATAAGAACATCCGGGGAGTATCCGGTGATTGAATTAACACCGACGGGCATTGTATCTTTAAATGCTCACAATCGCCTGATGCTGCCGCAACTGAGGCCTTCAGGAAAGGAGGCCTTAAGTAAAGATAAATCGGCAAAAAAATCCGTCTCAAGAGATATTGAGGAGAATTATGATGAGGGTCTTTTTGAGGATTTAAGGCAGCTGCGCAAACAACTGGCAATCTCACGCGGTGTGCCGCCCTTTGTAATTTTCGCAGACACGGCCCTTCGCCAAATGGCACATGATTATCCAAGGGATAGGGCAAGTTTTTTGAATATCACCGGTGTAGGGCATAAAAAACTAGAACAATTTGGCCCCCTATTCATAAAAGAAATCACAGAGTATTGCCGTACGCATAGTTTATAGCGCCCTTGCGAAACTAGCGATGGATGAACAGCTATTATGTATGCGGCACGGAATATTTTCGCCGTCTTCTTAAATTTACGGCAACAATGCTCTAAAGATTCTCTTTATTTGGAACATTCTTGCAGTAAAATTAAGAAGACTTTTGGCGAAAAATTCCTTAATGTGCCGCATACATAATAGCTGTTCATCCCTACACTAGCACCTCCAAGCCCTCGATTTCAGAATTCCCTGTTCTTGGCTTTGTAAAAAAGAGGCTCATGGGCGAAAGGGTTGTAGGTTGACTTCCTTGTCGTATTTCTATATAATAACTTTTCTAACTAATATCTTTTTTATATATTTTAAAGAATTAAAAAAAGGCGGTAAATGATGGAAGTTGATGAAAATAAAAGTGTTAGGATAAAGAAGTTAGATGCGCTAAAGGCCAAAGGGATTGATGCGTATGCCCAGCGTTTTATACGTTCCCATTCGATTGCTGAAATCTTGAAAGATTTTAAAGAGGGGCTTTCTGTGGTGACAGCCGGCCGCATCATGGCCAACCGGGACCAGGGCAAGGTGCATTTTATGGATCTGATGGACCAGACTGGGCGTATGCAGCTTTTTATTAAAGCAGATAATATCGGGCAAGATGCTTACGAGACGCTCAAGTGCTTGGATTTAGGGGATATTATCGGAGTTGAAGGGGAAACATTTACGACTAAAACCGGGCAGAATAGTATCCGGGTCGCCAAATATCACGTGCTTTCTAAGTCTTTACAGACCATGCCGGAAAAATGGCACGGCCTAAAAGATGTGGATATCCGTTACCGCCAGCGTTATGTGGATTTGATCGCAAACCCCGAGGTCCGGGAAGTATTTATCAAGCGCAGCCACATGATATCTTACGTGCGTTCATTCCTCGACAAAAAAGGGTTCCTGGAAGTGGAAACTCCCATGTTACAGCCCATGGCGGGCGGGGCGCGCGGTAAGCCGTTTAAGTCCAGACACAATGCCTTGGATATGGATGTGTTTTTGCGCATTGCCCCTGAGCTTTATTTGAAACGTCTGCTGGTCGGAGGCCTTGAGCGTGTCTATGAGATCAATCGTAATTTTCGTAATGAAGGGATCTCAACGCGCCACAACCCGGAATTTACCATGCTTGAGGTTTATCAGTCGTACGGCAATTTTGAGGACATGATGCAGTTAACCGAGGAGCTGATCAGCTCTTTGGTATTTAAAATGTACGGCACCTATAAAATTAATTATCAGGGCCGGGACATTGATTTTACGACACCTTGGGAGCGCCGTTCTTTTGCAAAAGTGGTCAAAGAGAATTTTGATATTGACCCCCAGGACTCTGCAGAGCAGATGCTTGAGAAAGTCAAGCGCAGGAGGCACGGGCATATTAACATTGAGCGTCTGACGCGTTCCGCGATCATGAAGATTGTCGAGGAAGTTCTGGACGAAAAAGCAACGGCTAATCCGGTGTTTATGCTGGATTATTTCACGTTCCTCTCTCCCTTGGCTAAGGCCAAGCCTGACAATCCTGCAGTGGCCCAGCGGTTCGAATTCTTTATCGCGGGGATGGAGGTGGGCAATGCTTATTCTGAGCTTAATGATCCTCAAGAGCAGTATCAGCGTTTAGTGGCAGATTTGGATGATGATACGGAGACCGGCAACCGCACCATCGATGAGGATTTTGTGAGGGCCTTGGAGTACGGAATGCCGCCGGCGGGTGGTCTTGGAATCGGTATTGACCGCTTGGTGATGCTCCTGACCGATTCAGCATCGATCAGAGATGTGATCCTATTCCCCCTGCTTAAACCGGAGCAATGATCTTATGAATTTTGAATGGTGGCTGACAATCCGGTATTTATGCGCTAAAAAAGACAAGTTCCTTTCAATTATCAACTTTGTAGCAATTGCCGGCATCGCTATTGGTGTTTTAGCCCTGATCATTGTCATTGGCGTCATGACCGGATTTGACCACGACCTGCGGGAAAAGATCGTAGGGGCCAACGCGCATATTTTTGTCGAGAAGGAAAGCGGTCTAAAAAATTATCAGCAGCTAGACCAACGTTTGAAAAATTTACCGGGGATTCTGGCCACGACCCCTTATATTCATGGCAATGTTTTTCTTGAGGCCGGCTCCAGGGCCGCGAGTTTGATCTTGCGCGGGGTCGAGCCTTCAACCGAAGGGGCCGTGACACGCATCAACAGTTATTTGGCTCATGGCAAGGTCGCAGACTTAAAAGACAATGGGGTCATTATCGGCAGCCAGATGGCTGCATTTTACGGGTATAAACCGGGAGACACGGTAACGATCATAGCTCCGGCCTCCGGTGTTGCCGGAGAAGGCTGGCGTTATCAGTTTAAGGTGGCAGGTATTTTCACCTCCGGCATGTATGATTATGATATGAATTTGATATTAGTCGATTTGCACCGGGCCCAGGAAATTTTTCATATAGGTCCCGGGGCCGTTACCGGAATCGGGCTTAAGTTAAAAAATCCGGATACAGCACCACAGGTCAAGAAAGAAGTTTATGATCTGATAGGTTTTAGTTTTTTGGTACGCACCTGGATGGAAACCAATGCGAATTTCTTTGCAGCACTGGCTTTAGAAAAATTTGCTATGTTTATTATCCTGACTTTGATCGTGTTGGTTGCTTCGTTTAATATCATCAGCACCCTGATCGTGACAGTGACCAGTAAGGTCAAAGATATCGGAATTCTTAAATCGATCGGTGCCTCCCGGGCGAGTATCCATCGTATTTTCACCTGGCAGGGATTGGCCATAGGGGCTATGGGGACATTCTGGGGATTTATCGGCGGAGTGGGGATCACCCTTTTACTTAAAAAATATCAGTTTATTAAACTGCCGCAGGATATTTATTATATCGACCATTTGCCGGTTGTCATTCAGGCCTCCGATGTAGGTTTGATCGTTGGTGCGGCCATGCTGATCACATACGCGGCAACCGTTTATCCGGCGCTTAAGGCGGCAAACCTCGAGCCGGTTGAAGCATTGAGGTACGAATAGGATGGGATTAAACAGTCGTTGGGATAATTTTTTCAGCTAAAATACTAAATACCTTAGTTTTATTCTTGGATAAGTTGGGCGGCAAAAGCACGCATTTTGTCTAAAAAAATTATCTCAATGCCTATTTGACGCATAGGGGATTTCATAATGTTAATTGAAGCTATCAATATTCACAAAGCATACCCCGGTCCTTTGCATGTACTTAAAGGTGTGGACCTGAGCATTGATGCAGGAGAGGTCGTAGCTATATCAGGACCTTCGGGTGCGGGAAAATCCACTTTACTTCATATTTTAGGCGGTTTGGATCTGCCTAATGAAGGACAGGTAATCTTTAGGGGCCAGAATTTATATGGTCTGACGGATGTTAAGCGTGCCCAGGCCCGCAATACTGAAATGGGTTTTGTATTTCAATCGTATCATTTGTTGCCGGAATTAACGGCGCTGGAAAATGTGGTCCTGCCGGCCATGATCAAAGAAAATTCAAGAAAAACAAGCACAATTGAATTTGCGGGGTTAAAATTATTAGATCAGTTAGGCTTGGGACCGCGTGCTTTACATAGGCCCAATCAGCTTTCCGGCGGCGAGCAGCAGAGGGTGGCAATCGCGCGTGCTTTGATGAACGGGCCTAAGGTCGTTTTTTGCGATGAGCCGACCGGCAATCTGGATTCGGTGAGCGGTCATGCGGTCATGGACACGCTTTTAGGGCTTAATCACAGTCACAGGGTGACGGTCGTCATCGTGACGCACGATGAAAAAATAGCCAGCCGCACCCAGCGGGTGATCGCCATGAAAGACGGCTTGCTGGAGACTCCGGTGCTTTCGAAATAAGTATTTGCTCATTGATATGGCGTGAGACCTTAGGGCTAAATTTGTTATTTTTGATCCTGAGGTCGTTTTCTTAACGCCAAAAAACCTGTGCTGACGAGGTGGTCAAACAACTCGCTCTCAGCTTCTCTGGAAGCTTCGAGCTCAAACAAGTTTGACCATTTTAAGGCTGAAGCCCTAAAAGGACCTCGTTATCATAAATTTCTTGGCTAAAAACGACACAGGATCAAAAATAACAAATTTAGTCCTACGGTCTTATATAATGAAAATAGAGGTGCTAAGTAGATTTGCGTGGGTGAACAGCTATTCATCCTTCACGGAGTAAGAGCGAAAGGGAGATTATGAAGATTTACCTTAATGGAAAACTGGTGGACAAGGAAAACGCCAAGGTGTCGGTGTTTGACCATGGGTTTCTTTATGGGGACGGCGGTTTTGAGGGGATCCGTTCGTATGATTCGCGGGTATTTCGCCTCAAAGAACATATCGACCGTTTATTTGAAACACTGCACACGCTCATGATCGACCCTCGTATGACCAAGAAGGAAATGATCGATGCGGTCGTGGCTACGTTGAAGGCCAATAAGATCAAAGACGGCTACATCCGTCTGGTCGTCAGCCGCGGCGATGGGGATCTGGGTCTTGATCCGCGTAAATGCTTCGGAAAGCCCAATGTGATCATCATTGCCGACAAGATCGTTTTATATCCGGTCCAACTTTATCAGAAGGGAATGGAGATCATCACTGTGCCGACGGTCAAGAACCATCCGAATGCCTTAAATCCTCAGCTTAAGTCGCTGAATTATCTCAATAACATTCTGGCTAAGATGGAGGCTTCTCATTGCGGTTATAACGAGGCGATCATGTTGGAGGAAAACGGATATATCGCCGAATGCACGGGGGACAATGTGTTCATCTATAAAAACGGGGTGCTTTCGACCCCACATTTGGGCCGTTTAAAAGGTATTACCTGTGAGGCGATCCTGGAATTAGCCCGAAAGATGAAGATCAAGGTGTCGGAAGGTTATATGACCCGGCATGAATTGTATAATGCTAAGGAATGTTTCCTGACCGGGACTGCGGCGGAATTAATCCCTGTGGTTAAGGTTGACGGACGTTTGATCGGGGACGGCCGTCCGGGGGCCGTAACACGTAAATTGTTAGATAACTTCCATCAGCTGACTAAAAAAGATGGCGTCAAATATGACCTGTGATATTTGCGGTAAGAAAAAAGCAACTGTGCATTTGACTGAAATTGTCGATGAGCAGATGTCGGAGATGCATTTGTGCGAAGAATGCGCCCGTCAAAAAAGTGCTCAGATGGAGCAGCAATTCGGTCTGGCAGATTTATTAGCAGGATTATCAGATACCGTCAAGCCTGCTTCTTCGAAAGAGAACGAGAAAAATCCCTTGCAATGCTCCCGTTGTGCATTGCCTTATGAGGATTTCCGTAAGTTTGGTCGGTTAGGCTGCAGTGAATGCTACACCTCTTTTAAGGAGCATTTAAGCGGGCTGTTGCGCAAGATCCACGGTTCGAATAAATATTTAGGGAAAACACCGTCTTCATTTCAAAAAGAGAATTTAGCGGCTTCGTCGAAAGAAGAGCGCCCTCTTTTAGTTGTAACCGAGACCTTGGAGGGGTTAAAAGAGCAGCTGCAGTCGGCTATTGCGGCCGAAGATTTCGAGCGGGCAGCCGAGATCCGGGATAAAATCAGGAATTTAGAACAGAAAGATTAATCAAACCCTTATGCGCATTGAAGAGTTATTAAATCATACCGGAGAGTGGTTACGCGGCACTGGTCCATCTGCCCATATCGTCATGAGTTCGCGCGTGCGTCTGGCGCGTAATCTGGCAGACTGGACTTTTCCCGGCAAATCTGTCAAAAAAGACCTGGAAGCGGTATTAAAGGTTTTTTCAGAGGCGGTGGGCCGTATCGAAGCTCTCAAAGGATCGACATTATTTGGGATGACTGAGCTTGATCAGGTTGACCGTCAGATGCTGGTGGAGCGTCACTTGATGAGCCATGAGCATGCCTCCAACCCTGAAGGCAAGGGCCTTTTGGTGACAGCTGAAGAGGTGGTATCGGTCATGATCAATGAAGAAGACCATTTGCGTATTCAGGTGATGCGTTCGGGTCTCAATTTAAGCGAAGCCTGGGATATTATCAATGCCATTGATGACGCCTTGGCCCGCGAACTTTCTTTTGCCTTTTTACCCAGCTGGGGATTCTTGACAGCTTGTCCGACGAACACCGGTACGGCCATGCGGGGCAGTGTCATGATGCACCTGCCGGCGCTGGTTATGACCAAGCAGATCAATAAGGTGCTTGCAGCCATTTCCAAATTAAGTTTTGCCAGCCGGGGTTTTTATGGGGAAGGCACACAGGCGTCGGGCAATTTCTATCAGATTTCCAATCAGGTGTCCTTGGGGCACAGTGAGACGGATATCATTCAAAACATTAACGGTTTGATCCGTCAGGTCATTGAGCAGGAAGAGCAGGCCCGTCAGGCACTGCTCTTGCAGAACAAGCCGATGCTCGAAGACAAAGTTTGCCGGTCTTGGGGGCTGCTTAAGACCGCCCGCATCATTTCAAGCCAGGAGGCCATTGAGCTTTTTTCAATGGTGCGTTTGGGGCTTGATATGGGCATTCTCAAACATGTTGACCATAAGGCGCTCAATGAATTATTTATTATGATCCAGCCGGCACATTTACAAAAAATAGAAGCTAAAAAATTAAACGCATTCGAACGCGATACCAAACGGGCGGCTGTTATCCGCCAGAAGTTAGGGGGGAAAGATGTTTAATCGATTTACAGAACGTGCACGCAAAGTCATTGTTTACGCCAAGGAAGAGGCACGGCGTTTTAATCATGATTATATCGGTACGGAACATTTATTGTTGGGGCTCATTCGGGAAGGTGAAGGGGTAGCCGCGGCGGTATTGCAAAAGCTGGGGCTGGATTTAGAGACCATCAGGCTTGAGGTTGAAAAGTTAGTCCAAGCAGGGCCGGCGACTCAGGTTGTGGGAGATATCCCTTTTACCCCGCGTTCTAAAAAAGCGTTGGAACTTTCGGCTGAAGAAGCCCGTGCCCTCGGGCACAATTACATCGGTACCGAGCATTTGTTGCTGGGGCTAGTCAAAGAGGGTGAGGGGATGGCTTACCGTGTGCTTTTGAATTTAGGCTTGGATTTAGGCAAGCTGCGCAATGAGGTCATGGAACTTCTTGGTTCGGGCATTCCCGGATACGGTCAACAGCCCGAGGCGGTCAAATCCGGAAAGACTCCGGCCATTGACGCTTATGGGCGTAATTTGAATAAGTTAGCCCGGGAAGGCAAGCTAGATCCGGTGATCGGACGTAAGAATGAAATTGAGCGTGTCATTCAGATCCTCTCAAGGCGCACCAAAAATAATCCGGTCCTTTTGGGGGAAGCGGGCATCGGGAAAACTGCGATCGTTGAGGGATTATCCCAGCAGATTGTTTCCGGGGATGTCCCGGAGCTGCTGCGCGACAAGACGATCGTCGTTTTGGATCTGGCCATGATGATTGCGGGGACCAAATACCGCGGCCAGTTCGAGGAGCGCATCAAAGCGGTCATGGATGAGCTCAAACGCTCCGGAAAGATTGTCCTTTTCATCGATGAGATCCATACGCTGGTGGGCGCAGGCGCTGCCGAAGGGGCCATTGATGCTGCCAATATTTTAAAACCGGCCTTGGCCCGGGGAGAAATCCAGTGCATTGGGGCGACGACCCTGGATGAATACCGCAAGAATATCGAAAAAGACGCAGCGTTAGAGCGGCGTTTTCAGACAATCATTGTTGAGCCTCCATCGGTTGAAGAAACTATCCAGATCCTCAAGGGCCTGCGCGACAGATATGAGGCGCATCACAGGGTTAAATATTCAGATGAATCGCTCGATGCCGCAGCCAGGCTTTCAGACCGCTATATTTCCAACCGGTTTTTGCCGGACAAAGCCGTGGATATTTTAGATGAGGCCGGCGCCCGGGCGCGTCTTCAGGCCATGGTCGTGCCCGACGGCATTAAAGAGCTTGAAGAAAAAATTGAGCAGTTAAAGAAGGAGAAGGAATCTTATATCAAGATTCAGGACTTCGAACGCGCGGCCAAGATGCGTGACCAGGAGCGAGAGGTCAGGGACGCCCTTGAGCGCAAGCGTGCGGAATGGATGCAAAAGCGTGATGATGTCTCTTTGATGATTACCGATGATGATATTGCCCGTGTTGTTTCCCAATGGACCAGAATTCCGCTTATCCGTCTGGAACAGAAAGAAAGCGATCGTTTGCTTAACATGGAAGAGCATATGAAGAAATCCATTATCGGTCAGGATGAGGCCGTCACGGCCATTGCGCGTGCGGTCCGCCGTTCCCGGGCCGGGATCAAAAATCCGCGCCGTCCTATCGGTTCGTTTATTTTTTTAGGGCCCACGGGTGTGGGAAAAAGTCTGCTGGCGCGTATTTTGTCTGAATTCATGTTCGGTGATCAGGATGCCCTAATCCAGATCGACATGTCCGAATATATGGACAAGTTCAACGTTTCGCGTTTAATAGGAGCGCCGCCGGGTTATGTCGGTTATGAAGAAGGCGGTCAGTTGACCGAAAAAGTGCGCCGTCGCCCGTATTCCGTAGTGCTTTTGGATGAGATCGAAAAAGCCCATCCGGATGTATTTAACCTGCTTTTGCAGGTATTTGAAGACGGGCAGTTGACCGACAGTTTTGGCCGCAAGGTGGATTTTCGTAATACCGTCCTTATCATGACCTCGAATGTGGGCGCCGAAACCATCCGTAGTGCCGGTTCTCTGGGTTTTGTGGCGCATAAGGAAGATACATCCTATAACGCCGTCAAAGACCGGTTGCTCAATGAAGTTAAAAAAGCATTCAAGCCGGAATTCCTCAACCGTATCGACGATATTATTGTGTTTAGGAATTTGACCAGGGAAAATCTAGCAGAGATTATCAAGCTTGAAGTCAACGAAGTGATCCAGCGTCTTAAAGATAAGGGGATCGAGATCAGCCTTTCAGCGGAGGCTATGGATTTTCTGATGGAAAAAGGATATGATCCGATCTATGGAGCAAGGCCCTTAAAGAGGACAATCCAGCGCTATGTGGAAGATACGCTTTCGGAAGAAATTATTTCCGGACGCTTTAAAGAAGGCAGTAAAATTACAGTAGTCCGTCGTGACGATAGTCTGGTGCTTGTCTAAACTATGACCGCCTGGAGCATAAGAACCGGGGACTTGATTAATCAATGGATCCGTTATCTGGGTCAGTTGACGATTTTGTGGGCACAGACGATGGCAGCGGCGGTTACACCGCCTTTTAAGTGGGACCGTTCTTTGATACAGGCTCAACGCATTGGGCCGGGGACCTTTGTGATCTCAGCGCTGGTGGGTTTCTTCGTCGGCATGATTATAGCGCTTCAGATGGCCTACCAGATGGTGCAGCTTTCCGCGGAGCTCTATATTCCTAACGTGATCGCGGTTTCGCTGACGCGCGAACTGACCCCTGTACTGACAGCCTTGATCGTGGCCGGCCGCATTGGCGCTGGGATTGCCGCAGAAATAGGGTCTATGGCCGTCACCGAACAGGTGGACGCGCTTAAGGCTTTTGCTGTTAATCCGGTCAAATATTTGGTCGTTCCACGTTTTATGGGACTTATCATCATGCTGCCGGTATTGACCATGCTTTCAGACTTGATCGGTATTTGGGGCGGCTATGTGATCTGTGTGTTTAAGTTGCATATCAGCCACGAGATGTTCTGGAAAATGACCTTTCACGCGCTTGCGATGAAAGACATTATTACGGGTTTGGTCAAGACGTTTGTTTTTGGCATGATCATTGCGATCGTCGGATGCCATCAGGGCCTTAACGTTAAAGGTGGCGCTGACGGGGTGGGTAAGGCAACGACAACGGCTGTGGTGCGTTCGTTTATTTTGATTGTTATGACGGACTGTTTTATCACGTTTATTTTTTATTTTTTATTGAATATCTAATGTGCTTAAAGACATTGGGATGAATTTATTCCGCCAAAATGCTAATTGCCTTAGTTTGATTCCTGGATAAGTCGGGCGGCAAAAGCACGCATTTTAGCTCCATAAATTATCCCAATGTCTTTAGAGAGATGGACAAGTGATCGAGATCCGTAATTTATATAAAGTTTTAGGCCCAAAAATGGTGCTCAATAATTTGAGCCTGACTGTAAAGCGCGGGGAGACTAAGGTCGTGATCGGCCGTTCAGGTGTCGGAAAAACTGTTCTTTTAAGGAACATTGTGGGACTTGTTCGTCCGGACAGCGGTTCGATCAAGATCAATGGTGTTGAAGTGACGGATCTGAATGAAAAAGATTACAACCGTCTGCGTATGGAGATCGGCATGGTTTTTCAAGGCGGGGCGTTGTTTGATTCCATGAATGTCGGGGACAATGTCGGTTTTGTGCTCAATGAATTTATGAATCTGGATCGAAAAACGGTCAATGACCGTGTGCGTGATTCCCTGGGGCTAGTGGGGCTTAAAGACGTAGAACATATGATGCCTTCTCAGCTTTCCGGCGGGATGAGAAAGCGCGTGAGTTTAGCCCGCGTGCTGTGCATGGAGCCCCACATTATATTGTACGATGAGCCGACGACCGGTGTTGACCCGATCACTGCGTCTGCGATCAACAATCTGATCGTTGAAATGCGCAACAAGCTTAAAGTGACCTCGATTGTCGTAACGCACGATATGAATTCCGCCTATCAGGTGGCGGATTCGATTGCGATGTTTTATAAGGGGCAGATCATAGCCGACGGACGACCGGAGGAAATTAAGAATTCCAAACATCCGGTCATCCAGCAATTCATACACGGTGAAGTGCAAGGGCCCATCACCGAGGACGAGAGCCTGATTTTTGGGCATGTTAAGTGATTCCAACTAGGGAGAACTGATTATGTCTCGCGAAAACGGTTTGGAATTGAAGGTCGGGGCATTTGTGCTGATGGCGTTTGTCGCTTTGAGTTTTTTTATTATTTCAATCAGCGATCTTTCATTCTTTGAAAAAGGCCGTCATATTCGGGTCATTTTCGGGTTTGCCAGCGGGTTGCGGGAAGCCGCCCCTGTCCGTCTAGCCGGTGTGGAAGTCGGTTTGGTCAAAAAAATAAAAGTTTTTGTAGATGAGAGTGACGGAGGGAAAACCAAGGTCAATGTGAATATCTGGACCAAGGCGGATGTTGGGATCCCTGAGGATTCCAATATAACGATTAACCAGTTGGGGTTGCTTGGTGAAAAGTATCTAGAAATTATTCCGGGCGTATCGACGCAATTTGTCAAAGACGGCTGTGTGTTGATCGGCCACGATCCCGTGCCGATCGAAAAGATCACTGAAAAAGTCAGTTCTTTGACGGCAAAACTTGAGTCGACCGTGGATCATGTGAACAGCGATATTTTAACCGACGCAAATAAAAAATTCCTTCATGAAGCTTTGTCTGGTTTCGCCGCTTTGGGTATGGATTTAAAGGAAGGACATGGGACAGTTGGCCGGCTGCTTACCGATGAGTCTATCTATCGGAATCTTGAAGAACTCACGGCTGACCTGAAAGCCAACCCTTGGAAACTATTGTACCGGCCAAAGTCTAAGTAATGAAGACCAAGACATTGTTTGTTTGTCAGAGTTGTGGTTCTCAATCCGCGCGCTGGGTGGGGAAATGCCCCAATTGCGAGGAATGGAATTCCTATGTTGAAGAGACATCGACCCTGCGGGAAGGGTCCGGAAAAATGCGCGACCAGATCGCAGCGCAAGCGGCCGTATTACCTGTTCTTTTAAAAGAAGTTGACCTGGCCCTTGAAAAACGTCATTTAACACAGATCGGGGAATTTGACAGGGTCATGGGCGGAGGCATAGTTGCAGGCTCGGTGACCTTGATCGGCGGGGATCCGGGGATCGGCAAATCGACCATTGTTTTGCAGGCCGGCTGTGCTTTAGCCCAGGCAGGTTTAAAAGTTTTGTATGTCAGCGGGGAAGAATCTGTCAAACAGGCCAAGATGAGGGCCGACCGTGTGGCACAGGCGGCCAACGAGCATCTTTTCATTGTCAATGAAATCGATGTTGAGACGATTAGCGGGTATATTCATGAACTTAAGCCCCAAGTGGTGATCATTGATTCCATTCAGGTGGTGCACTTGGCTGAATTTTCCTCGTCTCCGGGTTCAGTCGCCCAGGTCAGGGAAAGTGCCGCGGTCCTGACCCAGCTGGCTAAATCCAGAGGTTTTTCGCTTTTTCTTATCGGCCATGTCACCAAGGAGGGGATGCTCGCAGGCCCGCGGGTGCTGGAGCATATGGTTGACACGGTGCTTTATTTTGAGGGGGAACGATATTCGTCTTACCGTGTGCTGCGGGCCAATAAGAACCGTTTTGGTTCCACCAATGAGATCGGTGTTTTCGAGATGACGGCGTGGGGGTTGCAGGAAGTTTTAAACCCTTCTGAGATTTTTCTTTGTGAGAGGCCCACAGATTCTTCGGGTTCAGTGGTCGTGCCTATTTTAGAGGGCACCCGGCCTTTTTTGGTTGAAATCCAGGGGCTGGTTGCGCGCAGCGCTTTTGGTATGGTGCGGCAGAAAGCCCAGGGTTTTGACCCTAACCGTTTGAGCCTGCTTGTCGCGGTATTGGAGAAGCGGCTGGGGCTTAATTTGGGGGATAAGGACATTTTTTTGAACGTCGTGGGCGGGGTTAAGGTGATAGATCCCGCCGCTGATTTGGGCGTTAGTGTGAGCGTCGCATCTGCTTTATTAGATAAGGTGGTGCCTCATGACACGGCCATTTTAGGAGAGGTCGGCCTTTCCGCTGAGGTCAGGAGCGTATCGCAATTGGCAGCACGGGTCAATGAAGCCCAGAAACTCGGATTTACCCGGTGTATTGTTCCGAAAAATAATTTTAAAGGAAAGAATGATTTTAAGCCGTCTCATATTCATTTGATCCCGGTGGCGGGGCTGCGGGAAGCGTTAGATAAGTTATAACACTATAAGGAGTTCTCATGACATTATTATTTATTCGCATTTTTTTTACTATTCTCAGCGGCATTATCGGTTATCAGGTAGGGAGTATTGATCAGCACCCTCTGGCAGGTGTTTTGATGGGAGTTTTAGGCGGGTTACTGCTGATTACCGTTGAGGCGACTTTAAAGCAGGTATCTGTGCGCGGACTTTCCAGCATGGTTTTTGGTCTGCTGCTTGGAATTTTTATGGCCAATTTAGTGGCGGACATCCTTTTTCTCCTGCCGTTGGGGGATGTGCTCAAACCCATCCTGCGGGTGATTCTGACGCTTTCTTTTTCCTATTTGGGCGCGGTGATGGCGCTTCGGGGCAAGGATGAATTTAACCTCATCATTCCTTACGTGCGCTTTAAGCGCCAGGAATTAAAAGACGGGGTCGTGCTTTTGGATACCAGTGCCATTATTGATGGGCGGGTGAGTGATATTTTTAAGACAGGGTTTTTGGGAGGACGATTGGTGGTCCCCCGTTTTGTTTTGCATGAATTGCAAAGGCTGGCTGATTCCGAGGATGAGACCAAGCGCCAGCGCGGCCGTCGGGGGATGGAAATTCTAAAAAATATGCAGAAAGACTCCTCAGCGGATGTGCGTATTCATGAAGATGATTTTGGCGGTTCTGAAGCGGTGGACTTAAAGCTCGTCAAACTTTCCAAACTGATGGATGCCCGTATCTGCACGACAGATTTTAATTTGAGCCGCATTGCCGCGATCCAGGGTGTTGAAATGCTCAATGTCAATGATCTGGTCAACGCGGTCAAGCCTGTTGTTTTTACCGGTGAAGAATTAGAGATCCGGCTTTTGAAGGAAGGCAAGGAGGCCAGTCAGGCCATCGGTTATTTGGAAGACGGGACCATGGTGGTGGTGAGCGACGGACGCAGGGCTCTGGGGCAGACGGTCAAGGTCTTTGTGACCTCAGCTCTGCAAACCCAGGCCGGCCGGATGATTTTCGCTAAAATGGAAAGGCAGTAACCTGCCTTGTATTTTGATAGCGTGCAAGAGGAGATAAAGTTGTTATTTTCAACTCACGGTCATTTTCTTAACGTTAAAAATTGCCTATTTTTTAGGTGGCTGAACAACTCGCCTTCAGCTTCTCTGGAAGCTTCAGGCTCAAACAAGTTCAGCCATCCCTCACCCTACGGTTCGGGATTCCCTAAAAAACAGTCAATTTTTAACTAAAAATGACAGTGAGTTGAAAATAACAACTTTATCCCTTCTTTGAGTATTATAGAAATGTAGTTAAGATCGTAATACGATTAGCGGGTGGCTTGGAGTTGATGTTAAGGGGCGGACGGTGACTGATTTTGGGGCGAATAAGGGAAACCCTTTTTATAGGGCTTCTGTAAACGAAGGTGAATCAGGAGCACCTTAACATCAACTCCGAGACAGGCCCCGCACAAACGACATAATTTGGCAACTATCTTAAAAATGAAAACCGAAGTTATTGTAGTAGCTGCCGGTTTGGGGCGGCGTTTGAAGGCGGATGTTCCTAAAGCGTTGGTTTTGCTCAAAGGCAAGCCTTTATTAGCGTATAGTTTGAAGGTTTTTGAGGCACATGCCCTGATCGATAGCATAGTGATTGTCGCACCGGCGGGACATTTGGCACAATTTGTCCGTATGGCCGGTGCATTTAAAAAAGTACGTCTGGTCGTAGCTGGCGGCAAGTTGCGTGCGGATTCAGTTAAGTGCGGTTTAAAGGTAATTTCGTCTGATACCGGTATAGTTCTGGTGCATGATGCGGCAAGGCCTTTTGTTGACCGTGCCATGATCAACCGTTTACTCTTTTCATTGAAAAAAAATAAAGCGGCCATAGCGGGTGTGCCGGTCAAGTTCACTGTTAAAAAGGTCGATCGTCAAACTTTAGATATTAAAGAAACTCCTCCGAGGGATTTATTGTGGGAGGCGCAGACACCTCAGGGGTTTCATAAGGATGTTTTAGTTAAGGCCCATGCTCGAAAACATAAAGAAGAAGCTACCGATGATGCGATTCTAGTCGAACGTATGGGGGTGTGCGTTCAGATGGTCATGGGCAGTTATCGCAATATCAAGGTCACAACGCCGGAAGATATTACGTTAGCGCGGCAATTGTTATTGAGGTCGTTATGAGCTTCAGGGTAGGTTTTGGTCATGATGTGCACCGGTTTCTATTCGGCCGCAAGTTGATGTTAGGCGGCATCGAAGTGGCGCACACCCATGGTCTTGACGGACATTCGGATGCGGACGTGGTCTTGCATGCCCTTTGCGATGCCCTTTTAGGGGCTGCGGGTTTAGGTGATATCGGGGAACATTTTCCTAATACCGATCTAAAATATAAGGGGCTGTCCAGTTCGGTTTTTTTAAAGCAGACATACAAAATGGTGCAAGATACAGGTCGGGTTGTGGAAAATATCGACGTGATGATTTTGGCCCAAGAACCGAAATTACAGGCGTACAAATCAAAAATGAGGGACAATATCGCGGGTATGCTGGCACTGGAGGCCTCCCAGGTCAACATTAAAGCCGGGACCAATGAAGGAATGGGTTTTATAGGCGCCCAAGAGGGTATGGCCGCGTATGCCGTTGTGCTTTTGAAGACAAAATAATAGAGGGAAACATATGTTAGTTTTAATGATTGTTTTTATTATTTTTATATTGATCTATGTTCTTTTTTATCATGAGATCAAGGCTGTACGTGAACGTGACCCGGCCGCAAAGAATGCCCTAGAGGTGTTTTTGCTTTATCCCGGGCTTCATGCTTTGATGATTTATCGCATTAGCCACAAACTTTGGCAATGGAGAATTCCTTTGATCCCCCGCTGGCTTTCGCAAAGCGCGCGTTTTTTGACCGGCATTGAGATCCATCCGGGTGCCGAGATCGGTAAGGATTTCTTTATTGATCACGGCATGGGTGTCGTTGTCGGTGAGACCGCGGTCATCGGCGATAATGTGCTTTTATATCAGGGTGTCACCTTAGGGGGCACCGGAAAAGAAACAGGAAAGCGTCATCCGACGGTAGGCAATAATGTTGTCATCGGGACTGGTGCTAAAATATTAGGCAATATCATGATCGGGGACAATTCTTATATCGGGGCCAATGCGGTCGTGATCAAAGACGTGCCGTCGAATTCGACAGTGGTCGGTATTCCGGGCCGGATCACCAAGCAGGAAGGCCGCAAGATCGATATGGAGTTAGATCACAGGCATGTCAGCGACCCTGTTATGGAGAATATCTCAAGTCTGCTGCGGCGTATCAAGACCCTCGAGCATAAAACCGGATGTGCAGCTCCCAAGAATGAAGACGATCTCGATTACACCATTTAATCTTACTTGAAACTCAAGGAATCTATGCAAAGCAAGGATCAGGGGGTCTTACGGATTTACAATTCTTTGACCGGTCAAAAGGAAGATTTTGTTCCTGTATCGGGTCATGATGTCAAAATGTACACTTGCGGGGTCACGGTGTATGACCGTTCGCATATCGGGCATGCACGCAGTTTGTATGTATTTGATGTCATCCGCCGTTATCTTAAATTCCGCGGGTTTAATGTCCTTTTTGTCCGCAATATCACCGATATCGATGATAAGATCATTGATAAGGCCATCGAGCAGAAACGTACGGCCCATCAAGTCAGCGAAGAGCAGATCCGGTTCTACTATGAAGATCTTAAAGCATTAGGGATTGCTCCCGGTGACGTGGAGCCGAAAGCCACCGATAATATCGCGGATATGATCAGGCACATCCAGGGGCTTATTGACCGCGGCCATGCCTATGCGGTCACGGACGGTGATGTTTATTTTGATGTGCGTGCTTTCAAAGATTACGGGAAGCTTTCAGGTCAGAGTATCGATAAAATGCATGAGGCCGTTCGTATCGAGAAGGATTCCAAGAAAAAAGACCCTCTTGATTTTGTGTTATGGAAAGCTTCCAAGCCCGGTGAGCCTGTTTGGGAAAGTCCCTGGGGGCCGGGGCGTCCGGGATGGCATATTGAGTGCTCCTGCATGAGCATGAAACATCTTGATACGCACACCCTTGACATTCATGCCGGAGGAAGGGATTTGGTATTCCCCCATCATGAAAATGAGCTGGCTCAATCCGAGGCGTTAACGCAGGTGCCTTTTGCAAAATATTGGATCCATCACGGGCTGTTGACCATTAACGGCCAAAAGATGTCCAAGTCTTTGGGAAATTTTGTCACCATTGGCCAGGCGCTTAAACAATACCGTGCCGACGAAATTAAAATGTTCTTTTTGTTTTCACACTACGTCAGTAATATTGATTTTTCCGAAGAAAAAATCCTCGAAGCCCGCAAAGCTTTAAATAAGTTTGATGTGCTTTTTTACAAGGCTGCAGGGATCCTGAAGGACAAGAATGTTGAGCCCGTTCAGGCAGGTTTTATCAGCAAATATAAGCATGAATTCATTGAAGCTATGGATGACGATTTTAATACTCCTCGCGCATTGGCGGCTTTGTTCAATCTGATCAATGACACCAATATTTATATAGAGCAAAACAACGATGACCCCAATTATTTAGGAGTTGTTTATCATGCTGTCGATATTTTAGAGAGCCTGGCCCGCAATATATTCGGCTTGTTTTTACAGGAGAAAGAAAAGGAATTAACACCAGAACTTAAAATCCTTCTTGAGGAGCGTGCCCGGGCCCGGGAGGTCAAGAATTTTAAGCGTTCCGACGAACTGCGTAATGTGTTAAAAGGAAAAGGCATCACTGTTGAAGACGGCAAGGGCGGTCAGACGTGGAGATGGATTTAGACGATGGACGGTAAATTTATCACATTTGAAGGTTCGGAAGGATCAGGCAAAAGTACGCAGGCGGCCCTCATCTTAGAGTATCTGGAATCAAAGAAAATGCCCGCTGTGCTTTTACGCGAACCGGGCGGAGTTAAGATTTCAGAAGCCATCCGGAAGCTTCTGCTTGATCTGGGGAATACAGGGATGGGGGATGAATGTGAAACCCTGCTTTATATGGCGGCCCGGGCCCAAATGGTCAAGGAAGTCCTGGGTCCGATGCTCAAATCGGGGAAAATTGTTTTATGTGACCGTTTTTTGGATTCAACGATTGCCTATCAGGGATATGGGAATGGGGTCGATGTCAGGATTATTGAACGATTAGGACAGTTTGCCGCCGGGCAATGGACCCCTGATTTGACGATTTTATTTGATATTGATCCCCAAAAGGGGCTCTCCCGCACCGGTGTTAAAAAAGATCGTATTGAATCGCGGCCTCTGGAGTATCACCAGCGTGTGCGTGCGGGGTATTTAGCGTTAAGCAAAAAGAATCCACAGCGCATCAAAGTCATTTCAGTGGATGCCCCCAAGGAAGAAATCTTTAAACGGGTCAAAATCTATCTTGATGCTTTACTGGGCCTATGATGAATGCAGCAGAGATCAACACAACGGTTATGGAACGTTTTAGTCGTCTTGCGGCCAATCATCGTCTGGCCCATGCCTATATGCTGGTAGGTCCGCGGGATTCAGGCAAAACGCAAACGGCTTTAAGCCTGGCTCAATTAGTTAATTGTGAATGCCCTAAGGCTCAACCTTGCGGGCAATGTGCGGTCTGTTTAAAAATAGCATCGGGGAATCATCCGGATGTTTATGTGATAGACAGCGACGATCCGGAAAGTGTTAAGATCGAAAATATACGTTATTTGTTAGGACGGACACAGTTAAGGGCCTATGAGGCCAAGACAAAAGTTTTCATCATCCGTAATATTGAGCAAATGATTTCTCAGGTTGCCAATACTCTCTTAAAGACTCTGGAGGAGCCAACGACCAACACCTTGATCATTTTAACGACGAGCGTGCCGGAGGCTGTTTTAGACACTATTCAATCGCGTTGTCATATCGTCAAATTTCTTCCCTCGGCGGTCAACCGTATCATCCAATTTTTGAAGGAAGGGGGGATCGCAGAACAAGACGCTCATTTCTTGGCCGTTTATAGTGAGGGCTGTTTGGGGAGGGCCTGTCAGTTAGCTAAGCAGGACATTATTTTAAAGAGAAACAGGATTTTAGATGACATGCTTTTTAACCGCCGTCAAGACGATTTTCTTAAGGAACTTTCCGGAGACCCTTTGCAGGCAGCTGTTGTTTTGGGGCTTTTATTAAGTTTTTTCAGGGACGTGCTTCTTTTAAAGAGCGGGGCGCCGTCCAGCGCACTCGTTCATCAGGGCTGTTTGAAAGAGCAAAAGACATTTGCCCTCAGGGAGATGGCTGATTTATCATTGATCATACGGCAAATTGTACAAACGAAAAAGTTACTGGACGAGCATCTGAACGCCAGAATGTCGTTCTTTCTTTTGAGGGAATATTTATGGGCCAATTAGTGCAGGTCAAACTGGGAGAATATCGTCCTGTTATTTGGACGGATGGTAATGACGTAGCCATACGCCGTCATGATGTAGTGATATTGGAAGTGGAAAGAAATTTAGAGTTCGCGCGTGTGATTTCTGATCCCGGCAAACCCATTACCGTCAAGCCTGAAGCGGTGGTGGGGAAAATTATACGTTTGGCGACAGACGGCGATTTACGTCAAGTGGTCAATAACGAAATTAAATCCATCGATTCACTCAACGCCTGCAAGCGTCAAATCATCGATAGTAAAATGGATATGCAGTTAGTTCAGGCGGAGTACTCTTTCGATGCCACTAAAATACTCATATTCTTTACGGCAGAAGGCCGGGTAGATTTTCGTAATTTAGTCAAGGATTTGGCCAAAATGCTGCGTGTGCGCATTGAACTCAAACAGATCGGCGTGCGCGACAAGGCCAAGATGGTCGGCGGTCATGGGGTCTGCGGGAGGGACTTGTGTTGTTCGTCATATATGAAAGATTTTCATCCGCTATCGATCAAAATGGCCAAAGACCAGGGTTTGCCGCTCAATCCCCAGAAAATTTCAGGAGTTTGCGGAAGGGTGAAGTGTTGTATGGCTTATGAGTATCAAGTTTACCGTGAATTTTCCAAGAGTTTGCCCAAAATGGGGGCCAAGGTCAGTACTGCTCAGGGGGAAAAGGGCAGGGTCGTGGCTATTGATATTCTCAAGCATTATGTGACTATTGATTTAGGTGAAGGAAAAATGACCAAGGTCGCCTATCCGATTAGCAGTGTTTAAAGTACTAGACCGTTTCTAGGTAAATCTAATGATTGCAATAGGTTTTGGCAGAAGTGTCCCCCTTACTAGTAGAATCGTCCCCCGTATGAGATGGGGACACCTCTATCATAAATCGATTTATAGCAAGGGGATATTGAGTGGTCTATGAATAAATTTTTTGTTACTACTCCAATATATTATGTCAATGACGCCCCGCATATTGGGCATGCGTATACCACCATATTGGCTGATGTTTTAAGCCGGTATCACCGCAGCAACGGAGAGGAAGTCTTTTTTTTGACGGGTTTGGATGAACACGGTCAAAAAGTCATGCAAGCAGCCCAAAAACGGGGGCTTTTGCCTCAGGCTCACTGCGATGATTTGGCCCCAAGATTTCTGAACCTTTGGAAAACGCTCGATATCCGGTTTGACGATTTTATCCGCACCACCCAAGAGCGCCATAAGAAAATTGTCCAGTTAGTGTTACAAAAGGTCCACGACAATGGGGATATTTATACGGATGAATACGAAGGCTGGTATTCAGTGGCCGAGGAGCGATTTATATCCGAGGATGAGTATGCTTCGGGTCAGTTTCGTGATGTCAAAAGGCTCAAGGAAAAGAACTATTTCTTTAGAATGGGCAAATACCAGCAGAGGCTCATCGATCATATCCAGTCAAATCCGGATTTTATCCGGCCCGAGCACCGCAAAAATGAAATGCTAGGCTTTCTCCGTCAGCCCTTGGGGGACTTGTGTATTTCCCGCCCAAAATCGCGCATGGACTGGGGGATCGAAATTCCTTTTGACAGTGATTATGTGACCTATGTGTGGTTCGATGCGCTGGTCAATTATATTTCGGCCCCCGGTTATGGCAGCGACGATGAAAAGTTTAGGAAATGGTGGCCGGCAGATGTGCATTTGATCGGGAAGGACATTTTAACGACCCATTGCATTTACTGGACCACCATGCTTTTTTCTTTGGGAGTAGATTTGCCCAAAACCATTTTTGCCCACGGCTGGTGGCTGATTGGCTCCACCAAGATGAGCAAGTCATTGGGAAATGTAGTCAACCCCCTGGATTTGATCGAGACTTACGGGGTGGATGCTGTTCGTTTTTATTTGATGCGCGAGATGGTGTTAGGATTGGACGCCAATTTTACGCCAGACTCATTTATCAAATGCTTCAATAGCGATCTGGCTAACGATTTTGGCAATCTGCTTAATCGTGTGAGCGGCTTGATCCAAAAGAATCACGGTGGGCAAATACCTCAACCCGGTGTTCTCACCGCGGCCGAAGAAGACATAAAAGCGCATGGCAGTGCTTTGCCGGGCACAATTGCAGAGTTGGTCAATCAATACAAAGTGCAGGAAGCTGTGAGTGCAGCGCTCGACTATGTGCGCCTGCTTAATAAATACATGGAGGCTCAAGCCCCTTGGAAATTAGCCAAGACAGACATGTCGGGGGCTAATCGCGTATTATATGCTGCGGCCGAAGGCTTACGTATCGCCACGATCATGCTGGCACCTGTTATGCCCCAGAAGACGGCGGCTGTTCTTGATATTTTGGGGGCAGGGCAAACCAAGCCTGTATGGGGAGAATTAAAACCGGGCACTCCTTTAAAGGCTCACCCTCCGCTGTTTCCTCGGATAGAAGTGGAGAAAAACTAAATGGCTATTGAAACCATCAAATGGGTCAACGGTTCTGCACGCATCATTGACCAAACCAAGCTTCCTAATAAATTCGAGTATATCTATTGCCGTGATGTCGAAACGATGTGGCAGGCGATCAAGCGTCTGTCCGTGCGTGGGGCACCGGCGATCGGTGTGGCCGCAGCTTTTGGAGTGCTTTTGGGAATTCAGGAATTTAAAGGACAGGACAGGTCTAAATTTTTAAAGCATTTTCATAAGACCTGTGATTATTTGGCAGTATCCCGTCCGACGGCGGTCAATCTATTTAATATGCTTAGAGAAATGCGCGCAGTTCTAGAGGCCCATCCCGATGCTGATGTTGCGCGTTTAAGAAAAATGCTCCATCAGCGCGCCATGGCTATTTTTAAAGGAGACCAGGACACTTGCCGCCGCATAGGAGATCATGGGGCCAAGCTGATCAAAAACGGCATGCATTGCTTGACGGTATGCAATGCCGGAGCGCTGGCGACCGTGGATTATGGCACAGCCTTAGGGGTATTTTATAGCGCGAAGAGAATGGGAAAGAAATTTAGCGTATATTCCTGTGAGACGCGTCCGTTATTGCAAGGGGCAAGGCTGACCTGCTGGGAATTACTGCGTGAGAAAATCGATACGACTTTGATCTGTGACAATATGGCAGCTTCATTAATGGGCAAGGGGAAGATCGATATTATTTTTGCCGGCGCCGACCGCATTGCTTCTAACGGCGACACCGCAAATAAGATTGGCACCTATATGTTAGCGGTGTTAGCCAAACATCACGGTGTCCCATTTTACATCGTAGCCCCGCGTTCGACATTTGATCTTCAGATCAAATCCGGTAAGCAAATCCCTATAGAAGAACGCAATAGCAAGGAAGTTACACATTTTGCAGGAGTGCCGACTGCCCCTCGTGGGATTAAGGTCTACAACCCCGCATTTGACGTGACACCGGCGAAACTTATTTCAGGGATTGTGACAGAATACGGCATTATTCGACCGCCGTATGTAAATAATATTAAAGCAATAATAGGATAGGTCTGCTGTTCTGGGTTCTTACCATATGAAAATATCACAATTAGGTGAATTTGGTTTGATCGATACTCTTAAGAAGCTGACACCCGTCTCAAAAGCAGTGATCAAGGGCATAGGTGATGACGCAGCTGTTTTGCCCTACACCAAAGATAAATATTTGCTTTTGACGACCGACATGTTGGCCCAGAACGTGCATTTCACCTGTTGCATGCCGCCTCGCTCGATCGGACATAAGGCTTTAGCCTGTAGTATCAGCGATATCGCGGCCATGGGCGGTTGGCCCACCTTTGCGGTGGTCTCTATCGGTATTCCGAAAAACTTGTCCGTGTATTTTATTCAGGATGTGTATAAAGGCATACAGAAAACAGCACGGGATTTTGGCGTGAGTATTGTCGGCGGGGATACCATTAAAACCGATAAGATCATCATAAACGTTGCCCTGCAAGGAGAGGTTGAGAAAAAATATTTGGTGACCCGTGATGGCGCAAGGCCTGGCGACTGGATTTTTGTGACCGGTCCTTTGGGAGGGTCTTTGGAAAGCGGACACCATTTGAATTTTACACCGCGCGTCTCCCAAGCGCGGTTTTTAGTTAAGAATTTCAAGCCCAGCGCTATGATGGACATATCTGACGGATTGGCCGGGGACCTGAATCATATAATAGAAGAGAGCCGGGTAGGAGCGCGCCTGGATTATGAGTCCATCCCAAGGCACAAGGGAATGAGTACAGCCCAGGTTTTAAGCGACGGGGAAGATTTCGAGCTGTTGTTTACGGCATCACAAAAGAAAGCACGTAAACTGATGGATTGGCAGGCCAGCCAAAAGGCTTTTTATTTCTATCCGGTTGGCACCATTACGGCGAATCATCGGGAAAAAATTAATGTCAAAGCTTTCACTCATTTCTAATTCTGAAGGCGAAACAAAGCTCTGCGCGGCCCGTTTAGCAAAGCAGCTAAAACACGGTGACATTATTTTATTGCAAGGCCAGTTGGGCGCAGGAAAGACCACCTTTGTCAAAGGTTTGGCCCAAGCTTTGAAGGTCAATCCGAAAAAGGTGAATAGCCCGACCTTTGTTCTCATGAATTATTATAAAGGCAAACTGCCGATTTATCATTTTGACCTTTATCGTCTGGGAAACCCAAAGGAAACCGAAACGCTTAATTTTGATGAATATTTTTATGGAGAAGGTGTTTCCGTGATCGAATGGTCCGAGCGCTTAGGGACGTACAAGCCGGAACAATACTATTTAGTAAAATTGCAGCATAAGGGAGATCGTCAGCGGCATATATGTATTTCTTATCGTTTGAAACATCAACAAAAATCTTCTCATTAGCCCTTAATCGTGATGAGAAGGTTTTACGCTTCCGGAATATAAAATCAGCTTTAGTCCTGGAAGATGCTATTTTGCCAGCAGTGGACCGGATCCTCAATTCGGCCGGGGTAAAATTCAAAGACCTTGATGGTTTTGCTATTGCTCTGGGCCCCGGTTCTTTTACGAGCTTAAGGGTGGGGCTTGCGACCGTCAAGGCCTTTGTCATGGCCACGGGCAGGCCCGTTGTCGGCATCCCTTCTTTGGACATCATTGCGCAAGGTGTGAGTTTAGGCGATTGCGATGAAATCTGCGTGTTAAACGATGCCCGCCGCGGCAAGGTATATGCAGCTTTATACGCTTTGCAGGGCAGAAAAAGCGATTATTTATTAACCTCGCTGGATGATGTATTAAAAAAAGCACATGGCAAGACATTATTTGTCGGTGATGCGCTGGGGATTTATCGTACAGACATTGAAAAGGCTTACCTGAAATATGTCTCTCAGCAATGCAAATGTCTTTTCGCGGATGAAAAATGGTGGTATCCTCAAAGCAGGATCATGGCGGCTTTGGCCTTTAAGCGGTTTTCAAAGAAACAATATGATGATGCCGCAACACTTTTGCCCCTGTATTTATATCCACAGGATTGCCAAGTTTCAAAGGACAAAAAAAATGGATGATAAAATGTTAAATTTTGAGACACCCCTTCACCCTTTGACATGGGTCGATGTAGAACTTTCAGCCCTGGCGTATAATTTTGAACAACTGCAGAAGCTGGCCATCAAAAACATGTCCCATTCTTCGGCCATTATGCCTATCATCAAAGCCGATGCCTATGGCCATGGCATGCTGCCGGTCGCAGATCGTTTGAGTAAATGTGGATGCAGATATTTGGGAGTCTCAAACGTCACGGAAGGGATGGCTTTACGTACTGCAGAGTTTAAACAGAAGATTTTGTTGATCGAATCAAATTTTACGGCAGAGGCCCAAGATATTATCAAATATAAGCTGACGCCGTCGGTCTATTCGATTGAAATGGCCCAGGCGCTGAATCACTGTGCGCATGAAGCCGGCTTTCAGATTCCCGTACATATTAAAATAGACACGGGGATGGGGCGTCTGGGTGTCAATGAAGATCAGGCACTGGGTTTTGCTGAAAAGCTGAGGGAGGAGTGCCCTGATTTGATCTTAGAAGGAATCTACACGCATTTTCCATTGGCCGACACAGACCGGGAATTTACTCTGACCCAGATGCGCCATTTTCGTGATATCGTTTTTTCACTGGAAAACCAGTTTATTACTTTTACATTTGTACATGCGGGTAACAGCATGGGGCTGGGAGATTATAAGTCCGAGCTTTTTAATTTAGCCCGCCCGGGCATTATGCTTTATGGGGTCTATCCTCAGGAAGACTTGAAGGAGAAGGTTCATTTAAAACCCGTGATGTCGGTCAAGGCCCGTATTATTTTTGTGCAGACTATTGCTAAGGGACGGGGTATCAGCTATGGGCATACGTTTAAGGCCAAAGAAGATATAACGGTTGCGGTATTGCCTATCGGCTATAGCAACGGGTATTTGCGTTCACTATCTAATAAGGCTTTTGTTTTAGTCGCAGGAGTGCGTTGTCCGGTTGTGGGGCGTGTGACGATGGATCAGATTATCGTAGATGTAACAGCCGTAACTTTGTCAGGCCATATTCCCCAAGTGGGTGATGAAGCCGTAATCATGGGTACTCAAAAAGGATCTTCTGTTACGGCTGACGAGCTGGCCGCATGGGGAGGCACCATAAGCTACGAAATGCTCTGTTCGCTAGGCAATCGCCTGCCGCGTGTGTATCATGCCTGATTTCTTAGACCCGCATTCGATCTAAAAACTCCTGAGAATAATGAAGAGGGCCATGAGGGTAAATAAGATGGGAGTGATCCATGCGCCTTCCCAAGGCAATAAAGCGCCGCCCTTAGCTAAGGCCAAACCTACTGCATCCGCAACATAATAGAGAAATCCGATGACCAGGGCAATGGCAATAGAGGTAAATGTCATGGCCCGGCGTTTTCCCACCGACATGAGCACTAAGGGCAGACCGATCAAAATAATAACGAAATTACGCAAAGGCAGGGTGATTTTCTGATGGAGATTGACCCTCAGATTGTTGATCGTTTTGATTGCGCCACTGCCTGAAAAGCGTTTGATATAATCGTGGAGCGCCCGCAGGTTCATAGAGGACACATCCATCCTTTGTTTGAGAAAATCCTGGGGGGTTTCTCTGATATCCATCAGTTTTTCCGATGATATTTTCATATCTCCGGAAATATTAGGTAATAACGGTTTATAGGATGTAATCTGACAGTTGAAGAATTTCCAGGCGATCCCCGTCCACTTACCTTTAAGGGCCGTGATTTTTTCAACTAGGTTTTGCTGATGATCGTGGCCGATGATAGTGACACCGGTTAGTTCATTAGTGTTGGGGTCGAAGAGGTCTATAAAAAACAAACGGTTCTTGAGGCCGTAAAAAGTGAGATTATGGATAATGGGCTTACCGCGGCCTTTTTGTGATGGGACAACCTTGATTTGAGTGTCCCGGATCTCCTGATTCATCATCGAGGATTGCGGCACAAATTTTTCATTCACCAAAAATACCAGTGCACAGACAAAAATGGCAAACACCAGCGCAGGGCGGGTGATCTGCCAGAAATTCATGCCCGAGGCGCGTATGGCAATGATCTCATTGTGGGCATTCAGATTACTGTAGGTAAAAAGGACAGCGATCAAGCAGGCCATGGTGGAGGTCTGGACAGTAATGGTCGGTAAGAAGGAAACATAATACTGAACGATGACGCCTAAGCTTACGTTTTTTGCAATGAAGTCCTGGAGGTTGCCGAACATATCAATAAGGATAAATAAAAATGCAAAGGTAAAGACAGTTCCCGCAAAAATGGTCAGGATAGATTTTAGAATATATCGATCTATGATACGCATAAGGTCAGGCCACCTATCGGGTACATAATTTCCAGTTGAAAATAATGGCAACAGCCGCAGCCACGGCATCCGGCGTCCACATGAGAAGGGCAGGGTTAAACACATTTTGTGAAGCTATCCCCTGGCACGCCAGGGATAAAATGTAATAGGGGGCAGCGAATAATAAAGCATATAAAAGATTAGCCGATTTGGCTCTGCGATGGGTAATGGCGGCAAAAGGAAATCCCAGAAGGATGAATAGCAAGGGTGAGAGCGACCACGCTAGACGCCGATGATATTCGGCTAAAAGCGGCGCCGGGTTGATAAAAAGGCTGCGGATCTCTTCGATCTTATGGGACAATTCCCGTAGGGTCATGGCCTTGGATTTTTTTTCACCCCGTACACTTTTTTTGGTAAGGTCCATGTACATGAAAGACTGTTGGAAATTAAGTTTATAAAAATTATTAGGGTTCTTAAGATCAGGCTCATCAGTTGTGCCGTTGATGAGTTTGAGCATGAGCTGGTCACGCCCCGGGACATGGACAAATTCACCTTCCTGGGCAATGGTGGTGCGGGTCGGTTTGTTAGGTTGGGGCTGGTAAATCCTGACCCCGTAGAGCTTGTCATTTTCCATACGGTAAATGAAAACAATATATTTATCAAAGGCATTGATGAAGCTGCCGGGTTCAAGCATTGCAGCTGGGTTTTGGCTGCCGGTTTCTTGTAAAATGCGCGTTTGGGCATCATAAGCGGCAGGGATGATACGGTCGTTGAGAATGTAGACCAGCAGGCTTAAGGCAACTCCTACGATGAACAAGGGTACTAATAACCGACGCAGGTGAATACCGGAGGCGCGCATGGCCAGAATTTCATTTTCTGAGGACATATGCCCAAAGGCCAGGATGACCGTGATAAGGCATGCGATCGGCAGGGTATAACCCATTAGGATAGGAATATAATAAAGAAAAATATGGCTCATGGCTGTCAGTGATATCCCGTCGTTGATGACCTTATTGGCCAATTGCGGCAAGTATCCCAGAAGAAAGACACTCGTCAAGACGCTGATAGACAGTACAAAGGGTACAAGGCATTCTTTCAAAATATAGTTTCTTAAAATATGCATTATGGAACCTGAGTTAAACCGTTAAACTGAAAGTCAATACACCGATCTCTGCGGCCCCTGCCATTTTTAAAGTTTCCGCCGCGGCATCGACAGTAGCGCCTGTAGTATAGAGATCATCAATCAAAAGCACACTTTTGCCCGCAATATTTGCACAATTTTTTATTGTAAAAGCGCCTTCCAAGTTTGTCCAGCGTTGTTTTGCTCCTAATTCCGTCTGGGTCGGAGTGTTTTTTCGTCGTATTAAGAGGCCTTCTTCGTGATGAAGTCCCCAGCGGCGGCTTAGAGGTAAAGAAAGCAAGCAGGATTGATTATACCCTCTTTCCCGCAGTCTGGCAGGATGCAGAGCAATAGGGGAGATCATATTAAATTGCCGTACCGGAATTTGATTGCGTTCGACAAAATCGATCATGAGCGGTACAAATGTTTTATGCAAAGATGTTTTTGATCCGTATTTGAAGGAATGCAGCAGCTTTTGAGCTGTTTCATTATAGGGACAGGCGGCCCAGGCATGATCAAAAGCATGAGGTTTTTTTATGCAGGAAGGACAGATCTCCTGGCCGTTTTGAAAAGAAACGCCTCTCGGGCATTGCCGGCAAAACGGGGGCGGGTTAAGCTCCAACAGTCCTGTGCATGGAGAGCACAATTGGCGTTGATGGCGGCTATTGAGGAATTGGCGGCACAGCAGGCAATTATCAGGGAATATCAGCTCGAGAGCGCCCTGTAAAAAGGCTTGAAGCATGTCCTATATTACCATATAATTAGTTGGCTTTGGGGGACTATTTGGGGCAATCGTAATACTGCAAAGGAAAGGGCATTATGTTTAGAAAAATTGCTTTAGCGATGATAATGGTATTATTTTTAACACCTCTTTCCATGGCTGAATTTGCCTCAGACGTTACTATTTTGGAAAAGAAAGATATTTCCAGGTTCACGGACGACCAGCTCATCGATGTTTATATGAACACGGTTGTCGAGATCGATGCGAATAAATCTTTTCACGCAACCTCCGGTTTTAGTGCCAAAGAATTTAAGAATTATAAAGATTTGTTGAAATACCGTCTTATGTTATTGGTGGAAATTCGCAGCCGTAATTTGGAGCTTCCGCAATTTTAAATCAATGAACTCAATCGACCGGAACAAAAGCGAACTATTTAATATCCTTAAAGCGCAGGCTTTTTCGAGGGGTAGGTTTGTCTTATCGTCGGGAAAGATCAGTGATTATTACCTGGATGCACGTTTGGTCACTTTAAGCGCCGCAGGTGCCTATTTAACGGCGAGTATCATGCTGGATATGATCGCTCAAGATGAAATCGATGCCATCGGCGGTCCTACTTTGGGTGCCGATCCAATGGTAGGGGCCATCGCCTCCCTGAGTTATCAGGCCAATCGCCCGAGGGACACGTTTATCATCCGCAAACAACCCAAGGCGCATGGCAAACAGCAGCAGGTGGAAGGTCCATTGCTTAAAGAAAATAGCCGTGTGGTGATCATTGACGATGTGGCTACGACCGGTAAAGCTTTTGTGGAATCGATCGAAGTCCTGCAAAAGATGAACATCAGGATCGTCAAGGCGATTTGTGTTATTGATCGACAAGAAGGCGCTCGTGAGGCATTGGCCCAATACAAGGTCCCTTTAGAATCTATTTTTTCCATCACTGAATTTCTTCAATGAAAAAACTTATCTTAGCTTCGAGCAGTCCCCAGCGGCGCAAGCTTATGAAAATACTGGGGCTGCCTTTTATCGTCCGGGCACCGGGCCGGGTCAAAGAAATTACACGCATAACCAAAGATTGTGAGCATTTAGTACAAACAAATGCCCTGAGTAAAGCCCGTGATGTAGCCTTGCGTATGTCTGAGGGGATTGTGATAGGATCAGACACGGTGGTTTATTCATCCCGAGGCCGGCTTATTCTTAAACCCCGGAATATGCGAGAAGCCCGGCAAAACCTTAAAGAATTAATGGAAAAACCGCATTGGGTCTATTCAGGGGTGGCCGTTGTTGATGCCGGTGACGGCCGCAGTGAGGTTGGTTGGGAAAAAACCAAGGTTTTTATGACCGGATTGAGCGATCGTGAAATCGACCGTTACCATAAACTTGTATCTCCTCTGGATAAAGCGGGCGGGTTTGATATTGAGGGGCGTGGGGCTCTTTTTATTCCCCGCATCGAGGGTTGTTATTTTAATGTCGTGGGTTTGCCTTTGGCTAAGTTGGTGTCAATGCTAAAGAAGTTTGGAGTGTGTGTGCTATGAAGGAATCTGAAAATATGTTTTTTCACGGCCGGCGTATGCCCCCCATCCACGCAATCGCGGCTTTTCGGGGCTATAGTTATAAGCAGCCCCTGCAGGCCTGCGGGGTAGCTGGCCTTAGAAAAAGCATATTTTCAGCTTCCATCATGTGCCTTTACTTTTACTCTATATTTTTTACTTTCTCTCTTTGTCATGCGGCTTCAAAGGTCCCTCAAGTCTGTCATCTTGACAACTGCGTGTCGGTTGAAGTGGTCTCTAAGGATGAGGATATGCAGCGCGGTTTGATGTATCGGGAGGGGTTAAAGAAAGATACAGGGATGTTTTTTATTTTTAGCTATGATGACAAGCATCGTTTTTGGATGAAGAACATGAGTTTTGATTTGGACATCGTCTGGATCAGCTCCGAGGGGCGTATTGTTTTTATCGCTCAAAATATTCCTGCCTGCAGGAAAGATCCTTGTGCGGTTTATGCTCCTAATGAAGCCGGTCGGTATGTTCTGGAAATCGATCATGGCTATACCGCCACGCATGAGTGGAAAGTGGGAGATTATCTTAGGCTCGAAGGCATAGCCCCATAAGATTATGCACCTTAACCTGATTGCTATTGATATTATTCTTGTAAGTGTCTTAGTTTGGTTTTATGTCCAAAACATGCGTCTCAATCATGCGCTTAAAGAAAAAAATCAGCAGCTAGAGGCAGCCATAGGAGAGCTCAAAGCGGCTCAAGTCAAATTGATGGAAAGCGGTAAAAAGGGGGCTGTAGCGGCTTTGAGTGCAGGACTTTTACATCAAATCAGCCAGCCGATCACAGCAATCCACGGGTTTGTGCGGTTTATGAAAAAAGAAATGGATACCCAGAGCCCTTTTTACAAACCCGTTTGCGTTATGGATGAGCAATCCTATTACATTAAAGACATGCTCGCTAATTTAATGGAATTGATCCGCCATCGGGAAATTCAAAAAACTAAAATAGATATCAACGTGATTATTTCTAAGGCTGTGAATTTGCTGACAGACGAGTTACGTATACGCCGCATCGGTTGGGATATGCAATTATTCGACCAGATGCCGCCAGTCTTTGGCGACGCTCTTCATCTGCAGCAGGTGTTTATGAATTTGCTCGTTAACGCCATGGAAGCCTTAAGCGATGTCCCTGCGGGTTTTGCGCGTACACTTTTAGTGTCTTCCAGATTTGATCTTAAAAAGAATCAGGCGGTTATTCTCTTTAAAAATAACGGTCCAAGGATCAATCAAGAACATCAAGGAAGGATTTTTGATCCCTTTTTTTCCACCAAATCTCATGGTTCGGGGATAGGGTTGGCCTTATGCCAGGATTTAGTCAATGAACACGGCGGGACGATCGGCGTTGAAAGTGATCATGATGGCACTGTTTTTACGGTGAAGCTGCCCTGTGCTAATTAGACCCTCTGCCTTCCGGTCGTGGCAAAGCGGCAGGGTCCGGTTATAGGAGATCAATATGAAACAACTTAAGATTTTGGTTGTTGATGATAAGAAGGTCATCGGGGATTTTTTTAATTTAACTTTGGGCTATTACGGGCACCATATCAGCGTTGTCCATGATTTGCCCAACACTCTTGAAGCCTTACGCAGTGACAATTTTGATATTGCGTTTATAGACATCATGATGCCCTGTCACGATGGTGTTGAAGTCCTCAAAGAGGTTAAAGCCATAAGCCCCGGTTTGGCGGTCGTGATGATGAGCGGTTATACCATTGAGGAAAAACGTGAACACTGTGCTCGTCTTGGAGCAGTGGGTTGTTTAAAGAAGCCATTCGAAGTTGATGATATCCGCCACGTGATCAAAGAAGCCATAGGCCAGGACATTTGACTGCAAATCAGCGGTCCCGCCACCAGTGCCTGATCTGAAAAATATTGATGAGCATGACCAATGAATCTTTGACCAGATTGATCTTGCTGTGGTCCTTATGGGTCCAATTGACCGCGGTTTCTTTGATTTTACAACCCATGCGTTGGGCTAAAAACAGGACTTCTAAGTCAAATCCAAAGCCTTCCAGCCGGATCTTTTCCCATAGAGGTCGGATTATTTCACGGCGAAAGATTTTAAAACCGCACTGGGTGTCTTTGATGTTCTTGATCAGGAAAGTATGGACAAAAAAATTAAAGACCAAACCCATGCTTTTACGATAAAGCAAAGCCTTGACCGAACAGGCCTTGTTTGCCAAGACCCTTGAGCCGATGACAATATCGTAACCTTCAAAAATGAATTTTAAATTCTTTTCGATTTCATCTGCGGGGGTTGAACCGTCCGCGTCCATAAAAAGAGAGATTTCTCCGCGGGCGGCCAAAAGGCCTTGTTTGACTGCATACCCTTTACCGTGATTGCGGTCTAATTTGAGAAGGGAAAGCTGGGGGAAAGATTTTTGGTAGTCTGAAACGACCTCGATCGTGTTGTCCGTACTGCCGTCATCGACTATGATAATTTCATAGCGGTAGGGGCTTTTGCGGCAATAAGGGATGAGCTCGTCAAGGAAGACAGGCAGACGCTGTGCTTCATTTTTGGCCGGGATAATAACGGAAATTAACTGTTGATTAGGCATGAGATCAAAATATATTATTATCTTCTTAAGAAAAATTAGAATTAAAATTTTAATTCTGATAATATTATAGGATATGAGTCGATTTTTCACAGGTTTCTTTATTATTTTCATCATTGTTTTAAATATCCTGCGGTTTTACTCGCTGGACAGCATTCCTCACGGATACCATGTGGATGAATATGCGGCCGCGGTCAGCATGCAGTGTTTGGCTCATGAAGGAACAGGCCCTTGGGGGAAAAAGGATAATATATTTCTCCAGCAAGGGTTCGGCACGCCAAAACCTCCAACCTATACGTTTCCTGCCTTACTTTGGACGAAAGTTTTCGGGTATAAGGTCGCAAGTTTAAGGGCTTTTAGTGTTTTTGCGATCGTGGTCGGGGTGCTGGGTCTTTTTATTCTAGGGAATATGATAGGTGGATTTAAAGCGGGCCTTTGGACCGCTTTGGCTGCGAGTGTTTCTCCCTGGAGTTGGGTGCTAGGCCGTCTAGCCTTTGAATCTTTTTTTGCGCCTGTGTGTATTGTTTGGGGACTATGGTTTTTCTCTAAAGCAAGGGGCCGTTGGAAAGATGGGTGGGCAGGATTATGTTTTTGTGCCTCCGCTTATTTTTATCCTCCGGCTAGGGCGTTTATCCCGTTATTTTTAATAAGTTTATGTGCGTATGAAATTCTAATCAGTCGAAGGCCGCACCGCTGGTGGCTGTTAATTGCAGCGTTGATGATTCCTGCCATTCCCTTGATCAAGGCGCAACTTGCCGGAGAGCTTTCTTTTCGATTGAATGAAGTCGTTATTTGGGATCACGGCTACTTAGCGTCCATCGGCAGATCCGGGAACATCCTCGATTTATGCCAGGTTTTTTTGAATAATTATTTAAAACATTTAGATCCCCGATTTTTGTTTTTAAAAGGAGACCCTGATTTTTCGCATTCTACTCAAAATATAGGACTGTTGAGCTGGCTGGATATAGCTGCATGGGGGATATTAGCCATAGGGCTATTGTGTTGGAAAGTCGAATCTGTTAGAGAAGTCAATCCATGGAGGATCTACGGCAAATGGTTGGGCGCAAGTTGGTTTTGTTTTTTGTTGGGCATTGTTCCGTCAGCATTGACACATTTGGATGTTCCCAACGCCTTACGGATGTGTTTAGCATGGCCGTTTTTATGCCTGATCACTGGTCTGACCATTTCTTGCGTGAGTCAGCGTTTTGTCCTTGTGACTTTTTTGATGGGATCACTTCTGTTAGGCGATACTGTTCTTTTTATCAATGATTATTTTAGGTATTACCCCGAGCGCAGCAAAGGGATGTTTTCCTACTGGATTTACGATGAAGCTCAAACGCTTAAGACTCCCCAGCAGTGGCTAAATTTTTTGGTCAAGTATCATGTGCAGGATTATCATGAACGTTATTTCTTAATGAACAATTTAGGTCAGGGATGTGCCCAAAGTTACGAAGCATGGAAAAACATTGGGGTCATTATCGACAGGCTCAATCTTAAGAACCGGTAGTATGGATGGGCCCGAGTTATTTCTTAGGTTTGTACATATGCGTGCTTGGGCCAAAAAAGCTTTCCGCTGTTTCCATCACGGTTTCCGACAGGGTAGGATGCGGGTGGATGGAAAGTTTTAAATCACGGGCGGTTGCCCCCATTTCAATACTCACAACCCCTTCAGAGATCATCTCACCGGCGCCAACACCTGCGATCCCGAGTCCCAGAACACGTTCTGTTTTGGGATCAATGATAAGTTTGGTTAAACCATCCAGACGGTCAAGGGTCAGTGCCCGTCCGGAGGCGCCCCACGGAAATTTAACAACACTAATTTCACGGCCGGTTTTGGCGGCATCCGTCTCACTCAAACCGCACCAGGCGATGGGGGGATCTGTAAAAACGACGGCTGGGATAGCCTGCGGTTCAAAGGCTACTTTTTTCCCTGCAATCGCTTCCACGGCTACATGAGCTTCATGGGAAGCTTTATGGGCCAACATAGGGTCTCCGGCAATGTCTCCGATGGCATAGATGTCAGGATCAGTTGTTTGCCGCTGGTCATTGACTTGAACAAAACCGCGTGGCGTCACTTTGACCTTGGTGTTTTCTAACCCTAAGTTTTCTGAATTGGGTTTACGCCCGATGGAGACTAAGACTTTATTGTACTCTTCGCTGGATTCTTTGCCCTGCCCATCTAAAAAAAAGACAGTGATCCCGTCTTTGCTATTTTCCATTTTAACGACCTTGGTTTCCAGCATGATTTTAGCAAATTGATTTTTAACGCGTTTATAAAGTACGTCCACCAAATCACGGTCAGCTCCGGGCAAAAGGCCGGGGGTCATTTCGACAACAGAGACCTTGGAGCCTAATTCATGGTAGACCGTGCCTAATTCCATGCCGATATAACCTCCGCCGACAACCAGAAGTTTGGCAGGGACGCTTTCCATTTCCAAGGCCGCTGTAGAATCCCAGATATGCGCTGATTGAGGAAGCCCCGGGATTACGGCCGGACGGGAGCCGGTGGCTATAATAGCTTTCTGAAAATGTAATTCTTCGATGGTTCCGTCATTTTTTTTAACACGCAGGAGTCGGGAATTGATAAAAAAAGCATCTCCTTGCATGTATTTGATCTTGCGTGCGCGGCACAGCGCCCCCAATCCACTTGTCAATTTATTGACGACACTCTTTTTCCAGTCGCGCAGCTTATCGATGTCGATCTTGGGTTCGCTGAAAAAAACGCCAAAGGTTTTGGCATGTTTGGCTTCGCTTATGATTTCGGCTGCGTGTAAGAATGTTTTAGAGGGGATACAGCCGCGGTATAAGCAAACGCCTCCCGGATTGGCTTCTTTCTCAACGATCGTCACGGTCATGCCTAAGTCGGCCGCCTGGAAGGCCGCAGCGTAACCTCCGGGGCCGGCACCGATAACGACGAGTTGGACGGGATCGTTCATTGATTTAAGTCCAGTAAAAAAGGTTGTTGGATGGCTTCACAGACCCACCGGATAAAACGAGCGCCATCGGCGCCGTCGATTATGCGATGATCGTAAGACAAGGATAAAGGCAGCATGAGCCTCGGGGAGCAGTGACCCTCGGCATAGGATGGCTCCATGGCTCCCCGCGAGACGCCCAAAATGGCCGCCTGGGGCCAATTAATAATGGGAGTAAAGAAAACACCGCCGATTCCGCCTAAATTAGAGATCGTAAAAGTGCCGCCCTGCAATTCCTCGATCGTAGTTTTACGCGAACGGGCGCGTTCGGCCATTGCCGTTAACTCGTCTGAGATCTGTAAAATGGACATTTTGTCCACATTTTTTATGACCGGCACGATAAGGCCGCGTTGGGTGTCAACGGCTACTGCGATATGGACATAATCTTTAAAAATGATCTCTTGTGTTGTCATATCGACGCTGGCATTAAATTGCGGGAATTTCTTTAAAGCAGCGGCAACGACCTTAATGAGGAATGGGGTCACGGAGATTTTTTTATCGCGAGTGGATATTTTTCCTCGTAGTTTTTCTAATTCAGTGATATCGGCCTTGTCGAACTGGGTGACATGAGGGATGCTCGCCCAAGCCAGTGAAAGGGTTTCAGCTGTTTTTTTACGGACATTGTTCATGGCCTCTCGGCGTACGGTTCCCCATTTGCTAAAATCAGGCAGCGGTGGAGGCAAAGCACCCGGGACGCTTGGGGCACGGGTGGCGTTAAGGCTTTTGCAATAGGCCTTCACATCATCTGGGGAAATACGCCCGCCGGGACCTGAACCTGGGATCAAAGCAATATCAATGCCTAATTCGCGCGCCAACAGCCGTACCGACGGTGCAGCAGGGATATCATGGCGTACCGGAACATGGATTGGAGCAATGCTTCCTGCTTCATTTTGTGGCGCCGAAGGCAAAGCGGCGTTTGTTAGAACGTCAGGATATTTTTTCTCTTCAAGGACATGTGCCGGCACATGAGATTGGCTTTTGGAAGCTAAAGCGGCGGGTGGTGTTGGGACGTCTGAGCTATCAGTTTTAAAGATCACCTGACCGACTTTAATAACGACACCGCTTTTGATCAGGATTTCACTTACAATACCGTCGATACTGGAGGGCACTTCCAGAACGGCTTTGTCGGTTTCCAGCTCCAGGACATTTTGTCCTTTTTTGACAGTGTCTCCGTTTTTGATCAGAATTTTGGTGACGGTGCCTTGGGAAATATTTTCCCCAAGTTCAGGGAGTTTAAATTCAGCCATAATGATCTTTCTCGAATCTACGAAATCATAGGATTTCGTTTATTAGGATCGATTTTTAATTCGATTTGCGCTTTGGAAAATATATCATCACCCAGCTCTTTTTGTTCATGCAAGGTCACAAGAGTGGCCCACACGATATGCTTGGCATCCACTTCAAAGAAATCACGGAGGCGCTCACGGCTTTCCGAACGGCCGAAACCGTCGGTGCCGAGCACTGTGTAGGGGCCGGGGACCCATTGACGAATGGAGTCGGCCAGTATCTTCATATAATCGGAAGCGGCCACAAATACGCCCTTTTCGTTTTGGAGCGTTTGGGTGACATAAGACACACGGGTGCTATTGCCGTTTAACCGGTTTTCACGTTCGGCACCAAGCGCCTCACGGCGCAATTCATTGTAACTGGTCACGGACCAAACATCGGTTGAAATATGATATTGTTCCTCCAGGATTTTTTGGGCCTCAAGAACCTGATTCATGATCGCACCGGAGCCAAGCAAATGTGCTTTTAGTCCGAAAGCTTTAGAGGACCGGCTGTAACGGTATAATCCTTTGATAATGCCTTCTTGGGCGCTTTCGGGCATGGCCGGCATGGCATAATTTTCATTACCGACAGAAATATAATAAAACACGCTTTCTTGTTTTTCATACATGCGTTCAATGCCATGACGGATAATGACCGCGATCTCATAAGCAAAGGCCGGGTCATAGGAAATTAAGTTCGGTACGGTTGAGGTCAAAAGATGCGTATGGCCGTCTTGATGCTGAAGGCCTTCACCGTTTAGGGTGGTGCGGCCTGAGGTGCCGCCTACCAAGAATCCTTTCGTGCGCAAATCTCCGGCGGCCCAGACCAGATCACCCACGCGCTGGGGGCCGAACATGGAATAATAAGTATAGAAGGGGATCATATTAATATTATGACTGGCATAGGCAGTTCCGGCGGCAATAAAAGAGGAAATGGCGCCCGCCTCGTTGATGCCTTCTTCCAGAATTTGGCCGTCTTTGACTTCTTTATAGTACATCAGGCTTTCGGAATCAACCGGTTCATAGAGCTGGCCGGTACGGGAATAGATCCCGCATTGACGGAAAAGGCCTTCCATGCCAAACGTGCGCGCCTCATCGGGAATAATGGGAACAATAAATTTTCCGATCTCTTCATCGCGCAGTAGTTTAGCCAAGATGCGCACATAAGCCATGGTCGTTGATACCATCCGTCCTTCAGTGCCTTTATAGAACTCTTCAAATATTTCTTCTGAAGGAGCTTTCAGGATTGTTGTATTTGTGCGACGAAGAGGAAGAGAGCCGCCCAAAGCCTTGCGGCGCTCATGCAGGTAGAGCATCTCAGGAGAATCCTCAGCCGGCTTATAAAAAGGGGCTTTGGCGACCTCTTCATCTGAGACAGGGATATTAAAACGTGTGCGGAATTCTTTAAGTTCCTGTTCGTTAAGCTTTTTTTGCTGATGGGAAATGTTTTTACCTTCTCCGGATTCGCCCAACCCATAACCTTTAATGGTATGCGCCAGGATAACGGAGGGAGCGCCTTTGTATTTCATGGCCGACTGATAAGCCGCATAAACTTTCTCCGGATCATGTCCGCCTCGTCTCAGACGTTGTATTTGTGCGTCTGATAAATGTTCCACCATTTTAAGCAAACGGGGGTCTGTTGCGAAGAAATGTTCCCGGATATAAGAGCCTGAGGAAACCGAGTATTTTTGATATTCTCCATCGACCACTTCACCCAAACGCCGGGCCAGCAGGCCTTCAGTGTCTTTTTCTAACAAAGGGTCCCAGTCATCTCCCCAGATAACCTTGAGCACATTCCAGCCGGCGCCCCGGAAAAGAGCTTCCAATTCCTGAATGATTTTTCCGTTGCCTCGTACCGGTCCGTCTAAACGCTGTAAATTACAGTTGATCACAAAGATTAGATTGTCCAGTTTTTCTCTTGAAGCCATGGTCACAGCCCCCAGAGATTCAGGTTCGTCGGATTCCCCGTCGCCCATAAAAACCCAGACTTTATTGTCATCCGGAAGTTTAAGGCCCCTGTCTTCTAAATAGCGGTTAAAACGGGCCTGATAAATACCCATAATGGGAGCTAACCCCATGGAAACCGTTGGAAACTGCCAAAAGTTGGGCATAAGCCAGGGGTGTGGATAGGAGCTCAGCCCTCCTCCGTCGGCAAGTTCCCTGCGGAAATTATTCAAATGGGTTTCTGTCAGGCGGCCTTCCAGAAAAGCACGGGCATAAATGCCGGGGGAGGCATGCCCTTGAAAATAAACCAGGTCTCCGTTGTTGGTGTCTGTAGCCCCGCGGAAAAAATGATTAAAACCGATTTCATACAGCGTTGCGCTGGAGGCATAGCTTGAGATATGGCCGCCAACTCCGTCGGCCATTTTATTGGCCCGTACGACCATGGCCATGGCATTCCAGCGGATGATGGATTTGATACGGCGTTCCAATTCGCGGTTGCCCGGGAAGATCGGCTGTTTTTCTTTAGGGATCGTGTTGATATAGGGGGTATTATAAGTAAATGGAAGAGTAACGCCCGATTCCTGGGCCCGGATCTGCAGCTGTTGCAGGAGGTATTGCACCCTGTCAGGAGCGCCGTTTTTCAAGACATAGTCAAGAGAAGCCAGCCACTCTTTAAGCTCTAGATCATCATTCATATGATCTCCGTTTATATTAAAAATGCCGGAGGAGAGAAGCGATACATCTCCCTTCGGCAAAATCTCATTCTTTAAGCATACGACGCTACTAAAGTATAAGTTGCCTAAATTTACTTTAAGTAGTGTATCAGAAATTCAGAAAAAAGCAGGCATTTTTTGCCAGATTGTTTGCCACATGGCCTCCGGGACTCTTTCTCGGCGGCCTTTTTTGTTTTATCTGTAATGAAAGAGGGCAATGATGCACAGGGGCTTTGTTGTTATATGGCGGAAAATTCAAAACACATCCTTCTATCGGGATTCCGTTGCCTTTCATTTGGCGATCCACTTGGTACTCAAGGCCAATCACGAAGCAAAGACCATTGTGTTTAATGGCCAGCTTTTACAAATCGAACGAGGGCAATGTGTGTGTGGAAGGGACGTTTTGGCTTTTGACCTCGGCGTGAACAGCAGTTTGATTACCAGAAAATTAAAGATATTGCAAAATTTGGGTTTTATAAACGTGAAATCGAACAACAGATATTCAGTCATAACCGTTTTAAATTATGACACTTACCAAGACATAAAGACCAAAGATGAACAGCCGATAGGACAGCCAATAGGACAACAGACGAACAGCCAACGAACAGCCGATAGGACACAAACAACAATACAACCACTAATAACCATTAAAAACAAGATGTTTAAGCCACCCACCGTTGAAGAAGTTACCGTATTTTGCCAACAGCGTAACAGTCCGGTCATACCCACTGCTTTTATTGACTTTTATGCTTCAAAAGGATGGATGGTAGGGAAAAATAAAATGAAAGATTGGAAAGCGGCCTGTAGGAATGCCGAAGCATGGGATCGGTGGAAAAATAATTCAGGCGATAACGGGAAGGACAGCGGTAGATGGAAAGCACTTTAATAACAGCCCAGGAATTGGCTATAAATCTTGAGGTTCATCTTCTTAAAAAACCGAAGGAACCCTTATTGCCAGTTTCTTCATTACCCAAACTTAATCAACGTATATGGGGACTTGGGAAGGGCAGGGTCATTATCGTGGCCGGACGTACAGCAATGGGGAAAACAGCTTTAATGTCGCAAATATCCTGTGACCTGGCGAAGGCTAATAACAGGGTGGTTTATTTAAGCCTGGAAATGCCTAAAGAGGAACTGCACACCAGATGTTTTAGCCGTGAGTTCAAAATATCCAACAATGAATTAGAGCGCGGCAATTTTGATAAGTACCTGGGCCAATACAAGCATTTTGTCAACTCAATGCAATCTTTCCCGCTTAAATACAGTGAATGTATCGGAATGAACTGGAAACAGATTGATGAAATGATAAATGCCTGTGAAATAAACAAGCCCCAAGCCATTGTCATTGACCACATCAACCACATTAAAACCAGTGGCATAAATGACAAAGCCGTAATTGACGATTACTTGACGAATATCCTCACCCTTTCAAGAAAGCATAACATTACTTTTATCATCGGAGCGCAGATCAATCGCATTTCGCAGAATGAGAAAAATACTTACCCGGAACTTCATCACTTAAAGGGGACTGGACGCCTTGAAGAAATTGCCGACATGGTGCTGTTGCTGTACTGGCCATATTACTATGACAACCGGAAACCTCTGGACGGGTATCAAATAATAATCGGAAAAAATCGGTATGGTTCAATGGGCGTACATGAATGTAGATTTCAGCCCCAATACAGTTTGTTTGAGGAGGTGATTGCCGATGAAAGATAGCAGGCGCATGAATATTGACACGGGTGATTATGAATCCCGATCTTATGAAATGGATAAAACCACATTAGAAGGGATGGGTTTGTCAGCGTCAGAATATGAAAGAGCAATCAAAGAAATGTGCAATAAAAACGGATATTAACACCTGAATTGAAATGGGCGTTTAAAGAAAGGAAAACAAAATGAGAATAGGAATCTATTGCAGGGTATCAACACGCGATCAACACCCGGAGGCACAACACCGGGAGCTGGAAGAATTTGCAAAGCGTAGTGGCTGGGAATATGAAATTTTTGAAGAAACAGAATCCAGCCGCAAGACACGGCCTATTAAGCAAGAGGTATTGCGCCGATTAAGACTTCGGGAGTTTGACGGGGTACTGGTGTGGAAGCTTGATCGCTGGGCGCGTTCACTATCAGAGTTGATTTTGGAAATCCAAGAGCTTGAGGATAAGGGTATCAAATTTATCTCCATGAGGGAAAACATAGATTTATCAACTGCCAGCGGCAAGTTAATGTTTCACGTCTTTGCGGCACTTGCGGACTTTGAGCGTGAAATTATCCGTGAGCGCACCTTCTTGGGTTTAGATAATGCCAGGGCCAAGGGCAAGCGTCTGGGCAGGCCAGCGGGGGCTAAAGATGGCAGACCAAGAAACAGGTCAGGTTATTGGCAACGGTATGCAAATAATACCCCCCCTGCAAAACAGGTTATTTCTACGCAAGAAGTTAAACAATAAACAATCGTCCGATTGTTTGGTGAAAGGATTTTTTAAGTCAAATAGGAAAAGATATAGGGTGCGACACGTCAACCATTTCAAAAGTATTGAAAAAAGCCAATTATGCTGAAAAGTAACACCTTGTAATGAAAAGAGAGGGGTGACTATGACATTAGAAAGCAGGTTTAGAAGGATTGAAAAAGAAGTCGAAAAAATTACACATGAAAACAATAGTAGGTGGGCCGTTGTTACCGTTGATGCTCATGAAGATGTACAAGAGAAAATAGATGAATATAAAAAAATACATGGTGCAGAATACAATCAATTTGTTGTAATTAAATTAAGTCGAGAAAAGCATTCTTTAGTGAACTGATTTAGACTAAATTAGACTATTTAAAGGGGTGTTTCTAATGGATGAACCATTGACGACTCGGCAGATGTTGACTATCGCTTGTATATTAGGGTCTCCAACGCTTGAGGATGCCCGGAGAAAGGCAAATTTGAGCAAAGGCACAATGTACCGCTGGATTAAGGATGAAACTTTTCAAAAAGAATTAAAGCGTCAGCGTGATGAGATTGTGAATGAGTCATCCAACCGATTAAAGACTGCGATGACAGCAGCGGTTGATGGCTTAATTGCGCTTATGAATACTCCGCGTCCCGATTTAAAAAGATGGGTTTATAAAGATATTATCGAATATTCCTTAAAATGTGTTGAGCTTGAAAAAATAGAAGAGAGGTTAGCAATAATTGAACGTGCTGTTTTGAAGAAAGCGTAACCCAAGTGATTGTGCCTCAAGTGATTTTACAAACCATTGTTTTGGTGATAAGCTAACAAAAAACAAAGGAGGCAATACCGACTAAATTTATAATGTAGAAAACATATAGGAGCACCGCTTTTCCTATAAAAATCAACTATCAGGGGAAAAGACTGTGACCCGACGCACTTCGTGTGCGCTCGGGGCAAGCGGTCTTTCGCTTTTACCTGATAGTTGGGCGATCGACTTAAAAATGCTTGCCCCTGTTTTTATTTGGGGGTACAGAAAGGAATAGTAAATGAGGGATAAAATAAAAATCCTTTTCAACGTCTATGTCGCATTATTTGTTTCAATTCTATTATATACATACTGTAATTCCTACTTTGTTCATGGGGCAAATAAAACTACGCCATTTATTCCTTACTTAATTGAACAGCTCCAACATGGCGGGGGGACATTTTTAGCTCTGATATTTGTACTTGGACTTTTGTGTTACAGCTTATTTATCGTTTTAATTATTTCACTATGGTCAAAACGGGTTCCTGTTTATGCCAAAATATGTATAATTTGTTTTATTATAATTTCTGTATTTCTAATTTATTTAATTAAAGAGAATGGTTTGGGAAGCAAGACGATGGGTGCTGGCGTATTGCCACAGGGAGTTCCATCAGATTATAAACCAACCAAAAATTCTGAATCACCAAATCCTGTATTCCAACCTACGATAAAGACAAATGGGCCCTATAAAACGTATTATGAAGATGGAAAGTTGAAAGAAGAGGGGACGTACAAGGACGGGATGTTAGTTGGGTTATATAAGGTGTATTATGAAAATGGTCAATTGCAGGAAGTTGATGCGACCAAGAATGGGAATGTAGAAGGGTTAGTCGAGAAATATTATGAGGACGGAAAGTTACAAGGGGTATTTACTTACAAAGATGGAAAGCAAGAAGGGTCACAAAAGACATATTATGAAAATGGTCAGGTACAGGAAGAAAGCATTTTTAAAGAGGGGAAGCAGGGCCAATTTAAGCAATACTATGAAAGTGGGCAATTAAAATCAGAAGGAACGATGGGAGAAGGGACATATAAAAATTATTATATAAATGGTCAGTTACAAGAAGAAGGAATATACAAGAATGGGAGGCCAGACGGTTTGGTTAAGCATTATTATGAAGATGGAAAATTGGAAGTTCAAGGAATAATTAAGGACGGAGTAGATTTCAGTAAGCAATATTATGAAAGCGGAAAGTTGAAAGTAGAAACAATTTATAAGAATCACAAAGAGGATGGGCCGTACAAAATTTATTATGAAGATGGAAGATTGAAAGAAGAAGGAGTTCATAAGGACGGCAATGGAGAAGAGCCGTATAAGGCTTATTATGATAATGGGCAATTGAGAGAAGAGGGAATTTATCAGGATGGCAAGATAGAGGGCGTAGTTAAACAATACGATGAAAATGGAAAGTTGAATAAAGAGGGAGTTTTTAAGGATGGAAAACAACAAAGTCAAATTTCGTATTTATATTATATGCTGTACCCTTTTGTCTAGACCAATAAATACCTGCGGGGCTTTTTAAATCTTTTGAGAAATCGCCTCGTCAGATCTTATCAATTCAAGCCCTGAAAAAACACTCCAAGGCGTTTTGTAACCAAGCGACGAATGCCGCCGCTCCATGTTGTAATCATCAAAGAATTCTTTTAAGCCCTCATGAACTTCCGGGATCGTCTGGTATCCTTTGATGTAAATATCATCATATTTTACCGTGCGCCAGAGCCGTTCAACGAATATATTGTCAATGGCGCGGCCTTTGCCGTCCATGCTGATGGCAATCTTGGCGTCTTCCAGAACCTTAATGAATTCTGCGCTTGTAAACTGGCACCCCTGATCGGTGTTAAAAACGTCCGGCTTGCCGTATTGTAAAGCCTCCTTGAGGCATTCTACACAGAAGTCTGCCGTCAATGTGTTCGACAGACGCCATGCGACAACATAACGGCTGTGCCAGTCCATGACCGCCGTCAGATACGCGAACCCTTTCCCCAGGCGGATATAGGTAATGTCCATGCTCCAGACCTGATTGACCCTGTTGATCACAACATCCCGCAACAAATACGGATAAACAGGATGTTCCGGGTTTGGCTTGCTCGTGTTCCTCTTCGGTAATATGGGGAAAAGTCCCATATGACGCATTAGCGTCCGGACACGCTTTCTGCCGACCGGAAAGCCCCTGTCCCGCAATCGCCACATCATCTGCCGAACACCAAGAGTAGGCTTTTTCGTAAACAACACGTCAATGACGTTCATTAGCCGCAGATCATCTTCGTTCCACGGCACCGGCTCGTAATAAAATGTTGCCCGGTTCAATCCTAGAAGCTCACACTGTTGTCTGACGCTCAAGGCCGAGTTCTCTTCACGTTCGATCAGGCCCCGCTTCTCTTCCAGCGTCAGACGTCCAACTTTTTTCTTAGCCAATCATTCTCGACCTGAATCCGGCCGATAGTCGTAAAGAGTTCTTCGTTCTTGGCTTTCAAATCACGAACAGCTTCACGGTTTGTTCCGGCGAATACCCCTGCCAGCCCTTCTTTGGCTTCGCTCCGCCAACGCGTGATCATAGTGGCGTGTATGCCAAATTCGCTTGATAATTCAGCCAGGGTTTTGTCACCCTTGAGCGCTGCCAGTGCTACTTTTGCCTTAAATTCATTGCTGTGATGCTTCCTCATACTGGACCTCCTGGTTATAGGTGCATTTTACACCTTATTTATACCATTTTCATGGTCCAGTTTTCAGGGGGCATTATAGACAGAAACAAAATAATAAGAAAATTTCTTGATGATCCCAGGTGCTTTGCAAGCCGTGTGATTGTATGGACAATATCGCATCGTGCATTCAGCAAATATAAAATGAAATGCAAGAGGAAAAATACAC